>CAYVOQ010000009.1:0-34416 GCA_964453595.1 uncultured Methylobacillus sp. | reverse complement strand
TGTTTATCAGCCAATAAATCTTGACCTATATATATAGGATAGCTCCTATCCTTTAAATCTAAATTTAATATCTTCATTGTTTAATCATTTCAATTATTTTTTTCACAATTATATTTGACTTCGCATTGCGTGTATCAATAGAAATGTTTGACACTGATTCGTATAGCTCTGCGCGACTGGTCATTAATTTTTCTAACGCCTCTTTTTTATTTGGATTATTCAATAATGGTCTTGATTGATCATTTTTAAGTCGATGTAAAATAGTTTCTGTATCAGCCTTAAGATAAACAACATGTGCTTCAGATTTTAAAATTAAATTTCGATTATCATCACTTAAGATTGCCCCGCCTCCTGTAGCCAATACAAAATTATCATTTTGTAAAATCTCGCTTAATGCCATTGATTCACGATCTCTAAAACCTGCTTCGCCCTCGATCTCAAATATGGTACTCACCTTGACCCCGGTATGACTTTCAATTGCATGATCAAGGTCAATAAATTCTAAATCTAAAAATTTACTCAACGCTCTCCCGATCGTTGTTTTTCCAGAACCCATCATGCCCACTAAAATAATTTTCATAGAAACTCATATATAATACTTTTAACCCTAATTTTAGCCTAAAGTACCCTGTAAAAAAAAATAAATGAAATCTTTCAAACATCTACTTTTCATCTTTTTCTTACTTGGCTTATCAATGATTGCTTTGGGATTTTATTCTATCCTCATCATCAACCCAACTTTACCTGATGTTGATTCCCTCAAAATTTACCGCCCTAAAGAACCGCTCCAGATTTATACCAAAGAAGGAAATTTAATATCTGAGTTTGGCGAAGAAAGAAGGGATTTTATAAAAATTGAAAACGTTCCACAAAAAATGATTAATGCCATTATCTCAACAGAGGACCGACGCTTTTTTGAGCATCATGGGATTGACTATATTGGTATTGCTAGAGCTGCTGTTTCTAACTTTCTCGGCTCTGGTTTTCAGGGCGCTAGCACCATCACCATGCAGGTTGCTCGAAACTTTTTTCTGTCCTCAGACCGAACCATTAAAAGAAAAGTAAATGAGATTTTGCTTTCATTTAAAATCGAAAAAAAACTCTCCAAAGAAGAAATACTAGAACTCTATATCAATCAAATATATTTAGGTCAAAGAAGTTTTGGTTTTGCATCCGCGGCTGAAACATACTTTGGTAAAACCTTAGATCAGATCAATTTATCTGAGATTGCATTACTTGCGGGATTACCCAAAGCGCCGAGCAAATATAATCCCTTTATTAATTATGATTTAGCCGTTAGTCGTCAAAAAGATGTATTAGCGGGAATGTTAAGACATGGATTTATTGATGAAAGTAGCTATATATTAGCATCGGAACAAAAAATCTCACTCAAGGAAAATCAAAAGAAAACTGAAGTTGATGCGGAGTATATCGCTGAAATGGTCCGCAAAGAGTTATTTGATGAATTTGGAGACAAAATTTATTCTAGTGGCTTAAAAGTTTATACAACGATCAGAGCCAAGAATCAAAAAATTGCCAACAAGGCAGTCCTCAATGGCATCCTTGATTACATCAACCGACACCAGCCAAGAGATCCAGACGGACAAATTAAAATCACTCAAATAAAAAAAATAGAAGACCAAGTGAATCTCGCTCATGAAACGCTTAAAAACTATCCCGTTTATAACGATTTTATTCCGGGGGTAATTCTTGAAAAACAACCTTTACAAATCAAAGCCTATCTCAAAAATGGCAAAACAATTATTGTCTTGAAAAATGGCTTAGAGCTCATCAAAAAAGATAACGCTAAGGACCCTAAAATCACCGTCGGCTCAATAGTGCATTTTTATAACAAAAATAACGAATGGCATCTTACACAGCTTCCGAATGTTGAATCTGCATTAGTTTCAATGGACCCAAATACCGGCGAGATATTAGCCCTTGTGGGTGGATTTAATTTTCAAAAAAATAAATTCAATCACATCACGCAAGCCTATCGTCAGCCTGGTTCAATTTTTAAACCATTTATCTATTCAGCAGCATTAGAAAAGGGCATAACCGCCGCAACACTTGTCAACGACGCCCCTTTTTTTATGACCGCAGATGAGCTCCTTTCAAAAGAGAGTTGGGAGCCACAAAACTATGATGAAAAATTTGACGGTCCAACAAGAATAAGGGTAGGGCTTGCAAAATCTAAAAATATTGTTGCCATCAGAACCTTAAAAGAAATTGGACCTAAATATGCGCAAGACTACTTAACCCGCTTTGGTTTTGAAAAGAAAAGAATTCCCCCTTATCTCGCATTAGCCCTCGGTGTTGCAGAAGTAAAACCCATAAACTTAATCAATGGATTTAGTGTATTTGCGAATGGTGGTTATTTAAAAGACTATTACTATATCGATAAGATCATTGACTCTAATAACCGTAAAATAAAATTAAAATCTAGTGTTACCAATCAAGATATTCCGCGCGTCATTGATCCAAGAAACGCATTTATCATGGACTCCATGTTAAAAGACGTGATTAATTATGGCACAGCTCAAAAAGCTAAATCATTAAAGCGCTCTGATATCGCAGGCAAGACGGGAACGACGAATGATCTTATTGATGCCTGGTTTGTTGGTTATAACCCAAATGTGATTACATTAACTTGGTTTGGTTATGATCAACCTAAGTCACTGGGTGAATTTGAAACTGGATCAAGGGCGGCATTACCAATTTGGATAGAATACATGGATAAGATTCTGCAAGATTATCCAGAACAAATTTATGCAGAGCCTGAGGGCATAGTGCCACATAAAATCAATCCTGCAGATGGTACTCTGATTAATAATGATCGCAACGAAGGTATATGGGAGTACTTCTACGAAGAATTTCTCCCAAAAGAAAATGCTTTCTTTATGATTAATTAATGAAAAAAATTTCAGACAAGATAATCAAAAAATCAATCGCTAACAAAGCGGCCGAGATTATTTTTGAAGAGGGAGTATCTGACTACCTGTTTGCAAAAAAGAAAGCTGCCAAAACGCTAAACTTTAACGATCAAAAGATACTGCCATCCAATCATGATATTGACCAAGCCCTGACCGCCTACCAGAATTTAAAATCCTTAAGCGATATTAACGGAGAGGAATTTGCTCTACTTAAAAAAATTGCACTCGAATTTATGCTTATTTTTAAAGATTTCCATCCGCACATTAATGGGCCATTAGCATCCGGAAAATATATCCAAAATCAGAAAATTTTAATTTACCTTTATAGTGATGATACTAAAGAGATTGAATATAAGTTATTGAATAATAATATTTCATTTGAAATTGAACCAAAAGAGACAAATCCGCATTTAATAGAAAAGTACTTAATTTATTTTCATGATGTTGCCTTAAACTTATCAGTCTATTTTGAGCAGTATCTTTTTGTTAACAAAAAAGAATCCATTATGACCGGCAAGGGATTAACAATTGAACAATTTAAAAAGGTTGAATTATTTGTTGATCCACTTTGCAACATCTAGTGCAAAGTAAGTCAAAATCGCATCAGCACCAGCGCGTTTTATACCCAGCAAGGATTCCAAAATAATTTCTTGCTCATTAAGCCATCCGTTTTGCGCTGCAGCCTTTATCATTGAATATTCACCTGAGACTTGATAAGCAAAAGTTGGTTTCTTTAATTCAGTTTTAACGCGATAAATAATATCCAAATAAGGCATCGCCGGTTTTACCATGACCATATCAGCGCCCTCATCGAGATCTAATTTTGTTTCATGAATGGCCTCATTTGAATTGGCTGGATCCATTTGATAGGTTTCTTTACTTGCCCCCGCTAGATTATTAGCAGAGCCAACAGCTTCTCGAAATGGACCATAAAAGCTTGAGGCGTATTTTGCAGAATAGGCTAAAATTTTCGTATTGATAAACTTATTCGTTTCCAGTTCATCTCGAATTGCTCTGATGCGCCCATCCATCATATCCGATGGCGAAACGACGTCCGCCCCTGCTTCTGCATGACTTATGGCTTGTTTGACTAAAATTTCAACTGTTTCATCATTCAAGATTTCTCCATAGTTGTTCATGAGTCCATCTTGGCCATGGATAGTATAAGGATCTAATGCAATATCTGTGATGACACCTGCCTCAGGAAAATTCTTCTTAACACTTCTGACAACCTCTTGAACTAAACCATTAGGATTGAATGCCTCAACTGCAGATTCAGATTTTAATTTTTTATCGATTACCGGGAAAAAAACAAAAGTAGTGATCTTGTGTTTCATTGCCTCTTCAATTTTTTTTAATATTAAATCCTGGCTCAGTCTTTGCACGCCTGGCATAGACTTGACATCTTCAGCCCTATCCTGACCCTCAATAACAAATAAAGGCAAGATTAAATCAGTCGTTGAAATCGAGGTTTCTCTCATTAATGAACGAGAGAATTCATTTGCTCTCATGCGTCTTGGTCTATTAGAAAGCTTCATATTTAAACACCAAATTGAAATAGTTGATTCATTGCTTCACCTGGGTCTTCCTGTCTCATAAATGACTCACCAATAAGAAAAGTATTAATCTGGTTAGTTTGCATCAAAGAGACGTCAGCTTGAGTAAAAATGCCAGACTCTGTAATAACGATTCTATCTTGGCCAATAGATTTACAAAGATCTAAAGTCGTTTTGAGTGAAACGTCAAATGTTTTTAAATTGCGATTATTAATACCAACCAATTGAGTTTTTAAATTTAAAGCTCTATCTAATTCTACTTGGTCGTGTACTTCAACCAAAACCGCCATACCAAGATCATTTGCAATTGATTCAAAATCACTTAGCTCTTCATCATTTAGTATGGCAACAATTAATAAAATGCAATCTGCGCCATATTTTCTTGCTTGAAAAATTTGATAAGGATCGATAATAAAATCTTTTCTTAATAATGGAATTTCCACAGCTGATCGAACTTGAGCCAGAAAATCCAAATGCCCCTGAAAATACTCTTCATCAGTCAGCACGGACAAACAAGCGGCATTATTGCTCTGATAAGTTTTTGCAATTTCAACTGGATTAAAATTTTCTCTAATCACACCCTTTGAGGGGCTTGCTTTCTTAATTTCTGCTATCACTGCAGCTTGCCCAGATGCATGCTTTGCACTAATTGCCGCAACAAAATCTTTTGGCGGCGCACAAAGATTTAATGATTTTTTTAAATTATCAATCGGATTAGTTAATTTAAATTGTTTAACTTCTTGTTTTTTTGTAAGAACAATTTTTTCAAGAATATTACTCATGAGATGCCCTCACTAAATCATCTAATAATGCTAATGCTTTTTGATTTTCTATCATTAGTGTTGCAATATTAATCCCATCTTCATAAGAGTTGGCCAAACCACTAACATAGATTGTTGCAGCTGCATTCAGGATCACTATCTTTTTTGCATCCGTATTTTCATTGTTCAAGACACTTAATAAAATTTTCTTAGACTCTTCAATAGAATTAGCAATAATGGATTTATTACCTTCAGCATGTAAATTATATTTTTTAGGATCAATCTCATATTCTAAGATTTTTCCCTGCTTTAACTCGGCAACATAGGTAATATCGTTCATCGATATTTCATCCATTCCGTCTCGGCTATGAACAACCATAGCAGAATGAGAATTTAATTTTAAAAGGGCTTCAGCAAGTTTAGCTGTGAAATTTTTATGAAAAACACCAACAATTTGTTTCTTTACATTTGCTGGATTTATTAAAGGACCAAGAAGATTAAATATAGTTCTTACACCTAAATCTTTTCTGATAGGCGCAACCACTTTCATTGCAGGATGAAAATTAGCAGCAAACATAAAACCAATGCCAACTGTGCTAATTAATTTTTTTAATCTTGCAGCATCGATGTTGACATTGATGCCTAAACTTTCAAGCACATCAATGCTACCGCTTGCAGAAGAAACAGATCGTCCCCCATGCTTGGCGATTTTGACGCCAGCAGCTGCAGCAACAAAAGAGCTTGTGGTTGAAATATTAAAAGTATGTAAGCCGTCACCCCCCGTTCCGCAAGTATCAACTAAATCGAACGTATCTAAATCTAACTTAGTTGACTTTGCTCTTAGAAAATTTGCAGCTCCAACGAGCTCATCAACAGATTCACCTTTCATACGGAGAGCAATCAAAAGTCCTGCAACATAATTGTTACTAAACCCACCCTCAACAATACCTTGCATGACATGGGTCATTTCTTTAGACGTTAAATCTTTTTTTGCAATAATTTGCTCTAAAATTTCACTCATAAGCTTTTAAGAAATTATTTAATAAGTCATGTCCATGTTCACTCAAGATAGACTCGGGATGGAACTGCACGCCCTCGATTGCAAATTTTTTATGTCTCAGCCCCATGATTTCACCATCGTCTTCAGTCCAGGCTGTTATTTCTAAATCTTCTGGCAAGCTGTCTTTTTCAACCACTAGCGAATGATAGCGAGTTGCTGTAAAAGGATTTTTAAGATCTTTAAAAACGCCTTGATTGCTATGTGAAATAAGAGATGTTTTTCCATGCATGATTTTCTTTGCATGTATCACTTTGCCGCCAAAAGCTTGTCCAATCGATTGATGACCTAAACATACTCCTAATATCGGAACAGCACCCTTAAACTCTTTGATTACATCAAGTGATATTCCCGCTTCATTTGGTGTGCAAGGTCCTGGAGAAATCACAATATACTGAGGCTTTAATTTTTTTATTTGGTCAATTGTAATTTGATCATTTCTAAAAACTTGAACTTCTTGGCCTAGTTCAGCCAAATACTGAACGATGTTATAGGTGAAAGAATCATAGTTATCGATCATGAGCAACATATTTATTAAAATTCACTTTCTATTAATTCGGCTGCTCTTAGCACAGCTTTCGCTTTATTAATTGTTTCTTCCCATTCTTTTTCAGGCACAGAGTCTGCTACAATGCCTGCGCCAGCCTGCACATATAATTTATTGTTTTTTATCACTCCCGTTCTAATTGCAATTGCGATATCCATGTCGCCATCAAAATCAATATAGCCTACTGCGCCGGCGTAGATCCCACGTTTTGTTTTTTCAAGCTCGTTAATAATTTCCATTGCCCTAACCTTTGGGGCCCCACTTACAGTGCCTGCTGGGAATGTTGCTTTCACAACATCCACCGCAGTCATATTTTTTTTGATATCACCTACAACATTTGAAACAATATGCATCACATGTGAATATCTTTCAATGGTCATATTATCAGTCACTTCAACAGACCCAGGCATCGATACTCTTCCAATATCATTCCTACCTAGATCCATTAATTGAACATGCTCGGCAATTTCTTTTGGATCTGCTAATAAATCTTTTTCTAACATGCGATCTTCATGCTCATCTTTGCCGCGAGGTCGAGTACCTGCAATTGGTCTTACAGTGACTTTACCATGATCTAGCCTTACCAAAATCTCAGGGGAAGCACCAACAATAAAATGATCTCCCATATTATAAAAAAACATATAAGGAGATGGATTAATCGTTCTTAGAACCCTATATAAAGAAATTGGTGACGCTTTGAAATCAAGCATCTGTCTTTGCGACAAAACAACCTGCATAACATCCCCTTCAAGGATATATTCTTTTATTTTATCTACTGCCTTCTTGTAATTATCTTCACCAAAATTTGATATAGGTTTACTATTCGTCTTAGTTTCTAGGTTTTTTATTTCAACCTTATTTTTTTGTATTTGATTAAAAATTTCATCTAATCTTGATTCAGCAAAATCATACTCATTCTCATGAGAGATATATTTTAAAATTGAAAGTTTGTTTGTCAGATTGTCAAAGACAATCACTTCTTCCGATTCCATTAACAGAATATCAGGCAAATTAAGTTCATCACCTTCATATTTTTTTAACAATTTAGGTTCGATATATTGAATCGTTTCATACCCAAAATACCCAACTAAACCACCTGTAAATCTTGGCAAATCAAGATCTTTAGGCGCCTTAAATGAACTGATCAGATCATTGATAAAATCTAAAGGATTTTTATGAACCATTGATTTAATCAGTTCGCCACTTTCATAAATAGAAATTTCAAAATTATTAATCTTGTAAACTCTTTTCGCGGGGAGCCCAATTATTGAATATCTTCCAAAACGCTCTCCGCCCTCAACCGATTCTAAAAGATAGGAATAATCTGAATTAGCAGTCTTAAGATATAATGATAGCGGGGTATCTAAATCAGAAAAGTTTTGTCTAACAAGAGGGATCTTATTAAATCCATTTTGGACTAAAACAGCAACTTCTTTCTTGGTTAGGTTATTCTTAGTCATTTAGTTAATAAGCTCTACTAACTCTTTTATTGAATTGATCTTTTGATCAATACGGTCAATCTTTATTTCCTCTTGAGTTTGATACCCGTATGGAACAAAAGCTATTTTAGCTCCTGCAGCATAGGCTGAATCAATATCATTGTTTGAGTCACCGACCATGAGTGCCTCGGAGGTTTTTATGCCAAATTTCTCACAAACATATCGGATAGAGAAAGGATCTGGCTTAAGGCTTAACATCTCATCGCCACTTATAATACAATCAAACAAGGCTTGCGTATTATTTCTTTCAAGAATTTGATTGGTAAATTTTGACGGTTTATTTGTTACACAAGCAAGTCTATACCCCCTGCCTTTTAAAGCTTGAAGCGTTTCAATTACACCATCGTAAGCATAACTATCAGCTGCGTTTTTCATATAAAAATTTTGGAAATATTCAAAAGCAACGTCGATATCTATATCACTATTACCTTTATTTGCCTTTGCGATTGATTTGACTACAAGATTGAAAGCGCCTTTACCAATAAAATTTCTTATTTCGCTTGATTCCAGTTCTGGCAAATTCAGCGCAGCTAACATTTGGTTTACTGCCTGACAAAGCTGAGGCGCTGTATCAAACATTGTTCCATCCAAATCAAAAAGAAAAGCTTTAATCGATCCAGTCAATTTAGATACTCTCAAGAGCCTTTCTTAAATCTTTAATAATTGAATCATATCGATTTGGGTCAGAGTCTTTTGCGGCACCAAAAACTGCGGAACCAGCAACAAATGTATCTGCACCTGCGGCAGCTATTTCAGCAATATTTTTTGCATTGACGCCGCCATCAATTTCAAGCCAGATTTCTTTTCCTGTTTGTTCAGTATAAGTATCTATTCTTTTTCGAGCTTCTTTTAATTTTTCTAAAGCAGAAGGTAAGAACTTCTGTCCACCAAAACCTGGATTAACTGACATCAAAAGTACCATATCAATCTTATCCATTACGTAATCTAAATAATCTAATGGCGTTGCAGGATTAAAAACTAATCCAGATTTACAACCTAACTCTCTTACTAAAGAAAGACTTCTGTCGATATGTTCAGACCCTTCAGGATGAAAAGTAATGATATTCGCGCCAGCTTTTGCAAAATCTGGAATGATGCGATCAACCGGTTTAACCATTAAATGAACATCTATAATTGCATCGGTATGGGGTCTGATTGCCTCACATACCAATGGTCCAATAGTTAAATTTGGAACATAGTGATTATCCATTACATCAAAGTGAATTATATCTGCGCCTGAGGCTATGACATCTTTAATTTCTTGTCCAAGCTTTGAAAAATCAGCTGACAAAATACTGGGTGCAATTCTAAATTCTTTGCTCATTTTTAAAATCCTTATTTACTCTTTAGTCATGTAAAATGGCTATTTTAACTTCTTTTTAGCAATATTTTTAGCTTGATAGCGATTATTAACAAATAAATGAAAGTCAGCATTTTCGGAATTAATCACAAAACAGCACCTACTGCAATTCGGGAAAAGCTAGTTTTTGACCAAGATTTGATTTCCCAAGCGCTTGAAAGTTTTAAACAAGAGCTTAATTCTGAAGTGGTAATCCTATCCACTTGCAACAGAACTGAAATATACTCCTCAAAAACAGAATCAGAGCTTATTGAAAAATGGTTAAGCAAATATCATCAAGTTGCCATTAGTCACGTAAAAAAATATTCTTATTTCAAAAAAAATAAAGATGCTTTTCTGCACGCACTAAATGTAGCTTCAGGATTAGACAGCATGATTGTTGGAGAGCCTCAAATTTTTGGACAAATCAAACAGGCATTTAAAATTTCTGAAAATTCAAATGTGGTTAGTAAAAATTTTCATAATTTCTTCACTAAGGTTTTTCAATTTGCGAAAGAAGTCAGGTCAAAAACAGATATCGGTGCAAACCCAACAACAATAGCATCTACCGCACTCAATCTTGTGCAAAAATTATTTGGAAATATTAGTGATTTATCAATTTTATTCATTGGGGCGGGCGAAATGAATACCTTAACCGCAAAATATTTCATTAAAAAAAATCCAAAAAAAGTTATGATCGCTAATCGATCCAAGAATAGAGGAGAAAGTTTAGCTAAGATTGTTAAAGGTGATAGTTGCTTAATTAGCGAAATTCCTATGACGCTTCATAACTATGACATAGTCATTTCATGCACGGGCAGCCAATTACCAATTATTGGACTGGGACTAGTTGAAAACATAATCAAAAAAAGAAAACATAAACCTATGTTTTTTATTGACTTAGCTGTTCCTGCGGATATTGAAAAAGAGGTTGGGAATTTAGACGATATATTTTTATACAATCTTGAAGACCTCGCAAAACTATCTCAAGAAAATCTTCACTTGAGAGAAAATGAACTAAGTCGTGCAAATAAATTTTCAGAAGATATAGTCAATTCTTATTACGCCTCGCTTGCCAACAAAAACACTTCACTCACTTTGACCTTGCAAGATTTTTTTGAGGATATAAAAGAAATTGAACTTAAGAAAGCTTTAGATAGCTTAAAAAAAGGCACTGACCCTGAAAAAGTATGTCATTCTCTTTCAAGAAACATTATAAAAAAATTGCTGCATTACCCTACAAAATCATTAAATCAAGATAAGTCTGCTGCGGAATTTATCAAACAAATATATTTAACGGATAAAAAATAATGAAAGAGTCAATGAAACAAAAACTAGAAAATCTAGTTACCAAATATAATCATCTCAATAATCAATTATCGTCAGAGGATATAACAAAAGACCTTAATTTATTTAAAAAAATATCAAAAGAGCATTCTGACTTAACACCACTAATTGAAAATTATCTTGAATACAAACATATTCTAAAAAATATAGATGAAGCAAAAGAGCTTTTATCAGACCCAGAAATGAAAGAGATGGCCCAGATTGAAATAACAGAAGGGGAAGAGAGGTTGGATGGAATTGAATCGGCTCTGCAAAAACTTTTAATACCAAAAGACCCAAATGATGATAAAAATATCTTTCTTGAAATTAGAGCGGGTACTGGTGGAGATGAATCTGCCCTGTTTTCTGCAGACCTTTTTCGCATGTATTCTCGTTATGCTGAAAGAAATAATTGGACAGTTGAAGTCATGTCATCAAATGAAAGTGGTTTAGGTGGTTTCAAAGAAATAGTTGCAAAAATTAACGGGGAAGGGGCTTATTCAAAATTAAAATTTGAGTCAGGCGGTCATCGGGTGCAAAGAGTCCCAGATACGGAAACCCAAGGCAGAATTCATACCTCTGCTTGCACAGTTGCCGTTTTACCTGAAGCAGATGAAATTGAAGATGTAGATATTAATCCTGCTGATCTAAGAATTGACACGTATAGGGCATCTGGCGCGGGAGGCCAGCATATTAATAAAACTGACTCTGCAGTTAGAATTACTCATCTCCCATCTGGAATTGTAGTTGAATGTCAGGATGATAGGTCTCAGCATCGAAATAAAGCGCAAGCAATGAGTATATTGGCAGCTAAAATTAAAGACAATCAGATCCAGGAACAACAAAGCAAAATTGCATCCGAACGTAAAAGTTTAATTGGAAGTGGCGACCGCAGTGAACGAATAAGAACTTATAACTTTCCGCAAGGGCGTATTACAGACCATAGAATTAACTTAACACTCTATAAGATCGATTTCATTATGGATGGCGACCTGGAAGAAATGATTTCTGCCCTTTCTCAAGAGCATCAGGCTGATCTTTTAGCCGCTGAGAATGAATAATAAAATTCTTCATCTGAAAAAAAAATATCAAATTCAATTTGAAAAAAAACTGAAGCTCAGTGAGCGCGAAGCTCAATTCGAAATTAATCAAATTTTAAAATTTGTCTCTCACAAAAAAAATATAAATTTTCTTTGTGAGAAAGATTTTTTTAATCTGCGCATAGAAAAGGAAATTTCTAGGTTACTTGACAAAAGAATCAGTGGTATTCCTTTAGCAATAATTTTTAAGGAATGGGATTTCTATGGAAGAACTTTTTATGTCACAAAGTCAACATTAATTCCTCGCCCTGAGACAGAGCAATTAATTGATGAGATTAAAAATGATTATAAAAATAAAACCAATCTAAAATTTGCTGATCTAGGATGTGGAACTGGCAATATTGGCATTACACTTGCCCTTGAATTAATGCCTAAGGAAATCATTCTCATTGATAAATCAAAAAGAGCCTTAAGGGTGACGACAAAAAATATTAAAAGATATCAAATTAAAAACGTGCAAGTAATAGAAAGTAATTGGTTTAATAATTTACCAAAACAAAAATTTGACTTTATTGTCTCCAATCCCCCTTATATAAAACCAAATGATCCGCACCTGAAATTTCTTAGTCATGAACCAAAGTCCGCATTAATATCAAAGTCAGATGGATTGTTGGATATTAGTCACATAGCCTCGAAATCTAAAAATTTCCTCAAAAAAAACGGCTACTTATATATTGAACATGGTTATAATCAAGCTAAAGATGTTCGTGATATTTTTTTAAAAAATAATTTTCAGAACATTGAAACTTTTAAAGACTTAAGTGGTAATGATCGGATAACAAAAGGAAAATATTAAATTAACAAATGGTCAACTCAGTTGGAATAGTTAAGGCTAAAACTTTCAATTCAAAAAAAGCATTGAAATTGGAATCAGGAAAAATTATCAATTCCTTTAATTTAATTTATGAAACCTACGGCTCATTAAACAAAAATAAAGATAATGCTATCTTAATTCCACATGCCTTATCAGGGAATCATCATATAGCTGGAAAATATAAATCATCAGATAAATACCCTGGCTGGTGGGATAATATGGTTGGTCCAAATAAGGCAATTGATACAAAAAAATTCTTTGTAATTGGGGTCAATAATTTAGGTGGTAATGATGGGAGTACCGGGCCAAAAACTAAAAACCCATTAACTAATAAAATTTGGGGATCAAAATTTCCGATTGTTACCGTTAAAGATTGGGTTGCCTCTCAAAAAGAACTGATTGACTTTCTGGGAATAAAAAAATTATACGCTATTGTAGGAGGCAGCCTTGGTGGTATGCAAGCGATACAGTGGTCTATTGATTTTCCTAATATGGTTAAAAAAGTATTATGTATTGCAGCAGCTCCAAATCTTACTGCACAAAATATTGCTTTTAATGAAGTAGCCAGACAATCAATCATTACAGATAAAGACTTTAACAATGGTGATTATTACTTAACTAATAAAAAACCCAAGATTGGTCTTCGTCTAGCAAGAATGTTAGGTCACATTACCTATTTATCCATTGATTCTATGGGAAAAAAATTCGGAAGAAAATTAAAAGATAAAAAATTTTCCTATTCTTTTAGCAATGACTTTGAAGTTGAATCCTACCTAAATTACCAAGGTGATAAATTTGCCAACGAGTTTGATGCAAATACTTATCTTCGCATGACAAAAGCATTAGACTATTTTGATCTGGAATATACTCATAAGAAAGATTTAAATACTATTTTTAAAAATGTTACAGCGGACTACTTGGTCGTATCATTTTCTAGTGACTGGCGATTTTCACCTCATCGATCTAAAGAAATAGTGAAAGCTCTTTTACATAATAAGATTAATGTATCTTATACAGAAATTCAGGCTGATGCAGGTCATGATGCCTTTTTGCTTGATAATCAACATTATCATTTAATTATTAAAAGATATTTAAATACACAAAATGATTAGATTAGATTTCATTACTATTGCACAATGGGTTCCTCCTGCTTCTAATATTCTCGATCTTGGCAGCGGAGATGGCTCTTTAATGAAATACCTTAGGAACGAAAAAAATGCTAAAGGCTATGGGGTTGAAATTTCAGATCAAAATATAGAAAAATCCATTGCTAATAAAGTTAATACGCTTCAAATGAACCTGGAGGATGGGCTCTCAATATTTTCTGACAATATGTTTGATTATGTTATTTTGTCTCAAACGCTACAGTCAATTGTTCATATTGAAAAAATTTTAGCTGAAATGAATCGGGTAGGTAAGAATATAATCGTTACTTTTCCTAATTTTGGGTATTGGAAAAATAGATTACAAATTTTAAATGGGCAAATGCCGGTTTCTAAAGAACTTCCTTACCAATGGTACAACACACCAAATGTTCACCTTTGTACTATTAATGATTTCAAAGAATTGTGTTCTAGGAAAAAATACAAAATTCAGCATGAACTTTTTTTAACTAATAATAAAAAGATTTCGTTGGCGCCTAATTTTTTTGCTTCTTTAGCGCTCTTTAAAATTACAAAATAAATGAATAGCCTGAAGCAAACTGTATTTTCCAAAAAAATGGGCGTCTGCTTGTTAGCCGGTTTCTCTTCGGGACTTCCTTTGTTTATTTTATTAAGCCTTATTCCAGCCTGGCTAAGAATTGAAAATATTGACCTTAAGATAATTGGCTTATTTTCTCTAATACAAATACCTTACACCTGGAAATTCATATGGGCTCCCATTTTTGATGCCTATTCATTTAAATTTGGTAGGAGAAAAAGCTGGTTACTCATTTTTCAGATTTTACTTCTCTTCAGTGTTGCGCTTGTTGGTCAGTTCTCGCCAGAAACTGAACTAATACCGATAGTTATTCTTTCTACTCTTATTGCTTGCTTTAGCGCAAGTCAAGATATCGTAATTGATGCTCTTAGAAGAGAGATTCTACTTGATCATGAATTGGGCTTAGGAAATGCTATTCACGTAAATTCATACAAAATTTCTAGCTTAATTCCTGGATCGCTTTCACTAATTCTAGCTGATCAATTTAGCTGGCAATTCGTTTTTATATCCACAGCTTTGTTTATGTTGCTTGGGATTTTTATGACCTTCTGGGTTAAAGAACCTATTATTAAATTTAAATCAAATTTAACTCTAAAAAATACTATGGCCAAACCATTCCAGGAATTTTTTAAAGAGTATGGCTATAAACAAGCCATGATCATTCTACTTTTTATCTTTCTATATAAATTGGGCGATAGTATGGCAACCTCGCTTGCAACACCTTTTTATATCGATATGAATTACTCTATGACGGAAATTGGTTTAATTGCAAAAAATGCTGGCTTATGGTCGAGTGTAATTGGAGGAATTTTGGGCGGCATATGGATGATCAGACTTGGAATTAATAAAGCTTTATGGATTTTTGGTTTTTTTCAAATGTTTGCAATTCTTCCTTTTGCTTATCTATCGATAGCGGAAAAGAATCTTCTTACTCTTGGCTTTACTGTTGGGTTCGAAGCTTTTGCTGTCGGACTTGGAACCACAGTCTTTGTTTCTTATATTGCAAAAACGACAAACCCTAAATATACGGCAACTCAATTTGCTCTGTTTACCAGTCTTGCATCTATTCCAAGATCTATAACCAATGCTTCTTCAGGGTTTGTAGTAGAATCCATTGGTTGGACTAATTTCTTCTACGTTTGCTTTGTATTAGCTATCCCTGGAATGTTATTGCTTAAATCTATTGCACCTTATAATTCAAAATCATAATCAATAATCAACGGTGCATGATCGCTAAATCTTTGCGCTTTGTAAACACTAGCTTCTGTTATTTTATTCGCCAGATTCTCGCTAATTATTTGATAATCAATTCTCCATCCAACATTATTATCCCATGCTCTGCCTCGATTGCTCCACCAAGTATATGAATCGCCTTCTTCTTTTGGATAGATAATTCTGTAGGCATCATACCAGCCTGTTTCTTTAAACAAATCATCTATCCAAGATCTTTCCTCAGGTAAAAATCCAGAGTTATTTTTATTACCTTTATAATTTTTTAGATCAATTTCCTGATGGGCAATATTTAGATCTCCGCATAAAATAATATTTTTATTCTCAATCAACTTTTCTTTCAAAATCGGTTTTATTTTTTCCAAACAAAGCATCTTAAATTCTTGGCGCTCCTCACCGCTAGATCCTGATGGAAAATAAGTTGAAATAATTGAAATATTTTTTGTTTGAATTTCTATATAGCGACCTTCGTTTAAAAATTCTGAAATACCAACATCCATGATTACACGAATTGGTTTTTGTTTGCTATAAATGCCTACTCCACTGTATCCAGGTTTTTGAGCATAAGAAAAAGAGCCGATATAACCTTCTGGATTTAGCATGTAATCCAGCATATCTTTCTCTTGTGCTTTTAACTCCTGCAAACAAACAAAATCTGCAGATGTTTTTTTTAGCCAATCATAAAATCCTTTTCTATCTGCAGATCTAATTCCGTTTAAATTTATTGATATAATTCGCATACATGATAAATAAAAATAATTTTATAGAATTTACCCTATCTCAGAATATTCTTCAATTCGGTAATTTCATAACTAAGGCTGGACGGAATAGTCCATATTTTTTCAATCTCGGACTGATTAATAGTGGTAGCGGACTTCAAAAGATTGGTGAATTTTACAAGGAACTTATAGAGTCCTCAAAAATTTATTACGATCTTCTATATGGTCCAGCATATAAGGGCATCACTTTGGTTAGCAGCATTGCTATTGCCATGGCTCATCAACATAAATCTGTTCCATTTGCTTTTAATCGCAAAGAAAATAAAACTCATGGGGAAGGTGGAAATATAATTGGGCACCCAATAAAAGGAGATGTAATCATTATCGATGATGTTATTTCAGCTGGCACTTCAATCAATGAATCGATAGAAATAATTAAATTTCATGGCGGAAACCCTGTTGCAGTTTTTGTAGCAATAGATCGTCAAGAAAAAGGGAAAACTAATTTAAGCGCTATTGAAGAAGTTAAAGAGAATTATCAAATTCCAGTCTTTTCATTAATTTCACTAATCGACATTATCGAGTACCTAAAGTCTAAAAATGATCAAAGAGAAGTTTTAAATAAAATGTTAGATTATCAAGACAAGTATGGAGTTATAAAGCGTTAATCTTATTTTTCAAAATTTCACTTACCTGACCAGGGTTTGCCTTGCCCTTTGATAATTTCATTACCTGACCAACAAGTGCATTAAATGCTTTGTCTTTTCCATCCTTGTATTGAGCTATCATATCTGGATTTTGTTTAATTACTTCATCAACAAAGGGCTCTATTGCTGATGTATCATTGACCTGCTTTAGCCCTAAGTCCTCAATAATTTCATCAACATTATCCTTATTTTGTAGCCATAAAATATCAAAAACTTTTTTTGCTGCATTATTCGAGATAGTCTTATCAGCAATTCGCTCAATTAATTTAGCAAAACTTTCAGTTTTAATTGGGTTTTCAAGAATGGTGAGCTCATTTTCATTTAATTTGGCATATAAATTCCCAACGATCCAATTTGCTGTTATTTTTGGATCAATTTTATAATTTATCAGCCTTGCAAAATAATCATAAGTAGCCTTTGTTGATACCAAGAGTCCAGCGTCTTGATCGGATAGTCCATAATTAGATATTAGTTCTTCATATACTTCCTGAGGTAACTTACCAATTTCATTTTTTATTTTCTCAATATCATTACTAGTTACTTCAAGCGGCAATAAATCAGGATCAGGAAAATATCGATAATCATTGGCTTCTTCTTTTGACCTCATCGCACGAGTTTCTCCTGTGTCGGGGTTGAACAAAACAGTTGATTGCTGAATTTCTTTTCCGTCTTCAAGCTGTTCAATTTGCCAATTCACTTCGAAATTAATTGCTTGCTCCATAAACCTAAACGAATTAAGATTTTTTATTTCTCGACGAGTTCCTAATTTATCAGACCCTTTAGGTTTAACTGAAACGTTTACATCGCAACGGAAACTACCCTCTTGCATATTCCCATCACAAATGCCAATCCATTGAACTAAAGAATGTAATTTTTTAGCATAAGCAATTGCCTCTGCAGCGGAGCTCATATCAGGCTCTGTCACAATTTCCAATAATGGTGTACCCGCTCGATTTAAATCGATTCCAGTTGATTTACCCTCAATTCCATGAATAGATTTTCCTGCATCCTCTTCCAGATGTGCTCTTAGGATTCGTATACTTTTTCGCTGCTCTTTTGTCTCTATTTCTAACAAACCATGATTAACTATTGGCAATTCAAACTGACTGATTTGATATCCTTTTGGTAAATCAGGGTAAAAATAATTTTTTCTTGCAAAGACTGATTTATGAGCAATTTCTGCATTTACAGCAATGCCAAACTTAATTGCTTTTTGAACTGCTTCTTTATTTAAAACGGGCAATGTACCAGGGTATGCCAAACTAATTAAACAAGCATTTTCATTCGCTGGTTTACCAAATGCTGTTGAAGCGTTAGAAAAAATTTTACTCTCAGTTTGAAGCTGAACATGGGTTTCAATACCAATAACAATATCCCAATCCATTATTGAGCTCCAGGTGAAATTTCTTTGTGCCAATTAGTTATTAGCTGATACTGATGAGAAAAATTTAAGATTTTACTTTCCTCGAAATAATTACCAATCAACTGAAAACCAATTGGCATATCATTTAAAAATCCTGCAGGATTGCTGATTGCTGGTAAACCAGCTAAATTTGTTGAAATGGTGTACATGTCTTGCATATACATTGCTACCGGATCTTCTGTCTTATCGCCAATCTTAAAAGCCGTAGTTGGAGATGACGGAGCAAGAATTAAATCACATTCTTTAAAAGCACTCTTAAAATCTTCAGCAATCAATCGTCTTATTTTTTGTGCTTTAAGATAGTACGCATCATAATAACCTGCACTTAACACATAAGTACCTACTAATATTCTTCTCTTAACTTCTTCGCCAAACCCTTCTTCTCGGGTCTTGCAATACATTTCTTGTAAGTCATTATAATTTTCAGCCCTGTAACCATAACGAACTCCATCGTATCGGGATAAATTACTTGAAGCTTCTGCAGGCGCAATAACATAATAAACTGGAATAGATAAATCAGAATTTTTTAATGATATCTCTTTGAATGTAACTCCAAGGTCTTTATATACTTTTATGACTGCATCTAATTTTTCTTTAATCTCGCCATTTAAATCTGAATTGAAAAACTCAACCGGCAAGCCGATAACTTTTCCTTTTAATTCTGTATCAATTTTTTCTAAGTAATTTTCTTTTTTGCGATCAACGCTTGTTGAATCTCGGCTATCGTGACCTGCCATTACATTTAACAATAAAGCACAGTCTTCAGCGGTTTTAGCAATTGGTCCTGCTTGATCCAAGCTTGAAGCAAAAGCGATCATCCCGTATCGAGATACCAAACCATAAGTAGGTTTCAATCCAGTAAGTCCACATAAAGATGCAGGCTGTCTAATAGAGCCGCCTGTGTCTGTTGCAGTTGCTGCCGGAGCCATACCAGCAGCGACTGCAGCAGCACTTCCACCGGAGCTTCCTCCAGGAACATATTCTAAATTCCAAGGGTTTTTGACCACACCATAGTAAGAGGTCTCATTCGAGGAACCCATGGCAAACTCATCCATATTCGTCTTACCCAAATTAACCGAACCAATAGCATTAAAGTTTTCAATTACCTTGGCGTCATATGGAGAAATAAAATTATCTAGCATTTTTGACGCACAGGTTGTTTTCCAACCAGACGCACAAAATATATCTTTCTGAGCAATCGGAATACCAGTTAAGGCATGAGAACCACCTTTTGATAATAATTGATCCGCCACCTTAGCCTGCTCAATTGTTTTTTCTTCGTCAATTGTTACGAAAGCGTTAATTGCTGCATTTTTTTCTTGAATGCGCTTCAAGAAGTATGCGGATAGCTCTTGACTTGAAATTTCAGAACTTTGTAATTTATCAGATAGTTGCTTTAGGGTTAATTGGTACATGTTTATTCGATAACTTGAGGTACGATGAAATAATCATCATTTGATTTTGCGCTAAGTTTTAGATATTTTTCTTTTTCTAATGAAGGTATGGCTTTATCTTCTCGAAGAGGCTGAGTAATATCCAATGCATGAGACATAGGTTCAACACCCTCCGTATCTACGCTTTGCATTTTTTCTACAAGACTAAGAATATTTTTTAATTTTTTTAATACAATTTCTTCTTGCTCAGGATTGATATTTATTTTTGCCAATTGGCTAATTTTTTTTATGTCTTCTAATGATAATGCCATAAGTCTAAGTTATAATGCCTAAATTGATTATTATACATGTCCAGCATCTTAAGAGAAAAAGTTATGCCCAATAAAATGTTAAAGAAGTTTGCATCAAAATTCACTGAAAATGATATTGCAATTGATCTTGGAACAGCCAATACATTAATTTATGTTAAAGGTCAGGGTATCGTTCTTGATGAACCTTCAGTAGTTGCAATGCAGTATCAAGAAGGTCCTGCCGGTCCATTTTCTAAAAAGAATCTTCTTGCTGTTGGGCGGGATGCAAAAACAATGCTCGGAAGAGCCCCTCAAAACATCATTGCGGTAAGACCAATGAAGGATGGTGTTATTGCTGATTTTAATATCACCGAAGAAATGATTAAGTATTTTATTAACCAGGTTTATTCATCAAGCTGGTTTTCACCTGCTCCGAGAATTGTAATATGTGTTCCATATGGGGCAACACAAGTGGAAAGAAGAGCAATCAGAGAATCTGCAGAAAGAGCTGGGGCAAAACAAGTTTTTCTAATTGAAGAGCCTATGGCAGCTGCTATAGGAGCAGGCTTGCCCGTGAATGATCCAACTGGATCAATGGTTATTGATATTGGCGGAGGCACAACCGAAGTTGGCGTCACATCTTTAGGCGGAATAGTCTATGCGCTATCAGAAAGAGTTGGGGGCGACAAAATTGATTTAGCGATCATTGATTACATGCGAAAAAATTACGGCATGATGATCTCTGAACCTACAGCAGAGAGAATCAAAAAACAAATTGGCACAGCGTTCCCTGTGAATGAGTTACAAGAAATGGAGATTACCGGTAGAAGTATGTCTGAAGGATTGCCTAGAAAAATATCAATCTCTAGTAATGAAATTTTAGAGGCATTGTCAGAACCTTTAAATGCTATTGTCTCTTCAGTGAAAAATGCTTTAGAGCAAACTCCTCCAGAGCTCGGTGCAGATATAGCTGAAAATGGAATGGTGCTTACTGGTGGCGGTGCACTTCTGAATAATTTAGATAGGCTACTAATGGAAGAAACTGGAATTCCTGTTATTGTTGCAGAAGATCCACTATTATGTGTTGTCAAAGGCTGCGGCATGACACTTGACTCAATTGATAAATTCAAAAATGCATTTGCATATGATTAATGGTTAGATCAAAAAAGCTTTCATTTTCTCGCAACAAATATTCCTCTAATCAATTTTTAACAATCATTTTTATATTATTTTTACTAAGAACTCTAGACGTTAAATATAATTTCACATTAGCCCCACGATCTTTTTTTGACCAAATTCCAATTTTTTTGAATGACCTATTTAAAATTGGATCTGATCAAATTTCATTCTTGTCAATTTTATATCAGAGCAAATCGGAATTAGAAAAAAAGAATGAAGAATTATTAATGCAAAATTTAACACTTAAAAATCAACTCCAATCATCTGACACTCTCTTAAAAAAAATTGATGAATTAAATTATCTTTTAAATCTTAAAGAGGAAAATAGAAGAAAAGGAGACTTTGCAGAAGCTATCATTATCAATAATAACTCAAGTAATGAAATTACTTTAAATAAGGGAAGTATGGATGGAATTCAGAATGGTTCGATTGTTATCAATCCAAATGGATTATTAGGTCAACTTTATTCAGTCAATGAACGCACATCTAAGCTCAGACTAATTACGCATAAAAGATTTTTTGTCAGTGGATATATTATGAATAACGCCTATCCAAAACATTTTATTATTCACGGAAATGGCAAAAATAAATTAATTATTCAACACATATCAAATGAAGATACATTTAATATTGACGATCTATTCATAACGTCAGGAACTGGAAATATGTCATCGGGATATAGCATTGGAAGAATTACAAAAATTAGTGATTCTATTAATATGGGTTATAAAACCATTGACTTAATACCGACAGCATCAATAAAAGATAGTCCCTATGTTTTTATATTGAAATGAATAGATACGAAAAATATTTTTTACTTTTAGGTTTGGTCTTGCAATTCTTGTTTTTTCCAAGCATTGCGATTGCAGAGAAATTTTTCTTTGTAACGATCTTAATTCTTTTATACGACTCTTTTAATAATTTATTTATAACAATTTTAATTTCATTTTTATTTGATCTTTCTACCGGGTTGCCTATAGGCTCATCGGCGCTGATACTGATGATATATCAATTATTTTTAAATTTTATATATAAATATTTCCATTTCCGAGGAATTTCTAATAGATTAATTATTTGTTTCATATTTTTCCTAATCACTACTATTTATTTTTATTTGCAAAATCCACAACTCGAAGTAAATTTTTTCTTAATCCTTTTTTCTTTTTTATATTTCTTAATTTATCTTTTTGCTCTTAAAAAGAAATGATCAATAAATATTTATTTAATCGACGTTCATATTTTATTTTTTTTGTTGTTACAGTTCTTTTTCTTTTAATTTTATCGAGACTATTTTTTCTTCAAATAATTTATCAAGACATATATGAGGAAAAATCAAACCAAAATTCTATCAAGATAATTCCAGATATTGCTATAAGAGGAATAATTTTTGATCGTAATGGTGAAGCTCTGGCAACTAATAAATTAAGCCTTAATCTTGAAATTAATACTCATAATAAATCTTACAAGCAAATATCAAAAATTATTTCTGATGCTAAAAGTTATATAAATATCAGTGAAATAGAGGAACAAAAATTTTTTAAGTCTTATTCACAAGGTATTAAAAAATTAAGCTATCCCATCAAATTTAATCTTACTGAACAAGAAATTAGTGATTTTCTAGCAAATCAATTTATTCTAAGTGATATTTTTCTAGTAGAAAAATTTACTCGCTTCTATCCTTTTGCTGAACAATTTGCACATGTAATTGGTTACATTAATCGTATCAATCAAGAAGATATAAATTTTATTAACCAAAATAATTTAACTCAAAAGTATTTTGGGTCTACGCATATTGGAAAAAAAGGTATTGAAAATTTTTATGAATTACAGCTGAGTGGCTATCCTGGAGAAAATCAGATTATGGTTAACTCACTCGGATTTGCATTACGAACCATAAATAGCAAAGCCCCTTTAAATGGGGAAAATATTACATTGACTTTAAGTCTGCCTCTGCAACTAAAAGCAAATGAGTTGTTACAAAATAGAAAGGGTGCTGTCATTATGTCGGAAATTGAAACGGGAGAAGTTTTGGTCTATGCAAGTCAACCTAGTTTCAATCCTAATCTATTCGTAAATGGCATTGATTATATGAATTGGGATATATTGAACAATAATGTTAATAAACCAATGTTAGATAGAGTAATTAATGGTCTGTACCCGCCTGGCTCTACAATAAAACCTTTTATAGCACTTTCTGCATTAGAAAATCATATAGTTGATACAGAGTACTATATAAGTGACCCGGGATTTTTTCAGTTAAAAAATTCAAAAAAAATTTTTAAAGATTGGAAAAAGGGAGGGCATGGTCATGTCAATATTATTAATGCAATTGCAGTATCATGCGATACATTTTTTTATGATCTAGGTTTAAAAATTGGTATTAAAAATATTTTTAAAACACTTTCAAGTTTTGGTTTTGGATCTAAAACAAATATTGATATGCCTAACGAAAAAAATGGAAATTTACCTAATCCTTTTAGGAAAAAAAATTGGCAACTTTACGAAACAATTAATACTTCAATTGGCCAAGGGGAATCATTGATCACTCCAGCACAATTAGTAAATGCACTCAATCAATTACTTACTAGCGGAGATTTAAACCCTCAGCTTCATTTAAATAAAAATTTACCCTTAAGTCAAAGTGTTAAAAATAAATTTCAACCAGAAAATTTAAAAATTATCATGCAAGGTATGGAACTTGTTACTAAGACAGGAGGAACATTCGGTTCTATTGACGGCAAAAATAAATTTGATTTAGCTGGAAAGACCGGAACAGCTCAAGTTTTTTCTTTAAAATCGAATGAAGAGTATGATGAAAACCTTATTCCTGAGAATAAAAGAGATCACGCTTTATTTATCGGTTATGCTCCTGCTGAAAATCCAAAAGTTAGTATTGCAGTAGTTATTGAAAATGGTGGTCACGGAAGTAGTGCTGCTGCGCCAATTGCAAAAAAACTTATAGACTCTTATTTTGAAGGTGATCTTAACTATGCGTCTAATTAAGTATTTCTTTAACAATACAGATTCTAGCATTACAAAATCAATTTTATCCTTAAGCCTTTTAAGTCTAATGCTTATTTTCGCTTCAGAAAATGGTTTGAGTGCTTTCTTCTTTAAACAGTGCGTTTTCATACTACTAGGCTTTGTAATTTACTTCTTACTATCTAAAATCAATATTCGTTTACTTGTAAAGTATGCCTATCTTTTTTATGTCGTTGCAATTGTTTTTTTATTAGCAACTATTCCTTTAGGGATCTCGATTAACGGATCAAAGCGGTGGTTAGATTTTGGCTTCTTTCATTTGCAAACCTCTGAACTTATTAAAGTATGCTTACCTATTTTACTGGCAAAATTTTACGATTCTCATAAAAAAAATATTACTAACAAAGTTCATCTAATTGCATTTTCTTTGACCCTAATTCCATTTATCATTGTTTTAAAACAACCGGACCTAGGTACAAGTCTTATCATCTTAACTATTGGTTTTTTAGCGATCTTTTTAACAGGGTATAAAATAAAAAATTTGATATACGCATTTATTTCACTTGTAATTCTGAGTCCTTTTCTTTGGAATCATCTTAAAGAATATCAAAAGAATAGGATACTTAATTTATTCAATCCTGAAGAAAATAGCCTCACAGTTGGATATCACACTATTCAAGCTAAAATAGCCGTTGGTTCTGGCGGCTTGACTGGCAAAGGTTTTTTGCAGGGCACTCAAACCACACTAGATTTTCTACCAGAAACACATACTGATTTTATATTTGCAGTTTATGCTGAGCAGTTCGGATTTATAGGGATATTATTATTACTTTCATTATACTATTTCTTTATTTTAAGAGCTTTTAAATTATCCATAGGTATGCATTCCGATTTTAATCGAATACTTTCTTTAAGCTATGTTATGATTTTCTCAATAGGCCTGATTATTAATATAGGTATGGTAATTGGAATTTTTCCAATAGTTGGTGTTCCACTGCCGTTTATTAGTTATGGTGGGTCAGCTTTGCTGACTAATTTTATATTTTTTGGCTTAATCAATAACTTAAATCTAAATAAAACTCTAATAGCAGACTGATGAAACTTTTTATCTTAATTTTTTTTATTTTATTATTCGGATGTCAATCTCCATCACCTATTTATAAAAATGATGGGAAATATTATGAAGATGATGGCCCGCATAAAGAAATTACAGTCGATCTCGATTCTGTAGAAAATGCAATCCCCATTAATGAGCCATTGAATAAAAATGCTAATAAGCCCTATAAAGCCTTAGGTAATGAATACATTCCATTGACTCAAATTAAACCTTTTTATGAAGAAGGTTATGCTTCTTGGTACGGAAAAAAATATCACGGCAGAAAAACTTCAACTGGAGAAGTTTATGATATGTATAAGATGAGTGGTGCACACCCTACTTTACCTTTACCCAGCTATGTTAAAGTTAAAAATCTTGTAAATAATAAGGAAGTTATCGTAAGACTTAATGATAGGGGTCCCTTTTTAAGAGGTCGAATAATTGATTTATCTTATGTTGCTGCTCATAAATTAAATATTATCGACAAAGGAAGTGAAAAAGTTTCTGTAGAGCTAATTGATCCAAATAATAATAATCAAATAAAATCATCGAGTAATGGCAAATTTATACAAGCAGGTGCATTTAAACTTTTTAATAATGCAAACTTAATGAAAGACAAAATTTCTAGCTTACTAAATACCCAGGACTTTCCACTCAAGATTGTTAATGAAGCTGGGCTTTATCGTGTCCTCATAGGTCCATTCATTGATAATGAGAAATTAAATGAAATAATGGATCAAATTTACAAAGAATACAAAATTACTGTAATTACTAAAGATCATGAGTGAAAAAAAAGAAGAGAGTTTAATAGATTTTCCTTGTGACTTTGTCATTAAGGTTATAGGAAATTCACACGAAAATTTTATCAAAAATGTTATTGAGATAATTCAAATAAAAGACTCATCCTTCACTGATACAAAAATTGGGATTAATTATAGTAAAGATGATAAGTATACAAGCCTAACTTGTACTGTATATGTAACTAATAAAGAAGACCTTGATCATATTTATTCTTCTTTAAGTAGCCATCCAGATACTAAGTTTGTCCTTTAATAGCAATGAAAAAAATTGTTTTAAATCTTCAGAGCTATGCGGAAACCTATCAGCAAATGAAAGAACTCGTCACTGATGATTTTTTTGATAATCAATTATGGTTACTCGAGCATCATCCTGTATATTCTATTGGCCTTAATAAAACAGGTATAAGACTCCCCCAAAACGATATTCCCCTTTTTTATTCAAATAGGGGTGGAAAAATTACTTACCATGGACCTGGTCAATCTATTATTTATACATTAATTAATATTCAAAGATTGAAGTTAAACATTAAAACCTATGTTTCTTTAATTGAAGATTCTATTATTAACTTTCTAGAAGAATATAACTTATCGGGACATCGCATCAAAAATGCGCCCGGTATTTATATTGATAATAAAAAAATTGCCTCTATTGGATTAAGACTTAGGAAAAATATTGTTTACCATGGTCTTAGTTTTAATAACAATATGGATTTAACCCCATTTGAAGCTATTGACCCTTGTGGCTTCAAAGGCCTTAAAATGTGCCAATTAAAAGATTTTGGTATAAATTTAGATACAATGGAAGTTGCTGATAAAATAGCAAATCTACTAATTGATAAATTAAATAATTTATGAAATTACCTGGTACAAAAATATCACATGAAGAAAAAGTTTCAAGAAATCCTATCAAGATCATTTCAAGTCCTAAAATTAAAAAACCTGATTGGATAAAAATAGAATTACCACGTTCCAGCAAGTTTAATGAGGTAAAAAAACTTATTCAGGAAAATAATTTACATACAGTTTGTGAAGAGGCTAGCTGCCCAAATATTGGTGAGTGTTTTAGTAATGGTACCGCCACGTTTATGATTATGGGCGACATTTGTACTCGACGCTGTCCTTTTTGTGATGTCTCTCATGGAAGGCCTAATAAGCTTGATGAAAATGAACCAAAAAAATTAGCACAATCTATTCATACCTTAGGTCTTTCATATGTTGTTATTACAAGCGTTGACCGAGACGATCTTCTTGACTCGGGTGCCAACCATTTTGCAAACTGTATCAGTGAAGTGCGCATCTTAAATCCTAAAACAAAGGTTGAAATCCTAGTGCCTGATTTTCGCGGCAGAGAAGAGATTGCACTTAAAATTCTTACAAAGAATCCTCCAGATGTTTTTAATCACAATATTGAAACGGTCCCGAGGCTATACAAGGAAGTAAGGCCAGGATCTGATTATCAACTATCTTTAAATTTACTTCATCAGTTTAATTTGTTAAACAAATCCATCCCTACAAAATCGGGCATCATGCTCGGCCTTGGAGAAACTTTCAATGAAATTGAAAATACTCTTTTTGACCTTAAAAAGCATGGAGTTAGCATGGTTACTGTGGGCCAATATCTACAGCCCACCCAATATCACTTACCAGTCAAAAAATACTTATCTCCACAATATTTTAAAATGATAGGTAAACTAGCTACAGAAATGGGCTTTTCTTCTGTAGCCTCAGCACCATTCGTTAGGAGTAGTTACCATGCAGATTTACAAAGTAAAGGTCTTAAATGACTCCTGATCTTATTACTCCTGTTAACTCTGAGTTTTTTAAACTCGAAAAACTCATCATCAACAAATCTATAGAAATTGAACAGTGGTTTAGAGCATGCTGGAGAGAAATTGATGCTCCTTTTTATGGCTCTGTTGACTTGAGAAATTCTGGTTTTAAAATTTCTCCAGTTGATACAAATCTTTTTCCAGCCGGATTTAATAATCTTAATCCTCAATTTGAACCGCTTGCAATTCAAGCAATTTCTGTTGCAATAGAAAACATTTGTCCTGAAGCATCAAAATTAATAATCATTCCTGAAAATCATACTAGAAATATTTTTTATTTAAAAAATATATTTTTTCTAAGCAAAATCTTAAGTAACGCAGGGCTTGAGGTGGAATTAGCGAGTTTAGATAATAAGGAGATTTCGATAATTGATATTAACGAAGAAAATCCCTTAGTTATTTATCCCTTAGAAAAAAAAGATAACAAAATTTATATCAACAAAAATGATAAAGAATTTAGGCCATGCGCAATTTTACTTAATAATGATTTGTCTTCAGGTAAACCCGAAATTTTAGAAAATATTGAACAGCATGTTGTGCCAAATATACTTGCTGGATGGTTTAATCGAAGAAAGTCAAATCATTTTGAAATTTATAACAACATTGCAAACAAATTTTCTGAATTTTTGTCAATTGACCCTTGGCTCATTAATCCATTTTTTGAATCTATCAGTGGTATCGATATTAATAATTCACAAGATCAAAATAAAATTAAAATTATTGTGGATAATTTAATTGAAAAAATTAAAGTTAAATATAATGAATATAAGATTACGCATGAGCCATATGTTGTGATTAAGGCAGATTCAGGTACTTATGGCATGGGTATTATCACTGTAAAAAATGGTAGTGAAATTGAAGAGCTTAATAGAAAAAAAAGGAATAAATTATCAACTATAAAAGATGGTCAATTGGTTAAAAACCTTATTATTCAAGAAGGCATTCATACAGAAGAGTTGATTAATAATGCCGTTTCCGAGCCAGTTGTATATACAATAGACAAATTTGTTATTGGTGGTTTTTATAGAGTCCATACCAGCAAAGAGAAAGATGAAAATCTTAACTCTCCTGGAATGCATTTTTTACCCATACCATTTGAGACATCTTGTTTAATGCCAGATCAAGGTAGAAATCCAAATGACATTCCTAATCGGTTTTACGTTTATGGGGTTATTGCTAGGCTCGCTATTTTAGCTGCTGCTAAAGAGTGTGATTCATGAAAATTATATTCATTTTAGACAATCTATCAAAGCTAAATCCCATTAAAGACACTAGTTTACGTCTTATTGATGCGTGCTTAAATTTAAAACTTCATACATACATATGCCAACAACATGATCTTACATATGAAAATAATCTTTTAAAATTTACTGCAAAGAAAGTAAAAAACGCAAGATATGAATCTCTTGAACTTTCTCAAAATGTTGTGCTTAATCAAGCTGATATTAGCTTAATATTTGTTCGTAAAGATCCGCCTTTTAATCGAGATTATCTTTTTCTATGCCATATACTCTCTCTAATTGAAAATGATATAAAAATTATTAACCTACCCTCTTCACTCAAGAATTTCAATGAAAAATTAATTACTCAGAATTTTAAAAAGATTATTCCTCCAACATTAATTTCATCAAATCAAATTGAAATCAATTCGTTTCTAATGAAATATAAAAATATTGTATGCAAACCTATTGATGAAATGGCTGGTAACAAAATATTTAACGTAATTTCTAAGGATACTAATAAAAATTCAATATTTGAGGTCCTAACTCAAAGTTACACATGTCCTGCTATTTTTCAAAAATTTATTCCTGAGATAAAAAAAGGTGATAAGCGCATTTTAATTGTTAATGGAAATCCATTACCCTATGGTATCTTGAGAATACCCAGTAAAAATGATTTTCGTGGCAATTTAGCCAAAGGCGGCTCTCCAAAATTATTCAAATTGTCTTCTCGTGATCTTGAAATAGTTAATACAATTAACCCTCTTCTCATAAAAGAAAAATTATTTTTTGTTGGAATTGATATTATTGGAAACTATCTTACTGAAATTAATATCACCAGCCCAACTGGTTTACGTGAAATTGAAAAATTATCAAAGAAAAAATTTGCTGAAAAAATTATTACTGATCTTCTTTAATTTAATTTTTTTATGCTCCTTTAATAGTTGTACTAAAAATAATTTTTATGAAAGTAAGCAATTAATTTTTGGAACGATTCTTGAAATAAAATTTTTTAATACAGATTCGATTACGGCAAATATTGCAACAGAAGAAATTGTAACTCAATTAAATTCACTTAATAATCTTTTACACCCTTGGAATAAAAGTTCTATCTATGACCTCAATCAAAAACTTAAAGAAAATAAGATTTTTATTTCTCATGATTACGAAACTTTAAAAACAATTCTTCAAAAAGCACTTGAATATGAAAATAAAACCTTTCATTTTTTTAATCCAGCGATTGGTAAAATGATTAAACTCTGGGGCTTCCACCAAGATCCTATTGTTGGATTAATACCTATTTCTAGAGACATTCAAGAGGTTCTTATCTCAAAGCCTAACTTAGATCAATTATCTTTTTTTGATGATCAGCAATCAATATCTTCTTCTAATGATAATATTCTAGTGGATTTAGGTGGTTTTATTAAAGGCTACTCTCTAGATTTAATTCATGAGATTCTCCTAAAAAATAATATTGAAAATGCACTTATAAATTTTGGTGGGAATATTTTGGCTCTGGGAAAACCCTCAAATCGCAATTGGGAAATTGCTATACAAAGCCCTTGGAGTTCAAGCTTGATTGCTAAACTAAATTTAGAACCAGGGTCTGCAATTGGTACTTCTGGTGATTATCAAAAATATTTTATTTTAAATGGAAAAAAGTTTTCTCATCTTATCAACCCGTTTACTGGTACCTCAGATAATCTATATAGCTCAGCTACAGTGCTTATTGAAAATGAAGTCGACACTGGGATTAAATCCGATGTTTACTCTAAACCACTTTACTTTTCTAATGATCCTAAAAAAATGGCTCAAAAATTGAATATTTCTAACTTTATGGTTACCGATCATGATCGAAATATTTTTATTTCAAAAGCACTTTATCAAAAGATAAAATTTGTTAATGAATATGAATATAAAACCATTACAGTCTATTAAATTTGGTGATTTTATTATATTTGCCTTTTTTGTTGTTTTTTTTATTTACACTTTTTCTATTTACTTTCAATTTGCAGAAAATAATTTTGTTGAGATTGAAGCAAATGGCGAAAAAAAAATTTTCTCAACGGACATGATGAAAGAACTTAACTATCCAGGCATAACAATTGAAATTAATAATGGTAAGGTAAGAGTCAAAAAGTCAAATTGCCCAAATAAATATTGCCAAATGCAAGGGTGGATAAGTCGAAATTTTCAAACTATCTTATGCGTCCCAAATAATCTTAGAGTTACTATACTTAAATCTAATGAATCTTTTGACTCAACAAATTACTAGGAATCATCAAATTGCAAAATTATGTGCTGTTGCAATTTTTATTTCTACTTTAGAATTTTTTATCCCAACTCCTATTGTTGGAATAAAACCAGGCCTAGTGAATATTGTCATTTTATTCACGCTTTTAAATTTTGGCTTTAAAGAGGCAGTTTTAGTTTCTTTAATAAGAGTTTTTATTGCTAGTCTTCTGCTTGGCTATTTTCTTAGTCCTACTTTTTTTATATCTTTATTCGGCGCGATAGGAAGTCTTTTTTTTCTTTACATTAGCATAAGATTTTTATCCAAAAAGTATTTTAGTATTTACTCTATTTCCATGATTTCTGCTCTTGGCCACTTATTTGGGCAATTTTTTGTTGTCCATTTTTTTATTTTTCAACATAAAGCTATTTTCTATTTATTTCCATTTTTCCTAATTGCTGGTATTTTATTTGCTTTGTTAAATGCCTATATTATTTTATCTATCATGGACAAGAGACAATCTATTTAGTGATAAAATAATTCTATGAAAAAAATTCTATTTTTACTATTTATTTTATTCTTAAACTCATGTGGTCATAAGGGTCCTTTGTATCTTCCAGAAAAACAATATCCTATAGATGACTCAGCGCCTCAAACCGAAAGAAATATAGAATCCGACGATTCACCTTCTGGCACAGTTGATGAGTAATCCAAAGATTAATGAAATCAATAGCTTTTTTCTAGAAGATTTTAATCTTCATGAAATAGCCGAAGAAATTGGAACGCCTTGTTATGTTTATTCAAAAAAACAAATCTCAGAAAATTTTACTCGCCTCTCTCAAGCATTAAAGGGAATCGATCATTTAATTTGCTTTGCTGTTAAGGCCAATTCCAACTTATCTATTTTGAAATTATTCTCGGAACTCGGGTCTGGATTTGATACAGTTTCTGGTGGGGAACTATTAAGAGTTCAATCTATTGGAGCAGATTTCAATAAAGTTGTTTTTTCAGGGGTTGGTAAAAGTAAGAATGAAATATTAATTGGTCTTCAGAATCGGATCCATTGTTTTAATATCGAATCTGAGCAAGAATTATTATTTGTAAATCAAGTCGCAAAAGATCAAAATCTTAAAGCAAATATTTCAATTAGAGTTAACCCAAATGTAGATGCAAAAACTCACCCTTATATTTCTACAGGCTTAAAAGAAAATAAATTTGGCATTGATCAATTAGATGCTATAAAAATCTATAAGCAAGCGGCATCCTTATCAAATATTTCAATTAAGGGCATTGATTGTCATATTGGTTCTCAAATAACTAGTTTTCAATCTTTTCATGATGCCTTTAAAATTATTGCGGAATTAATTAGACAGCTTGAATCTGAAAATATTTTTATTGAACATATTGATATTGGCGGAGGAATTGGTATTTCTTACGAGGATGAAATCATTCCTTCATTGTTAGATTATGCAGAAATTATTCGCAACACGCTTGGAGCTTTTAACAAAAAGATCATTCTTGAACCTGGGCGTTTATTAATTGGAAATGCTGGTTTACTTCTAACAAAAGTACAATTTATAAAAGAAAATCAACTCAAAAGCTTTGCGATAGTCGATTCGGCAATGAATGATCTCATGAGGCCATCCCTATACAACGCACATCATAAAATTATCAACCTAACTGTATTAGATTCAAACCAAAACTCCACAAAAATATTTGATATTGTTGGTCCAATTTGTGAAACAGGCGATTTTTTAGGCAAAGACCGATCAATGAATCTTAAACAGAATGACCTCTTGGCTATCTTAGATTGTGGCGCTTACGGTTTTTCAATGAGTTCAAATTACAATACTCGGCCTAGAGCTGCTGAAGTTATGGTTGATGGAGATTCTTATTCTGTTATCAGGAATAGAGAGAGTTTTGATGACTTAATTAAAAATGAATTATCGTGTCTTAATCAAAAATAATTGTTTTATTGCCGTAAGAAAGAACACGAGATTCTAAATGCCAGTTTACAGCTCTTGATAATACAACTCTCTCAAGTTCTCGACCTTTTTTAACAAGATCCTCAACTTGATCACGATGAGAGACTCTTTCAATTCCTTGCTCAATTATCGGGCCTTCATCAAGATCTTGTGTTACATAATGACTAGTTGCACCAATAATCTTCACTCCTCTTTCAAAAGCTTGATGATAAGGTCTTGCTCCAATAAAAGCAGGCAAAAATGAGTGATGAATATTAATTATTTTTTGTGGGTACGACTCAACAAACTTTGGTGAAAGTATTTGCATATATCGAGCTAATACGATTAAATCAACATTCAGACTATCGAGCAACTCTAATTGTTTCACTTCGACTGCAGCCTTATTGTCTTTATTAATATCAAAATAATAGAAAGGGATTTTATAAAATTGAGATAACGGTTCAGTAACCTTGTGATTACTTATCACAGCAATAATTTCACCATTTAATTCGTTGTTTTTATGTCTATTTAATAAATCAATCAAACAATGATCATATTGAGAAACAAAAATAACAACACGCTGCTTTTCAAAGGATTGTGTTAATTGATATTGAATTGAATATTTTTCTTTTATTGCCATAAAGGCAGTATCAAAATCATTTAACTTAACTTTAAAATTATCTAAAGACCATTCTATTCTCATAAAAAATATATCTT
>CAYVOQ010000008.1:0-36192 GCA_964453595.1 uncultured Methylobacillus sp. | reverse complement strand
TCGCGACCTCAACCTTGGCAAGGTTGCGCTCTACCAACTGAGCTATTCCCGCAAAATAGAAGCAGTATTTTAGCTTTTTTTTAGTTGATGTCAACGATATAGACTTAATTTTCAGAATTAAATGCTTGTTTGAGATAATAAAACATAGAAACAACAGTCAGCATAACCGCTATTCCCATAGCAAGTTGTCCCAAAAAAATCACTGGGATAGATAAAAAGTCTGTATGAAATAATAATAACGAAATAGCAATAAATTGTAATGTCGTTTTTAGCTTCCCAATAAACGCAACTGCAACATTTTTTCCTGAACCCACCTGCGCCATCCATTCCCTTAGGGCTGAAATCGCAATTTCTCTGCCAATAATTATAGAAGCAACTGCAACATTGATTCTAGATAAATCTACCAATATTATTAATGCAACCATAACTATGAGCTTATCGGCTACTGGATCAATAAAAGCTCCAAATTTTGATTCTAGTTTTAATTTTCTCGCCAAATAGCCATCTAACCAATCACTTATTCCTGCCAAAATAAAAATCAAAAGTGCAAATAAGTTTCGGCTAAATTCAGAAAGTTGTGGCTCTGGTGTGTAAAAAATAATGATTAAAAAAGGGATTAGTACAATTCTAAAATAAGTTATGTAATTCGGTAAGTTCATTAGTTAATGATAAAAGTTATAGACAGATTCAGCAAGTTTTTGACTTATTCCCTCAACTTGAGTTAATTCTTCTACTGAAGCATTTCTAACACCATCTAAACCTCCAAAATAAGCTATCAAAGTTTTTTTCTTTTTCAAACCAATGCCGTCAATTTCATCTAAAGATGAGCTTAAAACAGTCTTTAATCTTTTTTGTCGATGACCCGTAATAGCGAACCTATGAGCCTCATCTCTGATATGTTGAAGCAAATGAAAACCTAAGTTATTTTGAGGAATGTCTTTAAGAATTAAGCCATCATCAAATAACAATGACTCCAATCCAGCTTTTCTATTTTCTCCCTTTACAATAGAAACAATTCGAATATCAATAATATTAAATTTTTTTAAAACTTGCTGGGCTACTTTTAATTGTCCTTTGCCACCATCAATTAAAAAAAGGTCTGGTTTTTGCTTCCCTTCATTAATCATTCTGGCTATTCTTCTCTCCAAAACTTGACTCATTGCGGCATAATCATCTCCTGGAGTAATACCATTTATATTAAATTTTCTATATTCTTTAGCCTGCATCGAGCACTCATCATACACGACACATGAAGCGACCGTATCTTTACCAAGCGTATGGCTAATATCGAAACATTCTATGCGATTCAAATTTTCAATATCTAGTAACTTTCTTAAAGATTCCAATTTGTCTGATTTTCCAGATTCTAAAAGATTTTTTTGTCTGACATTAATTTCTGCATTTCTTTTTGCCATCTTCATCCACATTCTTTTGTCACCGATAGCTTTTGAAATAATTTTTAAATTAATATCTCCATACCTTAATTTTAGAAAATTTGTTATTAATGTTTTGTCAAAAACTCCCTCGACAACGATTACTGGAGGCGGTTTATTTTGATCGTAATGTTGTGATAAAAAAATTTCTGCGATATTTTCTATTTCTTCATGTACATTTTTTGGAAAAAAAGATTTATCCCCCAAATGTCGACCACCTCGAATCATTACTAAATTTACACAAGTCAAACCCCCCTCTTCTGCAAAAGCAAGAATATCTGCATCATTTTCGCTAAAATCACTCACGAACTGCTTAAGCCTTACCTGTCTTAGACTTTGAATTCGATCACGATAAACAGCTGCTTTTTCATAATCATGCCTTTCTGAAGACATATTCATGCTTTTAGTCATGCTTTTTATTACTTCATTATCTTTTCCATTTAAAAATAATTCTGCCTGTTTACAATCTTCTAGATAGTCAAGCTCAGATATTAAATTTACGCATGGCGCAGTGCATCTTTTAATTTGATGTTGCAAGCATGGTCTGGTTCGATTATTAAAGACTGAATCTTCGCAATTCCTTATTAAAAAAACTTTTTGCAGCAATTGAATGCTATCTCTTACAGCTGTTGAATTTGGAAATGGTCCAAAATATTTATTACCTTTTTTTTGAACACCTCTATGAAACTTTAACATTGGAAATTTATGTTTAGTCATCATTAGATATGGATATGATTTGTCATCTCTAAAGATAACGTTATACCGAGGCATAAAGTTTTTGATTAAATTGTTCTCTAATATCAAAGCTTCCGCCTCAGTATTGGTAACTGTATACTCTATTTGAGTGATATGAGAAACCATCAACCTAGTTCTTGGGCTGGGTAGATTCTTATTAAAGTAAGAACTTACCCTTTTTTTTATATTTTTTGCTTTTCCAACATAAATTACTTTTTTATCTTTATCAATCATCCGATAAACACCTGGATGACTTGGAAGCGTTTTTAGGAATGTTTTAATTTCATCCACTTATTCACCCTAATAAATTTCCCCCAACAGACCAATCTTCTCCTTTAACCTCATCAAATACGACGTAGGTGTATGAGGCAGGTTTATTAGCTACCCTAGACATTAACTCAGTTATTTCTTTTGCAATTTCTGCTTTTTGATCTTTATTTAAAGATCCGGCCAATTTAACGTTTACATAAGGCATAATTTAAATCTCCATTTCATTTTTAATTTTTCGAAACACGTCAAAAAACATTTCTCTTGTTAATCTTTTTGTAGAAGTATTATAACGACTACAATGATAACTATCATACAATACTACATTAGGTGAGAGTTCATATCGAGAACCATGTTTGAACTTAAATAATGATTTTTTTAACCGAAAAACGTCAAGTACAGCATCGTGTGAAATTTTTCCAAGCGATAAAATAATTAATTCATTATTAATGTTAAAAATTTCTTCTTTTAGAAACTGATTGCAAGTTTTAATTTCATCAGATAATGGTTTATTTTCTGGCGGCAGGCACTTAACAGCATTAGTGATCTTAACTCCTTTAAGCTCCAATCCATCATTTAAATCAATAGATTTGTCTTTGTTCGATAAACCAAAATGAAATAAGGTTTCATACAAAATTAATCCAGCATAATCACCAGTAAAAGGTCTGCCAGTTCTATTTGCTCCATTTAATCCAGGGGCTAACCCAACAATTAAAAGCTTTGTAATCGCATCGCCAAAAGCAGGTACTGGTTTGCAGTAAAAAGTTGGGTTTTTATTTTTAACATCTTTTAAAAACTTATTTAGTCTTGGACATAAGTCACAATCTAATCTGACAGTCATACCGATTTAATGCTGATCACCTTATCTTTAGATAAATAATCTTCCATTAAATGGAAATTTAAATACTGGTAAATATTTTCGCTTTGTAAAGAAATTTTATCCGAAACAATTGACAAATATTCTTCAAAAGTTGGGATTTTACCTAACAAGGCACAAACTGCTGCTAACTCAGCGGAGCCTAAATATACCTGAGCACCCTTTCCCATTCTATTATCAAAGTTTCTTGTACTAGTTGAGAATACACTAGCATTATCATCGACCCGCGCCTGATTACCCATACAAAGACTACAACCAGGTATTTCAGTTCTTGCACCAGCCTGCCCAAAGATAGAGTAATATCCCTCTTTTCTTAATTGAGCTTCATCCATTCTAGTTGGAGGAGCAATCCATAATCTCGTTGATATTGGTCCTTGCTTATCTAATACTTTTCCAGCGGCTCTGTAGTGCCCAATATTTGTCATACAGCTACCAATAAAGACCTCGTTAATTTCTTCCCCATGAACTTCAGATAAAGTTTTAATGTTATCGGGATCATTAGGACAAGCAATTAAAGGTTCTTTAATATCATTCAAATCAATTTCTATAATAGCTGCATACTCTGCATTTTCATCTGGTTGCAATAACTCCGGCTTTGCAATCCATGATTTCATATTATCTATTCTTCTTTGCAAAGTTCTTTTGTCTTCGTATCCCTGAGAAATCATATTTTCCATTAAAACAATATTAGAGCTTAAATATTCAATAATTGGCTCTTTATCAAGCCTCACAGTGCATCCATTTGCAGATCTTTCAGCAGAAGCGTCCGCTAACTCGAAAGCTTGTTCTACTTTTAATGTAGGAAGTCCTTCAATCTCAAGAATACGTCCATTAAATATATTTTTTTTACCTTTTTTATCAATTGTTAAATCACCATTTTTTATTGCTTGATAAGGAATTGCATTTACAAGGTCTCTGAGAGTAATGCCAGGTTGCATTTTGCCTTTAAATCTAACCAAGACTGACTCTGGCATATCTAGTGGCATTACACCCAATGCTGCTGCAAATGCCACAAGACCCGAGCCTGCAGGGAATGAGATGCCAATAGGAAAACGAGTGTGAGAGTCTCCACCTGTACCTACAGTATCAGGCAATATCATTCTATTTAACCATGAATGAATAACACCATCACCTGCTTTCAAAGAAACGCCACCTCGACTGCTCATGAAATCTGGCAAGGTATGCTGAAGATTAATATCCACAGGTTTTGGATATGCCGCTGTATGACAAAAACTTTGCATCACTAAGTCAGCGCTAAAGCCTAAACATGCTAGCTCTTTGAGCTCATCACGCGTCATAGCTCCAGTCGTATCTTGAGAGCCTACAGATGTAATTTTTGGCTCACAATATGTACCAGGAGATATACCTTCTAAGCCACAAGCCCTTCCAACCATTTTTTGAGCAAGAGAATAACCAGAATTCTTTTCTTTGCCTAGATCATTTGAAATACTTACAAAAATATTTTTACTTTTATGATTTAATACTTTTGCTGCTTTTTCAGTCAATCCTCTACCTATAATTAAAGGAATTCTTCCGCCAGCGCGAACTTCATCCAAAATGGTGACAGGGTTAAGAGAGAAGCTTGCTAATTCATCTCCTTGAATATTTGTAATTTTTTTCTCAAATGGTTTGAGAATAATTTCATCTCCCATATTAAGATTTGAAACATCGCATTCAATCGGAAAGGAACCGGAATCTTCTGCTGTATTAAAAAATATTGGCGCAATCTTGCCACCAACTACAAAACCACCTGAGTTTTTATTTGGAACGAATGGGATCGATTTGCCCATATGCCACTGAAGAGAATTGATTGCAGATTTTCTTGATGAACCAGTGCCAACAACATCCCCAACATAAACTAAAGGATTGCCTTTCTCTTTTAAGCTCTCTATCTCACCCAATGCACCAGGTCGTCTATTCACTAACATTGCTTGAGCATGAAGCGGAATATCTGCACGAGACCATGCATCCTGTGCCGGAGATAAATCATCAGTATTGGTTTCGCCATCTACTTTAAACACGGTTAATTTAATTGCTTCATTCAATGGAGCTTTTGAAGTAAACCAATCAGCATTAGCCCATGATTCAAGAAGTTTCGTAGCGAAATGATTGCCACCCTTATGCATTTCATGAACGTCATGAAAAGTATCGAATATCAAAATTATCTTAGACAAAGCCTTAACAACATCTTCAGCATATTTACTATTTAACAGTGGAACTAGAGACTGGACATTGTATCCGCCAAGCATTGTTCCAAGAATTTCTATAGACTTTTGTGGCGTAATAATAGAATGATGGATTTTCTCTGTTGCCAGATCATTTAAGAAAGCAGCCTTAACATATGCAGCTTGATCAACACCGGCCGGAACTCTATCTGTTAAAAGCGATATTAACTCTAACTGAAGATTTTCATCTTTTTCGAGCTTAATTACATTAATCAAGTCAGCTGTTTGTTCTGCAGTTAAGGGTAATGGTGGTAAGTTAGTTTTACTTCTTTCTTCAGAGTGTTTTGTATATTCTTCTATCATTGCTATCTTTAAAAATTATTAAATTTATTGATATATTATTCTAGAACAAAAAAAATAAATTCCCAAAAAGTTTATTAGCAAAAGAACTGCTGTAAAATAATAGGATGTACACATTGTAAATTAATAAATTATGAATTCAGAGTTAACAAATCTTTCACCTTTAGATGGTCGCTATAGCAATCAACTGAATGACTTAAAACCATATTTAAGTGAATTTGATTTAATTAAAAATCGGGTAAAAGTTGAAATAGCGTGGCTAATTAGCTTGGGTGAAAATAATAAAATACCAGAAGTAAAAAAATTTGATAAAAAAACAGTAGAAAAACTCAATGATCTTGTAAGTAAATTTTCAGAAAAAGATGCACAGCGAGTTAAGTCGATAGAAAAAATAACTAATCATGACGTAAAGGCTATTGAATATTGGTTAAAAGAACATCTTAAAACTAACAATAGTGTAAAAAAATATTTAGAGTTCATACATTTTGCCTGCACTTCTGAAGATATAAATAATTTAGCTTATTCTTTAATGGTAAAAAACTCTGTTAAAGAAGTTTTAATACCAAAGATAAAGTCTATTTATAGTACTTTAAAAAATTTAGCTAACCGTTATAAAAACATCTCCATGCTGTCGAGAACTCATGGTCAATCCGCAAGCCCCACAACCCTAGGAAAAGAGCTTGCTAATGTTGCCGCAAGAATTAAACGTCAAATTGATCTATTAGATAAGCAGTCTTATCTTGGTAAAATTAATGGAGCAGTTGGGAACTTCAATGCACACCTGGTAGCTTATCCAAATGTAAATTGGGAAGATCATGCAAAAAAATTTGTATCTAAATTAGGGTTAAAGTATAACGATCTAACAACTCAAATCGAACCGCATGATTTTTTAGCTGAAATTTTTCACAGCTTATTAAGAATCAACAATATTCTAATTGACTTTAATAGAGATATTTGGAGTTACATTTCAATTGGCTATTTCAAACAAAAATTAAAAAATAATGAAGTTGGCTCATCTACAATGCCACATAAAGTTAATCCAATAGACTTTGAGAACTCTGAGGGTAACTTGGGTCTAAGCAACAGCCTTCTTGATCATCTTGCAATAAAATTGCCTATTTCAAGAATGCAGAGAGACTTAACCGATTCAACGGTACTAAGAAATATTGGAGTTGCTTTTGGGTATCAAATGTTAGCTCTTAATTCACTCAACAAAGGGCTTGGAAAACTTGAAGTTAATAAAACTAAGATAAAAGCTGATCTTGATAATTCATGGGAAGTCTTAGCAGAACCTATTCAAACTGTTATGCGCAAATTTAACATCCCTAAACCCTATGAAAAATTAAAAGCCTTAACCCGCGGCAATCAAAATATCACCAAAGATGTTTTAAAACAATTCATTTTAGATTTAGATTTGCCTATGTCAGAAAAAGACCGATTGCTGAAGCTGACTCCAGAAAATTATATTGGGCTTGCAGTAGATTTAGTAAAAAAAGCTTAAATGAATCTAAAAGTTTTAATACTTTACTACAGCAGAGATGGCGCGGTTGAAAAACTCGCACTACAAATTGCTAGAGGCGTAAATAGTGTTAAAAATACCGAAGCTGTTATAAGACAAATTAAACCTTTGGCAAATGAAGCATTAGAAAACAACGCACCATTCGTTGAAGAAAAGGATCTTCAAGAATGTGCTGGGCTGGCTTTGGGCAGTCCAACATATTTTGGCAATATGGCAGCTCCAGTAAAGTTTTTTATAGATTCTCTAACACCATTATGGTTTAACGGTAGTCTAGAAAATAAACCCGCAACAACTTTTACTGCCTCAGGGTCTATGCATGGGGGAAATGAAGCAACACTTCTTTCAATGCAAATACCGTTATTACATCTCGGAATGATTATTTTAGGAATTCCTTATTCAGTGAATGCGCTTAAAGAAACTAAAAGTGGTGGAACTCCTTATGGCTCTTCACACATCCATGATCCGCAAGGTTTAACAAAAGCAGAAAAAGAAATTGCTTTTAGCCAAGGAAAACGCCTAGCCGAAACTTGTCTTCAATTAGCAAAATGATATTTTTATTAAATTTAATAAGCTATGTTTCTTTAATAATTTTAAATCTATTATGGGAGATTTTTTTCACTCTAGACAATTCGCCTTCATGGATGGTTATTAAATGTTTTATTCTCTTATTACCTTTAAAAAAAATCTTAGATAAAAATATTTACACGATTAAATGGGTAAATTTTTTAATAATTTTTTTCTTTATCGAAGGCGTTGTTAGAGCATATTCTGAAAGTAATATTTCAAAAATTTTTGCTCTAATAGAAATTATATTAACCCTCTTATTATTTTGCTCTTCAATTCTATTTATAAAAAATGAAAATTCTAATTTCAAATGATGACGGGTATAACTCTCCTGGAATAAAAGCACTTTATCATTCGCTTTCAGAGATTGCTGAAGTGACAGTTGTTGCTCCGGAAAAAAATAAAAGCGCATCTAGCAGCTCTTTAACCCTTGACAGACCGCTAACTGTAACAGAAATAGAAAAAGATATTTACTATATCGACGGGACTCCAACGGATTGTGTTCATATCGCCTTGTCTGGCTTCTTAAATTTTATTCCTGATATGGTTGTCTCCGGTATTAACAATGGTGCCAATATGGGTGATGATACTATCTATTCCGGAACGCTTGCAGCTGCAATGGAAGGTTTTTTGCTTGGAATACCTTCCTTAGCGATTTCAATGTCTGAGTACAATTCTAAACATATTGCTACAGGCGCCAAAATTAGTTTAGATATTGTAAAAAAGCTTAAACACAAAAATCATCCTTTTTTATTCAATATCAATGTGCCAGACATCAATTACTCAGATATACAGGGTTTTGAATTCACAAGGCTTGGCAAAAGACATAAGGCTGAGCCAGTTATACATTACCCAAGTCAAAATGAAAAAAAAATGTACTGGGTTGGTGCTGCTGGTCAGCCCAACGATGGTGGCAAGGGGACAGATTTTTTTGCTGTAAAAAATAATTTTGTTTCAATTTCACCTATAATGTCAGATCTTACAGATCATGCTAATCTTGAAAATTACAGAAAATGGCTAGAATTTATCAAATAAATACGTATTTCTTTATTACTTTAGTTTTGTTAATCCACGGATGTGCTTCAAACATCCCTTCTCCTGTAGAAAACAAGAATAGAATCCAAAAGTGTCCTGATGTTTACACAGTAAAAAAGGGAGATACGATTTTTAGCCTAAGTCTTAAATGTGGTTTTGATTACAAACAGGTTGCCCTTGTAAATGATATAGAAAAGCCATACAAAATAAGTCCCGGAGAAATTATCCGTTTCGATCTTTTACGAAACAAAGATGAAAAAGCTTTAACTGAACCTGAAAACAGCTCCATTAAAACTGAGGGTTTAAGTGAAAGTAACGAATTAAAAGAAGCTACCAAAACGCAAGAGGATTTTAGAGAGCCAATAAAAATTGACGAGCCAAAAGCAACCAAAGAAGTCTATAGCCAAAAAGCGATTAAAAAAACAAAAGAGATTGTTGCTGAAAATCAGAAAAAGTTAGCTACAAAATATATATGGCCAACAGAAGGTAAAGTTATAGAACAATTTAATCTTCAAGAAGGAAAAAAAGGAATCTCTATATCAGGCGAACTTGGGCAAGAAATTAAATCAATAGCAAAAGGAAAAGTGATATATGCTGGAGAAGAGCTTAAAGGCTTTGGGAAGCTTATTATAATTAAACATGAGGACAATATTTTAAGTGTCTATGGTCACAATAGAGAACTGCTAGTTACAGAAGGACAGAAAGTTGACGCAGGTGAAATCATTTCCACCATGGGGAATACAGGAACCGACAAGGTGAAATTACATTTTGAAATTAGAAAAAATGGCCAATCTGTAGACCCAACACCATACTTCAAAGATGTTATTACTTCTTAGTTAAACTCGCCTTTTTCTTGCCTTGCCATATAATCTCTGGCATTAGTCATATCATAACCTCTGGCCCATTTAATAATCTCTTCAAATGCTGGAGCTCCAATTTGACCAACCTGAGCATGAATTGCTGCTTTTTCACGAATAACCAAAATTCCAGGAATTTTATCTACTTGAAAATATTCACCAATTTCAGGATATTTCTCAATATCCACCATTCCAAAGATAATATCTTTATGTTGCTTTGCTGCAGCTTCAAATGCAGGGGTAAACTCTTTACAAGGCTCACACCAAGGCGCCCAGAAATCAACAATAACAAAATCATTTGATTCAATTGTTTTTTTAAAATTATCTTTTGTTAGCTCTAATACTTTGTTCAATTTTAATCCTTTTTAAAACTCTCATACTCAAAAATCTGATCTAATTGCAGGCGATTTCTTTCTGCGCATTCACGTTCTAGAAGGTCTGGCCTAATTTTTGATTCTTTTTCTGGCAATCCAATTGCAATAACCGAGAGGATATCATAATTTTTTGGAGCGTTCACTAAAGTTGCCACTTTAGCTTTATCAAAACCTCCCATTTGATGAGCGGCAAGACCAAGAGCAGTTGACTGAAGACAAATATTTTCTGCAGCCGCGCCAACATCATAATGGGCGTAAAAATTCTCTGAATTATCTTTTTTATAGTATCTATTTGCACATGCAACAATTAAAAGGGATGCGTCCATAGCCCAGTCTTGATTAGAAACCGACAAACAATTTAAAGCTTGTGAAAAAGCTGTAGCATTACTTTTATTAAATAAAACAAAATACCATGGTTGTTCACCCCTACAAGACGGAGCCCATCTTGCCGCCTCCAGCAACGAATGAATCTGATCTTCATTCAGCAAGTATTCTGGATTAAATGCACGAGGGCTCCAGCGGTCTGCGAGTAAGTCATGTATTGCTGAAGTTGTATCTGCCTTTTTTTTCATAAATGGTGTTTAAATAAAATAATCCCTACCGCATTATGACATAATCAACGTATTTAAAGTTCTGGGTTTATTTATGAATACCATCCATGAAAAATTCATGAGTGAGGCAATAAATGAAGCATTCAATGCTCAACTAAAAAATGAAGTTCCTATTGGAGCTGTTATTGTTAATAATGGAGAAATAATAGCGAGAGGATTTAACTCAGTCATTTCGAAATCTGATCCAAGCTGCCATGCTGAAATTGTAGCTATTAGAACAGCATGTAATATTAAAAATAACTACAGACTCCCTGAATGTGAGCTTTATGTAACATTGGAACCATGCATTATGTGCCTCGGGGCAATATTTAACACAAGAATAAAAAGTTTATATTTTGGAGCTTATGATGAAAAATTCGGATCTTGCTCAAATCATCAGAACTTAGTGGAAAACAAAATAATAAACCATCATACAGTTGTTCAAGGGGGGATACTGGAACATGAATGTCAAAAAATTTTAAAACTTTTTTTTAAAGATAAACGTTAATAAAAAAAGCCGTCATTAAGACGGCTTTTTATGATCTATTAGATCGAGCAATTAATCTCTATTGCCAAGTAGAGCTAACAACAGATGTAATAGGTTAACAAATAAATTATATATATTCATATATAACGCTAGAGTTGCCATAACGTAGTTAGTCTCTCCCCCGCTAACAATACGGTTAACATCATAAAGTATAAAGCCAGAAAAAATTAATACTGCAATAGCAGAAATTGCCAATGATGCTGCTGGAACCTGAAAGAAAAGATTTACTAAAGATGCAAGTATCAACAGCACTAAGCCGATTGTCAAAAATTTTCCCATACCGCTGAAGTCTTTTTTTGAAGTTGTAGCAATTCCAGCCAAAACAAGAAAAATTGACGCAGTTCCGCCAGCCGCAAGCATAACAATTTGTCCACCATTACTTAAACTAAAGGCAACCTGAAGAATAGGGCCCAACATAACTCCTAAAAAGAACGTTAGCACTAACAACAAAACAACACCTAATGAACTATTTCGATTTGCAGAAATTGCAAAAAATAAACCAAAAATACCTGCAATCATTAGGAGGCTAAAAATGATTGGGCTCTGCGCAGCAAAGGAAAAACTCATACTCATTCCAATTAAAGCACCAATAACAGTAGGGATAAGTGAGAATCCAAGTAAGGCATAAGTATTTCTTAAAACCTTATTACTTTGAATAGCCGAACTAGCTGGTGTCACATTAAAATTATTTTGCATATTTATAATTTCCTTTTAAAAATTAATATTATTTGAGTATTTTACTAAGATTTATAATAATCAAATAAGTTTCAAACCTCAAGGCTAAAATTATGATTTTTAAAATCTTGATATATCTCATCAAGGTTAAGCCCCTGGAAGGTTGTTAAGCCATTCTTTTCTTTCTGTAATCTAAGAGATGAAAAATCAATCATTGAATTCAAAACATTAACTTGAGATAAAAGCTTATCAAGCTGATCAGGATTATTACAAATTAGAATCAAATCGCAACCTGCAGAAACGGATTGCTCGCATCGACTTTTTATATCAGGATATAGATTGGCAACCCCCTTCATTGATAAGTCATCTGAAATTACAAACCCCCTGAATCCAAGTTTTGTTTTTAATACCTCTTTAATCCAAAAAGAAGACATACTTGAAGGATTTTTATCCATTTGCTCATATATCACATGGCTTGGCATGATTGCCTGAATTCCAGTTTTGATTAAAGAATCAAAACAAGAGAGGTCATCTTCAATTTGTTCTAAACTCCGATAATCAGTAGAAATCTCTAAATGAGAATCTGCCTTGATAAAACCATGTCCTGGAAAATGCTTTCCAACAGCGGACATGCCGCCATAGTTTAATCCTTCCATAAAAGCTCGCGCAAGCTCAATCACGACCTCAGGGGTTTTACCAAATGAACGATTGCCAATAACAGAGCTTTTTCCATAATTTATATCTAGGACAGGGGAAAAATTTAAATCAATATCATACAAACCTAATTCTTTAGCAATTACCCAGCCAGAGTTCTTTGCTAAATTATTTGCAAGAGAGGGATCAGTGGTATAAATATCTCCGAGTGTACTCATTGGTGGCAAAGGGTAAAAAGATTCTCTGAACCTTTGAACTCTCCCTCCCTCGTGATCTACTCCAATTATGAGGTCTTTTTTTAGGCTACGAATATCTTTTATTAATTGTTTTAATTGATCTGAATTGACAAAGTTACGGCTAAATAAAATGACTCCAGCAACTAAAGGGTGTGTAATTCGTTTTATATCATTTTGACCAATAGAGGTTGATTCAATATCAATAAAAAGATTATTTTTTAGCATATGTCAAAGTTACTCACTTAAAGAATTAATACTTAATATTAAAAAAGTCATAAAAAAACTAACGCTCAATGTATAGTGAGGCCCAACAATCAAGTAATCGATACTATCTCTTAGCATATTACCCCACGAGGGCTGCTCACCGGTTTGACCAATTCCTAAAAAAGATAATCCAGCCTCAGCAATAATAAGATTTGCGAACAAATAATTTAGCTCAACCCTAAGGGGGGTGAATGTATTCTTAAAAAAATGTTTTTTGAGAATAAATAACTCATTAGCGCCCATTATTTTTGCAGCATAAATAAAATCTAAATTTTTTAACTTTAGAGCCTCAGCTCGTGCAATTTTTGCCAATCCAACCCACGAGGTTATAGTTAAAGCAAATATTAAGTTATACAAACCAGGGCCCATAAAAGCAGCAACTGCAATAATCAATAACATGTTTGGAAATGCCTGAAAAATTGTACAAACAAATAAAAAAAACTTATCAAGCCAGTTACCAAAGTAGCCAGAAATTAAGCCAAAGAAGACACCAAATAAAAAAGAAAAAAATACTGATATCAGCACCACTTTCAGAGAAGCAAAAAAACCAACAAAAATTCTATTAGCTATATTCCTTCCATAATCATCATAACCAAAAATTGCAGAGCTATCTGGAGCTGATAAGATTTTATCGAAATTCATTAATGTTGCATCCCATGAAAAGATATTTACTATTAAGCAAATTATTATTAGGACTGTCAGATAAATTTTTGCTATTGATCTAATCATTTTTAAATCTAGGATCAATCAGTCGATATATGATTTCTGTAGAAAAATTAATTACAACATATGTGGTTGCAATAAAAAAAACAGAGGCCTGAATAATTGGATAATCTCTTTGCTGAATAGCAGCAATAAGTAGTTGCCCTATCCCATCCCAACTAAATATAACCTCAGTAATTATCGCCCCTGTTAAAAGTGACCCCAAGTGAATTCCAATTACGGTTACTAAAGGAATAAGGATCATTCTTAACAAATGCGATACGTATATTTTTTTTATTGACAACCCCTTTGCTTTAGCAAGCTTGATAAAGTCCATATTTATAAAATCGTCTCCGCACTCTTGTAGCATTCGAATTAAAAGACATGAAAGACCAATAGCCAAAGTTAACCCCGGAAGAATAACGGATTGAAATGAACCCATTCCGCTTATTGGCAATATTTTTAGATGAACAGCAAACAATAGAACAAGAAGAGGAGCTACAATAAAATTTGGTAATGCAATAAACAAAGAAGTTAAAAAATTAGTAAATTTTCTAAAAAAATAACCGTCCCTAAACACTCCATAAAGTCCGACCGGAATCGAAATAGTTAATGAGAGAAAAACTGCAAAACTACCTAAATAAAAAGTATTTTTTAATGCTGGTAAAACAAGATCTAGGACTTTTTTATTTTGCGTAAAAGACATTCCAAAATCAAATTGCAACAATCTTAAAAATCCATTTATTGTTTGCTGAAAAAAAGTCTGATCAAGACCAAAAAATTCTCTAAGTTTATCAGCGTCCATTTGACTTACAGACTGTCCTAACAAAAAATCTACTGGATCGCCAGGTGTTAGAAATATCAATAAGTTAGTAATAAAAAAGATGATAGCTATCTGAAAAATAAGAAAAAATAATCTTGTTAAAAAAATATTCATTCAATTATTGTTACATTTTCCCCACAGGAAACTAGATCAAATAACTCAATAATGTCATCATTCCGCATTCTTATACAGCCATGTGAAACTGGATTTCCAATATTTTCTTCATCGTGAGTTCCATGGATATAAATATACCTTTGCATTGTATCAACAGAGCCTAGCCTATTTATTCCATGCTCTTTGCCGGAAAGCCATAAGATTCTTGTTAGAATGAGATCATCGTCTAAAGGAAAGCTATTAGCCTCATAAACCCCACCCGTCCATCTTCTTCCTTTAAAGATTGCACTCTTGGGTAAATTATTTCCTATTTTTGCTCTAATAATATGATGCCCCAATGGCGTACAAAATGATCCCTTTTGCTGTCCCGGACCATTCATTGCTGAAGAAATAGAATACGATTTCTGAGTATTATCATTCTCATACGTCAGAACTTGATTCTTAATATCAATTATGATCATTTTTTAGAATTGTCTTTAAAAAACTCCACGACCCATTAGAGCTTAAATAAAAATTGCTGATTTTCGATGAAGTTACCGCAAAATTTCCCTCAAACCACAAAGGCAAAATAGCAATATCACTATCAACTTCTTTTATTACAGCACCCCAGTTATTAGTTTTTAGAGCGTCTTTTAATAATGAATCCATTGTATCACTTGAATATCTTCCTCTATTTAATCCAAAAGGCGGAAAATACTTAGTGCTAAAAATTCTTTCATAAACTTCAGGATTGTTTAACCCCACCCATGTCAAAGAATACATTTGAAAATTCCCGGCTTGTATATCTCTAAAAAATGTACCCCAGTCTAAGGATTTTATTTTTATATGAACTCCGATCTTCTTTAATTGATTCTGAATTAATGTTGCTATTTTGATTCTGAAGGGATCTGCTGATGTTTTAAACTCTAATTCTATCGGCAAGGATAATCCAGATTTTACAATTTCCTTTTTAGCCTCTTCAAGATCGAAATCATTGAAGGGTAAGTTTTCAACACACCAGTGATCATTTGAAAAAATTTGATTAGCAGGAAGGGTATTTTCATTAAAAAAATTCTTGATGATTACTTTTTTATCAATTGCTTTTTTTATTGCTTTCCGCAAATGAATATTGCTTATCTTTTTGTCATTAAAATTAAAACCGATATAAGACAAATTATTGCCAAAATTTGAATAGGTTTTAACATTTTTATTTCTTTTTAGATAGCTTACCAAAGGTAATGGGATGTCATTTTGCAATATATCAAGCTCACTATTTGCAATTTTCAACACTCGCATATTTGGATTTTTCACTTCATGCAAAATAATTTTTACACCATCATCTCGTATTAATGTATTTTTATTTTCACTAAATTCATATTTAAAAACATTTGACCCAATTATTTTGAATTCAGAATCAACTTTATGTTTACTTGATAATATAGGGATTGCTAGTTTGAATAAAAAATTTTTATCAGGACTATTTAAAAAAATTTTTATAATCGACCCTTGAAGACTAACACTTTTAATTACTTTCAAGTCTTCATAAAATCTTGATAGATGGTCGTTTCGATTTAAATTAATAGTAAATAAAATGTCGTCTAAATTTAAAGGCTTACCATCATGAAAATGACTCTCATGTTTCTTGTAAATCAAGTTATAAACCAAGTCATTTTTATTTTCGATTTCAAAAAAATTTGATTTAATTTCAAAATTGTCATCAACATAGACAATTTTTTCATAAACCAAATCAACTAATCTTTCAGAAGTTGCATCACGTGCGTATCTTGGGTCAATGTTTTGAGGATTTTGTGAAATGCCAAAATTAATTTCTGTACTATTTAAATGAAAGGTAAATAATAAAAAAAATAAACAAGTAAGCTTATTCATTTAAAACAAATTTTGAAATTGATTCAATATGAGAGGTATTTGGAAACATATTTAGAATTCCGGACATCTCGAGGCTATAATTTTTTTCGTTAACTAAAATACCTGCATCTCTTGCTAAAGTTGCTGGATTACATGAGACATAGACTATTACAGCAGGCGAGTTGTTATCATTAATGCTTTTTACTAAATCATATGCGCCATCTCTGGGTGGATCAATCAACCATTTATTAGCTTTTTCAAATTGAGTTAAATCAAAATTTTTAAGGTCAAAAAGATTTTGATATTGGAAAGCAACATTTGTTATATTGTTTACTAATGCATTTTCCAGTGCCAAATCAACTAAACTCTGACTCCCTTCAAAACCAATAACAGACTTAGATTTCTGTGCTGTCGGTAAGCTAAAATTTCCCAGTCCACAAAAAAAATCTAAAACAGTGTCATCATTACTCAAATCTAATAACTCAATCGCTTTTTTAATCATCAATTCATTGATAAAAGGATTAATTTGAATAAAACCTGTTGGTTCAAATTTAAAATTAAGACCAAAACTTGATAAATTATAATTTAAATCTATCCGAGCCTCGTCAAATAAGGGTTTTACCGTCTCTGGTCCTTTGGTTTGCACCCAGAATTCGATTTGATATTCTTTTTCAAAAGCTAAAAGCAACTCCATATCTTCATTATTTAACTCATCCAAGACTCTCAAAACAAAAATATCTCTATCCTGATTTGAAGCATATTCAATTTGAGGTATTTTGTTAAATATAGAGAGGTTAATGAATAGATCTTTTAGAGGCTCAATTAATAAAGAAATTTTTTTAGGGAGAATGTGACACTCTTTCATATCTGTTAAAAAATGAGTTAAGCGTTCATTAAATCCGACTAGCACTTGATTTTTTTTTGCAACATACTTAGCTCTTAATCTGGCCTTATGTCGATATTCAAAAAAATCTAAATAAATTGGCGCTAAAATATTTTTGGGCCTAACTGCCCCAATGTGATGCAAAGTTTTTAAAAAACTTTCCTCTTTGAACTTTATCTGAGCTTCCTCAGAAAAATGCTGCATTGAACACCCTCCACAAACACCATAAGACGGGCACCTAGGTGTAGCTCTATCTTGTGATGGATTGAAAATGCTTGTTGCTGTTGCAAAAAATACATTTTTCTTTTTTTGAAGAACTTTATACTCAACAGTCTCACCAGGGAGCGCATTGTGGACAAAAAAAACTTTTTCGTCTTGCTTTGCAACTCCGCGCCCCTCGTTATCGATATCGACTATATATAATCTTTCGATTGTCATTATTATTTCTTACCCCACGCAGTAATAAACTCACTGAAATGTTTTAAATTTAATTCTGAGATCTTAGTTTTAAATTTATTTAATTCATCTTTATATTCTTGCTCTGTAATTTGGTTCTTGAAAAAAAGAAATTTTAGGTACACTAAATAAGTATTCGCAACATCTGTTTCGCAATAATTTCGAATATCGATCAAATTTCCTGCTTTATAATTCTCATAAACATCGGATCCATCCATTTCCAATTTTCCTGGGAAGCCAGACAGTTTTGCAATATTATCCAAACTAGCATTCGCTCGTCCGCTAAACATCGCGAGGGTGTCCATTAAATCTACATGCCTTTGATGATATCTATTAATGTAGTTATTAAATTTAAAATCGTTATTCTGTTCGCCTTGATCAAAATAAATGCCACTTTTAATTTCATTAAAAAGACTTCTGTAATTTATAACTGGTAAATCAAAACCATTCCCGTTCCAACTTACAATTATGGGAGTATATTTATTTAAGCCATCAAAAAACCTTTCAAGCATTTGAGACTCAGTGCTATCTTCATCACCCAATGTCCAAATATCAATATTTTCTTTTGTTCTCAGCACACAAGATATAGCCACTATCTGATGAAATTGGTGCGGCAGGAAATCATTTCCACGATTTTGACGATAAAAGTATTTTGCAATAGACACCACTTCATCATCATTAAATTTTTCTTCAATTTTAAAAATTTTCCGAAGCGATAAGATATCTGGGATAGTCTCTATATCAAAAACTAATACGGGCTGGGAAATCATGCAGCAGGAAACAGTCCAGTTGATAGGTATCGATCCCCCCTATCGCAAGCGATAGAAACAATAATAGAGCTTGGATTTTGTTTTGCGAGCTCTAAAGCAACATACAATGCCCCGCCGGTTGATGCGCCACAAAATATTCCCTCTTCCCTTGCAAGCCTTCTAGCTGTTTCTTCTGCGTTTTTTTGGGAAACTTGTTTAATCTGATCTATATTTTCATCCGTGAAAATCGTGGGGATATATTCTTTGGGCCATTTCCTTATTCCAGGAATTTGGGCACCCTCCTCTGGTTGCACCCCAATAATACTTATGCTTTTAGATTGTTCTTTTAAGAACCTTGATGTGCCAACGATGGTGCCTGTAGTCCCCATGCTGGATACAAAGTGGGTTATTTTTCCGTTAGTATCTTTCCAGATCTCCGGGCCTGTACCTTTATAATGCGCCATTGGGTTATCTGGATTTGCAAACTGATCTAAAATTTTACCTTTTCCGTCTGCTTCCATTTTTTTTGCAGTATCTCTCGCTAATTCCATACTTCCAGCTTGACTAGTAGATATAATTTCTGCGCCAAATGCCTGCATTGTCTGTCTTCTCTCAATGGATTGGTTTTCAGGCATTATTAAAATCATTTTATAACCCATCATCGCAGCCGCCATAGCTAGCGCAATACCAGTATTCCCTGAAGTTGCTTCAATTAGTGTATCGCCTGGCTTGATCTCACCTCTCAATTCAGCATTTTTAATCATCGATAGCGCTGGACGATCCTTTACTGAACCAGCTGGATTATTTCCTTCAAGCTTTAAAAACACTTTTCCCCCATTGTCATATGGGAGTCTCTTCAATTCAACCAACGGAGTGTTACCAACAAAATCTTCAATAAATGCCATGTTTACTTAACTTTATAATCAATAATTGTAAAAAATATAAAAACTAAAAACCAAATTGTAGCCCACTCAGGAATAGTGAGATTTAAAAAAATCCAACTTACCTTGGAACAATCTCCCGAACCCTGGAATACAAGCTGAAAAACATCTTGAACGGGAAAATTTTCAAACATATAGTTTAGGTCTATACCGCACTCACTTGGAATTTCTATAATCTTTCGTTGTATTAAGCTATGTTTTATCGCAAAAACTAATCCAGCAAAATTTACACTCAACAGTAAGAAAAAATAATAAATTTTTTTTACTTGTACAAAATGAAAAAAAAGAAACAGAAAGCCAGAAATTAAAAAAATACTTCTCTGGGTAATACATAATGGACAAGGCTCGAGATCAAACTTTGTTTGAATGAATAGTCCAAAAAAAACTAAAAAAAGACTTGTAAGCCCTGAAATAAATTTAATATTTTTTTTAAAAAATAAGTTCATATTTTGTAGGATAGTTTAGAATCAACCTGAATTCCATTTTACGTTAAACCACAAAGAATTAACAAATTTTGATGCAAGAAGATTTTGACACAAACGAAAAAATTCTAGATATTTCAGAAATTAATCATCTTGTAAAAAATATCTTACACACCTACGTCCCAAAACTATGGATAACTGGTGAAATCTCAAACTTTATTGAAGCCAGCTCAGGACATTGGTATTTCAGCCTTAAGGATGAAAAGTCACAAATTAGATGCACTATGTTTAAAGGTCAAAACTCATTAGTATCTTCAAGACCTAAAGAAGGGGATAAGGTTGAAATCTTTGGTTTAGTTTCAATTTATGAACCCCGGGGCGATTACCAATTTAACGCAGAAAAGATGAGGGAATCAGGCGCAGGAAATCTTTATGAAAAATTCTTAGCTCTCAAAAATAAATTAGAAAAAGAAGGAATTTTTGATCAATCAGCAAAAAAAATTATTCCGCGTTTTCCAAAGCAAATAGGTATTATTACCTCACCTACAGGCGCTGCTATTCGCGATGTTATTAGTACATTACAGCGGCTTAATCCAATTGTGAAAGTTGTTGTTTATCCATGCCTTGTTCAAGGAAGAGATGCGGCCAGTACAATTGTTCAACAAATTCAGATTGCTAATGAAAGAAATGAGGTAGAAACGTTAATTCTCTGCCGAGGGGGTGGCTCAATCGAAGACCTCTGGTCTTTTAATGAAGAAATTGTTGTAAGGGCAGTTTTTAACTCTAAGTTACCGGTAATATCAGGAGTCGGTCACGAAACAGACTTCACACTGACAGATTTTGTTTCTGACTTAAGAATGCCAACACCAACTGCAGCGGCCGAGCGCGCCTCAGAAAGTCTTGCGAATATGTATGGATATATCAAATATCACGAAGAATCTATTAATAAAATAATTACAGGGTTAATTCAAAGAGCTTCACAAAAAATAGATTTTTTTGAAAAAAGACTGGTATCACCAAGAGATTTAATTAGAGCATACAATGAAAAAATTTACACCGCTTCACAAATGCTTAAAAAAAATATTAACTTAAAATTTTTAAATCGCTTAAATCAATTTAACTTTTTAAAAAAACAAATTAAAGCACCTTACAGGTTATTAAGCATTACAAATAAAGATTTAGAGAGATCAAAACAGATTCTAATTGGTTTGCTTAATGAAAATATAAATTCGCAAAAACAGAAACTTAACCATATTAAAAGTTCTATTGAGCTCCTAAGTCCAAAAAACATTATGGCTCGAGGTTATTCTATTGTTTATAATAATGGCAAGATTATATCAAGTGAAAAACAAGCAAACTTAAAAGACAATTTAAAAATAATACTTCACGAAGGCCAAATTACAGCCGAAGTTAAAAACAAATATGATAAATAAAATTCCCTCAACAAAAGAAAAAGCAGCGCTATCCCTTGCAGCGCTTGGTGTTGTTTTTGGCGACATTGGCACAAGCCCGTTATATTCAATTCGTGAAATTTTCTCAATTGGAAATAATATTCTTGAATTGAATATTCTGAATATGCTTGGCGTACTGTCCATGATTTTCTGGTCTCTTATTTCGGTAGTCACAGTCAAATACATTACTTTTATTATGCGCGCAAATAATAATGGGGAAGGTGGCATTATGGCTCTTCTTGCCTTAGCCTTGAGAAATGCAAATACAAGCGGAAAGCGTTTGTTTTTGACTATCTTAGGGATCTTGGGAGCGGCTATGTTTTATGCTGATGGAATGATAACTCCAGCAATTTCAGTTTTATCTGCAATTGAAGGAATAGAAATCGCATTGCCAGCATTTCATAGTTACATTATTCCCATAACGTTGATTATTATTCTTTTCCTATTTTGGTTTCAAAGCAAAGGAACAAATAAAGTAGGTTTTCTCTTCGGACCTGTAATGTTGGTTTGGTTTTCAACGCTCGCTTTTTTAGGAATTATTAACATCTTAAATGAACCTAGCGTTTTAAAAGCATTAAATCCCTATTATGCATATTGGTATCTTACTAATAATTTTGGTGTTGCTTTTATCACTATGGGAGCAATAATTTTATGTGTAACAGGAGCAGAGTCCTTGTACGCAGATATGGGTCATTTTGGCCGTGCTCCAATCAGAATTACATGGTTTAGCTTTGTTTTTCCAGCGCTTGTGCTGAATTATTACGGGCAAGGTGCGCTGATACTTCAGGACGCTAATAATATAGCAAATCCCTTCTATCTTATGGCGCCAGATTGGTTCACCATCCCCCTGATTTTTTTAGCAACATTTGCAACCATCATTGCCTCACAAGCCTGTATAACAGGGGCATTTTCGGTCTCCAGGCAAGCACTTCAGCTTGGCTTTATTCCTAGAATGAGAATTGACCACACCTCAGAAGATCAGGAAGGTCAAATTTACTTACCAAGAATAAATTTGCTTTTAATGTTTGGGGTAATTGCTGTTGTTTTAATTTTTCAAAAATCATCTAATTTAGCTGATGCATATGGGGTTGCGATCACAGCAGACATGCTCATTGCGACAATTTTATCTTTTGTCGTCTTTACCGGCATCTGGAAAAGCTGGGTAAAGACTATTTTAATATTTTCAGCCTTCCTTCTGGTTGATTTAGTATTTTTTTCAGCAAATATTATCAAGGTACCTCACGGGGGATGGTTTCCAGTTTTAATAGGTATTATTTTATTAATTTTAATGGGCACATGGAAAAAGGGAAGATCCTTGCTTTATGCAAAATTAAAAAATGAATCAGTGAGTATTAATGATTTTCTTAAAAACTTTAGAAAAGGACTATTACATCGTGTAAAAGGTACTTCTGTTTTTCTTACTCCAAATCCAGATGGACTTCCTCATGCCCTTTTACACAATATCAAACACAACAAAATACTTCATGAAACAGTTATTATTCTTACAGTAAAATTTATGGATTATCCTCGTGCAAAATCCTCAGAAATTCTGATACTAGAAAAGTTGCCCCATGGATTTTATAAAGTATCACTTAATTACGGATTTTCAGATGAACCAAACATTCCTAAAGACCTAGAAAAGTGTTCAAAATACAAACTTACAATTGAACCGATGAATACCTCATACTTTGTTGGAAAAGAAAGTTTGATTATTACGCCAGACAAAAAAATGACTACTTTTAGAAAAAAATTATTTGCATTTATGTTTAATAGTGCTGAGGACATTACCAATCAATTTAAACTTCCTGTTAACAGAGTAGTTGAACTTGGAGCTCAGAATCAGTTCTAAAAAAACATGAAATATATAATAAATATTTTAACTTTTTTTATACTCTCAAGTTGCGCGTCAACAACTTTAAAAACAGATTCTGATGTTACCAGGAAGCAACTTATTCTTCTTCCTGAATTTATGGCTTTGAATATGGCAAAAGAAGGCTACCAAGAAGCCTTAACGAATGCAAAAAAAGGAAATAATCTCAATACAGATCCTAATGAACTAAATCGAGTTCGTCGCATATCATGGCGATTAATCGATGAAGTTCACTATTTTAGAGATGATGCACAGAAATGGAATTGGGAAGTAAATGTTGAAAAAAGTGAACAAATTAATGCCTACTGTATGCCGGGTGGGAAAATTATGGTTTATACCGGTCTTTTAGATAAAGCTGCTAAGACCGACGATGAAATAGCGGCTGTTATTGGTCATGAAATCTCTCATGCACTCAGAGAGCATGGCAGGGAAAGAATGTCTACAGCTCTGGTTCAGCAGCTTGGGATCCTTGGTTTTGCCATTTATATTTCAGATAGCAGCAATAATAGGCAATTACAAAGTATAGCTATTCAAGGCGTTGCTCTTGGTACAACGTTATTTTTTGCGTTACCCAACAGCAGGGAGCAAGAAAGAGAAGCCGATCTTATTGGGTTAGAACTGGCGGCGCATGCTGGCTACAACCCAATAGCTGCAGTAAGCCTTTGGCGAAAAATGGATGAGCTTAACGATGCTAAGATACCTGAATTTTTAAGTACCCACCCATCAAATGAAAGCCGCATTGAAGATTTAACCGCACATGCAAAAAAAATAAATCCCATTTACGAGGAAAATAAAGCAAGATTCGAATAGCTTCATTCTGATCAATGCTAAAATAGCGAATCAATTTTTAGAAATTCAATTTTAGGAAGTTTAAATGAGTAATTTACAATCAGTTATAGAAAATGCTTTTGAAAATAGAGCAGAAATTAATCCAACAAATGCAGCAGCCGAAGTTCGAGATGCTGTAAATGAAGTCCTTCATCAACTAAATGAGGGTAAATTAAGGGTTGCAACCCGCAAAGACAATACACAAGAATGGGAAACTCATCAATGGATTAAAAAAGCAGTTCTGTTATCGTTTAGACTAAAAGATAATGAGATCATGAAAAGTGGTGCTACAAACTATTTTGATAAAGTGGATTCAAAGTTTAGAAATTATTCAGAAGAAGATTTTAAAAAAGGTGGTTTTCGTGTTGTTCCCAACGCTGTAGCAAGGCACGGAAGTTTTATAGGTAAGAATGTCGTGCTCATGCCATCTTATGTCAACATTGGTGCTTATGTAGATGAAGGTACTATGGTTGATACATGGGCAACTGTTGGCTCATGCGCTCAAATTGGAAAAAATGTTCACCTTTCTGGAGGGGTGGGTATTGGCGGGGTGCTAGAGCCTATTCAAGCGGGTCCAACAATTATCGGAGATAATTGTTTCATTGGCGCACGAAGTGAAGTTGTTGAAGGTGTTGTTGTTGAAGATAATGTTGTAATTTCAATGGGTGTGTATATTGGTCAATCAACTAAAATTTTTGATCGCGAAACTGGTGAAGTGATGTATGGGCGAATTCCAAAGGGCTCAGTTGTTGTGTCAGGCAACCTTCCCTCTAAAGACGGTTCTTACAGTCTATACTGTGCAGTCATTGTCAAAAAGGTTGATGAAAAAACACTCAGCAAAGTTGGAATAAACGAATTGCTTAGAGGCATCTAATGTATAAGGTTTACGGGATTAAAAATTGCAACACGGTACAAAAAGCCTTAGCTTGGCTGGATTTAAATCAAATTGATTATGAATTTCATGATGTTAAAAAAGATTTAAGCCAAGAATTGCTTGCGGGCTGGCTGAAAAACCTACCTAAAAATATTAATTTTAATCTGGTCGTTAACAAAAAAGGAATTACTTTTCGCGGCTTGACTGATAAACAAAAAGCTTTAACAGAAAATATGGAGGGGGCAATCAAGGTTATTTTAGAAAAACCCTCCGTCATGAAAAGGCCTCTAATTACTCAAAAAAATAAAGTTATTGCTCTCGGTTTTGAAGAAGATATATACCAAAAATTGTTCTCATGAATAAATCTCTAGAACTCACAAAAAAATTAATTAACATTAAATCTATAACACCAGATGACAATGGCTGTCAGGAAGTTATTCAGAATGAATTATCAGGTCTTGGTTTCAAGTTTTCCAAATATGATAGCAAAGATGTAAAAAATTTATATGGTGAAATAGGAAACTCAAAACCATTAGTTGTTTTCGCAGGCCATACCGATGTTGTTCCTACAGGGCCATTAGATCAGTGGAAATTTAATCCCTTTGAAGCTACAGAAGACAACGGCTTACTTTACGGGAGAGGAGCCGCAGACATGAAAGCTTCTCTAGCGGCATTTGTTATAAGTATCCAAGAATTCCTAAATAGCCATCCTAAATTTAAAGGGTCTATTGGCTTACTGATTACTTCAGATGAAGAAGGTATTGCGACCGACGGAACAACAATTGTAGTAAAGGAATTCTTAAAGAATAAAAAACGCTTTGATTTCTGTATTGTTGGTGAGCCTACTAGCGCTATAAAATTTGGTGATACTATTAAAAATGGTAGAAGAGGTTCCTTATCAGCAACCCTAACAATTAAAGGAGTCCAAGGTCATATCGCCTACCCTCATTTAGTTGACAATCCAATTCATAAGTTGGCTTCTATTATTGATGAATTAAAAAAAATTGAATGGGATAATGGTAATAAATATTTTCCAAAAACATCATGGCAAGTATCTAATATTGAAGCTGGAACTGGTGCAACAAATGTTGTGCCGGGTATAGCGGTTGCAAAATTTAATTTTAGACACTCAACCGAATGTACTCCAGAGTCTCTAAAAAGTGATGTAGAAGAAATTGTAAAAAAACATGCGGCTGAATTCGATATTAATTGGGAAACCCCAAGTGAACCATATCTAACAGAAGAAGGAAAATTAACTTCTGCACTCAAATCGTCAATAAAAGAAATAACTAATATTAATGCAGAAGTATCAACTACAGGCGGAACATCGGACGGAAGGTTTATTGCTAAAATTTCAGATGAGGTTGTTGAGTTTGGTCCTATAAATGCGTCTATTCACAAAATCAATGAAAACATCAATATTGAAAATATTGAACAGCTAAAAAATATATACTTAAAAACATTAGAAAAAATATTGCTATAGATTGAATAAAATTACAGTTGAAAATTTAATCTCTTTAATCCAAAAAGAGTTTGACAATTCTGATATTTTTTTTGGCCATGGCACCTTTAGTGCTATAGATGAGGCTATTTGGCTCATTTCTTCGATTCTTAAAATTCCATTCAACAATATTCACTTGTATCTCAATAAAGAAGTTAGGGAAAACGACCTTAAAGTTATTCAAAATATTGCAAAAGAAAGAATAGCCTCCAAAAAACCTTTAGCTTATCTACTAAAAGAAGGATGGTTAAGGGAATTAAGTTTTTTTGTTGATGATCGCGTTTTAGTTCCTAGGTCGCTTATTGCTGATTTGATCGATAGTAAATTTTATCCTTGGATTGAGAATTTAAAAAATATTAAAAATGTTTTGGATTTATGCACCGGAAGTGGATGCCTTGGTATCTTATTGGCGTATCGTTTTAATAATTTAATTGTAGATATTTCAGACATTTCCAAAGATGCGATTGATGTTGCGAATATTAATATAAAAAAACATAACTTAGAAAAAAGGGTAACTGCAATTCAGTCTGACCTTTTTCAAAATCTAAAAAATGATTCTTACGATCTAATAGTATCAAACCCGCCTTATGTAAATTTGGATTCAATGCAAAGCTTACCAAAAGAATATCAATTAGAACCTCAAAATGCTCTTGCAAGCGGAAAGGATGGTTTAGACCACACAAGAAATATTATCGCGCAAGCAAAAAAATACCTCAAAGATAATGGAAAATTATTTATCGAAATAGGTCATAACCGAGACGAGGTTGAAAAAGTTTTTAAAGATTTAAATATTTGGTGGGTAGACACCGAGAGCGGATCCGATTATATCTTTATGATCGAAAAGAAAGATTTACCTTAATTTAAATTAAAGTCTTTTAAGATATTATTAACATCTGACTCTGAAAGTTCATAAAACTTCCCGCGTTTCAAAAAACTAGGCAGAATAAACTGTCCGTATCTTACTCGCATCAATCTACTGACTTTCAGACCCTGAGACTCAACAATTCTTCTTACCTCGCGATTTCTGCCTTCACTAAGAATGATTCTGTACCATTGATTTGCTCCTTCACCACCCGTGTGCTCAAATAACTTTACCTTAGCAATTCCATCCTCAAGCTTGACGCCAGATTTAATATTCTTAAAAATTTGCTCTGACACTTCTCCTAGAATTCTTACAGAATACTCTCTCTCAATCTCGTATCTTGGATGCATAAGTCGATTAGATAACTCGCCGTTATTGGTTAATAAAATAAGTCCGGAAGTGTTTATATCAAGTCGACCTATAGAGATCCATTTACCATTTTTTGCCTTGGGCAAATTTTGAAAAATGGTATTTTTATGTTTTGGGTCTGAATGCGAAACAATCTCGCCTTCATTTTTGTGATAAATTAAAATTCTTGTTAGAAAATCTTTCTTTTTATTAAAATAAAACCGTCTATTATTGACATGAATGATTTCATTTCCATCAATTAATTGACCTAAAGTAGCCTGTTTGTTGTTTACTTTAATTTTGCCATTTTTTATAAGCTCTTCAATAGCTCTTCGGGAGCCTAATCCAAGCTTGGCAAGTACTTTTTGTATTCTCTCAAAATTGGATAGATCGTTATTGCTAGTTGCTTGTGGGCTTTTCATCATCCGCATTTAAATCGCCTATTTCAAGATTGTTTTGCTCCAACCTAATTTCTTTGTTATTCAAATCAAGATTTAATTGTTCTTCAAATTTTTCAATATCAGGCAAATCAGCAAGAGACATTAGATTAAAATCATTTAAGAAGTGTTTAGTTGTGCCATACAGAGCCGGCCTTCCTGGAGTTTCTTTAACCCCCACAATATCTATCCATTCACGCTCGATTAACTGACGAATAGCGTTTGGATTCAATGCCACTCCCCTTAAATTTTCTATATCTCCTCTGGTAACCGGTTGTCGATAAGCGATAATTGCCAGGACTTCCATTACAGCTCTAGAATATTTTGGCGCCCTATCTGGATTCATTCTCATCAGAGCCTCAGTAAATTCTTTTTTTGCTTGAAGCCTATAACCACTGGCGACTTGAATGAGATCTAAAGGTTTTTTTTCCCAATCTAGTTTAATTTCATCTAACATCATTCTTAAAGTAGATCGATCAATTTTTTCTACGAAGAGTTTTTGAAGATCATCAATATTTAATGGTTTTAAAGTTGTTAGTAACGCCACTTCTAAAGTTTCTTTAATTTTAATTGCTTCCATAGTGTTAAGATTTCTGTAAATAAATTGGTGATAAAGCTTCTTGTTGAAATATCTTAATTAAACCTTCTTTTGCTAATTCCAATATTGCCAAAAAACATACCACTAACTTTTGCAAAGGTTGATTATCGGAACTAAAAAATGACTCAAATGGTTTTTGAATTCCAGCTTCTAGCTCTCTCAAAATTTCTGACATATGTTCACGAACTGATAATTCTGCCCTATCAATTTTATGATGTTGAAATTGATTAACTCGCTTAACTACATTCTTCCAAGCTTCAAATAAGTCATCGATAGTTACATCAGGAAATTCTGTCAATATAACTTTTTCGTAATAGTTTTGTGCGACAAATACATCATGTCCAACCTGAGGTAAATCATTTAGATTGATTGCAGCTTCTTTAATTAATTCATACTCTATCAAGCGTCTTACTAATTCCGCCCTTGGATCGTTGTCATCCTCTTCAGTACTCTCTGGCTTGGGTATTAAAAGTCTAGATTTAATTTCAATCAGCATAGCAGTCATCAAAAGATAGTCCGCGGCCAACTCCAATTTAATTTCTTTCATTTTGTCTACATAAGCCATGTACTGATTGGTAAGCTCAAGCATTGGTATATTTAATATATCAATATTATTCTTCTTAATTAAATAAAGAAGAAGATCTAATGGACCTTCAAATGAGTCCAAATATACCTCAAGCGCATCTGGCGGAATATAAAGATCATTCGGCAACTCTGCAATGACCTCGCCATGTATTTTTGCTTGTAAATTTTCTTGATTTAAAGGCTGTTCCATCTAAAAATCCAAACCCATCACTTCCCTTACCTCACGCATGGTGTCTCTTGCAAGCTTTCTTGCCTTTTCAGATCCTTCAGCAACCACAGTTCTAACTAGCTCAGGATTTTCTACATAATGAATTGCTCTTTCTTGAATTGGTTTAAGCTCTTTTACAATTGAATCAATGACAGGCTGTTTGCATTTAATACAACCCATCTTAGCTGTTGTACACCCGTCCTTAACCCAATCCTTGACCTCATCATTAGAATAAATATTATGCAGTTGCCATACTGGGCATTTATTTGGATCGCCCGGATCAGTAATTCTTATCCTTGCAGGATCGGTAGGCATTGTTTTTATTTTTTTATCTACCTCATCAATTGCTTCTCTAAGAGCAATTGTGTTGTTATATGACTTAGACATTTTTTGGCCATCTAGACCAATCATTTTTGAAGCTGGAGCCAGCTTATATTCAGGCTCCGTAAGAATAATCTTGCCTCCTCCTTCAAGGTACCCCAGAAGCCTTTCTTTGTCGCCTAAACTTAAACCTTGATGTTCTTCGATTAATGACTGAGCTGCCTCAAGAGCTTGTTCATCTCCCTCTTCCTGATAAACAGTCCTCAACTCTAAGTATAGTTTGCTTTTTTTGGAGCCTAATTTTTTTATAGCCTCCTCTGCTTTCTCTTCATAACCGGGCTCTTTACCATAAAGATGATTAAATCTTCTGGCAACCTCCCTCGTAAACTCAACATGGGGAACCTGATCTTCGCCAACAGGGACTTGGGTGGCACGATAAATGAGAATATCAGCACTTTGCAGCAATGGGTAACCCAAAAAACCATATGTTGACAAATCTTTTGAGCTTAACTTTTCTTGTTGGTCTTTGTAGGTTGGAACTCTTTCTAACCATCCAAGTGGGGTAATCATACTGAGTAAGGTATGAAGTTCTGCATGCTCTGGGACTTTTGACTGAACGAAAATTGTTGCATGAGCCGGGTCAATCCCTGCGGCAAGCCAATCTATAACCATCTCCCAAACATTATTTTCTATAATTTCTGGCGTATCATAATGTGTTGTTAGTGCATGCCAGTCTGCAACAAAAAAGAAACATTCCGCCTCATGCTGGAGTTCAATCCAATTTTTCAATACCCCATTGTAATGGCCTAAATGCAAATTACCTGTTGGGCGCATACCAGAAACAATTCTTTCAATAGCCATAAAAATTAGTCCGATTTAAAAAATAGTAAAAATAATATGCCTGAAAAATTGAATTAACGGCATAATCACAAAAGACAAAAAGCCTGTCAGCAACAAGAAAATAAGTATAAACATACCGTAACGTTCTATGCTCGCAAGCTTATATGAATAGGGTTGAGGTAATAAACTTATAGCAATTCTCCCCCCATCAAGCGGTGGTATTGGTAGTAAATTCAGAACCATTAAAAGTAAGTTTATAAAAATACCTACTTCACACATTCCTCTAATAAACATAGATGCGCTAACAGGAAATAAAAAAATTAATTTATAAAAAATAGTCCATAAAATAGCCATTACAAAATTAGATGCCGGACCTGCTAACGCAACCCAAAACATATCTTTTTTTGGATTATTAAGGTTATTAAAGTTTACTGGAACTGGCTTGGCCCATCCAAAAATAAATGGACTTGTTAAGAACATAATCACAGGAATAGCTATGGTGCCTAAAGGGTCAATATGCCTTAGAGGGTTAAGAGAAATCCGATTTAGATAATACGCTGTTTTATCACCAAAATATTTAGCAGCATATCCATGAGCCGCTTCATGAACAGTAATAGCAAATAAAATAGGGATTATTGAGATTGCTAGATATTGAACTTTATTTAATTCCATTATTGAACTTAATTATATCAATTCATTGAGTTAAAATGTTGCCAAATTGGGCTAACATTCTTTGGTAGCTCATGAAGTGGTCCCAAATCTCTATGTGAAACACCATACCCATGAAAATCTGAACCAATCGATGCGTATAAACCAAATTGATCTGCAAAATTAGCAAAGTATTCGGACTGGTTTATCGGTTGACTTCCAGAAATAACCTCTAACCCTTTGCCGCCATAGTCTTTAAATTCTTGGAAAAAGACTGGGTAAAGTTTTTTACCCATATCATAGCGTCCCGGATGAGCAACAACCGCCATCCCGCCAGCTCCATTAATCCATTCAACTGCCTTTTTCAATTCCGTCCACTCGTGTTTAACATAGCCAGGCTTGCCTGGGGTCATAAATTTTTTGAAGACTGACTGAATATTGCGTGCGTAATTTTGCTCTACTAAATATTGGGCAAAATGAACCCTTCCAATAACCTGATGTTGAGAAAAAGACTTTGCCCCTTCTAAAGCATTTTTAACGCCGACCATCTCCAATCCGTAAGCTATTTTTTCCGCTCTTTCAATTCGCCCAGCCCTTATCGACTCTAATCCTTTAATTAAAACTTGATTTTTTTGATCAAAATTTAATCCAACAATGTGTATTGTTCGATTTCTCCAGGTTACAGAAATTTCTACTCCGGTAACAAAGTCAATCCCATAAAATTCGCATCTCTTTTGAGCTTCCTCAATTCCTGAAATATCATCGTGATCTGTGAGAGCAATCATGTTAACTTTTTTTTCATGCGCATAATCAATAAGAGAACTTGGACTTAAAAGACCGTCGGATATATTAGAATGAGAATGCAAGTCAATTATATTCATAAGCTTAAATTTACATTAGATCCAAACACTTGTCATTGATATAATCTTACGATATGAAAACTTTATTTGATTTATTACCAGTTATAATTTTCTTTGTTGTTTACAAGATTTTTGATATTTATGTTGCAACAACCAGCGCAATCATAGTTACTTTTTGCCAATTGATTTTTTGTTTTTTTAAATACAAAAAATTAGACAAGTTGCTTTTAACAAACTTTATTCTTATTTTTTTCTTAGGTGGCCTGACTATACTCTTGAAAAATAATACCTTTATTATGTGGAAACCAACTGCAATATATTGGGCCATGTCATTAACTCTATTGTTTAGCAATGCTGTTTTAAAGAAAAACCTTATGAAAACAATGATGGAGAAGCAAATTAAGCTAAATAATAAAATTTGGAACCAAATTAATTTAAAGACAGTTTTATTTTTAATGCTTTTAGGGTGTTTAAATTTATATATTGCTTTTAATTTTAATGAAGATACATGGGTAAATTTTAAATTATTCGGCACCACTGGATTAATGCTAGTCTTTATGATTTATTTATCTTTTATAATCTCAAAGGGCAAAAAATGATGTGGTATACAATTTACGCGCTTGATACAGAAAATAGCCTTCAAAAGAGGTTAAAAGCAAGGCCCGAACACTTAAAACGCCTTAATGATTTATTAAATGAAGGGCGTCTCTTTGTCGCTGGGCCATTCCCAAGCATTGACAACGAGGATCCGGGACCAAACGGATATACAGGTAGTCTAATCATTGCGGAATTTAACAGTTTAGAGGAAGCAGAAGACTGGGCAAAAAAAGATCCCTATACCTTACAAGGTGTATTCAAAAGTGTGATTGTAAAACCATTTAGAAAAACACTACCCTAAAAAAATGGATAAAATAATAAAAGAAAGATTGCAGTCCTTAGAACCCATATCTTTAGAGATTATCGATGAAACGCACATGCATGTTGGTCATTCTGGAAATGATGGGGGAATGCATTTCGAAATTAGAATTAAATCTACAAAATTTAATGGTAAAAATTTAATAAATCGGCATCGTTTAATTTATCAATTGCTTGGCGATTTGATTCCTAAAAAAATCCACGCACTAAAAATTAATGCGGAAGCAGAAAATGAATAAACTGATTTCGCTAATCATAGCTTTAGCATTATTAACAAAAGTTGCAATTGCTAAAGATGTTACAGTTAATGGTAAAAAAATAAATCACAACCTTAATGAATTCATTATTTCAGAACTTGAAAATCAAGGCACAGCCATCGATGAAGAGATGAAAAAAAATATTACTGAGCGTTTAATTGAGTTGGAAATTGTTAATCAAGCAGCAGTCAAAGAGGGAATAACAAATAATGAAAAGTTTTTGACAGAAACAGAGCTAAATTTACTGGAAAATGTTTATAAAACCTACTTAAAAGAATTTTTAAAAAAGAATCCAATTACAACTAAAGAGATCGATACTAGCTATCAACAATATAAAAATACATTTCATGAAAATGAATATTCTGGACAACATATACTTACCAAAACAAAAAAAGAAGCAGAAAAAGTCTATGAGCTTGCGGTTGGCGGAGAAAACTTTTCATCACTAGCAATGCAGTATTCGATTGATAAATCGTCTAAAAATAAAAATGGTGACCTTGGTTGGTTCTCAAAAAATGAAATGGTTGATGGTTTTTTTGAAGAAGCTGAGAAATTAAAAATATCAGAAATAAGTAATCCATTCCAGACTCAATTTGGCTGGCATGTTTTAAAAATAAACGAGGTTCGTTCAAAAAAACCTGAGTCCAAAAAAACTTTAGAAAAAAAACTTAAAGAAGAAATACAAAGAGAAAAGTTAAAAAAAGAAATTAATCGACTTAAAGCTGAGGCAAAAATTGAAAGGTAAATCAATTCTTCTCTCAGAACTATTAGAAAATAAAACAGCTGTTATTAAAAAAATAAACCATGATCAACAGTTCAACAATCGTCTTAATTCTCTTGGGATGTCTATTAACAAAAAAGTAAGGGTTATTAGAAAAATGGGCATAAATGGTCCGCTTCATATACAAATCAATACAACAGAGTTTATGTTGAGAAAAATTGATGCTGAAAAAATTGAGGTGATTATTTAGTGAAAAAAATAGCTTTATTAGGAATGCCAAATACAGGCAAGTCTACATTCTTTAATGCTATAAGTGGAGCTTCTGCAAAAGTTGCAAACTGGGCAGGCGTCACAGTTGATATTTACAGTGTAAAAACATTAATTGCTGGAAAGTTAACAGAGCTTATTGACCTCCCGGGTATTTATGACTTATGTGGAGCAACTGATGACGAAAAAATTGTTGAAGATTTTTTTAACAATAATCGTGTAGATGAAATTTACTATATTTTGAATGCAACACAAATTGATCGTCAATTACCTTTTCTCAACGACATTCTCAAACTTGGATATCCTGTAAAGATAATTGCTAATATGATTGATGAAACAAGCAAGCTTGGGATTAAAATCAATTTTGATAATTTAGAAAAAATTACAGGCTGTCAAATCATTCCTATAAGTGCAAAATATAAGCAAAACATTCAGGCTATTCACCAGGAAAACAAAAGTATTTATAAACAAAACAAAATTGGGTTCGATATTAATAAGGCTCTTAAGCAACTTCATTACCCAAAAAAAATCAATAATCATATTTCTAAAAATATTGATAAGGTTTTATTAAATACTCATTTAGGTATTCCTATTTTTTTTCTATTACTCTTTTTATCATTTCAAATTATTTACCGGATTGCGGAACCTATACAAGACTTTATTGCAAAGTTTTTTGAAATGTTAAATGTAAATTTTCTTGTGCCTTTTTTTATTAATACTCCTAGCGCAATTCAATCCTTTTTAATTGATGGCATTTTTCTTGGCTTAAGCACGGTTGTTAGCTTTGTACCGGTTATTATTATTTTCTTTATTGTTATGGCTTTTGTAGAAGATAGCGGCTACTTATCCAGGGCGGCATTCGTTATGGATAAATTTATGGAAAAAGTTGGCCTTGATGGACGTGGTCTAGTGATGATCCTGATGGGCTATGGTTGCAATGTTCCAGCATTGATTGGTACAAAAATAATGAGAGAAAAGAATAATAGACTACTTACTATGCTCTCAATCCCATTCTCATTATGTTCTGCAAGGCTGCAAGTTTTTATTTTCATAACAGCAATTTTCTTTACTCCGAAAATGGCCGGTTTAATAATATTCCTAATGTACTTGTTAAGCTTTATTATTATCATAATTACAGCTCTATTATTTAGAAAAAGTAATCAAAATCACGAACCAATCGTGATTGAAATACCTCCATATAGAATTCCAACTTTCTACAATGTTTTAATTAGAGCCAGCAATGAAATAAAACATTTCATAATAAGAGCTACAAAATTTATTATGATTGGAGTGATTGCAGTATGGTCTTTAACTAATATTTATATCAATCCATACTCTCAGGTCAGCATGGCGCAAGAGATAGGAAATTTTTTACATCCTATATTTTCTCCAATAGGAATCGATCCGCAGCTAGTGGTAGCCCTAATCTTTGGATTTATTGCTAAAGAAATTCTCATCGGGGCTTTAGCAGTTATATATGGTGCTAACGATACCAATCTAAGCTTCGCTATAAAAGATTCTATTAATGAATTACAAGCCATAAGTTTTATGGTTTTTACTCTAATTTATACGCCCTGCTTGAGCACCATTGCGACATTAAAAAAAGAAACACAAAGCTTTGTTTTTGCAATTAAATCTCTAAGCTGGTCTATCTGCCTGGCTTGGTTAAGTAGTTTTATTATATTTAATTTTCTAAAATTATTTTTTTAACACT
>CAYVOQ010000007.1:0-41144 GCA_964453595.1 uncultured Methylobacillus sp. | reverse complement strand
GCAATTTATCTTTGATTGATGTTGAGCTTCTGACTGGAAAAACCCACCAAATTCGTGTTCAGTTATCAGAAATGGGTTACCCGATCGTCGGAGATGATAAGTATGGGGATTTCTCTTTTAATCGTGATATTGGGAAAAGAGGACTTAAGAGAATGTTTTTGCATGCTTATTATATCGAGTTTATGCATCCATTTTTGAATAAAAAGTTTATACATGAAATTGATTTACCTGATAGTTTAAAAAAAATACTACATGAGTAAACTAATTATTTTTGACTGGGATGGCACTATCGCTGATAGTGCTTCGCATATTGTTAATTCAGTTAATTTTGCTGCTAGAAAAATACTTAACAATGAGAAATCCGACGATGAGGTTAAACAAGTAATCGGGTTAAGCTTGGTTGAAGCTTTTAAGTTCTTGTTTGGAGCTGAAAATATAGATAAATTTGATTGTTTTAGCGCTGAATATAAAAAGTTTTATGCATTAGATCGTCCACGAATGTTTCAGGGTGTTGATTTGGTGTTAAATGAATTAAAGAAAAATAATTATCAACTTGCCGTGGCAACAGGAAAAAGTAGAAAGGGACTGGAAAATGATATCAATGCATTTCAATTAAACGGTATGTTTGATTCAACTCAGACTGTTGATGAGTGTTTTTCTAAACCCAATCCTCAGATGATACACAACATTCTAAAAGAAGTAGGGGTTGAAAAAAAGAATGTATTAATGGTGGGCGATTCCATTTATGACCAAAGAATGGCGATCAATGCTAATGTGGATTTCCTTGCCGTACTTTATGGGGTCTTAAGTAAGAATGATTTTGAAAATCAGGAGAAAATCCTATATGCTGAGACGGTTTTTGATATTTTGTTTGGGGTAAAAAATTGGAACAATTAATCAAGATTCACAAAATCAAAGCCCCATCAAACACAGCCGTTACAAAAAAAATTTCAATAGAAAACGGAGAAAGTATTATATTGGTTTTTTTTAATAACAAATATTTTGCATATAAAAATCAATGTCAGCATTTGCCTGTTGAGCTTGATTGGGACAACGAAGATTTTTTTGATGAAAAAAAACAGTATATTGTATGTGCAACCCATGGAGCACTATATGAGCCAGAAACTGGGCTTTGTATTAGCGGTCCATGCGTTGGGAAAATACTTCCATCTATTGAGGTGGATGTTGATGAAGAATTTATAAGTCTAAAACTAAGGAATAAACAAAATGATAAATAAAGTAAAGAAAACTTTGACCCCAAAAGAAAAAGCTTCTGCGCTTGATACGCTATTGTCAAATGTATTTATTGAGCAAAAAAGAGCTCGAAGATGGGGGATATTCTTTAAATTACTTACATTCGCTTACATTCTTTTGTTTTTTGCTATTTTTTCCCATGGGCCAGGGTCGGATTCAAATCCTACATCTAAAGAATTTACGGCGTTGATAAAGCTTCATGGAGTAATTGCACCTGAAGCGGAAGTTAACGCAAAAGATTTTAGAGCTAGTTTGAACAAAGCCTATGAAAATAAGGGCACAAAAGCTATCTTGCTAAGTATTAATAGCCCTGGAGGGAGTCCCGTTCAGTCGGGGATAATTAACGATGAAATAAAGCGCATGAAAGCAATTCATCCTGAAATACCTATTAAAGTTGTAGTGGAGGATATTTGTGCATCCGGAGGCTATTATATTGCGGTTGCTGCCGATGAGATATACGCAAACAAAGCAAGCATAGTCGGCTCTATTGGAGTTCTAATGAATGGTTTTGGTTTTACTGAAGCCCTAAAAAAAATAGGAGTCGAAAGGCGCTTGATGACAGCCGGAGAAAACAAAGGAATTCTTGATCCTTTTAGTCCGGTTAGTCCAAAGCAAGAAAAACATGTTAAAAACTTATTGTCTGAAGTTCATCAGCAATTTATTGATGTTGTCAAAGAAGGCAGGGGTTCTAAATTAAGTCAAAATTCTGAAATTTTTAGCGGTCTATTCTGGAATGGAGAATCCGCACTTGAGCTTGGTTTGATTGATGGTTATGGTGATGTATATAGCGTGGCAAGAGATAATCTTGGATATGAGGAAGTTGTTGATTTTACAACCTATGAAACTTTTGCAGACCGATTTGCTAAAAAAATTGGCGCTGGTATATCAAGCTCTTTTAATTATAGTTTTTTATTTAATAAATTTAATATAAATTAATAACTTAGATATTTTTTTTAAAGTAATTTATTAAATTATTTGTTGATGAATCAAAGCAATTATCTACTTTTTCACCATTGATTTTTGGTAAAACAAGCTTTGCTATTTGCTTTCCATATTCAACCCCCCATTGATCGAATGAGTTAATGTGCCAAATAATTCCTTGAACAAATATTTTATGCTCATAAAGCGCAATCAATCTGCCAAGATTTGTTGGAGTAAGCTTTTTAAAGATTATTGAGGTGCTAGGTCTATTTCCTTCAAATGTTCTGTGAGGCAACATCTTTTCTAATTCTATATCATTCAAACCGCTATTGATCAATTCTGCACGAGCCTCCTCTTTAGTTTTACCAGCCATTAGAGATTGTGATTGCGCAATCAGATTGGAAATTAAAATTTTATGATGTCCATTGCCATCTCGACCTAATTTGTAATGAGATTGTGCTGGCATAATGAAGTCGCAAGGAACTATTTGCGTTCCTTGATGAATTAATTGATAAAAGGCATGTTGTCCGTTTGTACCAGATGCGCCCCAAATTACAGGACCAGTTTCCAAACACACTCGACTACCGTCGCGGTCTATAAATTTACCATTACTTTCCATGTCTGCTTGCTGGAGATACGAGGGAAGTAGTGATAGCCCTTGGTCATATGGTAATATTGCTTGGGTATTAAATTTAAAAAAGTTTATATACCAGATGCCAATTAGAGCAAGAATTACCGGGATATTCTTTTCAAATGGAGATTCTAAAAAATGCTCATCCATCTCAAATGCGCCATCTAGGAGCATTTTAAAGTTATTGAACCCTAAAAGTACGGCAATTGATAATCCAATTGAGGACCAAAGCGAGTATCTGCCGCCGACCCAGTCCCAAAAAATAAACATGTTTTCTTTTTCAATACCAAATTCAGTTACTTTCTGTTCATTTGTTGAAACCGCGACAAAGTGATTTTTTATAGCGTTTTCATTTTTTGTTTTATTTATAAACCATTCTCGCGCAGAAAATGCATTTGTCATTGTTTCTTGTGTAGTAAAAGTTTTAGAGGCAATGATAAATAAAGTTGTTTCTGGGTTACATTTTTCAAGTGTCTGCGCCAAATCACAACCGTCTACGTTTGATACAAAATAGGCATCTAACTTTTGATTTGCATATGCGTCCAATGCTTTACATACCATCGCGGGCCCAAGATCTGATCCACCAATTCCAATATTTACAATGGTTTTGATACTTTTACCAGTGTAACCTTTCCAGGTTTCATTGTTGATCGCATCGCTAAATACCTTCATTTTGCTTAATACTTCAGCAACATCAGAGCGTACATCTCGATTGTCAACTTCTAAAGAATTTTTAGCTTTTGATCTTAAAGCAGTATGAAGAACGGCTCTGTTTTCAGTATTGTTTATGTGCTCGCCAGTAAATTCTTGTTTTATCCAAGATTCTAAGTCTGTTTTTTTAGCAAGCCTGATTAATAAGTTTAATGTTTCTTCTGTAATTCGATTCTTTGAAAAATCAACTAACAAGTCATCAAATTGAAGGTGAAATTTTTCAAAACGATTTTGATCCTCATTAAACATCTCACGCATTTGTTTATTTTTAATCTTTTCAAAATGCTTTTCTAAAGCTTTCCATTCTTGTGAATCTATAATTTTTGTCATGTAGTTTTTTTAAGATCGTATGTATTAAAAATAGATTGGCATTATATCAAAAAATATATATTTTACTTTGATTCTTGTTCATGAATTGCCCATAAAACATGATCTTGAACAATTTGAGATGGGAATTTAACTAATTTTTTTAGTGCGGAGATAATTTTGGAATCTTTTTTTGCATTACCTAAACCAATCGCAACATTTGATAGCCATTTTTCGTAGCCAATTCGATATACAGCGCTTCCGGAAAAAATTTTAGCAAATTGTTCTTTATTGATTTGTAAACATTCCAATAGACTTATATTGTTCAGTTTATGCCTAACAAAAAAATCTATCTCTTGTGTTTGTTTTGCAAATTTATTCCAAGGACAAACAATTTGACAGTCATCACATCCGTAAATGCGGTTTCCAATAGCTCTTCGGTATTCATTTGGAATTGAGCCTTTATGCTCTATTGTTAAATATGAGATACATTTTCTGGCATCTAATTTATAAGGTGAGATAATAGCCTTTGTTGGACATATTTTTATACATGCATCACATGATCCACAATGATTTTTTGCTGATTTATTTTTTATTAAAGGTAGGTTGGTATATATTTCAGCTAAAAAAAACCAAGACCCATTTTTTTTATTAATTAAGAGGGTATTTTTACCCCGCCACCCTAATCCTGACTTTTCTGCAACATCTACTTCTGGTACTGGAGCTGAATCAGTACAAGCTCTATATTTAAAATCAAACTCTCCAATATCATCTTTTATCAATTGATTGATAAGTTTCGCATAATTTTTTAATTTTGATTTAATGGTTTTGTGGTAGTCTCGTCCAAGCGCATACCTTGCTATGTAGGCAGTTTCAGTATTTTTTAGATTGGAAAGTAAATTTTCATTTAGGGGGAGGTAATCCAGTCTAACAGCTATAATTGATTTTGTTTGTTCAAGAATATTATTTGTGTTGAATTTAATATCTTGATGGTTCTTTAAAAAAACCATATCACCATAAAAATTGTCAGAAACCCATTTTCGATATTTATCTTCATTATGATTTATATATGGGTCACAAATTGCAACATCATTAAAATTTAAAGAATTTCCAATTTCAAGAATCTTTTTTGTTAAAAGTTGCCAATTAATATTATCTTTCATGTTAAAAAATAATAAACTACTTGTTGATATGAATAAATCATTAATTTACGCTAAAAATGAGAATGATACTGCCAATTTTGCAAAATCAGTTGTGCAGCATATAAAGCCTGGAGATATAATTTTTTTAGAGGGTGATCTCGGCTCAGGAAAAACTACTCTTGTGCGGTTTATTCTTAATGAAATGGGTTTAAGGGAGAGGATAAAAAGTCCAACATATAACATCGTTGAACGATACAAATTTAATAAAATTCTAATAAATCATTTCGATTTGTATCGATTTAAATCAGAGGATGAGTGGTGTTTTGCTGGTTTTGATGAATATATTGGATTAAAGTCAATTAGTTTTATCGAGTGGCCGGAAAAAATCAATAAACTTAATTTAAGGCCCAGAATATCAATAAATATTAAGTATGGTCAAAATAGCGATGAGAGGGTTTTTGAATTTGTAATCAATGAATAAAGTTTCTAAATACTCCAATCAAATTTCAGTGTTTGTATTCTGTTTATTTCTCTCTTCACAGCTTTTTGCTGCAAGCAAAATTGTTACCCGAGTATGGCCTGCTGACGAATATACGCGTATTACATTTGAATCCAATGAGCGTATAGACAACAACCAATCTATTCTTAAAAATCCAGATCGTATCGTATTAGATTTAAAAAATATCATATTAAACAATAATTTAAGAGAACTTTCTAAACAAAATTTCAATGATCAAAGCGTCATAAAGTCTATTCGCGTCGCGCAATTTGACCAGAAGATTGTAAGAATTGTTCTTGATCTAAAAAATGAAGCTAAAACTAAAATTTTTAATCTTGAGCCCATAAAGCCTTATGGTTATCGTTTAGTTCTTGATATTTATAATCACGAGGACGAAATTACCGGTCTTTTAAAACAGCTTATGCAGGATTCAAAAGAAATTAAAGTAACTCAAGTTGAGCCAAATTCCATATCAATACAAAAAAAGAATAATTCCACTGATTCTCAATCACCAGAAACATCAAATATTCAAAATGAACAAATAATCCCAGAAGCCAATTCAATCGATAAAGATTTAAAACCAAATGAAGAACAAGTCCCTCAAAAAATTATTGTTGCGATTGATGCTGGACATGGTGGAGAAGACCCGGGCGCAAAAGGATCTCAAGGCACTAGAGAAAAAGATATAACTCTTTTAATAGCAAAGCAATTAAAAGAAGAGATTGACAAGGAACCTAGGTTGAAAGGAATTTTAATTCGAGATGGAGATTATTTTATACCTTTGGCCAAAAGAGTAAGCAAGGCAAGAAAGATTCAGGCTGATATTTTTATTTCCATTCATGCCGATGCTTTTACAAAAAAGTCAGTTAAAGGTTCTTCTGTATTTGCTCTTTCAGAAAGGGGGGCTACCAGTGCATTCGCAAAATTTATTGCTAACAAAGAAAACGAGTCAGACTTAATTGGAGGTGTTAGCATTGACGATAAACATCCAGACTTAGCAAAAACACTTTTAGATTTATCGCAGAGTGCAACAATCAATGACAGCATAAAGCTTGCAAGTTTCGTATTGGCTGAGGTAGGCAAAGTCAATACACTTCACAAGCAGTATGTTGAACAAGCCGGCTTTGCGGTTTTAAAAGCACCAGACATTCCATCCATCTTAGTTGAAACAGCCTTTATTAGTAATCCAACTGAGGAAGAAAGTTTGAAGACAAAAAGCTTTCAAATTAAGCTTTCACAAAGCATATTATCTGGTTTAAAAAAATATCTTAATTCAGGCGCAAATTTAGCCTTTTACACAGAAATAAGATGAAACAAATTTTTCTTATTGGCCCAACCGCTTCCGGTAAAACAGCGCTAGCACAAAATCTTTATGATCGGTTTCCACAATTAAGTTTAGTGAATGTTGATGCGACGCAAATCTATAGAGGTCTAGATGTAGGTTCTGGCAAGCTTTCTAAGGATGATTTAACTTCATACCCTCATGATCTAATAAATATTCTTGATCCGCATGAAAGTTACTCAGTAAATAAATTTTTAAATGATTTGAAACACATTGAGTCTGAAATATATCGCGACTTTCGTATTCCATTTCTAGTTGGTGGAACAATGATGTACTTTAATAGTATATTAAATCCTCTAGACGACATACCTAAAACTACTTTTGAGGTCCGAAAAAGAGTGGAGGCGGAGTTAGTCCAAAATGGACTAGTTTGGCTCTATGAAATAAATTTAAAAATTGACCCTTATTTAAAAATACAAAAAAATGATAAGCAGAGATTGCAAAGGGCTTTGGAGGTGTTTTATTTGTCTGGCAAACCAATCTCTTCGTTTTACTCTAAAAATAAATTAATTGAAGATAGAAATATTTTAATTATTGGGCTTCTTCCTAAGCAAAGAAGTTTGCTTCATGAGGTAATAGAAAAAAGAATACATAACATGTTTAAAAAGGGTTTTATTGAAGAGGTGAGGGATCTTTACAAGAATAATGCTAACTTAAATATGGAATCAAATTCAATGCGCTCCGTAGGCTATAAACAAGTTTCTATGTATTTAAATAATGAAATTCCTAAAGATAAGCTTTTTGAAAAGGTTTTGTTTGCAACCAGACAGCTTGCTAAAAGACAGATAACTTGGATTAAAAGCATCTCAAATGTTTGTTTTCTCGATCCATTCGATTCTAGACTGCTCGATCAGGCAACTTCATTGGTTGGTAACTTTTTAAGTAGCAAGTAGATCTAAATAAATTTTTTCTACATTTTTAACAAAAGTTTCTGGCTCAAATAATATTGTTTTGTTTTTTTTAACTCTATTTGATACTTCTTTGTAAAAGTCTTTCATCTCATAAAGTTTGATAGCTATTTCCTTGTACTCTTTTTTATTTTTTGCCACAAGATCCATGCAGTCAATTGAATGTAATATGCTTGCGCATACTCTTGATGCGAATGTATTGCCGCTGATTGTAACAATTGGAATATTGTTAAAAAGCATATCGGTTGCAGTAGTATGAGCGCCATAAGGAAATGTATCTAACATGACATTGGCAAAAGCTATTCTTTGATAATGTGTTTGTTTTTGAACATAATCAGCAAAAACAATTCTTTTTGCATCAATATTTTCTTTTTGGGCTTCTTTTAGTAAATTTTCTTTCGCTATATCTGAATTTTCTAAAATCCAGAGAATTGAGTTCTCACATTTCTTTAGAATCTCTAACCAGGTAAAAAATATCTCTTTAGTAAGTTTTATGTTCTGATTGAAAGATGCAAATATAAATTTATCCTCTGGAAGATTGCAGTCTATTTTTTTAAGACTACAATCATTTTCTTTTTGCCTTAATCTGTTATTAGGTTGGTAATTTGGTTTTAGGTTTATTATTTTTTCACTATAAAATTGTTCTTGTTCTGGCGGAATTATAAATTCATCAGCAAAAATATAATCACATAAACTTTTATTTTGATAAAAACCTAATGTTCCTGGATATCCAAGCCAATTAATATGTATAGATGCAGGCCTGTATTTAATAATGTGACTTCGACTATTTTGGGTAAAGCCAGACAAGTCAATAAGTATGTCAATACTTTTGTTTTTTAATAAGCTTACAATTTCATGATCTGATTTATTTTTTATTTCAATAAAATTTTTTGTTAATGATTTAAATTTTTGATACTCAATAGATTCTTCATTGTCACCGCTGTATAGTAAAAAAATTTCGAATTTTAAAAGATTGTGACTTTTTAATAAGTCATACAGAAGCGAATATAATGGGTGATTTCTAAAGTCAGATGATAGGTAACATATTTTTTTTCGACTATCACTTGAAAGAAATTTTTTTATGTTTATATTTTTGATGGGGGTAAGATGATTTGATTGATTTGCAATCTCTAAGTGCTCCTTTAAACTTATATCAGGAATACTTAACATCGGAAATGGTGGAAAATTGTAGTCTTTATTTGCTAAGATACTTTTGATTTTTTTTAGATCATCTTCATAAGTATCCCAATCACATATTTTTTGTTTTAAATGAAGCAACTGAACGAAAGTATGATTGTTAAATTTGATATCTAAAGATTTTTTATAATATTTTTTAGCTTCTTCAAATTTATTTAACCTTCGGCAAGTATTAGCTAGATTGTTCAAGAGATCAGCATCTGGGTTAGATGCAAAACTTAATGATTTCATATAGGCAGAGAGGGCTTGGTTGAATTGATTTGTCCTAAATAAGGCATTACCATAATTGTATAAATACTCGCTATTATGATTTTCATAGCTAAGGAGCTCTTCAAAGTAAAGTATTGCTTGATCAAAATTGTGTTGATCAAGCGCTTTTATACCTAATTGGTTTAAACAAAAACATAAAGCATTTTTAATATCTTCATTATCCCTAAATACGTTAATAGCCTTTCGGAAATACCCAGATGCTTCTTCGAAGTCTTCATTGATTGCATAAAGATTTCCTAATTCCACTTGGTATGGCGTATTTTTTGGATTCTTAAGCAGTTCACTTTTGACTAAAGTGATTGCTTCATTAACTTTTCCCTCATTTTCTAGTTGATTAATTTTTTTTAAGAAGTTATCCATAATACAATTTTAGTGGGTTTAAACATTTTCTTAATTTATTTAAGCGCCAGATCTAGGTCTCTGAGGAATTTTTTTTCATTCGTATTTGTAGTTATTTCGAGCAGGAAAGTATCCTCCGCTCGATCACCCATTGTAGTTATTTTTGCGTTTATTAGATTTATTTTATTTTCAGATATTATTTTAGCAATTGAAAAAACAAGACCTGGCCTATCTGCTAATTTGATGAGCAGGCTTCTATTTTTTTCACTAATTTTCTCAATTTGGATTTCTTTTTTTATTTTATGATGTTCGGCTTGTCTTGATACGCCAAGATTAATATTACGTTTTAATTGAATTTTTTTTGTTTTTAAAATTTCAGTCAAACGCAATTCAATATTTTCAAAAAAAATCTTATATGATGATAAGTTTTTATCATCGTGTTCAATAGTAAAAGAGTTTAAGGCAAAACCGTTCGGTGTCGTATAAACTTTTGCTTGTAAAATCTTGCAGTGAATATCATAAAGAAAAGCGGCAGTGTGCAAGAAAATATCTTCTTGATCTTTAAGGTAGATTAATATATCTATCCCTTGGCCATGGCGATTATGCCTAACTCTGACAATAGGTGTTTTAGAATTTAAATGTGTTAATAAGATGCGGGACTGCCAAGCAATATCTTCAGCCTCAAATTTAAGAAAATAGCTTTGATCGAAATTTCCCCAATTGGTGTGTATTATTTTTTTGTCAATAGCATATTTTTTAAGTAATTTTTCAGCTTCTGCTTTTCTGGATTTGATTACAGAACTGTCACTAACATCCTTTTGAAGATAGATGCTGCTATATTTGTATAAATTTTTTAATAAAACCGCTTTCCATTCACTCCAAACTTTTGGACTAGTTCCTTTAATATCTGCATTTGTTAATAAAAAGAGTAAGTCTAAATTTTTTTGGCTTTGCATTTTAGTCGAAAAATCCCGAATAACAGTTGGATCAGCTAAGTCTAATTTTTGGGCAGTGTTGGACATTACAAGGTGATTTCTTACAAGCCATGATATTGTTTGAGTATCTTCTGGGTCCAGTCCTATCAATTTACAATATCTATTCGCTATTTCTCCTCCTATTAGCGAATGATCACCACCTTGACCTTTTCCAATGTCATGAAACAAGGCAGCAATATATAAGACTTGAGGTTTTCTAATTTTTGCGAACACATCATGACATTCTGGGCTTTCATGCTTTAATTTTGGTTTTGAGTAACGGCGAATATTTTCTATAACATTTAGTGTATGCTCATCTACAGTATAAATATGAAAAAGATCATGCTGCATAAGCGAAATTATTTTTCTAAAAGGCCTTACGAAAGAGCCTAAAAAATTAATTTGATTCATAAGCCTTAGGGCTCGATTGACTTTTTGCTTTGCACTTAAGATTTTTAAAAATTTTTCTTGATTTGATTTTGTTTTGATAAATGAATTATCAATTTTCATTGATTTAAATATTGCGAAAAGAAGGGAATGCCCAAAACCTTTTAAAGTGTATTTATTTTGAAATAAAGCTAAAGCTTCAAAGATGAAATCATTGATATTAAGCTTACCTTTCAGATTAACTTCAATTAAGCCTTTATGTATATACAGACCAGGATTGTTCGTTAATTTAGGATCTAATTTGAAAATGAATTTTTTAGTAATAATTTCATTTAATATATTTATATATCTTATTGATTTATATATACTTTGCATTAAAATTTCACTGGCTTTTTTATTCTTCACATATTTTATTTTCAAAGTTTTTGCTAAAATATTTTGATAGTCAAATAAGAGTCTATCCTCCTGATTTTCTGCAATAAAGTGTAAAACGATTCTTATTCGGGCTAAATTTTTAAAGTGTAAATTGAGTTGTAAAAATGATTTTTTATCTATTATGTGAGTTGTTAAAGCTTGTTCTGGTTTTTCAGCTTCGTATGATGCCCTTGTTAACCAATTTATGTAGTGCAGATCTCTTAGACAACCTTTAGATTCTTTAATATTTGGTTCTAGTAAATAGCTATTGGAATTAAACTTTTTATGTCTTAATTCTTGCTCGGAACATTTTTGTAGAATAAATTTTTTGAGATTCAAGCTTTTAAATAGAATGTCTTTATATCTCTTAAATAATTCCTGATCCCCTTGCAGGAGGCGACCTTCAATCAAATTAGTTGCAATCGTTACATCTTTGATATCATTCTTGATCGTTTTAATGCTTCTTATTGAAAGGGCTGACTTTAAACCTAAATCCCAGCATGCCTGAACAAACAATTCAACTTGAACTTGCGTGTTTTTTTTTAATTTTGCTTCATGAAGAATTGCCAAATCAATATCAGAATATGGATAAAGCTCTTTTCTGCCGTACCCACCGACAGCAATTAAAGTTAAATTTTGGCTAGTTTCATTAAATATCTGTAGCCAGATATCTTTAAGTAATTCATCTTTGAGATTGATATGACTTTTGAAGAAACGTATCGGGTCTTGGTTTTTAAAAAATTCATTTTTGATCGCTAAGAATTTCTTAGCATGGGTTTTTTTAAGCGCTAATAAATTTTTTGGCATTCAAAAAGGGATTTCTGGAGTGCCAGCAGATTGAGTAAGAACCTCATATCCATTCGAGGTTACTAGGATTGTATGTTCCCATTGAGCTGAAAGGGACCGGTCTTTTGTTACAACAGTCCAGCCATCTGGCATCATGCGAATTTCTTTTCTACCAGCATTAATCATAGGCTCGATTGTAAAAATCATACCTTCTTTTAATTTTAAACCCTGACCTTTCTGTCCATAGTGCAGAATTTGAGGCTCTTCATGAAAACCTTTTCCTATGCCATGACCACAAAACTCTCGCACAACGCTAAAGCCAGAATTCTCTGCGAATTCTTGAATTGCAAATCCTATGTCACCAAGAGTGTTTCCAGGCTGCACTGTTTTGATTCCTTTCCACATTGATTCATAAGTAATCTCACAAAGCCTCTTTGCTTGAATTGATGGCTTTCCAACAAAAAACATACGACTTGTATCTCCGTGGTAACCATCCTTTATAACAGTGACATCAATATTTATTATGTCTCCATTCTTTAAAATCTTGTCGCTTGGAATTCCATGACAAATCTGATTGTTGACGGAGGTGCAGATAGATTTTGGATATGGTGCATGCCCAGGTGGGGCATAATTCAATGGAGCAGGTATTGTTTTCTGCACGTTTACCATGAAGTCATGGCAAAGTTCATCAATTTTTTCAGTAGTAACTCCTGGTATTACATGAGGCGTTATAAAGTCAAGTACCTCGGAAGCCAGCTTGCCTGCAATACGCATTTTGTTAATTTCTTCTTCATTTTTGATAATAATTGCCATTGAATGTTAGTCTTTGTAAATAATTAAATTTTAGATTATAATGCGTTTTTTAATTTTGCACTTAAATCACCCTGAGGTGCTATTTATAGTTAGATTTAAGTGAAGTGATAACCTAAAGGAGAATACCATGTCAATCACTATGAGACAAATGCTTGAGGCTGGCGTACATTTTGGCCATCAAACACGATACTGGAACCCAAAAATGGAATCTTACATTTTTGGTGAAAGAAACAGAATTCACATTATTAATCTTGAAAAAACGTTACCACTTTTCGAAGAGGCTGCTAAATACTTAAAAACACTCTCTAAAAATAAAGGCCGAATTTTATTTGTTGGAACAAAGCGCCAGGCAAGAGAAATTATTAAAGAAGAAGCAGAAAGAGCAGGCGCTGCATACGTTAACCATAGATGGTTGGGTGGAATGTTAACAAACTTTAAAACAGTTAAACAATCTATTAAAAGATTAAATGAATTTGAAACTATGATGAATGATGGTTCTTTAGATAAATTGACAAAAAAAGAAGCGCTTACAATTCGTCGTGATTATGAAAAGCTTAATCGCTCAATTGGCGGTATTAAAGAAATGAGTGCGCTCCCTGATGCGATCTTTGTTATCGATGTGGGTTATGAAAGTGGCGCAGTTGAAGAAGCGAAAAAATTAGGCATTCCTGTCGTTGGCGTTGTTGACACCAATAATTCACTAGATAACTTAGCATATGTTATCCCAGGAAATGATGATTCAAGCAGGGCTATCAGACTTTATGCAAGAGGTATCGCAGATTCAATTCTTGAAGGTAAAAATGAGTCTGTAAATGATTTAGTAAAAGCTGTTTCTGAGAAATCGGAAGATACTGCTGACTAGTCTATATTCATTGATAAAAATATAAGGAAATAATAATGGCAGAAATTACAGCTTCGTTGGTTAAAGAATTAAGAGATATGACTGACGCACCTATGATGGATTGCAAAAAGGCACTAACTGAAGCAGCTGGTGACCTTAAAGCAGCAGAAGAAATATTAAGAGTTAAATTTGGCAATAAAGCCTCAAAAGTGAGTTCTAGAGTCGCTGCAGAGGGTTTAATTGGACTCGCTATTGATTCTGAAGGTAAGAACGGAGTTATTATAGAAGTAAACTCAGAGACCGATTTCTGTGCTAAGAATGACGAGTTTATTAGCTTTGTTAATAAACTCTCGACATCTGTTTTAGGATCTGATGTTAAAGAAATTGAAGAGCTTAAAGGTTTAAGTATCGATGGAAAAACCGCGGAGGAACTTAGATCTGAAATTGTAGGCAAGATTGGTGAAAATATATCTCCAAGAAGATTTGAAAAAGTGAGTGCAAATGGGCATCTACATAGCTATTTGCATGGCGGAAGAATTGGTGTCCTTTTGGATTTAGAAGGTGGCAATGCTGAGCTTGGTAAAGATATTGCAATGCATATTGCAGCCTTAAAACCTAAGGCGCTAGATGAGTCAGGAATTTCTCAGGATCTAATTGATTCGGAAAAGCGTGTTGCAATGGAGAAAGCTAGAGAAGCTGGTAAGCCTGAAGATATGCTTGATAAGATTGCACAAGGGTCAGTTAATAAATTTTTAAAAGAAGTTACTCTGTTAAATCAAGGTTTTGTTAAAGATGACAAACAAAGCATTAAGGATTTGCTAGCTGCTAACAATGCAAAAATCCACTCATTCTCGCTTTATAGTGTAGGTGAGGGAATCGAAAAGGTTGAAACCGATTTTGCAGCAGAAGTTGCCCAGGCGGCAAAGATATAATAAATTTAAAAAAAGGTTGCTTAGGCAACCTTTTTTTTGTTTATTTTTTCCTATTAAATCTTTAATATAAGTTTATGAACAAATCCAACTACAATAGAATTTTATTGAAGCTTTCTGGGGAAGCTTTGATGGGCACAAGCACTCATGGAATTTGCCCAAAAACCTCTTTGAACATAGTAAATGAAATTAAAAAGTTAATAGATCAGAAAATTCAGATTGCTATAGTAATAGGCGGAGGTAATATTTTTAGGGGAGTCTCTCTAAGTGAGCAAGGTATAGATAGGGCAACTGGTGACTATATGGGTATGTTAGCCACAGTGATGAACTCACTTGCTCTTCAGGATATTTTTGAAAGTAACGGAATTAAAACTAGAATTCAATCTGCAGTTAATATTGAACAGTTTGTTGAGCCTTATGTTAGAGCAAAATCATTGCAATACTTAAGCGAAGGCAAGGTCGTTATATTCTCAGGAGGAACAGGAAACCCTTTCTTTACAACAGACACTGCGGCCGCATTGAGAGCTAAAGAAATTGATGCTGATATTCTGATCAAGGCAACAAAGGTTGATGGAGTTTATACTGATGATCCCCAAAAAAATAGCGCGGCAATTAAAATTGATAAGATAGTTTTTGATGATGTGCTGAAAAAAAATTTGAAAGTCATGGATGCTACTGCATTTACAATATGTAGAGAACAAAACATTCCAATTGGTATATTAAATATTTTTGAAAAAGATTCGTTATATACTTTTTTAAAAAATTATACGTCTGGAAGCTTGATAACTAATTAAATACTAAGGACAAATAGTAAAATGGATGAACTAAAAAGCAAAATGGACAAAAGTCTGGAAAAATTAAAGTCTGATTTCTCCAAGATTAGGACCGGTAGAGCACATACTGGGTTGTTAGATCATATTTCTATAGATTATTATGGAACAATAACTCCTTTAAACCAAATGGCTAATATCACCCTTGCTGACAATACGACACTAAGCGTTCAACCATACGATAAAACGCAGTCACAAGCGATTGATAAAGCTATTCGTGAGAGTGATCTTGGTTTAAATCCTGCTCTGAATGGTGATATTATCAGGGTTCCAATGCCTCCCCTAACTGAAGAAAGAAGAAAAGATCTAATTAAAATCGTCAGGTCTGAAGGTGAGGGTGCAAAAATTGCTATTCGTAATATTCGAAGAGATGGAAATGACGAATTAAAGAAGCAGTTAAAAGATAAGCTCATTAGCGAAGATGACGAGAGAAGATCGCAGGATGAAATTCAGAAGCTTACGGATGCTTATATCAAAACAATTGATGAATCTATTGCGGCAAAAGAAAAAGACCTAATGGAAATATAAGTTGGTGATCAAAAAACCAAAAGATATTCCAAAACATATTGCAGTTATTATGGATGGCAATGGTCGTTGGGCAAAAAAACAACAAATGCCAAGGTCATTTGGCCATGAAATGGGTTTAAAATCTCTTAATAGATTAATTAAATATTGCGTTGAGTTTGGAATTAAAAATTTAACGGTATATGCTTTCAGCACAGAAAACTGGAAAAGGCCCAAATCAGAAGTTCTTAACTTAATCAAGCTATTTGAAAAGAGCGTTGACGATTATCAAGACTCTCTTTTGAAAAACAATATACGTTTTAATCTATTTGGAGATATAACAAGATTTTCAAAGTCTTTGCAAAACAAAATCAATTCACTTACTAAATTAACTAAAAATAATCATTTGCTTACTTTTAATTTGGCTGCAAATTATGGCTCAAGAGCTGAAATCATTAATGCTGTAAATGAATTAATAAAAACAAAACCAAAACTTAAGGTTACAGAAAAAACTTTTGCAGACTATCTTTATTCAAAGGGAAGTGGTGATGTTGATTTGATTATAAGAACGGGTGGTCAGAAGAGAATGAGTAACTTTATGCTTTGGCAAGCTTCATATGCAGAAATTTTTTTTAGTAACAAGCTTTGGCCCGATTTTGAAAAAAAAGATTTTTTGAGATCGCTATCTTTCTTTGCTGACCAAAAGAGGAACTATGGAAAAGTTAATTAATAATGAATTGACACTAAGAGTTTGTTCGGCTTTAATTTTAACTGCAATTTTCTTTTCGTCTTTTCGTTACAATTTTTTCCCATATTTTGTTTGTCTAATAGCTCTTTTGGCATTTTTTGAGCTGTTTAGAATTTTATCTTTAGATAAGGTTAAATCGGTTTTTTCAATATTACTAGCACCCGTAATTTATTTCTTATTTGAGTTCTCTTCATTTCCAATTTCTTGTGCTTTATTTATTTCATGCTTTGTGTTGTCCACGCTTTTAATTACCAGGCTCAAAGAACGTTTATCTCTGGTGCTCCCATCTATCTTAATTACCCCATTCCTTTATGCATCAATTGCTCTTTATAAAGAATATAACAACATTTTAATTTTATTTTGCGTCCTGTTCATTGTGTCTGTTGATATAGGGGGATATTTTGTGGGGAGATTTTTTGGAGCCCATCAATTGTTTCCTAAAACAAGCCCTAAAAAAACATTCGAGGGCTTATTAGGTTCAGTTTTATTGCTTATATTATCTTTATATTTATTTTTTAAATCTTCATATTATGATTTATACAAACCTGGCTTAACTATTACATTTCTTCTTTTTCTTTCTCTAAGCGTGTATGGAGATTATTTAGAGTCTTTTTTAAAGCGAAAATATAACATTAAAGATAGCGGTAATATAATACCAGGCCATGGAGGTGTATTGGATAGACTTGATGCTTTGTTATTTAGCACTCCTGCATTCTATTTTTACTTAACCTATTTAGTTACCTATGGTTAAAAGTATTGCAATCTTGGGCTCTACCGGAAGTATTGGAAAATCAACTCTTGAGGTTGTGGAGCTTAATCCAAACCATTTTAAAATTTTTTTATTAACAGCTCACTCTAATTTTAAAGCGCTGGCAAAACAGGTTGAAAAATTCAAACCCAAATATGTTTATCTTCATAATTCAGATCATCATTTAGAATTTAGAGATTTAATTAAAGATACAAATACTGCATTTATAGGCTCAGATACTGCTTTTTATGATCTTCTTTCTTCTGATGAGTTTGATATGGTTATTTCTGCAATTTCTGGTAGTGCGGGACTTATGTCTTCCTATTGCTCAGCAAAGAATAACAAAAAAATTCTTTTAGCAAACAAAGAGTCCATGGTTATGGCTGGAAGCTTGATAAAAAAACAATATACAGATTATAGAAGCTATCTATTTCCCTTGGATAGTGAACATAATTCAATATTTCAAATTATAGGCTACAAAACAGACGATATTGAAAGCATCACTTTGACAGCATCAGGCGGCCCGTTTGTAGGAAAATCTTCTCAGTTCCTTCAAAATGTTACGGTTGATATGGCCCTCAAGCACCCCAATTGGGTTATGGGGGAAAAAATCACCATCGACTCAGCAACCATGCTTAATAAGGCGCTTGAGGTTATCGAGGCTTTTCATTTATTTGAGTTACCTAAAGAAAAAATTAAGGTGATTGTTCACCCTGAGAGCATAATTCACTCTATTGTAAACTTTAGGGACGGTGCATCAATTTCGCAATTTTCTCACCCAGATATGAAAATTCCAATTTCTTATGCGCTTGGTTATCCAGGCCGTTTAAATTCTGGCGTAAATCCTATTAACTTAACTAAAAATAAAATTTTAAATTTTTTCGATGTAGGCGGTGAATTTATACAAAACGTAAATCTTGCTTATGATGTTCTTGAGAAGCCGGATTTTTATCCAGTAATACTAAATGCTGCAAACGAAATTGCGGTAAATTTGTTTCTCAATCAAAAAATTAAATTTACACAAATATATCATCTAATTAACTCTTGCTTAAACCATTTTGCATCTAAAACAACCGATTCCAATAACTCCGTAGATGATATATTGAGTCTGCATCATGAAGCTGAAAAAATAACTAATGAGCTTTTACCAAAAATAATGAATTAGTTATTTTTAATAAGTTATTGATTTAAAAAAAATTATTTGATTTAAAAGATTAAATCGTTATAATGAGCACAACAAATTATAAGTACAAATAAATTTGAAATATTTTAACTTCATATTTTTGCTTTTTGTTTCCTTTTTTATTGGAAACATAAACGCAGAACAAATTAAAGATATCAAAATCAATGGACTACAGCGCATTGAGCCAGGTGTTGTATTTGACAGTCTTCCATTTGAAATTGGCGACTCCCTTGAAGAGCTAAATCAGGCCGAAATCATAAACTTAATTTATAAAACAGGTCAGTTTAGAGACGTATACACTGAGTTTGATGAAGGTGTGTTGGAAATAACTGTTGCTGAAAAGCCTATGATTTATTCAATTGAATTTAATGGCAATAACATACTCCAGACTGACAAGTTACGCGAGGGTATTAAACAAATTAACCTTTATGAAGGCGCTCCTTTCGAAAAAAATAAACTTTCTCAGTTAGAAAAAGATTTGGCGAAAAGTTACACCTCTATGGGAAGGTATAATGTAACAGTTAAAGCGTCTTACAAACCTTTAGAGAGAAATAGAGTCACAATTCTTGTTGATATAGATGAAGGGTCCTTAACAAGGGTTTCTGAAATCAATATTGTTGGTGCGACTAAATTTACAAATGATGACCTGTTGTCGCTTATGGAGACAAAAACTACAAATTGGTTATCATGGTGGGAGAAAGATGACAGATATTCTAAGTCAACCCTTGCATCCGATATAGAAAAAATAAAAGATTTTTATTTTAATCGAGGATACTTAGATTTTAAAATTTTGTCTAACGATGTCTCGATATCACCTAATAAAAGAAATTTGATTATTAATCTTAATATATCAGAGGGTGATAAATACTCTTTTGGTGATGTAAAGATATCTGGAGATCTTGATGAGTTTTCCGACCAAGAGCTTAAAAATTTAGTTGTGGTTAAAAAATCTAATATTTTTAATAGAAGCGAAGTCAATAGCTCATCCGAGGCTCTAAAAAATAAATTTGGTGAGGCAGGTTATGCATTTGCCAACGTAAATCCTATATCTACTGTCGATAAAACCACAATGTCTGTATCTTATGACTTCTTTATTAATAAGGGTAATAAGGTTTATGTTAGAAATATAAACTTTATCGGTAATGCCCGAACTAAAGATAAGGTTCTAAGACGTGAGATGAGACAGTTTGAGTCATCTTGGTATGACGAATCTAAGGTACAAAGATCTAAGGCGCGTTTAACTAGATTACAGTACTTTTCATCAGTAGACGTGGAGACAAAAGATGTCTCTGGAACAACTGATCAAATTGATTTGAATGTCACTGTTGCAGAAAGAAATACAGGCAAGATCATGTTAGGCGCCGGCGTCAGTTCAGCAGAAGGCTTGATGGGCTCATTTAATGTATCTCAAACCAATTTTGCGGGAACTGGAAATACTGTGGCACTTGGTATCAGTACTGGCCAAATTAACAGAACTTATTCACTTTCCTATACAGACCCATACTACACTGATGACGGCGTCTCAAGAGGTTTTAGTGTTTACAGAAGAGATATGAATACTGCAAAACTTAGAGGAATTGGTACTTATAATACTTACTCATATGGTGCAGGTGTAAATTTTGGTATACCATTATCTGAGACTGATTTTTTAAGTTTTGGGGCAAAACTTGATATGACAGATCTAGAATTAACTGATAGATCACCCACGATGTATAAAGAATACTGTACCTCTAACTATGCGGTTTCTGGAAACGAATCATGCACTGCCAACAGTTTCGTTTTTGATGCTGGTATTAGAAAAGATACCCGAGACAATGTTTTAGCACCGACTAGTGGTTATTTATCAACATTGTCAGCGGAAATGTCTGCCCCAGTGCTTGACATGAAATACTATAAGATAAATGCTAATACCGAATATTACAAGCCATTAACAAAAACATTCACCTTAAAGCTGCATGGCGGATTGGGTTATGGAGATACGTATGATAATGAAAACTTCCCATTTTTTAGAAACTATTTTATGGGTGGTGTGAAAACTGTTAGGGGTTACAGAACGAGCTCGATCGGACCTAAATATTTAAATGCAACAAATAATCAATGGTATACTTCAGGTGGCCAACAGTCAGTGCAAGCTAGTGCTGAGGTTTACTTTCCTGTTCCCGGCTTAAAATCTCAAGAGTCATTCAGGATGAGTACATTCTTTGATGCTGGTGGTGTCTTTACAGATAATGACTATTCGGGTTCAGATACTCAATACAAACAAGGGGAAATGAGGTATTCTGTAGGTCTTGGTTTGATGTGGAATTCTCCATTTGGACCGCTAGCAGTATCGATTGCTGAACCATTGAACGATGATAGCACCGACAGAATTCAGAGGTTTCAGTTTGGCATGGGATCAACATTTTAATTATTTAATTTAAGGAGTCTTTAAAAGATGAAAAAAGGATTGGTTGTTTTATTAGCGTTACTTAGTTTTGCAGCTCAAGCAGCTGAAATAAAAATTGGCATTGTTGATGTTAATAAGATACTTAAAGACGCACCACAGACTATCAGTGCAAATAAAACGTTAGAAAAAGAATTCAAAGCAAGAACTGATAAACTCAAAGCAAGTATTACCGCGCTTCAAGATAAGGAGAAGAAGTACCAAAAAGATTCTTTAACGATGGCGCAAGCTGATCGTGAAAAAACAGAAAAAAAATTACAATCTGAGCGAATCGATCTACAAAGAAATGAGAGGGAGCTACGTGAAGATATGGACCTTCGCAGAAGAGAAGAGATTGGTGACCTTCAAGAGAAAATAAATCAAACTATTGATAAGATGGCGGCTGAAGAAGGTTTTGATTTAATTCTTTACAATGGCATTGCCTTTGCAAGTGCTAAAGTTGATATTACATCAAAAGTAATTGAGAAATTAGGTGGCTCCTCAGCTAAAGAAGAATCAAAAGCAAAAGATGCAAAAAAATAAAATATCTGTTGATCTAATCGCTGATTTTTTAAACTCAAAGGCCTCGAAAAAAGGCCTTTTTGTTTATGGGGCAAAATCGCTAACCAATGCTGAAGAGGGTAGTATAAGTTTCTTTTCTAATAAGAAGTTACTTTCTGAATTAAAAACTACTAAATCTGGTGTTGTTTTGCTTCAGGATCATTATAAAGGTGAGTGTCCAACAAGTTATATTGTTGTTGATGACCCATATCTCAGTTATGCAAAAGTTGCTGAATATTTTTTTCGTCCAAAAACTAACGTATTTTTTGTAAAAAATTCTGCCGACTTCGGTATAGAGGTGAAATTCAATGCAACAAAAGTGCAAATTCATGACAACGTATCCATTGGCGACTTCTCAACACTTGGAGATGAAGTAGTTTTGATGAAAAATGTATCAATCGGGAGTAATGTGGTTATTGGCAACAATACCATCATCCATGAAAATGTGGTAGTTAAAGATGGTGTTGTAATTGGTAATAATTGCGAAATTCATCCTGGTTCGGTTTTAGGCTCAGATGGTTTTGGTTATGCTCAAGACAAAAATAAATCATGGAATAAAATTCCCCAAATGGGCACTCTCACTATTGGTAATGAAGTCCATATAGGAGCCAATACAACGATCGACCGAGGTGCTCTTGATAATACGATAATAAATGACGGCGTTATTATAGATAATCAGGTTCAAATTGGTCATAATGTAGTAATCGGAAAAAATACAGCAATAGCAGGGTGCGTGGGCATTGCAGGTAGTGCCCACATTGGCAAAAATTGTAAAATAGGTGGTGCAGCAATGATTTTAGGTCACTTAGAAATCGCTAATGATACAATTGTGTCTCCAGGCACCATGATTACTAAATCTATATTAAAAGAGGGTAGTAATTTATCCAGCATATTTCCATATTTTGAAAAAAAAGACTGGTTAAAAGTAATTAAATTTTTAAAGAAAAGTATAAATAAGAAAGGTTAAATATCGATGAAAATGGATATTCATGAAATTTTAAAACACTTGCCTCACCGGTATCCATTTGTCCTAATTGACAAGGTTGTTGCTCTAGAGCTTAGTAAAGAGATTACAGCAATTAAAAATGTGACCATCAACGAACCTTTTTTTCCCGGACATTTTCCATATCATCCAGTCATGCCTGGCGTATTAATTGTTGAGGCAATGGCTCAGGCTGCAGCTGTATTATCATTTAAAACAATGGATACACTACCTAATGAAAACTCAGTGTATTATTTTGCTGGCATGGATAACGTAAGATTCAAAAAACCAGTTTCACCAGGTGATCAATTGGTTCTAAATGTAAAAATTGAGCGAATTCTAAGAGGAATATGGAAATACAAGGGAGTAGCAACGGTAGACGGGGATGTTGTTGCTGAGGCTGAAATGATGTGTATTCTCAAAGAAATATAAAAAATGGCATCATTGATTCATGAAACGGCTATTATCAGCCCAAAGGCTCAGCTTGGTAAAAATATTCAAATTGGACCATATTCAATTATTGGTGATCAAGTTTCAATCGGTGATAACAGCTCAATTGGATCGCATGTAGTTATCACTGGCAATACTTCAATAGGTGGTAATAACAATATTTATTCACATAATTCAATTGGTGCAGCCCCTCAAGATAAAAAATATAAAGATGAAGATACAAAATTAGTTATTGGTGACAACAATACTATCCGTGAATTCTGCACGATTAATTTAGGAACAAGTCAAGATAAAGGCATTACAAGGATTGGAAATAATAATTGGATAATGGCTTACGTACATATTGCGCATGATTGCGACATTGGAAACGAAGTGATTATGGCTAACAATTCATCTCTTGCCGGGCATGTTCAAGTTGATGACTACGCTATTCTTGGTGGTTTTACACTTGTTCATCAATTCTGCAAAATAGGAGCTCACATAATCAGTGCAGTGAATACTGTGATATTTAAAGATGTGCCTCCTTACTTAATGATTTCTGAATATGGTGGAAAGCCAAGCGGTATTAATATGGAAGGACTGAAGCGAAGAGGTTTTGAGTCAAAAAAAATTGATTTAATAAAAAAATCTTATCGCATCATTTTTAGAGACCAAAACACCACCGATGAAGCAATACAAAAACTTCGAGAGTTAGATAAAAGTTCTTCAGAAGTGAAAAACTTTATTAGCTTTTTGGAAAATTCACAAAGAGGTATTGTTCGATAGTGAAAGTAGCTATTGGTATTGGGGAACCTTCAGGCGACCTAATTGCATCATCATTAATTAATCATTTCAAAAATAAAAATCCAAAAATTAATTTTATAGGCATTACTGGCCCTAAATGTCTAAAAGAAGGTTTAAAGTCAGATTTTAATATTTCCAGCCTCTCGGTAAATGGTTTTTTTGATGTCTTGAAAAACTACTATTCCTTGTGGAAATTTAGGAATAACTTTTTACACTATCTTCATAAGGAAAAGCCAGATATTTACATTGGGATTGATGCACCCGATTTTAATTTCTTTATAGAAAAAAATTTAAAGAAAAGGGGAGTTAAAGTTTTTCATTATGTATGTCCATCGATATGGGCATGGCGTAAGAATAGATATAAGAAATTTCATAAAACTTTTAATCATTTGTTTTATATTTTTAACCATGAAAAAAATTTGTTAAATAAATTAAATATTTCATCAACTTTTGTGGGGCATCCAGTGGCAAGCTTTAAGACTATTAATGCTACAAAGGTTAATTCCAAAATTAAACTTAAGCAAAATTTAAATACTAAAATTATTTCTCTGTTGCCTGGAAGTCGTGAGTCTGAAATTAAAAATAACCTTCCTATCCTTTTCTTAACAGCGATCGAAATTAATAAAAAAATAAAAAATTTAACTTTTTTAATACCAATTTTAAATAAAGATACTGTTTATGCGATTAATAAACTCAAAAGAGAATATGGGCTTTCTAATATCAACGCCATAATAGGGCACTCACATGATGTCCTAAATTCTTCTGACTTTGCTATTATTGCATCAGGTACAGCAACACTTGAAGCTGCTTTTATGAAAATTCCTATGATTATTATTTATAAATTAAGTTTTTTTTCTTATCATTTCTTAAAGCATTTCCTAAAAATCAAATTTATAGGCTTACCTAACATACTTTTAAATAGATCTTTTGTTCCAGAATATTATAAAAATATAGAGCCTAAAATAGTCGCTGCAAAAACTATCGAGCTTCTTAACGATAAAGAATATCTTATAAAATTAAAATCAACATTTACTGATTTACATAAAAAACACAAACTCGATACTAATCAGATTATTTATAAATTTATATTCACCAATGATACTGGTAGGAATTGACGAGGTTGGAAGAGGCTGTGTTGCTGGCCCGGTGGTTGCAGCTGCCGTTGCAATTTCTGGAAAGTTACCGTTTGCTGTCTATGACTCAAAAAAAATAAATGCGAACAAAAGAGAGCAGCTAGACATATTAATTAAAGAACATTGCTTAGATTTCGCAATTTCTATTGTGTATCCACAAATAATTGATGAAATTAATATACATGAAGCAAGTTTGCTTGCGATGTCTGAAGCATTTAATGGGCTTATTATTTACCCTGATTCAGTAAAGGTTGATGGTAGGTTTATTCCTGGCCAAATAGATCACCCCAACTTAAAATCTATAATTAATGGTGATTCAATTGTACCTGAAATATCAACAGCATCTATAATCGCTAAGGTGTTTAGGGATAATCTAATGGATAAATATGCACGTCAGTATCCAAATTATCATTTTCATAAACACAAAGGTTATTTAACGAAGAAACACCTTGAAGCAATTGATAATTTTGGTGCTTGTGAGATTCATAGAAGATCGTTTGCGCCTTTTAGTTGATTAGAAAAATACACGGCTTCTTCTCAAAACTAATTGTTTTCTTTTTCCATGCTGAAATGTCTTGGCTAAGCGTTAATTCATTTTCTCCATATAAATCTATAGAGACTGATAACTTTCTTTCATCTGGTAAATTTTTAATTAGGATATTAAAAATATTATTATTTCTGTAGGGAGTTTCAATAAAAATAAATGTCTTCTTACTTCTTATAATTTCTGTATTCATTTGATTTAATTTTTCTTTAATTTTATTTTCTTCTCTTGGGAGATAACCTATAAATTCAAAATTTTGACCATTAAATCCAGATTTGATAAGACTAATTAAAATCGATGATGCACCACTTATATTAATAATTTCAATTTCATTTTGATGACAATAATAAACAACATTTGATCCTGGATCAGCGGCACAAGGTATTCCGCAATCTGAAATCATACCAACATCCTTACCATGATCGATTAAGTTTTTGATAAATTTTAAATCAACTATTTTATTGTTGTTATTTTCGTAAAGATTTATCTCCTGAATAGGTGTTTTTAATTTAAGTTTTTTAATATTTTCCCGGGCAGGTTTTGTATTTTCAACAATGAATTCTTGAAGGTGGTTTATTTTTTTTATATCTTTTGTATGAATAAAATCAACATGTTTATTGCCGAGTGGAGCTGGGATTATAAATAGCCTTCCTTTGTTTGTAGCGGTCATTTAAGTTTCGACTATAAAAGACCTTCTGTTCGAAGTATCTTAGATAGCTTGATAAGTGGAAGACCAATGATGCTTGTTGGGTCATTGCTTTTTATTTCTTCTAACATTGTTATTCCTAATGCCTCTGATTTAATACTTCCAACACAATTATAAGGCTTTTCTTTTTTTAAATACTTTTTAATTTCAGCATCATTACTGATACGATAAGTCGCACTAAACTCATCACATTCAAGATAAATTTTCTTCTTTTGTGAATTGACTACACAGAATGCACTATAAAACCTAACTCTTTTCCCTTTCAAGAACTTAAGTTGCTTAAATGCATTTTTAAAGTCACCAGGCTTTTGTAGAATTTTTTTGTCTGCTGTTGCGGTTTGGTCACATCCGATGACAATTGCTTGGGGAAATTTTTCTGCAACTTTAAGTGCTTTCTCTAAGGCAAGTCTTAGAGCCATTTTTTTTGGAGATTCATTTTGAATAATTGTTTCGTCGATTTTTGGTTTTACTGTTTTAAAATCTGTAATTATTCTTTTTAAAATATCTTTTCTATATTTTGATGAAGAGCCAAGAATTAATTCTTGCATTACTGAATTTCAATTAATGTTTCATTAGGTGAAATACTTTCACCCTTTTCAATATAAATACCAATAATAGTGCCTGATTTTTGAGCCTGAATTTCATTTTCCATCTTCATCGCTTCAATAATAATTAATGAGTCTCCAGCATTAACCTTGTCTCCGATTTTTACTTTAATATCAATTACTGTTCCTGGCATTGCTGTTGTAACACAACCATCATGAGTGGGCTTTGGTTTATTAGATTTATTTTTTACAGATGATTGTCTATTTTCATTTGGCTTATCAGCGGAGGAGTTATTAACTTCAGTGAAATCAAGAGCTTCCACCAACACTTCTTCAGATATTCCATCGATTGTTACATAATAAGGTCTTTCTGCTTCACCACGACTACCGGAGCTATTTAACTTGATATGATATGTCTCTCCATGCAGAGTAACATTAAACTCTGATAGAGCTTTTTTTGTTGCTTCCGAATGGTATTCACTTTGATCTAGAAGTTCCTCAGGCTCAAGTGTTCCCGCATTTCTTTCTTTCAAAAAGTTTGTGGCCAAATCAGGAAACATTGCATACGTTAATAAATCCTCTTCATTTTGCGCAAGATCTTCTACTTTAACTTTAAGTGTATTTATTTCAGGTTTAATTCTGTCAGCAGGGCGTCCTTCGAATGGCTTTTCTTTGCCAATTGCTTTTGTCATGACGTCTTTGTTGATTTCACCTAACGCTTTTCCATACTCACCAAGGAAATAATTCTTAACCTCGTTCGTAATGGATTTATATCTTTCCCCAGTAATAATATTTAATGCAGCTTGAGTTCCAACAATTTGTGACGTCGGTGTCACCAGAGGAGGATAGCCTAAATCTTTTCTAACCTTAGGGATTTCTTCTAATACAAGATCCATTTTATCTAACGCATTTTGATCTTTTAATTGATTAGATAAGTTTGAAATCATACCCCCAGGCACCTGATTAATGAGCACTCTTGGATCTAGTCCTGTAAACTCCGATTCAAATTGCCAATATTTTTTTCTAACTCTTTTGAAATGATCAGTTATATTTTGTAATTTATCAACATTAATACCAGTGTCGTAGCCCAATTCATTGAGGCCTATAACGATAGATTCTGTTGTAGGATGGCTGGCACCCTCAGAAAAACTTGAATTACATGTATCGATCATTGTTGCACCGGACTCAACTGCCTTTATTAAATTGACCGAGGCCAGTCCTGATGTTGCATGGCTATGAATATGAAGAGGAAGTGAAGTGTTTTTAGCTATACTTGAAACTAATTCTGTTGTCACGGAAGGGGTCAACAATCCAGCCATATCTTTGATCGCAATGCTATTTGCACCCATGGCTTCAATTTCTTTTGCAAGCTGCGTAAAGTACTCAACATTATGAACCGGTGAAGTTGTGTAACTTATTGCAACTTCTGCATGTTTTTGATTTTTCAAAACCGCATCTATAGAAGTTTTGATATTACGAAGGTCATTCATGGCATCAAAAATTCTAAATACATCAACACCGTTATCAGCTGATTTTTTAACAAAAAGCTCCACGACATCGTCAGAATAGTGTCGGTACCCTAATAAATTTTGTCCTCTTAAAAGCATTTGTATCCGGCTATTAGGCAAAGCCTTTCTCAAGCTTTTTAACCTATCCCAAGGATCCTCTTTTAAGTACCTTACGCATGCATCAAATGTTGCACCCCCCCAAGCCTCAACAGACCAGAATCCGGCTTCATCTATATCTTTGCAAATTGGAAGCATGTCTTCAGTTCGCATTCTTGTTGCGATATGACATTGATGTCCATCTCTAAGTACCAATTCCGTAATGTTAATTTTTTTATTCATATCTTTTAAAGTCCTTCTCTTGCAGCAATAGCTGCAGAGATTGCCGCAGCTATTATATCAGGTGGTAATTGATCATCGTAATCTGCTAATTCCGGATGAGTTTCAACGAAAGATGTATTAAATTCACCTTCTATAAAGTCTATATTATTAAGAATTTCTAAATAGTAGGGAATAGTGGTCTTTACCCCATAGACAGATAAGTCACCAAGAGCTCTTTTACCTCTTTGGATAGCGTCTTGCCAATTAAGGGCCCAAATGGTCAGTTTGGCGCACATTGAGTCATAATAGGGAGGAATAATGTACCCTGTATAAATAGAAGCATCAGTTCTAACACCGGGCCCACCTGGAGCATAATACCTGGTTATTTTTCCAAACGATGGTGCAAAATTTTGTTTAGGATCTTCTGCATTAATTCGAAACTCAATAGAAAAGCCTCTAAAATTGATATCAGACTGTTTAAATCTTAATGGAAGACCGCTTGCGATTCTTATTTGCTCCTGCACGATATCCACCCCAGTGATAGTCTCTGTAATCGTGTGCTCAACCTGGAGTCGTGTATTCATCTCCATAAAGTAAAAATTATTTTCTTGATCTAGTAGAAATTCTACTGTGCCTGCATTCTCATAACCAACGGCTTGTGCAGCTTTTACTGCAAGGTTACCAATATAATCTCTTTGTTCATTTGATAATTGTGGTGAGGGGGCAATTTCAATTAATTTTTGATTTCTTCTTTGAACGGAACAATCTCTTTCATACAAATGAATTACATTACCATGAGAGTCAGCTAGAACCTGAACTTCAATATGTTTTGGAGTGAGGACACACTTTTCCATAAAAATCTCAGCGTTACCAAAGGCCTTAGTTGCCTCTGAGATAACTCTTTCATAATTTGATAATAGTTCTTTGTCATTATCGCATCTTCGAATACCTCTGCCGCCACCGCCATTGGTGGCTTTAAGCATAACTGGATATCCAATTGAATGGGCAATTTTTAATGCTTCCTCAACATTATTGATATTGCCATCACTTCCGGGAGTTACAGGCAGTCCAGCAGAGATCATTGCTTTTCTAGCCTCGGTTTTGTCACCCATCTTTTTAATAATCTCAGCTTCAGGCCCTATAAACTTAATACCTCTTTTTTTACAAATTCTTGCTAATTCTGGGTTCTCTGACAAAAAACCATAACCAGGATGAATTGCGTCACATCTTGCTGTAACCGCAATATTAACGATACGATGAGCATTCAAATAACCTTTGAGAGGGTCCTGCCCAACAAAATAAGATTCATCGGCCTTTTTGACATGCAATGCATGGCGATCTGCATCTGAAAAGATAGCCACACTCGTAATGCCCATTTCCTTGCAGGCGCGAATAATTCTTACCGCAATTTCACCGCGGTTGGCAATTAAAATTTTATTAATCAAATCAAGATCCTGTTTTTTGAGCTGTATAATTATGCAAATTACTACAGATTTAACCTTTTAATTATAACATGCTCACAGAAATGCACATTAAGTAAATAATGAATAAAACAAATATACAAAACTTTGATTTAGTTAGTTTTTTTGATCAAAAAAAACCTTTTTATGATAAAATTCCGCTTTCGCAATTTAAACGTTTATTTGGTTTCCAATGTGAAAACTCACCTGAAGTGGAGTTTACTTTGGATAGCATTGTAAAAAATGGAATGAAGTCACTAGAGATTTCATTGAAAGCTACGCTAAAGTTTAATTGCGAGAGATGTCTGCGAGATTACGAATATAAGCTTGATCTAAAAAGCTCGTACCCTGTAGTGCTAAAGACATCTTTGAGTGAAAAACATAAAATTAATGAAATTGAAATTATTCTAAATTCTCACTTTAATTTGTTTGAATTTATCGAAGATGAAATTTTACTTGATATTCCGTTTTCACCTAAACACGCAAATGAAAATGAGTGTGTGAAGTTAAACTAAATTTAAGGAAAATATAATGGCTGTTCAACAAAATAAAAAGTCTCCTTCTAGAAGAAACATGAGAAGATCTCATGATAAACTTGGTAACCCTGCGCTTGCAATCGAATCAACAACTGGCGAAGTACATTTAAGACATCATGTCTCACCAACTGGCTTCTACAAAGGCAAAAAAGTAATTCAAGATAAATAATTTAGCATGACTCAAGTTATTGCTATTGATGCAATGGGCGGGGATATTGGACCTAAGGTAACAGTTCCCGCATCATTAAATATTCTAAAAAATCGATCCGATTTAAAAATCATTTTAGTTGGCCAAAACGGCCAAATAAAAAAATTTATTCCTAAGTCATTTAAGCATCTAGATAGGTTGGAAATAGTCCATGCAGAACAAGTTGTCGGTATGGATGAACAGCCTCAAACAGCTTTAAAAAATAAAAAAAATTCATCGATGCGGATAGCTTTAAATTTAGTCAAAGAAGGGAAAGCGGACGCAACAGTAAGTGCTGGAAATACTGGTGCCTTGATGGCAACTGCACGATTCGTTTTAAGAATGCTTCCAGGTATCGATAGGCCAGCCATTGCAACTTTTTTACCAAGCCAAAAAGGCTCAACTTGTATGTTAGATTTGGGTGCAAATTCCGACTGCAATAGTCACCATTTGGTTCAGTTTGCAATTATGGGTTCTATGTTATCAGCTGCAATTACAAATAAAAAAAGACCAACTATTGGCTTATTAAATATTGGTTCAGAAGACATCAAGGGGAACGAGCTAACTAAAGAAACATTCTCGCTTCTTAAGGAGAGTCATTTAAATTTTTATGGTAATGTCGAAGGGAATGATATTTTCAAAGGCACTACTGATGTGGTTGTTTGTGATGGCTTTGTTGGCAATGTGGCTTTAAAAACCATTGAAGGTTTTGCACAAATGTTCGCAAAATTTTTAACACAAGAATATAAAAAAAATATTTTTTCTAAATTTTCAGCATTAATTAGCTTACCCGTATTAAGAAATTTTAAGAAAAGGCTAGACCCAAGAAGGTATAACGGTGCATCTTTTCTTGGTATTAATGGTATTGTTATAAAAAGTCATGGTGGTACAGATGCCTTCGGTTTTGAACACGCAATTGAAACTGCCTATGAAGAAATTAAATTTAACGTAATAAAAAAAATAACGAAGCAACTTACTATTGATAAAAATCTCATATGATTTATTCAAAGATAATTGGTACAGGATCGTACCTGCCAAAAAAAATTTTAACCAACCAAGATCTAGAAAAGTTATTTGATACAACTGATGATTGGATCACCACTAGAACAGGCATTAAGCAAAGGCATATTATCGCCTCTAATGAATTAACCTCTGATTTGGCTCTAAATGCTTCTCTTGAGGCAATAAAAAGCTCAAAGATCAATATCAATGATATTGATCTAATTGTTGTTGCAACCACAACCCCAGATAAAAATTTCCCAAGTACTGCATGCACATTACAACGAAAATTAAAAATTAATTCCGGTATACCCGCATTTGATATTCAGGCTGTTTGTAGTGGTTTTATTTTTGCCTTAACCACGGCAGACATGTATATTAAATCCGGAGCCTACAATTGCGCCCTTGTGGTTGGAGCTGATGCAATGTCTACCATCACGGATTACACAGATCGGTCAAACGCTATCTTATGGGGAGATGGCTCAGGTGCAGTTATTCTTAAATCGTCAAATGAACCTGGGGTAATAAAAAATATCATTCATGCCAATGGTGAATATGAAGATTTACTTCATGTGCCAAAAAAATTAAGTGGCCAAAAAGAAACTATAGAGATGCAAGGTAATTCGGTATTTAAGATCGCTGTAAATACTTTAGATGAGATCGTTGATGAAACCTTGAACGGATCAGGTTTTAATAAATCAGATATTGATTGGCTGGTTCCTCATCAAGCAAATATAAGAATTCTACAAGCAACTGCAAAGAAATTAAACTTAAGTATGGAGCAGGTCATAGTAACCATAGACAAGCATGGAAATACTTCAGCCGCTTCAATTCCTTTGGCTTTAGACGAAGGTATAAAATCAAATAAAATTAAAGAGGGTCAATTGGTTTTAATGGAAGCTTTTGGTGGTGGTTTCACTTGGGGTTCTTCCTTAGTTAGGATTTAAAAAATGAGTTTAGCATTTGTTTTTCCAGGTCAAGGTTCACAATCTGTGGGCATGATGAAAGGATTTTCTTCATCGTTGATTTCTAATTTATATCAAGAAGCATCCGAGATAATCGGAGAAGATTTGTTTAAATTAATCAACGAGGAAAATGAATTAATAAATCAAACGATTTATACACAACCCATTATGCTTGTTGCCGGTTATGCATGCTGGCAACTAATGCACAACAATAATCAAAACATCGATATAAAATATGTTGCTGGCCATAGTTTGGGAGAAATAACCGCTTTACTGGCGAGTGAAGTTTTAGATTTTCAAAGCGCCCTAATGATAGTAAAGAAAAGAGCGCAATTGATGCAAGACGCCGTACCGACAGGATTTGGTGCAATGGCTGCAATATTAGGTTTAGAAGACGTAGTGGTTGAGGAAATTTGTCGAGACTTGCAAAATCAAGGAGTCATTGAGCCTGTTAATTACAATTCACCAGGTCAGCTCGTTATTGCGGGTGAAAAAAAAGTTATTGAAACTTCTATTAATACTTTTAAAGAAAAAGGTGCAAAAAGAGCACTAATTCTTCCTGTTAGCGTACCATCTCATTGTTCTTTGATGATCGATGCGGCAAAAGAGTTTAGTGAGTATTTAAATGAATTTACATTTAATGGGCCGAAATATCAGCTTATTCAAAATGTGAATGCCTCTATAGAAATGAATCCTGAAAATATTAAAGCAAACTTAGTCAGACAATTACATCATCCAGTCTTGTGGACTAAGACAATTCAAGCGATCGAAAAAGATAATGAGGTTAGTTCTATTATTGAATCTGGACCAGGTAAAGTGCTTACAGGCTTATGTAAAAGAATTATTAATCGAGAAGGATTAAATCTTTTATCAATCAATGACGATGAGTCGTTAAATATTTAACAGTTAGGAGAGTTATGAACAAAGTTGCATTAGTTACAGGCGCAAGTAGAGGAATTGGAGCAGCAATTGCTGTGCATTTAGCTAAATTAGGATTTAATACAATTGGCACGGCAACTACCGAAAATGGTGCTGAGGTGATTGAACAAAACTTTAAATTAAATAATGTTAAAGGCTCAGGGATGGTTCTAAATGTTAATAGCTCAGAGTCGATCTCTAATTTAATGGAAAAAATTAACAAGGAACATGGGGAAATTGATATTCTTGTGAACAATGCTGGTATCACTAAAGACACTTTACTTATGAGGATGAGCGATGAAGATTGGGATGCGGTGATTCAGACAAATTTAAAGTCTGTTTTTAAATTGTCTCAGTCAGTTATAAAATCAATGATGAAAAAAAGATCTGGAAGAATCATAAACATTTCTTCAGTAGTAGGGCATATGGGGAACGCTGGTCAGGTTAATTATGCAGCAACAAAAGCAGGTATAACTGGATTCACTAAATCTCTTGCACAAGAGGTTGGTAGTAGAGGCATTACAGTTAATTGTGTGGCACCAGGCTTTATTGATACGGACATGACAAAAGCGCTCAATGATGATCACAAAGAAAAGCTATTACAACATATTCCACTTGGAAGACTTGGTCATCCTGATGACATAGCTCAAGCCGTAGGTTTTTTAGCGTCTGACGCTGCTGGCTATATTACAGGTGAAACCATCCACGTTAACGGCGGGATGTTAATGGCGTAAAAAGTAATAATTTTTATATCAATATAGATAAATTTTGATAAAATACTGTTTTTAAATATTGAATGAGGTGCATAGATGTCTGACATCGAACAAAGAGTTAAAAAGATTGTAGCTGAACAGTTAGGAACTGATTTAGCTAACGTTAAAAACGAATCATCATTTATTGATGATTTAGGAGCGGACTCCCTTGACACAGTTGAGTTGGTAATGGCTCTTGAAGAAGAATTCAACACCGAAATTCCTGATGAAGAAGCTGAAAAAATTACAACAGTTCAGCAAGCAATAGACTATATCAACAAAAATCTTTAATCCCTTTCTTTTAGTTTTATGGCCAAAAGAAGAGTCGTCGTAACAGGTCTTGGTTTGGTCACACCCATTGGAATGGGCGTGACTGAGTCATGGAAAAATGCCATCAATGGCGTTTCTGGTATTACAAAAATTACTAAATTTGATTCATCAAACTTTGCCTCACAGGTTGCAGGTGAGGTTAAAGAATTTGATCCATCCCAATTTCTTCCACCTAAAGAAATAAGAAGAATCGACCCATTCATTCAGTACGGATTGATTGCAGGTATTGAGGCTTTTAAAGACTCAGGGATTGAGGTTAATGAAACAAATGCGGAAAGAATAGGGGTTGCTATAGGATCAGGAATTGGTGGTCTTGGCACGATTGAGAATACAAACGATACCTACGATGAGTCTGGACCAAGAAGAGTTTCTCCGTTTTTTATTCCAGGAACAATCATTAATATGATTTCTGGAAATTTATCCATCATGTATGGATTGAAAGGTCCTAATATCTCAATTGTGACTGCATGCACAACCGGAACCCACTGTATTGGTGATTCAGCGCGTATGATTGAATACGGTGATGCAGATGTCATGATTGCTGGTGGCTCTGAAGCAGCTATCACTGAACTATCGGTCGCAGGATTTGCTTCTGCTAAAGCTTTGTCATCTAGAAATGATGATCCAGCTACGGCATCAAGACCATGGGATAAAGATCGCGATGGTTTTGTAATCGGTGAAGGTGCCGGGGTAATGGTTCTTGAAGAATACGAGCATGCCAAAAAAAGAGGAGCAAAAATTTATGCTGAATTAGCTGGTTATGGTATGAGTGCTGATGCTTACCATATAACAGCACCATCGACAGACGGCCCCAAAAGATCAATGGCAAATGCAGTTAAAAATGCAGGTGTTAATATTACTGAAGTTCAATATGTTAATGCACATGGCACATCCACCCCATTAGGCGATCTTAATGAAACGAATGCTCTAAAAGAGCTATTTAAAGATCATGCATATAATTTAATGGTTAATTCTACAAAATCTATGACTGGACACCTTCTTGGAGGAGCTGGCGGAATTGAGTCTGTATTTACAGTATTAGCGCTTTATAATCAAAAGTCGCCCCCAACAATAAACATCTTCAATCAAGACCCCGAGTGCGATCTTGATTACATTCCAAATGAGGCAAGAGATATCACAGCTAAAGTTGCTCTAAAAAATAACTTTGGCTTTGGTGGAACAAACGGTAGCTTAGTCTTTAAAATAGTTTAGTTTTGATTAACTGTGTTATAAACGGTAAAAAAACATCTCACATTAGTGTTCATGACAGAGGCTTAAATTACGGTGACGGTATTTTTAGAACCTTTTTGGTCAATAACAAACAGCCTATACATTGGGGTGTCCACTATAAAAAACTCAAACACGACGCTAATTATCTAAATATCTTAATTCCAACAAAAATTGAATTAAAAAAATCCATTGAAAAAGCTAGCAAGAGAAATCAACTTTTAATCTGTAAAATTATTATTACACGAGGTAACTCAGAGAGGGGTTATCAAGTCCCCAAAAAAAATAAGCCGACATGTATTGTCATGACATTCGCGTATGAAGTTACTAAAGCCATATATGAAGGCGTCAGTTTGACAATCAATAATGACGTAATTTATCCATCAACCCTTGCAAACATTAAGCACCTGAACCGCTTACATAACGTTATTAGTGCCTCAAAAGTAAAAAAAGAAGTTTATGATACGATTTATTTATCAAATCAAAAAAATATTATCGAAACAACAAAAAACTGTATTTTTTTTCGAAAGGGTAAGGTTTTTTCATTTCCGGATATAACAAATTATGGCCTTTCAGGTGTCTCTAGGGAGATTTTAATAAAATGGATTAACGGCCAAGGTTACCGAATTCAGGTAAAAAAAATAAAAGCATCATTAATTCATAAATATGAGAGTGTATATATTGCAAATTCAGTTTTTGGTGTTATACCTATTATTAAAATTGATAATTTAAGTTACATTAAAGATGAATTAATTTATAAAATGAATAAATTTCTGATTTCACAATGAACATAAAACAGTTACATAAATTTTTAACGCAAAAAAAATTTAAATTTCATCGTATTTTTATATTCCTCTTAATCTTCTTATTGATGACAAATTTTTTCATATTTAAGGTGAATGTTACAGATGAAAATGCCGATTTTGAAATTTTGAATGGCATGACAATCACGTTGCTTTCAAGATCACTTGAAAACCAAGGTTTAATTCCTTCTGCCTGGAGATTGAAAATGCTTTTTTATATTAGCGGCAATCAAAATCGTATAAAAAAAGGGAATTACAGAATTAAAAAAGGCTCAACCTCTCTTGATCTCCTCAGGATGATAACCCAAGGAAAAGAAACAACCCATGCAATTACCTTTGTCGAGGGGACAACTTTCAATGATGCGCTTGAAATTATCAAGAATAATGAAAACATAAAACAAACGCTTCCTTCAAAGATAGATGAAAGTGAGCTTTTAAAGGTTCTAGAGGCTGAAGAACCTTATCTAGAAGGTGTGATATATCCTGACACCTACTATTTTGTTAAAAATACATCAGATGTCGAACTTCTTAAAAAATCATATCAAACCTTAAAAAGAAAATTGAAACTTGCATGGCAACATCGGGCTAATAATCTTCCTTATAAGAATGAATATGAAGCATTAATTATGGCATCTATTATTGAAAAAGAAGTAACTTTCTATGATGAAGCGCCTGAAGTTTCTGGTGTTTTTGTTAATCGACTGAATAAAGGTATGCGCCTTCAGACTGACCCAACAGTCATTTATGGCATGAGAGCTACTTTTGATGGCAATATTAGAAAAAAAGATTTAAAGCAAGATAATCCATATAACACTTACACAAGATATGGTTTACCGCCAAGCCCTATTAGCCTTGTAAGTTATAAATCTCTTAATGCGGCTTTAAATCCAGCTACTACAAAAGCTTTATATTTCGTAGCAATGGGAAATTCTAGACATTATTTTTCTCAAACACTTGATGAGCACAACGAAGCAGTTAATAAATATCAAAGGAAGATTGAAAGTAAAAAATGAAAAAAGGAATTTTTTTAACAGTAGAGGGAATAGATGGGGCAGGTAAAAGTACACATCTTGATTTTATATCCAAAGAATTTTCCAAAAGAAACATACCCTTTATTGTAACTCGTGAGCCTGGCGGTACAGATTTGGGAGAGCAATTTAGGCAAATTTTGCTTCATGAACACATGAACCCATTAACTGAGACCATGTTAATGTTTGCTGCTCGAAACGAGCATTTAATTAATAAAATTATTCCACAATTAAATGCAGGCGTAAGCGTTATATGCGATCGATTTACAGATGCAACATACGCGTATCAACAAGGAGGCAAGGGTGTTTCTTCGAGAGATATCAAGACACTTGAAAACCTTATTCACCCTCATTTAAAACCAAACATTACTTTTATTTTTGATATTGAGCCAGAAATTGCAAGATCAAGAATATCAAAAGAAAGAAAACTGGATAAATTTGAACAAGAAAAACAAAGTTTTTTTATTAAGGTGCGAGATGCCTATCTTAATTTAGCTAAAGAAGAGCCGGAGCGATTCTTTATTATTAATTCTAATCAAACTATAGATTTAATTCAAAATGAATTAAGAGATTTATTAACCAAAGTAATCACTAATCATGCTTAAGTGGCATAGTCATGTTTTGTCTGCTAGTTTTTTTAAGCAAATAGAAAATCACCATGCCTATCTTTTTTATTCTCCTAGCGAAAACGAGGCTATGTATGCTGGTAACTTTGTTATTAAAAAAATATTATGTAGCAACAGAGGTGATATTCCATGTGCTACATGTGAGAATTGCAGGCTAGAACTTCATGAAAATCCACACGTCAGAATTATTGAAAAAAACCCAGAACTAAAAACTGAAATAATTAATGTTGACCAGTTAAGAGATGTTAAGGATTTTATACAACTATCTGCTGGTGAAAATGAAAAAAAAATAATATTTATTTTAAACGCAAACTATATGAATAGTAGTGCAGCAAATTCATTATTAAAAAACCTTGAAGAGCCACCACAAAATACTATTTTTATTTTAACTACTAGCAATAAAGCAAGACTTTTACCAACTATACTAAGCCGAACATTTCAAGTAGATCTGCCAAACCCGACGCTAAAAGAAGGCGAGGAGTACCTTTTGTCTACCAACAATAAGGATGCTGTTCAGTACTTGTCTTTGGCTGATGGTAATCCATTTCATGCAATCGATTATGCTCAAAATCAAGAATCTATTGAAACTGAATTAGATATTTTGCAGCGTGGCAAAAAATTTGATTTTAATGAAGTTGACGATCAATTATTATTAAATGGACTCCCATTCTTTATAGAAATATTACAGAAATGGATTTATGATTTAATGGCTTGCATTGATTTTAATCAAATTACCTACTTTAAAGATAAAGAGAATTATATGAAACAAATTGTACCCACAGTATCTAAAAAAGAAGTTTTAAACTTTTATAAAAAAATAATTGACTATAAGCGCATATCATCTACTCAAATTAATAAGTCGATAACGTTAGACAACATCATGTTAGATTACTTGAGGATTTTTAAGTAATGTTTATTGATTCGCACTGCCATTTAAATTTTCCTGAACTAAAATCCAATCTTGCAGAGATTTTTAACAACATGCAAAAAAACAATGTTTCTCATGCGCTTTGCGTGAGTGTTGAGTTAGATAAATTCCCAGAAATTTTAGAGCTTGCAGAAAACCATAATCATTTATATGCTAGCGTTGGAGTGCACCCTGACTATGAAAATATTATCGAGCCAAGTGTTGAAGAAATTGTTAATTTGGCACAACATTCAAAAGTTGTTGCGATTGGGGAAACAGGCCTTGATTACTATCGGCTAAAAGGTGACCTTGAGTGGCAGAAAAAAAGATTCATTAAGCATATTCATGCAGCTAACCAAACTAACCTTCCTCTTATTATCCATACCAGAGAGGCAAGGGAAGATACAATTGCAATATTAAGATCTGAAAAAAATGATTCTACAAATGGTGTTCTGCATTGCTTTACGGAAACTTATGAAATGGCAAAAAAAGCGATTGATATGGATTTCTATATTTCTTTTTCTGGAATTTTGACATTTAAAAATGCATTAGATTTAAAAGAAACAGCAAAAAAAATTCCTCTAGATCGAATTCTAATTGAAACAGATTCACCCTATCTTGCTCCTGTCCCATTTAGAGGAAAAATAAATGATCCATCAAAAGTTATCTATATTGCTGAAGAAATTGCTAACCTAAAAGGAATTGATATTAAAGAGGTTGAAGAACAAACAACCAAAAACTTTTTTAACCTATTTAAAAAGTGCTCCCAATGAAAGTCACTGTTCTAGGCTGTGGATCTAGTGCTGGAACTCCAGTTATTAATTGCGTCTGTCCAGTTTGCTTGTCTAAAAATAAAAAAAATAAAAGAACTCGATGTTCAACTCTTATCAATGCAAATAAAAAAAATATAATTATTGATACATCTCCTGACCTTAAACAACAAGTCATACGTGAAGAGGTAAGGGTGGTTGATGCAGTTCTGTTTACTCATCATCATGCTGATCACTGTCATGGAATTGATGATTTAAGAGCATTTTGCCAAAGAAAAAAAAGTGCTATTCCAATCTTTGCAAACGAATTTACAATGCATGAATTAGAAAATAAATTCGGATATGCAATTCGTGAAGCATCTGGCTTTTGGGAGACACCAGTATTACAAAAAAATATTCTCAAAGGTTATGAACCTATAAAAATAGATGATTTAACAGTTACACCTATACCCGTTATGCATGGTAAGTTGGAAATATTAGGATATAGAATTAATAATTTTGCTTATATTACTGATGTTTCAGAGATTCCAGAGGCTGCATTTAATGCCCTAACAAATCTAGATACCTTATTTCTTGATTGTCTTAGGTTTGAGCCTCATTATTCCCATATTGGCTTTAATCAAAGTCTAGAGATCGCAAAAAAAATTAAAGCAAAACGAACTTTTTTTATTCATATGACTCATGATATTGAGTATAAGGAAGTATCGAGCCGCTTACCTAAGAATATATTTTTAGCCTATGATGGGTTAAAATTAGAGATTAATTAAAATTTTATTAAGGTTAAACAATGAAAATTAAATTTACGCTATCAGCAATAACAATTATTTTTACATTTCTTTTTAGTTCTTTTGCTTTTGCTGAGAAAAAGATTTACCAAGAAACAGAATTTCTAGATATGTTTAATGGTAAACCTTCAGCGCGCATCCTTAAATATCTCGGTGAGCCAGAAAAAAAAGAAATGGCTATTAAGCCAAAAGACGCAAGCTCTGTAATTGGCAGACCTACAG
>CAYVOQ010000006.1:0-45924 GCA_964453595.1 uncultured Methylobacillus sp. | reverse complement strand
ACAATGAAATTAATCACTGCAATTATCAAGCCGTTTAAGCTTGATGAAGTCAGAGAAGCCCTAGCAGAGATCGGCGTTCAAGGCGTAACGGTCACTGAGGTCAAGGGCTTTGGGCGTCAAAAAGGACATACAGAATTATATCGTGGAGCAGAATATGTAATTGACTTTCTGCCCAAGATTAAACTTGAAGTTGCTGTTTCAACAAAACTTTCAAAAAAAGTTGTCGAAGCAATTGAGACATCTGCTGTCACTGGAAAAATTGGTGATGGCAAAATCTTTGTTTCGGATTTAGAAAAAGTTGTTCGAATTCGTACTGGTGAAACAGACGAAGACGCACTATAAAAGGGGACAAAATCATGAAAAATTTACTTAAAAAATTTAGTTTAATTGGTTTATTAAGTCTCTTTTTAATGGGATTTTTAAACGTAGGGGTTGCTGAAACCACAGATATTTTCAGCGGCCAATCACTTCTAGTTGCTGAAGCAGATGCAGCACCAGTTGCAGATGAAGCAGCACCCGCTGAAGAAGAGCCAGCAACACTTGATACTGGCGATACAGCCTGGATGATTGTTGCGACTATTCTTGTCATCGTTATGGCGATTCCTGGATTAGCACTATTTTATGGTGGCCTTGTTCGCTCCAAAAATATGTTATCGGTGCTAATGCAAGTCTTTGTGATCTTCTCTTTAATGTCTGTGCTATGGGTCTTATTTGGGTACTCTTTAGCATTTAAAGATGGTGGGTCATTAAACACTTACATCGGAGGGTTAGGTTCTGCACTCCTAAAAGGAATTACTGCTGACACTTTATCAGGAACGATACCAGAATATGTTTTCATTACTTTCCAATTAACTTTTGCTGCATTAACGCCTGCTCTCATCGTAGGTGCGTTTGCTGAAAGAATAAAATTCTCAGCATTGCTTGTTTTTATGCCACTTTGGTTATTGACCGTTTACATTCCTATTTGTCATATGGTTTGGGGTGGCGGTATGATGAGTGAATGGGGAACAATTGACTTTGCAGGCGGAACCGTTGTTCATATTAATGCAGGTATTGCTGCTTTAATCGGTGCGATCTTGGTTGGTAAAAGAACTGGTCTTGGCAAAGTGGCTATGGCGCCTCATAACTTACCTGCAACAATGATCGGAGCATCATTACTATGGGCTGGTTGGTTTGGTTTTAATGTTGGAAGTGAACTCGCAGCTGATGGGACTGCTGGGTTAGTTATGATTAACACACAAGTAGCGACAGCTGCTGCGGTCTTAGGTTGGATCTTTATTGAATGGATTACTAAAGGTAAACCCTCTATGCTTGGTGGTGCTTCAGGTGCGGTTGCAGGTTTAGTGGCGATTACACCGGCTTGTGCGGTTCTTGGACCAGCGGGTTCTATTATTCTTGGACTGGTTGCAAGCATAGTAAGTTTTTGGGCTTGTACCTCACTCAAAAATGCCCTTGGATATGATGATTCCTTAGATGTATTTGGCGTTCATGGTGTAGCTGGAATTGTTGGTGCAATCGGTCTAGCAATTCTTATGTCACCTGACTTTGGTGGGGTTGGATACGATGAGGGTATCACCATGATGAGTCAACTAACCATTCAAGCTAAATCAGTTTTATTCACAATTGTATGGTGCGGCGTTATTAGTTTTATTCTATATAAAGTCGTAGACGCAATTATCGGACTTCGAGTTTCTGCTGAAGATGAAATAACAGGTCTTGATACTACGTCACATGGTGAAACTGCTTACAGAAACTAAGTTACTTTCTCCTCTTAAGCTGGTAATTTAGTTCTCTAGGAAAGGGTGTATGCAAATACACCCTTTTTTTATTGTTAGCTTAGGTATAATTCATTAAATAGATTACTTTGCCTAGCGTTTAAACATGATCAAAAAGCTCTCTTCAAATCCTTATTTATTGTTACTGAAAGCCTATGTTTTTTCTTTAGCAATTTTTTCAGTGTCCAGGATTGGTTTAGTTATCTGGAAATTTGATCAAGCTCTGGAATCATCAACTATTTTCCAAATATTTTTAAATGGATTTAGAGTAGATTTAATGATTATTGGGCAATTTATGCTAATCCCGTTTTTATTTTTTCCATTGGTATACCTCAGCAAATATTTACAAAAAGCATATCAAAAAATAATGTCATATTGGGTTTATATAACCTTACTAATTTTCTTTTTAATTGAAGCAACATCACCCACATTTATTGCTGAATACAATACGAGACCAAATATATTATTTATTGAATACTTAAAATATCCTAAAGAAATTATTGAAATGCTAGGTAAAGGCTTCTTGTTAGATGTTATCTTGGTGCTGGCTTCTCTTATTGGTGCATCAATTATTTTAAAAAAATTAATTTTTCAAAATTACCAAATTACTTATAAAAAAATTCATTTGTATTTCTGGCCAATTATTTTGGTTTTTATGTTTATCTCTATTCGATCAACTTTTGGTCATCGTCCAGCAAACCCTGCTTATTTTGCAACAACTCAAGATAATTTAATCAACTCCATTATTTTAAATTCACCATATTCTGTTTCTTATGCTCTGTATAGCATGCACCACGAAAAAGACGCATCAGCAATATACGGAAAACTATCGAGTGCAGAAATATTATCGCTCACAAATCATAATGGCCCAAAAGAGAATCCAACTCTGCGAGAACTCGATCCAATTTTTAAGGGAAAACCACAAAATGTTGTCATTATTCTTGAAGAAAGCTTAGGTGCCACCTTTGTAGAATCTCTAGGAGGTTTGCCGGTTACGCCCAATTTGGAAAATTTAAAATCAGATGGTATTTGGTTTGAAAATTTATATGCAACAGGGACAAGGTCTGCGCGTGGCATTGAAGCTGTTGTTGCCGGATTCCCACCAACACCTGCTCAAAGCACTGTAAAACTTCCCTTATCTCAATCAAAATTTTTCACACTGGCAACATTATTTAAAAAATTAAACTATGAAACAAGTTTTATTTATGGAGGGCAAGCGCATTTTGATAATATGCGAAATTTTTTCATAGGTAATGGCTTTGAAAAAATTATTGAGCAAAAAGATTATATTAATCCAAAGTTTGTTGGTAGCTGGGGGGCTTCTGATCAGGATTTATTCAATCAAGCCCATAATCTTTTTGAAACAAATACTACGAATAATAAACCTTTTTTCTCGCTTGTCTTTACTTCATCCAATCACGCGCCGTTTGAATTTCCTGATAACACAATCAAACTATATGAAGAGCCTAAACAGTCAGAAAATAATGCGGTTAAGTATGCTGACTTTGCTTTAGGAGAATTCATCAATAAAGCCAAAAAAAGCAGTTACTGGAAAAATACAATATTTCTAATTGTAGCTGATCATGACATTCGTGTTAGAGGTGCAGACCTTATACCCGTTTATAATTTTCATATACCAGGATTAATTCTAGGAGGATCTGTTAAGCCAATGACTATCAAAAATATTGTTAGTCAGATTGATTTACCTGTAACACTTTTATCACTAGCTGGTATTAAGGCCTCAACTCCTCTTATTGGCAGAGACGTAATGAGGATGAATCATGACGAATGTTCGGGAAGGGCGCTTCTTCAATACTATGATAATTTTGGCTGGCTTGAATGTAATCGATTATTGATACTAAAACCAAACCAGGAGATTTATACAGGAAAGTATGATTTCAAAAATAAACAATCCGCAGAAACCGAGAATAATTTATCCCAAAAAGAGATTGATCAATTATTAGCGAATGCGCTGCTTCCAAGCTTTCTATACAAAAAACAACTCTATAAGCTGCCAGAATAAATATGAAGATATCCGAATCAGTTATTTATAGTAAATATTTATTTAAATTTGCACTCTATTATTTTTTTTTAGATTTAAGAAATAAACATCTTCCTCCAAATAGAAAACACATAATTCCTGGAGATTTTTTTGGCATCAATATTGCATCTAATCAAAATCCAGATACCGATGCCTTTATATTAAAAAAAATTAAAGAACTGAATGTAAAAAATGTACGCCTGTATTTTACTTATCAGGACTTAAATAACCATAAAAAAAGACTCTTAGAAAAATTAGTAGATCAAAATCTAAACATCATTATTAATATTAATCCACCCCATGATGATTGTTTGAACTTTCATAAAAGCAGTAGCCAATATCATTGGAAAAATTTTCTTGATAAATTTTTTACTTTGTTTAAATCAGTTCCATTTGATATAGAAATCACAAGTACCATCAATCGAAAAAAGTGGACTGGGATTCCTATCACTCATTTATCTAAAATTTGGTCAATCGCTTACCACTTCGCCAAAGTTAATAAGCGTAAAATTATTGGCCCCAATATAACTGATTTTGAGCCCTTTTATAACTTAGGGATACTCAACCATCTGAATCTTAAACATCAAATTCCTAGCGTTGCATCTAATAATTTCTTTTTAGAGAGAACTATTGAACCTGAACCTTATGATCATCGTATTTTCCTTAAGCGCTGCACTAATTTTTTAAAATTTAATCACTATAAAAAAGCTTTTTTACTTAAAAAAATAAGTCTAGATAATGGGATTCATTCTTTAATTAGTCCCATTGCTTTTTGGACTGAGAAGAGAATTGGTCGGAATTTTTCTAACTATAAAATTAAACAAGCTGAATATCTTGTTAGATATTTTACCTTGCTCGCTTCTCATAGCTATTTTGATAAGGTGTTTTGGGGTCCTTTAATATGCAACCGAGAAGGATTAATTGACGATGGCGGAAGCGATAATACATACCCTAATCTGGAGCAAGTTGCATACCTGGATGATTCCCGAGGCTTTATAAATGACTATAAAGAAAATCCAAGCTTCTATGCCTTTAAGTTCTTTACTCAATTATTAACTAATAGCCATTTTATAAAAAGCTTTTCTAATATTAATGAAATCCAAATACATGCCTTTAAAAAAGAAAGTCAATTTATTATTATTGCTTGGACAATGAATGGATTTGCAGCCAATATTAAATCCCTGTTTCATCCTAGTGACCTTGATCGTGCTATCTTTCTTGATATCTTTGGGAAAAAAATTACGCAACCTGCTTTGATTTCAGAGAAGCCTATTCTTATGCTCTGGGAGGATGAATCAAATATAAACTTAATTCAGAGTCCGTTTACCTTGGATCATTTAATTGTTCACTACGAACATAGTTACTTTCCTATCTATGACCATGATTATGAGGGTCTGATTCAAGCAAAAAATAAATTCTTAGCAAATAAAATTTGGCAGTATTGCAATCCAAGTTCATTGCAAATTCCAGATAAACAAAATGCTCTTAGAAAAGCAAGGAACGCGATTTGGAGAATTTATATTCCTGATATCGGTGAAGTTGTTATTAAAAAACCACTGAAAATTCATAAACATAAATTGTGGCTTGATAAACATAAACCTAATAAAGCATATCGTTCATGGAATGGCGCCAATGCCCTTTTAAGAAAAGGAATCTCTACACCTACACCCATTGCGGTATTTACTCATAAAAAAGACATAAGTCAACTCGATAATTATTATGTTTGTTTATATGAACCTTTCAAGACTTTTAACGACTTAGCTTTTCATTTTCAAGATCATGAAACCTATGAAGGTCTAACGAAAAGATCTATTTTTGAAGCGCTTGCGACTTATATCAATAATATGCATGGGAAAGGTATTTATTTTAAGGATCTATCAGCTGGAAATATTTTATTTAATATTCAAAGTGAATCTATTCAGTTCTCACTCATAGATACTGGGCGCTTATCTGATAATTTTTCCAATTTATCATTTAAATCTCGCCAAAGAGAAAGGGTAAAAGATTTAGTCAGAATTATGAATAAATTTGACTGGTCTACACGCAATATCTTTCTTAAAAAATACCTACTTTTAAATAACAAACATTTAAATATTTTATTTAAATTTTCGTTTCTTAAATACGATACTTTTGTATTTTTAAAACGATTACGTAAAAAAGTTTTTTAATGATTTTCATGACCTTTTTTTAAATTCACTATTATTTCCTTTTGTCTAATTTTTTTTAATATACAAATACTGCTAATGCAGAAATTTATTCGAAAGGAGAAATTGTTATGTGGACAACACCTGCTGCTACTGAAATGCGTTTCGGTTTTGAAGTAACAATGTACGTTTGCAATAAATAATTATTGTTAATTTACAAAAAAAGAGACCTTAGGGTCTCTTTTTTATTTGATAGCCCTTAGGAAGCAATACCCAAATATTTCCAGTTTGCTTCATGGCACCTGCTTTTTTTCCTGCTTCTTCGCCTTCGCCCCAAAAGTAATCAGCCCTTATCGGACCATTGATCGCACCGCCTGTGTCTTGAGCTATAACAAGCCTATTTAATGGTTTATTTGAATTTGGTTCTGTTGTTGATAGTAAAACAGGTGCGCCCAATGGTATAAATTTTTTATCAATTGCAATTGAACGTTCTGCAGTAATTGGTACTGCTTGAGCTCCAATTGGTCCGGGTAAGCCAGGTTCTAATTCTTTAAAAAAAACAAAACTTGGGTTTTTATTCAAAAAGCCTTTTAATTTACTTTTATTTTTCTGAGCCCAGTTTTTAATACTCGCCATTGATACCTTATCTTTATGCAGCTCTCCAGCATTAATCAATGCTCGTCCCATTGATTGATATTTATGGCCATTCTGATCAGCATAGCCAATCGGCACCCGCGTCCCATCCTCAAGCATAATAATCCCTGAACCTTGGATCTCCATAAAAAATGCTTCAACTGCATTATCTACCCAAAAAAGCTCTTGTCCATCTAGAATATTTTTTTTACTAGATATTTGCTCTCTTGAGAAATATGGAACTACTTTGTCACCTTCTATTTTTCCCCTTAATCTTTTATATTTTAAATCTGGATAAATTTCTGATAAATCTATGGTGAGTAAATCATTCGGTTTGCTGTAAATTGGAGTTGTATATTTTTCTGTCTTGTTGCGACTACCATTCAGAACAGGCAAATAATATCCAGTAATTAATCCTTCATCTGATTCATCATTCCATGATTTATATAAATCAAAATTTTCCTTAATAAATGCTTTAATATCATCGTTACTTGGATCAATCATCTCATTTGTTATAGAACAAACTCCTGACCAATCTTGATTATTAATTAATTTTGAACAACTTCTAACCCATGCAGGCCAGGCCATAAATAATTGATCATTCTCCAAAATATATTCAACTTGATACCAATCAGTCTTTTCAAGCTGACTATATGGAACAAAATTTTCATCTTTTGCCTTATCAATAATTTCTACATTACACTCTTCAACTTTTTTAGTGATTTTGGTATTTTTTTCTTCTGTATCACAATTGCATTTTTGATTGACTGTATCGGTCTTACAACTTGCTAAAAAAATAAGGCACAAGCTGATAAATATTTTTTTCAATGCAAGCTCCTTGGCATAATCAAATCAAATTTCGGTATCTCAGCATCAAATGTCATTCCAGAATTTGTTTCCATTGTATAAATTCCGTGCATTGATCCAACGGGAGAATCTATTTCAGTTGCGCTGGTATATGTATATGAATCACCTGGTGGAATAATAGGCTGTTCGCCAACAACTCCCAGGCCTTGAACTTCTTTAATCACTCCATTTGAGTTTTCAATTTTCCAGTGCCTCGATATCAACTGAACTTTTTCTTCTAGTTGGTTTTGAATGGTAATACAATATACAAAAAAATATCGATTGTCTTTTTCTGATGAATAATTCGGCATAAATTCAGTCACGGAACTAATCTTAATTTTCTTATCACTCATTATTTGATTAATCCCGTTGTTGGTGAGCTTGGTGAAGCTGTATATAATTTTTTTGGCATTCTGCCCGCTAAAAAAGCCTCACGGCCAGATTGAACAGCTTTTTTCATCGCGGCCGCCATTAATACCGGATTCTTTGCGGCAGCAATAGCTGTATTCATCAAAATTCCATCACAACCCAATTCCATTGCTATTACTGCATCTGACGCAGTTCCTACACCTGCATCAACAATAACAGGTACTTTTGAATTTTTTAGAATAATTTCTAGATTCCATGGATTTAGGATTCCCATTCCTGAACCAATTAAAGATGCCAGTGGCATAATCGAAACACATCCAATATCTTCTAATTTTTTTGCAACAATCGGATCATCAGAGGTATAAACCATTACTTCGAAACCATCTTTAACTAATATTTTTGCAGCTTCAATAGTCTCAACAATATTTGGATATAAAGTTTCAGCATCCCCCAAAACTTCAAGCTTTACCAAATTATGTCCATCCAATAACTCTCTTGCTAAACGAAGTGTTCTTACCGCTTCATCAGCAGAATAGCATCCTGCTGTATTTGGTAAATATGTATATTTTTCTGGTGAAATAAAATCTAATAAACTGGGTTCTTGATCGCTCTGCCCAATGTTAGTTCTCCTGATTGCAACAGTAACAATTTCCGCGCCACTTTCTTGAATTGCCTCAGCTGTTTGGTTAAAGTCTTTATATTTCCCAGTTCCTACTAATAACCTTGATTTAACCTCTCTTGATCCAATGATAAATTTATCCATGCTATCCGCCCCCAACAGCACCAACAATTTCAAATTTATCGCCATCATTTAGCTTTTCATTTACTAATTGACTTTTTGCAATTATTTCTCCATTTCTTTCAAGCGCAAATCTTTTGTTTGTTAACTTTAAAAACTCAATTAAATCTTGAAGATTTAAGATTTTATTTTCATCAACAACTTTAATTTCACCATTAATTACTATATTCATATTTTTAGTTAAGTGTTCTAGCAAAAAATCTAAAGGCTATTTGGTAGCAAATGGTTGCAATTTCAGGGTCATAGCGCTCACCTTCATCACGCATAAAAGCATGCTGCGCATTAAACTCATGCCATTCAAACGGAATTTTTGTTTTCAGTAATTCTGCATGAATCTGCATACGATTTTCAGTTGGGATATGGTTATCTTGTTTTCCCCATATCATCAGTAACTCACCCCGAATATCTTTTAACCTTTCCATACTATGTTGTCCAGGTTGGTTAGGAATAATTTTAGTATGAAGGTCTGTTGCATAGAAACATGCGGTTCCTTTAACTTCAGGGTGCAAAGCTGCCCTAAATGCCAAATGTCCGCCAATACAAAAGCCCATTGCGCCAATCGAGCCATTATGCCATTTTTGATTTTTTAGCCAATCAACCATGGCCTTATTATCAGAATCATAAGACTCTACATCTTTATTCGATTTATCTGCATTTCCCTTATCTCGGCCTGCATCATCATAGTTAAGAACTGTCCCTATGGGATTGAGTTCATGAAAAACTTCAGGTACTAATACATTATAGCCATGGCTAGCAATAATTTTTGCGGCTCTCTCAATTGGTCCTGTCTGTTGAAATATTTCTGAATAAAAAAGAATGCTTGGATACTGCCCCGCATGAGATGGTCGATGAATATAGGTTCTCATGGTACCCGTAGCGGTAACCAAATCAATAATTTCTGATTGAATGATCATTTTTACCTTCTTAGTTTGTTAAATATTAATAGTCTGAACTTCGACCTGTTGCGTAATTTTTGGGAACATCATTTTGCCATCGATTACATTTTTCACACTGATGGTCTTCCATGGTTGGACAATAGCGCAAAACCAAACTTTGGCAGTAATTACATTTTTTTGATTCTGCATCTTTATGTATCTTTGTTGCCACTTTTGAGCTGCCTAATCCATATTTATTATCCATTTATGAGCCAATAAATTAGTTTAAGGTAACCTATAACTTACTCTATCTCAGAGGGTTTATCAAGTTAGTTTGCAATCTTACAATTTAAATATTGCTCTCTATCTTCTTTTGAGGATTTTTCATTAACATCAATAACACCCTCATTAATTTTTAACTGATACCTCGGGTTTTCGTAAGTCACATCATCTTCTTTGTTAAATAGGTATTCCTTTTTATCAAAAAAGATCCAAAAGGCATCTTTATTGTCTTTTGTTATGATTTTTCTTAAATAAAATTTATTTTTTTCGCAGTTATATAAGGATGCGTTCTCGGGGGCATTGTCTACTTCATAATAATCTGTAGCAAGCACTCTACTAATTTTATCTGTATTCACATATGAACAACTTATAACTGCAAAGCTCATAATAAATAAGGGTATTTTTTTAACTAGTTGAAAATTCTTCAAGCTCACTATCTAATTCCATATAACACTTTTGATGATAATCAGATTTTACCTTATTTCCCTCATCCTCGTATATCTTTGCCAATAGCCGATGGCCTTGAGCATGATCTGGTAATGCTTCCAGTAATTTAAGTAGAGTAGTTTTTGCTTCATTTTTGTTATCTAAATAATATAAACTGCTTGCCAAATAATAGGATGCTTCAGGGGAATCTTTTTGCTGGGCCCATTTTGTTGAAATTTCTTTCAGTTCATTCCAATTTTGATCAAGCAATGGTTTAACTATTTGCATAAAGAAAGGTAACTTTTCCGGTGGCTCATCCCAAAAAGGTGACTCTGCCTGTTCAGTCATTTTTGTTCTAGCTCCATCAGTAAGTAATTTTTTTATAATTTCAACTGGCAAAGAATAATAGAGCGCTTTTTTCCCAGGTGTCTTAAAAGTTGTAATTCCGATTAAGTTACCGTGTTTATCAAATAAACCTCCTCCACTTGCCCCAAGAGAAAACCATGTTGATGACTGAATAATATGCTGGCCTTGCATATTAAAAATATCTTTTACTCTTCCGGTGGAGGTGATTGGTCGAATTGCATTACTGCCAAAACTTTTAGCAATCACTTCATCTCCTCTTTTGATGGAGTCAGTATTACCCAGAGTTACCGCTTCTAGTTCCAAAAATTTAAAGGACAAAATACAAACATCGTGATGCCAATCCGCAATTAAGTATTCTGGTGGATAGCTTACGCCATGCTTTGTTACATGGATTCCTTTGGAATTAGCAATCACATGGCAATTTGTCACTACATGGTCTTTTGCAATAACTACCCCTGAGCCAACACCATGATTGCCTGATTCATTTGCAGAATGAACTTTAACTATTGAAGGATTTAATTTGAAAGCAACTTCCTGTCTCACATCAGCAAAGACAGAAAGGGATAATAAAATGAAAATTAATATTAGTTTAGAGCGCATATCTGAAATTATTAAATATAACTTCAGATGCTTTTTTTGAAGGTTAGTTCATGACTAACCACATTTACTTTCACCACAATTCAAACAGGTTAAACACCCATCCATTAAAACTGCCGCTTTTGTTTGACACTTGTTACATAACTGCGCATCTTTAGGAAACCCTGAATCATCAAGCTGTTCATTTTTTTTTTCCACGTATTCAGCTCTTTTTGACTCAACTAATTTTTTTTGATGCTCGTCAAGCTCTCTATTTTGCAACATACCAATTCTTTGTAAATGTTGCTCAAGGACTTGACCAATTTCGGCTACTAAACTTGGCACATACTTTCCACCACGTTTGTAATAGCCACCATTTGGATCAAATACACTCTGTAACTCTTCAAGTAAGAAAGTGATATCGCCGCCTTTTCGAAACACAGCTGACATCACACGCGTCAAACCTACGATCCACTGAAAGTGATCCATATTTTTTGAATTGATGAATATTTCAAATGGTCTACGATGCTCTTGTTCTGTGCCTTCATTCATAACTACATCATTAATTGTGATATACAAAGCATGTTCTGTAACAGGCGTTTTAACTTTGTAGGTAAATCCAGAAATATGCTCAGGTCGACCTAACGGTTCTCCAATCTGAACTATTTCCGCATCTTCTCTTTTAACTTTTACTTCTTGTTTTTTATCCTGAACGGCATATCCAACAATTTTTTTCTCAATTTTCTTAGCCATAAATTCCTCTTAAAACTTACCGTAATAACCTTCTTTTAATGCATCGTAAAGATTAGCCGCTGTATGAATTTCTCCATCGTACTCAACTTCTTCATTTCCTTTTAGCTCAATTTTTGAGCCATCGTCTAATGTAAATTCATAGACTGTATTTTCTAAATCTTTTTCAGTAACTAAAACGCCTTGGAATGCTTCTGGGTTAAATCTAAATGTCGTACAGCCTTTCAATCCTTTTTCATAGGCATACATATAGATTTCCTTAAATTCATCAAAGTCATAATCAGTTGGTACATTTATCGTTTTAGATATTGAACTATCAATCCATTTTTGTGCAGCTGCTTGAATGTCGACATGATTTTTGGTTTTAATGGTAGATGAATCAATAAAGTAATCTGGTAACTTTTCGTCTGCTTTATCAGAGAAAGGCATCGCTTTGTCATTAATAAGTTCGCGATAAGCAAGCAATTCATAAGAAAACACATCTACTTTTTCTTTAGTTTTTTTACCCTCACGAATCACATTTCGACTGTAATGATGAGCAAAAGAAGGTTCAATACCATTACTAGCGTTATTTGCTAACGACAATGAAATTGTTCCAGTTGGCGCAATAGAACTATGATGTGTAAATCTAGATCCATAGTGTGCTATATCTTCACGGGTTTTTTCAGGGAACTGCTGCATATATTTACTATATTTGCCCATTAAAACTTTACCTTTAATCTTGTCGCCTGCTTTAATGCCATCTGCCTTCATTTCAGGTCTCATTTGGAGCATTGCTTCAGTCACTTCAAAATCTTCATTCATAATTGGAGCTGGGCCTTTTTCTTTTGAAAGCTCAACGCCAACTTCCCATCCCACCTCTGCAAGCACCTTGGTGACTTCCTCAGTAAATTTAATAGAGTCTGGGTCACCATATTTTATTTTCATCATTGTTAAGGCAGAGCCTAAACCTAGATATCCCATACCATGGCGTCGTTTATTTTCAATTTCATCGCGCTGTTTTCCTAAGGGCAATCCATTAATTTCAACAACGTTATCAAGCATCCTCGTAAAAATTGCGATTACTTTTTTGTATTCATCCCAATCAAAATAAGCCTCATCAGAAAATGCTTGCTTTACAAATTTTGTTAAATTAATTGAACCTAACAAACAAGCACCATAGGGCGGGAGTGGTTGTTCGCCACAAGGATTTGTGGCTCTAATATTTTCACAAAACCAATTGTTGTTCATCTCGTTTACACGATCAACCAAAATAAATCCTGGTTCAGCATAATCATAAGTAGAAGACATAATAACGTCCCAAAGTCTTTTTGCCTTGATAGTTGAGTAAACTTTGCAAGCCACTTTGCCTGCATTTTTTCCTTTAGACTCTGTTATATATTTACCTTCAATTGGCCAGTCACGCCAAATAACCGCTTTCGGATCATTTAAATCTAGATTTTCAGACGCCGCTTCTTTCTCGGTAACAGGAAATGCTAATTTCCAATCTTGATCGCCCTTAACGGCTTCCATAAAATCCTTAGTGATGAGGCAAGATAAATTAAATTGTCTTAAACGACCGTCTTCTCTTTTTGCTTTAATAAAATCTGTAATATCTGGATGTGAAATATCAAATGTCGCCATTTGTGCGCCACGACGGCCACCCGCACTTGAAACTGTAAAACACATGCGGTCATATATATCCATAAAAGAGAGCGGACCGCTTGTATAAGCACCTGCGCCAGCAACAAAAGCACCCTTAGGTCTCAAAGTCGAAAACTCATACCCAATACCACAGCCTGCTTTTAGTGTTAATCCAGCCTCATGAACTTTGTCCAAAATTCCGGTCATACTATCTTCAACAACGCCTGATACTGTACAATTAATTGTGCTCGTTGCGGGCTTGTGTTCGTGTGCGCCTGCATTAGAAGTAATTCGGCCTGCAGGAATTGCGCCATGCTGTAGAGCCCATAAAAAATTCTGATGCCATTTATCTTGATCTTCTTTTTTTTCAACTTCAGCTAACGCTTTCGCAACACGCGCATAGGTATCATTAATATTTTGATCAACAAACTCGCCATTTTTTGCTTTTAAACGATATTTTTTATCCCAAATATCTAGCGATACGGATTGTAAATTTAATGATTCTGCATCGTCTTGAGATGATTTAACTTTTGACTTAACGGCCTTCAACATCGTGCTCCCCTGGCGTAATTTTTGATAAATTTAAATAAAAATATAGCAATTTAATGCTTTGAAAGAAACCACTACATATAGTGGTTATGTATGAGAATTTTATCATCCTATTGTATGTCGTCAAGAAAAATTTTTGCTTTTTTTGATTGACTTTATAAATATCTTTTCAAATCAATAGCTTCTGCACTAAATTCAAATTTTTTATGTGAAAATATAGGTTATGTACTATTTTTTGTATCAAATAACACTTCATTTACTGCTTCCGTTTACCCTTATTAAGATTTTTTATCGCAGTTTAAAACAGCCAGATTATCTTAAACATATTGGTGAACGTTATGGCGTAAATTACCTTCATAAAAAAGCATTTTTTTCTCAAAAAAAGACAATTTGGTTTCATTGCGTTTCCGTTGGCGAAACTAATGCCATCAAAAACCTTCTCCTTGAGCTTGAAAAACAACATCCAGATGCTAATTTTTTGATTTCTCACACCACCCCAACAGGAAGGAAAGTTAACCTATCATCTTCTAAAAAATTATTTAGGGTATACCTTCCCTTTGATAGCTGTTTTTTAATTCAGCGTTTTTTAAATTTTTTTAATCCTTCTATTCTCATTATTATTGAAACAGAGATATGGCCAGCACTGATCAAAAGTTGCGCTAAAAAAAATATTCCTACACTACTCATTAATGGTCGCTTGTCTGACAAATCATTAAAGGGTTATTTAAAAATAAAACCACTAATTCAAAATTGTTTACAAAACTTGAGTGAAATTTGGGTTCAATCCAATGAAGATAAGAGTAATTTTACACAACTAGTCCATCGCAAAATAACAATTCATCCAAGCCTCAAATATAACCAAAAAGCACCAAAAAATACTTTACATGAAGCAAAACAATGGATTGGTAAATTTAACTTAGAACAAAAATACGTCGTTACTTTATTAAGCTCAAGAGAAGGTGAAGAGGAAATTTTTCTGCATCTGGTAAAAAAAATAGATAACAAAAGCCTTGTTCTGCTTATAGTACCTCGTCATCCTCAGCGTTTTAATCAAGTCGAATCGCTAATTAGAAAGACTAACCTACCTTACATCACCAGAAAAAATGAAAAAAATCATCAGGACTTCAAGATAATGCTAGGCAACAGCATGGGAGAAATATATCAATATATTGGTATAAGCTCTATTGTTTTTATGGGAGGAAGTTTTAGATCTTTTGGCTCACAAAATCCGATTGAGCCTTTATCTCTATTAAAACCAACTTTCGTCGGGCCTTCAATATATAACTTTAAGAACATTATTCTCGATGGCGAAAAAGCTAATGCCATAATCAAGATTCGTGAAGACCAAATTATTAAAATAATTAAAGAATACCAATCAAAAAAATTACGTCAAAAGAAGATTACTCAAATTAATAATTTTATGCGCTCAAAAAATCAAAAACAAAAAAAGATTATTACGCTAATCAATCAATATCTTTAATTAAAGATGCAATTGCTTTGAAATTTTCATTATCAGCACTATGAAGCCATTCAAATACCACTGATTCTGTATTACTAATAATACAGCCTGCGTCGCGCATCCTATTCAATGCATTTTGTTTATTTAAAATATTTCTAGATACGATCGCATCTTCAAGAATAAAGACCGTCTTCCCTTCTTGAATTAAATCCAATGCAGTCTGTGTAATACAAATATGCGCTTCCATGCCTGCCAAAATAACCTGATCTCGCGACTTAATTAATTTAGATTTAAATGCGGGATCACTCATACAAGAAAAAGTAGATTTTTCAATAAAAGTCGCATCACCAAGAAATTGATTCATGATGCTTAATGTTTTTCCCAATCCCTTTGGATACTGCTCAGTCACAATAATTGGTATATCTTCTAATTTAGATAGCCTAGCAATTAACTCACATCGCTTTACAATCTTATTAATTACTTCTTTAGGCATTGCGCCTGCAAGCTTTTCTTGAATATCAACCAATACAACCATGCTTCTTGATATATCTGCAATCATTTAATTACTCCATCACCAAATACTTATTAATTTCTTCAATATCTTTCACCGACAAAGTACCTACGGTATGTTTTAAGTTTAACAAATTTTTTAAATAATTATATCTTGCAGATAAAAGGTCTCGAGTAGATGCATAAAATGTTTGTTGCGCATTTAAAACTTCAACACTATTTCTTAAACCCTCTTGGAAGCCAATTTTTGTTGAGTCCAATTGAGTTTGCGATGATTCTAGTGCTATTTGATAAGCTGATATTTCAGATAAATTTGTTTGCAATGTTAAATAAGCTTTTCTAACCTGAAGTTCAACATCCCGTTTTACATATTCAGACTCCTCCTCAACTTTTCTTTTTAATAAAGTTGCTTCTCGAACCCGAGAACTCGTTAAGCCTCCAGAAAAAATTGGGATCTCTAACTCCACGCCAAGTGTATCTTCATAAAATCTTGAGCCAAAATTTATCCTACTATATGGCTCCCATGATCTTCTTCTGGCAGCAGTAGCACTTAAAATTGGATAATGTTCCCCTTTTCTAATATCAATTTCTTTCTCAGCAATTGCAACTTCTTCATTCTTTATTTGAATTGCCATACTATTTTCATGTGCAATTTCTATCCATTGCTCTGGGAGATTATCCATTTCCTCAAAACTAATTGTTGCTGATAAAGGCTTTAACCCTCCAGGTAAATTGCCAGTAATCGACTGTATTTCTCTTTTTTTAATTTTAAGCGCTTGAACAGCGGATAATAATTCAGCATCGATTAGCGCTTTTTTTGTTTTGGCTTCGTTAATATCGGTTATTGATATTAGGCCTGCATCAAATTTAATTTCTGCTTCTTTTAATTGCTCCTCAATTGCTTTTCTTTGCGTTTGCAAAAGATCAATATTGTCTCTGGCAAGTAAAGCATCGAAATAAAGTGCTGCAATATCTTTGATTAAATCTTGCTCAATTAAAACTAACTTTTTATCGGCCAAGCTTGTTTTTTTTAGCATTTGTTTATAGGTTGAGATCACCGAATAATCAAATAATGGCTGACGAATTATTACGTTATAACCCTTAGCGTCATAGTCTGCCTTACCGGAAGAAAATCCGCCAGTAGAACTAGTCGAGTTCAATGTTTTGAAGCCTATATCTTTATTGGTATAGTTTGCACCAACAGACACTGTAGGAAGAAAAAGTGCACGTCCTTGATTAATGAGCTCTTTGACTGCTTGATTTTGGAATCGCTCTGAGGATAATAATGGATCATTGGCAAGTGCGGCTTGATAGAGATCCATCAAGTCTGAATTATTTTCTGCTTTTGCTAAACAAAAAAATAAACTGCTAATAACAATAGAAACGATTCTTAAAAAATACTTCATAAATTAAAAATGAAACCCTTCTGGCCGCCAACTTTCCTCCAAAAAAGGGATCTTAGTTTCAAACAAATATTTTGTTTCAAACTCAGTCTGGTCTAAACGCTGAATAATTTTTACATTTTGTAAAATTTCAGAGCCCTCAAAAATAATAAGGACACCTCCAATTGACAATTGTTCTCTTAAGCTGGGGGGTTCTTTTTCATGGGCAGCTGTGAAAACGATGCAATCAAATTGGTTTGGTTCTCTGAGGCCGTAAAAAGCATTCTGACAAAGATAAGTAATATTTTTGATGGCAAACTTTTTATGCAATTTCTTTGCATTTTCAATGAATTGTTCTCTCAAATCTACCGTTGTAACTTGTCTAGAAAAGTGGCTAAGCAAAGTCGCAAAGTAGCCAGATCCAGTACCCACATGCAGTACGCGATTTAATTCATAGCGCAACAGCACCTCTAACAATCGACCTTCTATTTTTGGTTCTAGCATAAATTGTGAATTGCTAAGGGGAACAAAACAATCTGCATAAGCCAGGGAACGATAATCTAAAGGCACAAATTCCTCTCTTGGAAAAAGATGCATCGCTTCTAAAACACTTATATTGAGAACATCCCATGGTCGGATTTGTTGCTCAATCATATTAAATTTCTGTGTTTTATTTTGCGCCTTCATCTATTGAAGAATTATAGCTTAAAACATTATAAGGAACTTAAAAGTATCTTTCACTTTGCGAACCCAAAAGAACTTAGGTAGAATAAGTTCTATATATGCTGGGGGTCAGTATTATTGCTGTGAGAAATACCCTTAGAACCTGATGTGATTGATATCACCGTAGGGAAGGCATTTTCCATGGTGCTTTTCCTCATTTAATATAATTTATAAGGAACAACAAATGAACGCACCGGACAAGTCCATTAATTCACAAACGCAGTTTGAAAATAACAAAGCTGAAATTGATCGCAATGCGCTTAATCCGTTTGCAAAATCAGAAAAAATCTATATCGAAGGATCAGACCCATCCATAAGAGTCCCTTTTCGAAAAATAAGTCTTACAGATACAGGCTCACAATTTCAATCTGAAAAAAATGAACCCGTCATCGTATATGACACTTCAGGTCCTTATACTGATCCTGCATACCAAATTGATATTCGCAGCGGTTTACCTCCGCTAAGAGAAAATTGGATTGATAAAAGAAATGATACCGAGAATCTTTCAGGACCCACTTCGGAGTTTGGACAGAAAAGAAAAGACGATCCAGAACTTTCAAAAATGCGTTTTAATTTGACGCGTAATCCAAAAAGAGCGCTATCCGGAAAAAACGTTACCCAAATGCATTATGCGCGTCAAGGCATAATCACACCAGAAATGGAATTTATTGCTATTCGTGAAAACCAAAGGCGAGAAAAAATTACTGCCATGCTCCAAGAACAACATCCTGGCGAAAATTATGGCGCTGAAATTCCACAGGTTATCACCCCAGAATTTGTCCGCGATGAAGTTGCAAAGGGTCGTGCAATTATTCCTGCAAACATTAATCACCCAGAAGCAGAGCCGATGATTATTGGTCGAAATTTTTTAGTAAAAATAAATGCCAATATCGGTAATTCAGCATTAGGGTCCAGCATCAGCGAAGAAGTTGAAAAAATGGTCTGGGGAACAAGATGGGGTGCTGATACCGTCATGGATCTTTCAACAGGAAAAAATATTCATGAAACGAGAGAGTGGATTATTAGAAACAGTCCCGTACCAATCGGCACCGTACCGATCTATCAGGCACTCGAAAAAGTTGATGGAAAAGCAGAAGATCTAACCTGGGAAATTTTTAGAGACACACTTATTGAACAAGCTGAACAAGGCGTTGATTATTTCACCATTCATGCTGGTGTTCGTCTTGCCTACATTCCATTAACTGCGAAACGCATGACCGGTATCGTGAGCCGCGGCGGTTCAATCATGGCAAAATGGTGCTTGGCGCATCATCAAGAATCTTTCTTGTATACGCACTTTGAAGAAATTTGTGAAATTATGAAAGCTTACGACGTGAGTTTTAGCCTAGGTGACGGATTAAGACCCGGTTCTATTTATGATGCAAATGATGAAGCACAATTTGCAGAGCTTGAAACTTTAGGTGAGCTTACTCAAATTGCATGGAAACATGATGTACAAACAATGATCGAAGGTCCTGGTCATGTCCCGATGCATATGATTAAAGCAAATATGGATAAACAACTTAAGCATTGTCATGAAGCTCCTTTTTACACTTTAGGACCTTTAACAACTGATATTGCCCCAGGTTATGATCACATTACTTCTGGCATTGGAGCAGCCATGATTGGTTGGTACGGCTGTGCGATGTTGTGCTATGTAACACCTAAAGAACACCTTGGATTACCCGATAAAGAAGATGTGCGAGAGGGAATTATTACCTACAAGATTGCAGCGCATGCTGCGGATTTAGCTAAGGGACATCCAGGAGCTCAAATTAGAGACAATGCATTATCAAAGGCACGTTTTGAATTTAGATGGGAAGATCAATTTAATTTAAGCCTTGATCCAGAAAAAGCAAAGGAATTTCATGATGCAACTTTACCCCAAGAGGGCGCAAAGCAAGCACATTTCTGTTCTATGTGTGGACCTCATTTCTGTTCTATGAAAATTACTCAGGATGTGCGTGACTATGCAAAAGAAAAAGGCATTAGCGAAGAAGCTGCGCTCAAAGAAGGCATGACTGAGAAATCAGTCGAGTTCGTAAAAAAAGGTTCTGAAGTCTACCAAAAAGTTTAATGGATTTTATAAATTTCATTCAAGCTTTTATATTAGGTCTGGTAGAAGGGCTTACTGAATTTATACCCGTGAGCTCTACGGGTCACCTTATTATCGTCTCAAATTTCTTAAAATTAAAATCGGAAGAGATAGATGTTTTTGAAATCTTTATTCAGCTTGGTGCCATTTTAGCAATTGTGTATGAATATCGTAAGATCTTCTTAAAACAATTTTTCTTAATTCATAAAGATCCCGATGCGCAAGGTTTTTTTATAAAATTACTCATTAGCTTTATGCCTGCAGCAATCCTTGGGCTTCTATTTCACGCACAAATTAAAGCTTATTTGTTTAATCCAGTCAGCGTAAGCATTGCTCTTATTGTAGGTGGCTTCATCATTCTCGTTGTAGAAAATTTAAAAATTAAATCTACCGTTATAAAGATCAAGCAGGTCACATTCTCCAAAGCCTTGCTTATTGGGCTTTTTCAATGTTTCTCCTTAATTCCAGGCACCTCAAGATCAGGTGCCACTATTATGGGCGCTATTTTATTAAAACTAAATCGTCAAACTGCGACAGAATTTTCTTTTTTTATGGCCGTGCCTATTATTGTTGCAGCAAGCTGTTATGAAATTTTAAAAAATTATCAACTATTAAACTTTAATGATATTTTATTTTTTTTAACAGGATTTATTGCGTCTTTTATCAGCGCACTTTATGTAATTCGTTTTTTAATTCAATATATTTCTAATCATGATTTTAAAGTTTTCGCTTACTACCGGATTGGCTTTGGATTAATTTTTTTAATCCTATTTAGCTAACATGTCATATCAAGAAATTTTAGACTTAATTCATTCGATAAAAGAACAAGCTAGAAAGAAAAACTTATCCCTAAAAGAAGTGCTCATTCAGCTTGATCATTTAGGACCTTCTTTTATTGCTTTATTTCTTGTTCTACCTTTTATGCAGCCTTTTCCAGTCGGACCGATTAGTGTGATTGGCGGCTTAGCTTTTTCTTTAATTGGATTTAATATTTATCAAAATAAAAGAAAATTAATACTGCCACAAAAAATAATCCGCATTACATTCTCACCTTCTAATTGGGAACGTCTTTTTAATGTTTGTACACTAATACTGAAGCTCACAAACAAGATCACTAAAAGACGATTGTTATTTTTTTTTAATAATGCTCGTTTTACAAAAAAGATTGAAGGCGCTATCTTAATTATTAGCGGTCTTTTAATGGCAATTCCTTTTGGCATTTTGCCGTTCAATAATTTTTTTCCAGGATTAGCAATCCTTTTTATTGTTTTGGCTCAGTTTAAACATGATGGTTTGTTTGTTTTATTAAGTATGTTCTGGGTTTTATTTACTTTGATTTATTTTGCATTGTTTTTTTATGGCATTTATTTTCTTGGTAACCATTTCATGCAAAGTTTTCAATTCTAAAGATTATGAATTTTGCTAAGCTCGTTATCGAATGGCAAATTAAACATGGTCGACATCATTTGCCATGGCAAAAAAATAATAACCCTTACCATGTTTGGCTTTCAGAAATCATGTTGCAACAAACTCAAGTTGCAACCGTGATTAATTATTTCGAAAAATTCATAACTGCATTACCGACCATTAAAGATCTTGCGGAAGCACATGAAGATACTGTTTTTAAATTATGGGCTGGATTGGGTTACTATGCCAGAGCCAGAAATATTCATAACAGTGCAAAAATTATTCAAGAAAAATTTAATGGAATTTTTCCAGATAGATTTGAAGATATTTTAAATCTACCTGGCGTTGGAAGATCTACAGCGGGTGCTATTTTAGCTTTCTCTTTTAATCAGAGGTACCCTATACTAGATGGCAACGTTAAACGTGTTCTCATGAGATTTCATGGAATCAAGCAGCCAAAAGACGAACCAAAAACTATTAAAGAGTTATGGCAAATCGCCGAGCAATTATTACCCTCATCTAAAATTCGCAACTATACTCAAGGATTAATGGACATTGGTGCAACAATTTGCACCTCCAAGAAAACAAACTGCAATGTTTGTCCTTTAAAAGAAACTTGTAAAGCTTTAGCTTTAAATCTTGTGAATGAAATTCCCTCAATAAAAAGACGTAAGCCTCTTCCAACCAAAACAAAGCACTTTATGATCGCAACATATAAGGGCGAAGTTTTTTTAATAAAAAATCATGAAGAAAAAATTTGGCAAGGTTTATGGATCCTTCCGGAATTTCAGGATTTAGAAAGCACTATATTTAAGCTTTTTGAACAGCTCATCTTTAATAAATTAAATTCTGGTTCCCGAAAAACAATCTTTACTCATTTTATTTTGCACTTTACCTATGCGCATATCGAGCTGCTAAAAAAACCTCAAAAACATTATCTTGGTTTATGGTTTGATAAACATGAATTACAAGACATTGGCTTGCCTGCTCCTTTAAAGAAATTATTATCCCAAATACTCAGTTAATTTTGGAAACTTGCATGATTCATAATTTAAAGGCATTATGTTCTAAAATTTTTTAAGGAATCATTATGACTAAACACTTTGGATTAATCGCAAGGGTTTTACTTGCTCAAATTTTTTTCGTTTCTATTCTTTTTATCCTAAATAATATAATGCATACACCAGGTGGTTATGCAATGTATCAAGACATGCTTGCTTCCAGAGGTTTACCTGGAATTATGGCGCCTTTAAGTATATTGATTCAATTACTCGGTGGATTATTCTTAATCATTGGCTATAAAACTAAATTAGTAGCTTATGTTCTATCCGGTTACTCATTACTTTGGGCTATTATTTACTTTATTAACGCTCTTCAAGGCCAACCAATTCTATTAATGTCTTTACAGTATCTTGCCATTATGGGTGGATTGCTTTTTCTAGGTTCAAATGCAGAGCAATCAGGCTGTAGTCTAGATAGCAAGCTAGCAGGCAAAAAAAACAAAAAAAAATAAGATTCTTCAATAAAAAAGCCAGCAATAGCTGGCTTTTTTATTGTATTGAATTTCTTTAAAGGTTTACTTTTTGAATTAAAGCCATCACTTCTTCTCTGCGACCACGATCTGCAACTTCTCTTCCTGGGCGACTTTTAGCTTTTTTTGCACTATTTAAATATTTTTTTGCCTCATCTTTACGATTATCTTTAATCAAAAAATCTGCATAAAAATAATTCGGATCAATTCCGTTTGGGTTAATTGCTAAACCTTTCTTCAAGAAGTATTCAGCTTTATCATCATCTCCAAAACCTAAGGGCCAGCCTGGAACCTGATAATACAATGACCCTAAACTTGTATATGCTGAACCATCCAATGCCTCAGCATTTATTTCTATAGATTCTTCCAAATGTTTTTTTGCATTTTTAACATATCCTAATGCTGTTGGATTAATTGCACTTAAAGATCCTGCATAAGATGCTTCAATAATGGCATGCCAAATTAAAACCTCTGCTTGTTGTGCATTATTCTCTAGCAGCAAATCGCAACTTTTTAGTAAGGCTTCATATTGACTCTGCTGTTTGGACTCTTCAGTTTCGTATTTTATTTTCGCCCATTCTGTTTGCATCATCCTGACATCATCTTGCCATTCAGCAAAAGCCATAATCGGAATCACACATAATAGGCTTATTATTTTTTTCATTTTCAGTCCTCTCTTTGTAAATATTTTTTTATAATTGGCAGCTGCTTAATAATTCCGCCATCAGGCAATGATGGAAATAAATCATTTAAAAAAACAAAAAATGTTTCCTTGATGCCAATTTTCTTTTGCCATGTCTTTTGAAATAAAAATTTAATAAATTCTTGGGCAACTTCCTCAGGAGAATCCATCGCTGTTTTAGTTTCACGATTTAATTGCTCAATTGCACTATTATTAAATTTTGTTTTAGTTGCTCTTGGTGCAAAATACCTCACTATAATGTTAGTGTCGCCCAACTCTCTTCTTAATGCTTGTCCAAATCCCCTTAATCCAAATTTAGAGGCAGAATAACTTACAAATCCTGGATAGCCTAGATAACCAAAAATCGAACCTGTGTTGATAATTTGGCTGTGATTTAATTTTAATAATGGAATCAATTTTTTAGTTAATAGCATCGGGGCTGTTAGGTTTGAATAAATTATTTTCTCAACAGTTTCATCAGCTTGTTCCTCAAACAATTTGAATTCATTAAAGCCTGCATTATTAACAAGCAAGTTTATACCTCCTTGCTCATACGCAGTTTGATAAATTTTTTCGCGCACTTTAGCATCCGCAATATCGCCTGCTATACAAAAACAATTTTCAAGTTGGTATTCATGTTTTATTTCTTCAAGCTCATGATGAAGCAAGCCATTGATAATCATCATTTCAGCATGAGGTTTTAATTTTTTTACAAACTCCCTACCAATACCACCAGAAGCCCCTGTTATTACAATTCTTAATTGCTTACTCAAATAGTTCTCCTAAACCAATTCTGGGATTTTTCTAAAGATATCACCATAGAGTTTAAAAATATCTTTAGCTGCACGAATAATACAGAGCTGATCTTCTTTTTTTGATAACTGATTAACTAATTGTTCAAAAAACTTTACATGATCTTGATCTAGTGAACCATGTGAAAGCAAATAGCTAAATGCTTGATTAGGTAACTGTAAAGATTTTTTTATCATTTCTGCAGCTTGGGTCGCAAGGGCTGTACTTGTTCCTTCCAAAACAAAAACCATACCAAAAAACCCAACAGGGTTGCCCCGATCAATTTGATGATATGCATAACGAACCATAAGATCGGTTGTAAGATCTGGCAGTGTATTTTTTACCTGCTCGATATCTCCTCCACAAGCTAATATATCATTCAAAATCCATTGCTCATGGCCATATTCTTCTTCAATATACTCAGCAATCGCTTTCTTCATAAATTCATACTCAGTGCCTAACCGACTTCCACAAGCCATAAGAAGGGGGACTGTATGCCTAACATGGTGGTAGGCTTGACTTAGGAACGCTATATATTCTGCTTTTTTTATAGTTCCTTGTAATGCACCCTGAATCATAGGGGCAGCATACAAATGCAACCTTGCTTGATCTGTTTCTTGTTTTAATTGATCATAAAATTTCATGCTATTTCAGTTCTTTCTTGTAATATTTTTTGCTTAAAAATGTCCATGACGTAATCTCTTTTAATCCTGCCATTTGCAGTCATCATGCCGTTATTTAATGAAAACGGGGTGCTCATAAAATAGATACTTTCAATCCTTGCATATTCAGGCAGCATATTATTTACCTTTTCTATGTCAGCCTCAATGGCTTGATAATTTTCTTCATCAGCAAAAATTAATGCTGTCAAAAATGGTTCATCTATACAGGTCACCATTGCTTGTTTAATTTTTTTATTGCTTAGTAGAATTGACTCAGGCCACTCAGGGGAAATATTTCGACCGTAAGAAGTAATTAAAATATTTTTTTTGCGGCCATTGATAAACAAAAATCCATCTTCGATATATCCAATATCGCCTGTTGGATACCAGTCTGGATTTTGGAAATCCTGGTTCAAATATTGCAATCCTTCATTTAAATAAACTTCGATCTCATTATCAATGATTCGGATTTGTCTATTGTTTAGAATTTTACCTACTGAGCCAATATGTTCTTGATGAGGCGTGTTAACCGAAACAACTGATGCACATTCAGATAAACCGTAACCTTCATAAACTGGCAAGCCAATATTTTTTGCTTCTTCTATTAACTCAACTGGTGTTTTAGCGCCTCCTACAGCTATAAATTTTAAACTTGCTAAAGTCATTTTTGTTTCATGTAAAAAATGAATAAGTTCTGTAAGCATTTGAGGTAACAAGATCATACTTTCAATCTTATATTTTTGGATTGCTTCAACTAAAATTGCCGGATTAAAATGCACACCATTAAAACCAACTGCAGCTAGTGGTAAAATATAATTCTCGCCTTCTAATAAAATTGAAGTATAAGTTCCTGCAACATTTTCTAATAAAATTGAAAATGGTAATACGCTCAAATGTTTTTTTATACCAATGTCCTGCAAAATTTCAGCTAAATCATATGCAACTTCGAATTGATATTTAGTGGAAAGACAGACCCCTTTTGGGTTTCCTGTCGTCCCTGATGTGAAGGTAATTTTCTGGTATCCAGACTCATTAATAATATGGTCATGTTGAATGATGGATAACAAGATATTAGGTGCTAATTCCGCTTTAAATGTAAAACCAAAATTTTCAGGTAGTCGCATATCATTAGTTACCAGCAAATCAATTTTAACAACTGAAAATAAATGCTCTAACTGGTTCTGAGAAAAGAAGGCAGGAATCGGTATAACGATTAAATTATCTTGATGTGCTAATAAATCAAATATAAGCCAATCAATGGAATTATCAATTGCTAAGCCAATGGTTTTTGACTCTTTAGGCAATTGACTTTTATACTGGTCTATTCTCCTTTGAATATCCAAGTGGGTAAATATTTCATTACCATTATTTATTGAGAATTTCTTTTCTAGGATATTCATAACTTAAGTCGAAGGCACTTCAATACAATAAACTCCAGGTTTTGTCTCATAATAGCTACCCCAGTTTGTTTTCTGGTCTTTGAGTTTTGCGTGCTTTGCTTCGCATATAAATTTTGGTTCTAGTCCTGCTTTATGAAACGCATTCAATACCGGGACATTAATTGCGAAAATTGCCCAATTTACATTTCTTTTCTTAAGTTCAGGAGAAATTTTCTTAATAACCCGCCTCGTCGATCCTGGCACCACTGAAGAGAGATTACCTAGTTCTACAATTTGCTCTCTAGCTATAGGTTGTTTATATATTTTTGCGATCGCTTGCTCAGCTGGCTCATCCAAATATTCTTCGATAAATCCATGATGCCTATCGACTAAAAATGTGATTCCTAGACTCGCCATAAATTGTTCGCCATCATGACAACCAAATAAATTATCTGCAAAATAACTTATTTTAGCTTGGTGCATTTTTTCATAATTTTCTGAGATAAAGCGCTCAAGTTCTTTTCTTTGAGGATGGTCTTTGCCAACCCAAATCACAGAACAGCTTTTTTTTGATACATCACAAATTTCACTCATTTCTACTGGAATATTATCAATACCCCTTAACATTTCATTTTCTCCTAAATAATTTTTAATTGTTTTGCAATTAAAAATTAGGGAGCCTGAGACCATGAGTAAAAGTTAAATGGTGCGGTTATTGCATTTTGGGAATAAAAAGCTTGGTTTTGAGTATATGCAAACCGATCCTCATCAAGTGCACTATTTAGAAAAACTACTTCTTTATTTTTTGCTTCTTTCTCTACTTCTTTTGTTTGAAATTCAAGAAAGGATTGATTACTCTCTTTTTTAAAATAGGCAAGACTTTCGCCTTTTACCGGAAATATGAGACAAAACGCAACAAGCAATAAAATCAAATTGCCAAATCTTTTTTGATAATTGAATATTTCTTTAATCAAAATAATCATTAGTTCTTGATAATGATATTCACTAGACAGATTTTATACTTATCAGTTCAAAAAATCAAAAATTTATTTAAAATCAATGAGTTGATGATAATCGTTCTCAATCTCATTCCCACTCCATTTCTGGGTAAATACGATTGATATTTCTTTTATTTTGAATTTTAAATAACTGCCAATTTTTCTCTTCAGATTGTGCAGCGCTCGTCATTGTTTTTTCTAATGAAATTCCCGCATCGATCGACTTTCGCACATCATCTCTCAAAACCTCAAGATAATGCTGCATTTGATTAATTAATATATTAGCTGGGCCTGATTTTCCATGCCCCGGAACTACCATGTCTAATTGTTTTTCTTGTAGATTTTTTAATACCCGTAAATATCCATGAATATCGCCATCAATCACCGGTGTTCTTTCATTAAAAATTAAATCTCCCGACCAGAAAGTATTGGTATTTTCATCATGCACTGTCACATCTGCCTCCGTATGTGATTTTTCAAATGCCTCAAGCTTGAGAACTCTCTCTCCCAAGTCTATTGTTAAAGGTTTCGCTATTGCGACTGTCTCGGTTGGCTCAACTTGTGGAATCTGATCATACATCAGGTGTAAATATTGTTGATTTAATTTCGTGTATAAATCCTTACGAAAACGCATGGCTTTTTTTAACTGCTCATGGCCAATAAACGTAGGATTTAAATCTAAAAAAACTTTGTTTCCATATATATGATCAAGGTGTGGGTGTGTATTAATGACATACTTTATCGGTTGAGAAAAATTTTGCTGAATGAAATTTTTAAGCTTTTGCGCAACCTCGGGACTTCCTCCTGTATCAATTACCGCAATTGCCGATTTTCCTAAAATAAAGCCAATGTTACAAATGTCCCCCTGGTAACCTTCGTCTACATCTAAATGCTGCCCGTAATGAACATAAATTCCATCTGCAACCTCCAGAAAGTCTTGTGATGAAATTTGCATAGAAAAAACATTGTTTGACGCCAATAGCAAAAGCATTAATTGAGTCCATAAAATTTTTAGGGTTTTAATGTTGAATTCCTTTCACAATAAGCATAAACTTTAGCATAACTCATTCTTATAATATTTTAAGTTATGGCTAAAGTAACAAGTTATTTCGGACCAAAAAACAATAAATATAACAATGTTGCAGTTTTACTACATTGGCTCATTGGGCTAACAATTATTTTTATGTTTATTCTGGGTTGGTACATGCATGAACTTCCAAAACAAGCCCCAAAAGTTTCCAGTTTTGATTTTTTTGATTTAGGAATTTATACCATCCAATTGGCTGAAGAAGTATCGGTCCGAACTTTCTATTACAATCTTCATAAATCTATTGGCGTGACACTCTTGTTGCTCATTTTTTTCAGAGTCTATTGGCGTGTGACTCATGCCGTGCCAAAGGCGCCCAAAAAAATGTCCATTTGGGAAACGCGACTAATGACATCTGTGCATCACGGCTTATATCTGTTAATGGTACTCATTCCAGTATCTGGAATCATTATGTCGGTTGGCAGTAAATATGGTATTCATTGGTTCGGAATACCCTTCCTTCCAGGAATCGATCACACACCCACCCGAGAATTATTTAAAGAGTTTCATGAAATATTAGGCCAGATCATGATTCTATTGCTTGTCTTACATATTTTAGGTGTTATTAAACATATCGCAGTGGGTAAAGAAAATATTCTGAAAAGAATCTGGTTCCATCGAAGATAGTTAACTTTTCTTTTGTTCTGCCTTTTCTTCCAAACGCCTAGCTTCAACTACTGCTCTAGCGTGCGTGCCAGAACCAATCAAACCGTCGCTATCAAAAGCCTCAACTTTAAAATAATATTGATTCTTTTCTGCTTTCATAAATGTTGCGATCGCATAAACATCCATCAAGACTGGAGATGGTGAAATATGGGTCACATTAATTGCTAAACCTACTGACAATTCTGATGGCTGCAAAATTGATTTCATCGCTTTAGCTGCGGCACATTCCATTAATGCAATCATGCGAGAGGTTGAAAATACCCTTGGAAACTGCAAAGAATGGTCTATATTCAGGGATGATGCTAGGTCTTCTGTTTTAACAACATAATCGACTCTTTCTGCATTTAATTGCATGTCAATCTCCTCAATAAAATCTATAATTATTGTATGTCAGAAAAATTTATTGATCTACATACAGAAAACCACGACCGAGATATTTTTCCAAGTAAATATATTTACCCCGTCGTATCACGAAGAGCAGGTGGCCTTTCATTGGGCATTAATCTCAATACGAACAATGCCTGTAATTGGCAGTGCATTTACTGTGAGGTTCCAAACTTAACGAGAGGAAAACCAGAAGCCATTAATAGCGAACAACTCCAGCAAGAGCTTCATCACTGGTTAAATGAAATTACTAATGGATCCTTTTTAAATAAATTAAAATCAGAAACAGAATTTAAAGATATTGCATTCTCTGGTAATGGCGAACCAAGCGCATGTCCAGCACTCTTTGATATTCTAAAAATTGTAGTCAATGAATTAGAATTTTTTAAGCTAGAGGACAAAATTAAAATTCGTATTATCAGTAACGGTAGTCATCTAGTCGATCAGAAAGATGCACTCCAGCTACTTCAGTCTAAAAATGGAGAGATCTGGTTTAAAGTTGATGCTGCCCAAGAAACTGATATAAAAATTATCAACCAAATTAATCCCTCGCTTAACAGCATTAAAAATAATCTTGCATATGCAATTCAACACTGCAAAACAATTATTCAGTCTTGTTTTATTGAAATGAATCAACAGAAACCAGATAAAAATTTTCTTGATGCTTATGCTGAATTTTTAAAGCCCTTCGAAAGCCAGTTGGCAGCAATTCATATCTATAGTCTGGCCAGGGCTTCAAGACAAGATACTGGTATTCAAATGACCAGACTCAGCCAACATGACCTCATTGGTATACAAAAATATTTAACTGATAAATTAGATTTACCTATTGAAATTTTTGTCTAACATTTTCATGGTATATTCAAATTTAAAATGAATAACGACTACACAAAACTTATCAGCATTAAAAAGAAAGTTATTTTACCTTTATTAATTTTAACGGTACTCACTTATTTTGCTTTTATATTAGGTATCGCTTTTTTTGCTGACTTTTTGAGCATAACGCTTTCTGGAACCGTTATTTCATACGGTCTTTTGCTTGGCCTATTATTGATTGTGCTAATTTTTTTAATTACTTTATTTTATGTTCGCATGAGCAATTCTTACTTTGAACCACTTATTGAAAAAATAAAATCATGAACTACATTGCGGCAAGTTTATTCATTCTGTTTGTCATCGTTACCTTATTGATCACCTATTGGGCCTCAAAACAAATAAGTTCACGCCAACATTTTTATACTGCTGGCGGCAATATCACTGGCTTTCAAAATGGCTTAGCTATCTCAGGTGATTTTATGTCGGCAGCATCTTTCTTAGGAATCTCAGGTCTAGTATTTGCAAATGGTTTTGATGGCCTAATTTATTCCATTGGTTTTTTAGTTGGCTGGCCAATTATTTTATTAATTATTGCTGAACCATTAAGAAATTTAGGTCGCTATACTTTTGCGGATGTCGCATCCTTCCGATTACAACAAAAGCCGATTCGGACATTGGCGGCATTTGGCTCACTCGCAACCGTGCTTCTATATCTGATCGCACAAATGGTTGGTGCTGGCAAACTCATTCAGATTTTATTTAACCTTCCTTATGAATTCGCAATTTATATTGTCGGCATCCTCATGATTTTATATGTAACCTTTGGCGGCATGATTGCAACCACGTGGGTACAGATCATTAAAGCGGTACTTTTACTTCTAGGTGCAACTGTCATTTCCTGTTTAGTGCTCATTCCGTTTCAGTTTAATTTAAATGATTTTTTTCAAGCCGCAATTAATAAACATCAACTTACTGAGAAAATTATGGCCCCAGGTAGTTTAATTAGCGATCCAATTTCAGCGATTTCGTTAGGGTTGGCACTCATGTTTGGCACGGCTGGACTTCCACATATTTTAATGCGTTTTTTTACTGTTAAGGATTCTTACCAAGCCAAACGTTCAGTGGCTTATGCCACAGGTTTTATTGGCTATTTTTATATCCTAACTTTTATCATCGGTTTTGGTGCAATTATTTTAGTCGGATCAAATCCCCAGTACTTGAATGCTGAAGGGGGTTTATTGGGTAATAATAATATGGCTGCTGTCCACTTAGCGCATGCGGTGGGTGGTGATATCTTATTAGGTTTTATTTCTGCGGTTGCTTTTGCCACCATCCTCGCGGTTGTTTCCGGCTTAACACTTGCGGGTGCTTCTGCGATTTCTCATGATTTGTATACAAATGTTTTTAATCATGGAAAGTCAAATGAAAAAAAAGAATTGAAGGTTTCTAAATACGCCACCTTTGGGTTGGGTCTAATTGCCATATTCTTAGGGCTTATCTTTGAAAAACAAAATGTTGCTTTTATGGTTGGGTTAGCTTTTGCAATTGCTGCAAGCACTAACTTTCCAATTTTAATTTTATCGATGTATTGGAAAAACTTAACGACCAAAGGCGCTTTGTTTGGAGGAGGTATCGGCTTACTCACTACTATCTCGTTAGTGGTTTTAAGCCCAGTCGTTTGGGTCGATGTATTGCATCATGAAGTTGCAATCTTTCCCTACAAGTATCCTGCATTATTTTCCATGACAACCACTTTTGTTTTTGTGATCTTCTTGTCAATCTTTGATCGCTCTAAACAAGCTGCCCAAGAAAAAGCTTTATTTGACCAACAATTTTATCGCTCACTAACAGGTGTGGGTTTAGAGGCTGGAAAGAAACACTAGTCTTTAATGGAACTGTGCGCTGTATTGACGGATTGTCTCTAACATCACATCCACATTTTCTGGTGGTGTGAACTGGGTGATCCCGTGACCCAAATTAAATATATGGCCCTCGCCCCGACCATAATCATCTAGAATTTTTTTCACAGCAATTTCAATGCCTTTTTCATTGCCTAATAAAATTGCTGGGTCTAAATTTCCTTGCAAGGCAATTTGATCTTGAGTAATTTTTCTTGCTTCCTTGATACTCGTTTGCCAGTCCAATCCAATCGCAGTGGGTTTAGCTTTAAGTTGAGTGGTAATCCACTGTCCACCGCCTTTAGTAAATATAATTTTCGGGATCTCTTCATGTCCAAGCAGATTCAGATTATCAATGATGACCTTCATATAATTCAGAGAGAATTTTTCATATTGGTCATGCGCTAGTGCGCCTCCCCATGAATCAAAAATCATCACAGCATCGACTCCTGCATTAATCTGCTCAGCTAAATACTGACTGACAGATTCAGCATTAATTTTCAAAATATGATGTAGCAAATCATCTCGACTATGCATCAGTTGTTTAGCTTTTAAAAAATCTGTGCCGCCTTGACCTTCGATCATATAAGTTGCCAGTGTCCATGGGCTGCCCGCAAATCCAATTAATGGCACTCGACCATTGAGTGCTTGCTTGATTGATTTCACCGCATCAAAGACGTATTGTAATTTTTCCATTCCCGGAATATCTAATTTCTGAATGGCCGCTTCATCTTGTAAAGGCTTGTCAAATTTTGGGCCCTCGCCCTGAACAAATTCAAGACCCAGACCCATTGCATCTGGAATGGTTAAGATATCTGAAAATAAAATTGAAGCGTCTAAAAGTGGATAACGATCAAGTGGTTGCAATGTAACTTCAGTTGCAAAATTTTGGTTACGGCATAGATCCATAAAAGAGCCTGCGTTTTTTCGAGTTTCACGATACTCTGGCAGGTAACGTCCTGCCTGACGCATCATCCAAACAGGCGTATAAGGTGTCGCTTCTAAGCGGAGCGTTTTTAAAAAAGCATCATTTTTTAAAACAGTCATTAATTAACGGGGTAGTAGTGTTGAACCCATGAGGTATTCATCAACAGAGCGAGCGCACTGACGTCCTTCACGAATTGCCCAGACCACTAATGATTGTCCTCTTCTCATATCTCCTGCGGCAAAGACTTTGTCACGTGATGTGTAATACGCCTTTTCCCCTTCAGTTGAAGCTGCTGCATTTCCTCGCGCATCTTTTTCAACTTTGAATTTTTCTAATAGGCTTTGTTGTGGGCCTAAGAAGCCCATTGCTAATAAAACAAGATCCGCCTTTAAAGTAAATTCTGAATTTGGCACTTCAGCCATTTTGCCATCTTTCCATTCAACGCGAACCGCTTTGATTTCTTTTACTTTGCCATTCTCGCCTACGAACTCTTTAGTAGCAACAGACCAATCACGACTACAGCCTTCTTCATGTGAGCTTGATGTTCTTAATTTGAGTGGCCAGTATGGCCATACCATTGGTTTATCTTCTTTTTCTGGTGGTTGTGGCATTAATTCAAACTGCGTCACTGATGCAGCGCCATGACGATTTGATGTGCCAACACAATCCGAACCAGTATCTCCACCACCAATGACCACTACGTTTTTATTCGTTGCTAGAATTTGTTCTGGCAAAGAGTCTCCTGCAACCACTTTATTTTGCATCGGTAAAAAATCCATAGCAAAATGCACGCCTTCTAATTCTCGACCTGGCACCGGAAGGTCTCTTGGCCACTCAGCGCCACCCGCCAAAATAACTGCATCGTATTTTTTAATGAGCTCTTCAGGATCAATATTTTCGCCCACATTTTGATTGGTCAGGAAATTTACACCTTCTTCAGCCATTTGTTCCATGCGACGATCGATGTGTGTTTTTTCCATCTTGAAATCAGGAATACCATATCGTAATAATCCACCGACTCGATCATTTTTTTCGAGCAAATCAACACTATGACCCGCACGTGCTAATTGTTGTGCAGCTGCCATTCCAGCAGGGCCTGATCCAATAACCGCCACCGTTTTTCCTGTTTTGTGTGCAGCCACCTGTGGCTTAACTAAACCTAATTCCCAAGCTTTATCGATAATGGCATGCTCGATCGATTTAATGCCTACCGCATCAGCATTAATATTTAATGTACATGCAGCCTCACATGGTGCTGGGCAAATTCTGCCGGTAAATTCTGGGAAATTGTTTGTGGAGTGTAAAACCTTAATCGCCTCTTCCCAATTTTGCTGATAAACCAAATCATTCCAATCAGGAATAATATTATTCACAGGGCAGCCATTATTACAAAAGGGGATTCCGCAATCCATACAGCGCGCACCCTGAATCTTTGCCTCATCATCTGAAAGATGTAATACAAATTCTTTATAATTTTTTAAACGTTCCTGTGCTGGAAGATTTTTTTCTGATAATCTTTCAAACTCTAAAAAACCTGTAGCTTTTCCCATTAAGCAACTTCCTTATTTGTTTTTTCGTAAATTTCATTTAATGCACGACGATATTCATTCGGCATCACTTTAATAAAATGGTCTAATGACTGATCCCAATTTTCTAAAATAGTTTGTGCAACATCACTTTGTGTATTTTGATAATGTGCTTCTAGTAAGTTTTTCAAAATCACTTCATCAGGCTGGTTTAAATGTTGTGCGCCTTTGGCTTGTACATTTTCTTTAACCACTTTATCTAAATTGACCATGGATAAATTACAATTTTTTTCGAATTGTTTTTTTGGATCATAAATGTATGCCACACCGCCTGACATCCCCGCTGCGAAATTTTGTCCAGTCGGTCCTAAAATAACTACCGTGCCACCGGTCATATATTCACAACCATGGTTGCCCACACCCTCAACAACTGCAGATGCTCCTGAGTTACGCACACAGAAACGCTCTCCTGCAATCCCTCTAAAATAGGTTTGACCAGAAGTCGCGCCATACATAACGGTATTGCCCACAATAATATTGTCTTTTGGTTCGCCCTTAAAAGCTTCTGGTGGACGAATGCTAATTTTGCCACCGCATAATCCTTTACCCACATAATCATTGCCTTCACCATGAAGATTAAAGGTAATACCATGTGCTAAAAATGCACCAAAGCTTTGTCCGGCAGTGCCCGATAAATTCACTGAAATTGTATCGTCTGGAAGGCCCGCATTACCATAACGTTTTGCAACTTCATGTGACAACAAAGTACCCGCGGTACGATTAATATTCGTAATCTTAGTTTCTATCGTTACTTTTTCTTTTGCGTTTAATGCTTTTTCGGCCTGTTTAATTAAGCTATGATCAAGTGCTTTATCTAAGCCGTGATCTTGGGTCTCTTGATGGTAGATACCAACATCAACATCCATTTTAGGACGATGGAAAATTTTAGAGAAGTCCAAACCTTTAATTTTCCAATGCTCAATACCGTCTTGCATATCTAATAAGTCTGAGCGGCCAATGAGGTCGTTGAATTTTTTCACACCCATGCTGGCCATAATTTCTCTGACCTCTTCAGCAATAAAGAAGAAGAAATTCACCACATGCTCAGGTTGTCCGGTAAAGCGCTTTCTTAATTCAGGATCTTGTGTTGCCACACCCACTGGGCAAGTGTTTAGGTGACACTTACGCATCATAATACAACCCTCAACCACTAATGGCGCTGTCGCAAAACCAAATTCATCTGCGCCTAATAATGCGCCCACAACCACATCGCGACCTGTTTTCATTTGACCATCAACTTGTAAAATGACACGGCTTCTTAAGCGATTTAAAACCAATGTTTGTTGTGTTTCTGCAAGACCTATTTCCCAAGGTGTACCTGCATGCTTAATTGATGATATTGGTGATGCGCCTGTACCACCATCATGGCCGGCAATCACAATATGGTCTGATTTCGCTTTGGCCACACCTGCCGCAACAGTACCCACGCCTGTTTCAGAGACTAGCTTGACTGAAATATCTGCCTTTGGATTTGCATTTTTTAAGTCATGAATAAGTTGTGCCAAATCTTCAATGGAATAAATGTCATGATGCGGTGGTGGTGAAATCAATCCCACACCCGGTACTGAAAATCTTAACTGCGCAATATAAGGACTTACTTTGTGCCCTGGTAATTGGCCACCTTCACCTGGTTTTGCCCCTTGTGCCATCTTGATCTGAATTTGATCCGCTGCCGCCAAATATTCAGCAGTCACTCCAAAACGTCCTGACGCCACTTGCTTAATTCTAGAGCGCAGCGAGTCGCCCGCTTTTAATGGAATGTCAGCCTCAATAAGCTCTTTTCCTAACAATGTTGCTAATGAGCTATCTTTTTCTAATGGGATAAAACGTTTTTTATCTTCCCCGCCTTCGCCAGTATTTGATTTGCCACCAATACGGTTCATCGCAATCGCTAAGGTTGTATGTGCTTCCGTTGAAATAGAGCCTAAAGACATTGCGCCTGTCGCGAAGCGTTTTACAATTTCTTTTGCTGGTTCTACCTCGCTGATATCAATTGCTTTTTCTGTTTTAATTTTAAACAAACCACGTAAGGTCATATGACGCTGACTTTGGTTGTTAATTAACTCTGCATATTCTTTATACGTGCTGAATTCATTTTTACGGGTTGCATGTTGCAACTTCGCAATGGACTCTGGATTCCACATATGATTTTCACCACGAATTCTAAAGGCGTACTCCCCGCCAGCATCGAGCGCATTTAATAACACTGGATTATTGCCAAACGCTTCTTCATGTAATTTTTCTGCTTCTAGAGCAACCTCTTTTAATCCAATGCCTTCAATGTTGGTTGCTGTGCCAGTGAAATATTGGTCGACAAACTTTTGATTCAAGCCAACTGCTTCAAAAATTTGTGCGCCACAGTAAGATTGGTAAGTCGAAATACCCATCTTCGACATGATTTTATAAAGTCCTTTGCCAATCGCTTTAACATAATTTTTCTTTGCAATTTTTTGATCCGCTTCCGTTTCTTGAATCGTTTCAAAAACTAGCCATGGGCAAATAGCTTCCGCACCGTAACCGCCAAGTAATGCAAAATGATGCACTTCACGCGCCGAGCCAGTATCAACAACCAAGCCAGCATTGGTACGATTTCCTTGATGGACTAAGAACTCATGTGTTGCCGACGATGCTAAAAGTGCTGGTATCGCCACGCGATCTTGATTGGCGTTTCGGTCTGACAAAATAATAATATTAAAACCATCATGAATCGCTTGATTCGCAGATTCACAAACTGACTGTAATGCCGCCTGCATTCTTTTTTCTGCATCGCCAGATGCATCTTTTGGATAAGTGATATCAATCACCTTTGATTTAAAATGACCTTTAGTTAATTTTTCAATATCTTTCAACTGCGCCATTTCTTCTAGATTGAGCACCGGTTGACTTGCTTCGAGGCGCCACGGTGGATTCGTTTCATCAACACCTAGTAAGTTTGGTTTTGGACCAATAAAAGTCACTAATGACATCACGATTTCTTCACGGATCGGATCAATCGGTGGATTAGTCACTTGCGCAAATAATTGTTTAAAGTAGTTATAAATTAATTTTGGTTTATTTGACAACACTGGTAACGCCGCATCATTCCCCATTGAACCTGACGCCTCTTGTCCATCTTGGAACATCGGCTGTAAGATAAATTTAATATCTTCTTGAGTGAATCCAAAGTTTTGTTGTATATCTAATATCGGCTGCTCTAATTTTTCTGTAACTTTAACCTCATCTAAATCACCTAAAAAGTATCGTGAGTCTTTGATCCATTTTTGATAAGGTTTTTGTGAAGCCAATAATTTTTTAACTTCTGCATCTTCAATAATGCGTCCGGCACTGGTATCAATTAAAAACATTTTTCCAGGTTCTAAGCGCCACTTCTTCACAATCTTTTCTTCAGGGAAAGTGAGTACACCCATTTCTGATGCCATCATCACCACGCCATCATCGGTAATTAAATAACGTGCAGGTCTTAAACCATTTCGATCTAGGGTTGCGCCAATGAGTTCACCATCAGTGAATGCAACTGCAGCTGGCCCATCCCATGGCTCCATAAGTGCTGCGTGGTATTCATAAAACGCTTTACGCTCTTCATCCATTAATGGATTACCGGTCCAAGCTTCAGGAATTAACATCATCATTGCATGCGGCAAACTATAACCGCCCGCAATCAGTAACTCTAAGCAATTATCAAAACAGGCTGAGTCTGATTGACCTTCCTCAATGAGTGGCCATAATTTTTCTAAATCCTCGCCCAATAGTGCAGACTTCATGGTCTCATGACGCGCATGCATCCAATTCACATTACCCTGAACGGTATTAATTTCGCCGTTGTGAGCTATCATGCGATAGGGGTGGGCTAATTCCCATGACGGGAAGGTGTTCGTTGAAAAACGTTGATGTACCAAAGCAATAGCTGAAATAAAATCTTTGTCTTTTAAATCAGCGAAATATACGCCGACTTCTGCCGCCAATAACATGCCCTTATAGACAATGGTTTTAGAAGAGAGTGATGGAATATAAAACTTTGCATGATCTTTTAAATTGAGTTGATGGATTTCAATTTCAACTCGCTTACGGATGACAAATAACTTACGCTCAAACGCGGCTTGTTTTTCACAGTCATCTGAACGACCTATAAAGATTTGTCTGATATTCGGTTCAACTTCTTTCGCAGCATCTGCAATGTCACCATTAATCACTGGCACTTCGCGCCAACCTAAAAACTTTTGTTTTTCTTCCGCAACAATTCTTTCAATAATTTCTTGACAGAGGGCATAATTTTTTTCACTCTGCGGCATGAAGATCATCCCGACACCATAGAATCCAACCTCAGGGAGTTTAATGCCTAGTATGTTTGTTTCTTTAACAAAAAAGTTATGTGGGATTTGGCTCAAGAGTCCAGCGCCATCACCTAACTTTGGATCATATCCTGTTGCACCTCGGTGGGTGAGGTTATCTAAAATAGTTAAACCCTGTTTCACAATGTCATGTGATTTCTTACCATGAATGTTGGCCACAAAACCAACACCACAAGCGTCGTGTTCGTTTCTTGGGTTATATAAACCTTGTTCTTTTATCAATGATTTTTTTGCCATAAATCTTTAATTTCAAATAAATTAGCGGAACCTGTAATGATAACGATTTTCCCCTGCAAATTCAATGTTATCAGACGAAATAGCTAGAGATTTTCTACAGCGTTTGAAAAGCTTTTTTGGCACAATCCAGTGTGAACTGAATATCGTCTTGAGTATGGGCCGCAGATACAAATCCAGCCTCAAATGCACTCGGGCCAAAGTAGATGCCTAAATCTAACATGGCATGAAAGAATTGCTTAAATTGTTCTCGGTCAGAGGCCATGATATCGGCAAATGAATTGGGGTACTGTTCACTGAAATATAGGCCAAACATACCGCCCACATTCCGCGCGCAAAACGTGATTCCTTGGTCTTTGGCAATCGCGGTTAAGCCATCGGTTAAGCTTTTCGTCATCTGATCGAGATGGCAATAAAAGTCAGGGGCCTGAATGAGCTCCAGGGTTTTAATCCCTGCGGCAACTGCCACGGGGTTTCCTGACAAGGTGCCCGCTTGATAGACCGGTCCAAGTGGCGCCAATTCTTGCATGATGTCTTTGCGCCCCCCAAAAGCACCTACCGGCATACCGCCACCAATCACTTTGCCGAGTGTCGTCATGTCTGGGGTCACACCAAATAACTCTTGAGCACCACCTAAGGCCACACGGAAACCCGTCATCACCTCATCAAAGATTAGCACCGCGCCATGTTTCTCAGTTAAGGCTCGTAAGCATTGTAAGAATTCTGCTGAAGGCACAATTAGATTCATGTTCCCCACCACCGGTTCTAAAATGACACAGGCAATTTCATCACCTTGGGTTTGAAAACACTGTTCTAGTTCTTCGACATCGTTATAGGTTAGGGTCAATGTATGTTTTGCGGTATCCGCTGGGACGCCTGCAGAACTCGGTTGTCCAAAAGTGAGTGCGCCTGAACCTGCTTTCACAAGGAGTGAATCGGCATGACCATGGTAACAACCCTCGAACTTAATAATCTTATCGCGCTTTGTATACCCGCGAGCAACCCGAATCGCGCTCATGGTCGCTTCAGTACCAGAACTCACCAAACGCACCTGTTCAATGGAGGGCACAAGATCAACAATCATCTTGGCCATATCTAATTCCCTTGCCGTTGGCGCTCCAAACGATAGACTATCGCTTGCAGCCTCTTGCACCGCTTGAATCACTTCAGGGTGCGCATGGCCTAAAATCATCGGACCCCAGGAATTAATATAATCAATAAATTCGCGACCCTCTTCGTCGATCAGCTTAGAACCTAATCCTCTTTTAAAAAAGATTGGGGTGCCACCCACCGAACCAAATGCACGCACCGGTGAATTCACACCCCCCGGAATAAATTGTTGGGAATCTAAAAATAAATCTACATTACGTGCCATGGTTAAAATTTCGCTTTCAATATCTTTATAAGATTACTGATATCAAGGGCTTGATACACACCATTAATCATGGCGATACTCGCTACCCCTGTGTTTATTATTGGTTCACAATTATCTAAAGTTATGCCACCAATTGCAACCACTGGTTTTTGACTAAAATGAATCACGTCCTGAATGAATGCCACTGATGCCAGCGGGGCATTCGGCTTGGTTTGTGTCGGGTAACAAGCGCCTAAGGCAATGTAATCGCAAGACTGATTGAGCATGTCTCTTACTCGATCAAGATCGTTATAGCAAGACATGCCAATGATTTTATCCTGGCCTAAAAAGTTCCTAACTTCGTCGATTGTGCTATCATTTTTACCTAAATGAACGCCATATGCATCAATTTTGCGACATAACTGATAGTCATCATTGATAATCAATTGTGCCTGATATTGATCACACAGTGCTTTTAATGCCGTCGCCTGCTGGAACTTTAAATCTGTATTCGCCATCTTGTTACGGTACTGCAAAAGTTTCACTCCGGCAGCTAAGGCCATTTCTGTTTTGGCCAATAATGTGTCTGTGTCGTCCCAGTCGGGGGTGATGAGGTAAAGGTTTTTAATGATGCGTGAAGCGTCCATCTTCCTCTTCTTCATCCATCCAGAAAAAACGATCTGGTGTGAGCTGGCCCATGCCAGATCGATAGGCATGCTTTAGGGCCTGCCAGGTAAAGTGTTGACCTTCTTCAACTGCTGTCAGAAAATTTAAGCCGTGAGCTAGATAGGCAGCTATCGCCGAGGTCAGGGTACAGCCCGAACCGTGGTACCCACCGGGTAAACGTTCCCAATGATAGGTTTTAGCATCCTTGCTATTCTCATATTGGTAGAGCGTGTTTATGACTTCCTTAGTTTTTTCATGGGCACCGGTAATGAGTACGTTGTCGCAACCGGCGGCAATTAATCGTGTTGCAGATTCTTCTAATGTAAGTTGATCGATATCCTCATCATCAAATAAAACTAAGCGTCTGGCTTCATAGCTATTTGGCGTAATCAAGGTCGCGTGAGGGAATAGCAATTGGATCATACTCTGACGCATTTCCTCATTGGCTAACTCATCGCCCCGACCGGATGCTAATATTGGATCGATAATGACGGGGATGTCTGGGTAGTCTGAAATAATCTCGGCGACATAGGCAATATTCTCCGCACTCGATAACACCCCACACTTAATAATATTTACCTCTGAATCTTCTAAAATATTTCTCGCCTGTTCATTGACTAATTCACCCGCCACCGGCATTAGACTCTCTACCCCCATGGTATCCTGTACAGTGATACCAGTGACCACTGACAAAGGATGGCAGCCCAAGCTCGATTGCGTCATGATATCGGCACTCATACCGGCGCCTCCAGTAGGATCAGTCGCAGAAAATGTTAGTATTTTGGGTGGATTAAGCATAAAAAAATTTCAGAAAACCATAATACTATAATTTTTTATTTGAGAGTTGTGCCCTTATTCTTCCAAGCATATTTATTTTAATTAAAAGTCAATAGGATCAACATCGATAAACCATTTCACACGATTAGCATCTTTTAATTGCTGTATATTAAGTTTTAACTGACTTAAAAAAAAATTGAGTTTTATTCGATCTTTCGCATGAAAATAAATATGAGCACGCTCAAACCCTTTAAGTCTTTCCATAAAAGGTCTTACCGGATGAAATGCCTCAACGTCATCTGAGGTATTTTTTGTGAGTTCAAAACTAGACCGAATAAACCCTTGAAGTAAATTTAAATTTTTTGCTTCAGCCTTTAATACGGCCTGATAAATAAACGGTGGAAATTCTAAATATTTTCGCTCTTTAAGTTCTTCGTCTGCAAAACTTTGATAATCCTGGGATTGCACTGCGTGATAAATTGGATGCTCAGTAAAGTTAGTTTGTATAATCACTTCGCCTCTTTTTTTTGCCCGACCTGCTCGGCCCGCGACTTGAACAAGCTGTGAAAACAAACGCTCAGCTGAACGAAAATCGGAACTATATAAAGCATGATCTGCATCTAAAATACCGACCAAAGTTAAGTTTGGAAAGTCATGTCCTTTAGAAAGCATTTGCGTGCCTACTAAAATATCAAGTTGGTTTTGATGCATCTTGGCATACAAATTATCTAAGGCTTTTTTACTTTTAATCGTGTCACGATCAACCCTTTGAATTTTTGCATCTGGAAAAATTGTTGCTAATTGTTCTTCAATTTTTTGAGTACCAACGCCTAAGGTCATCAGGTCAATGTTGCCGCATTGCTGACAATCATGATCAATTTTGCGTTGATAATCACAGTGATGGCAACGTAATAAGCCTTTATTTTTATGCACAACCAATCGTGAACTGCAGCGTTCACAGTCAGCATGCCATCCACATGACGCACAAAATAATACTGGCGCAAACCCACGTCGATTTATAAATATTAAGGACTGTTGTTTCTTGCTTAAGCGATAGCGAATAGCATCTAATAAATATTCGGAGAAGGCATGGTCTTGCTTTTTGATATCCATTTTAATGAGGTCAATTTTAGGCAACAAGGCATCTGCAACTGCGCGTTTAGGTAAAGTGAGCAAGGTCATTTTTTGTCCATCTTTTGCAGCATGCCAAACTTCTAATGATGGAGTTGCGCTGCCTAAAACGATGGGGATATCTAAAAATTTAGCCCGCATCATGGCCACATCGCGGGCGTGGTATCTTAAATTATCTTGCTGCTTAAAGGAAAGGTCATGCTCTTCATCAATGATGATCGCTTTTAGTTTATTAAACGGCGTAAAGATTGAAAGTCTTGTGCCAATCACAATTTGTGCCTTGCCCGATTTTGCCAAACGCCAATTATCGAGTCGTTCAGTGTCGGATAGATGGCTGTGTAAGGATACAATTTTATATTCTTGAAAACGCGACTTAAATCGATTCTCAAGCTGTGGTGTTAGATTGATTTCTGGAACTAAAACTAGAACCTGGCCCTGATGTTTTAAATAATTTGCAATCAGATGCATATAGACTTCTGTTTTACCACTGCCGGTTATGCCATGAATTAAAAACGCTTGATAACCCGTCGCTCTTTCAATCGCCTCAACGGCTTTTGCTTGATCTTGATTTAAAGCTTGAGGCGGTAAAGATTTTAGTTGCGCCGCTAATGCAACAGGTTGGGCAATAACCAAATCCTTTAATTGCAAATAATCGACATACGTTTTCCAGTTAGATGCTAAACCTCTTAATTCTGCTTCATGGGTTGCTTGACTTAAAATAAGGCTCGCAACTTTAATTAAATTTTTTTGGCGCTTTGAAAAAGCATCGATTATTTGCTGCGTTAATTTTGTCGTTGCAACATATTGATAGGCAATTTTTTGTCCCGCATTTTTTTCTTTTTTTAAACGACTGGGTAATGCAGTATGTATCGTTTGTCCGATAGGATATTGATAGTATTGTGAGACAAAACGAAATAATTTAAACAAATGGGCATCAAATAACACTTCCTGATCGACGCGAATAATTTTTTTTAATTTTGCTTCGGGTAAATCTGAAGTTGATTGAATTTCTACAGCCACGCCAACAACGCGTCTCGCTCCGAAAGGGACAACAACATACTGGCCCACCTCTATCTTTTCTTCGCAGATATAATCAAACAAATCATTGATTGGCACATCAATTGCAACTTTCACAATTTGTTTCTTTATATTCATAGCGGATTCACTATATCTCGTAAACGGTCTAGGGTAAAATAATGTTTTTTTATTATTGTAACCTTGTGAAAAATCAAATTATCGAATTAATTGCCTCCGCCTCAAAAAATATAGGCGCTGAAGATGCAAAATCAAAAATTCAAATAGAACGTCCCAAAACTATTGAACATGGAGATTTTTCGAGCAATATTGCTTTACAACTTGCAAAACCATTAGGTAAAAATCCTCGCGAAGTGGGTCAAATGATTATCGAAGCATTACCCGCAAATGATTTATTTGAAAAATACGAAATTGCAGGGCCTGGATTTATTAATTTTCATCTTAGCGCGCAGGGTCGCAAAGCTGTACTAACCGAAATTTTTAAATCCAAAAGCCAATACGGCACCAATACATCTGGGGCGCAACAAAAACTTCAAATCGAATTTGTATCCGCAAATCCAACTGGGCCACTGCACATCGGACATGGTCGAGGGGCAGCAATCGGCGATTCCTTAGCAAGAATATATGCAGCAAATGGCTGGCAAGTAACGCGTGAGTTTTACTATAACGATGCAGGCTCACAAATTCAAAACCTAGCTTTGTCCGTGCAAGCACGAGCAAACAATATAGATCCCGATAGTGACCAGTTTCCAACAGACGGTTACCGCGGCGACTATATTTTAGAAATTGCTAAAGCATACATCGACCGCACCATTATTAAAACTGAAGAGGGTGATATTCAGGGTTTAGGTGATATCGAAAACCTTGAGGCAATTAGAGAATTTAGTATCGCTTTTTTACGCCAAGAACAAAATTTAGACCTTGCTGCTTTTCAAACAAAATTTGATGTGTTCACCCTTGAATCAAGTTTTTATAAAAATGGTGCTATCGAAAAAGTCGTCGGGCAATTAAAGCGAAATAAATTTACCTATGAACAAGACGATGCCTTATGGCTAAAGACTACAGAATTTGGGGATGACAAAGACCGTGTCATGCAAAAATCAGATGGCGGATATACTTATTTTGTTCCTGATGTTGCCTATCATTTAAATAAGTGGGAAAGAGGCTTTAAGCGCGTCATAAATGAACAAGGAGCAGACCACCATAGCACTATTACTCGAGTTAGAGCAGGCCTCCAGGCACTTCAACAAAACATCCCTCAAGATTGGCCAGAGTATGTGCTGCATCAAATGGTCACTGTGATGCGCGGACAAGAAGAAGTTAAAATTTCTAAAAGAGC
>CAYVOQ010000005.1:47568-48640 GCA_964453595.1 uncultured Methylobacillus sp. | reverse complement strand
ACATCCTGCTCCCAAAGCAGGCGCGCTACCAGGCTACGCTACACCCCGAACGCGCCATTATATCTTAAAAAGCATATAAGGTGAATATTTGCATAAATAGATAAGACAGGAGAGGCTAAAAATAATATAATAGTTACTTTTACCAATGACAGCGAAATTAATAGACGGTAAAACCATTGCAAAGCAGCTCTTAGATTCTCTTCAAGAAGAAATAAGTACGTACATTTCAAATAAAAATCGCCCTCCTTGCTTGTCTGTAATTCTTATTGGTAATGATCCCGCTTCTGAAATTTATGTAAATAAAAAACGGCAGGCTTGTGAACAAATAGGTATTAAGTCAATTTTTCATGGGATGCCAAAAGATACAACTCAAAAAGAACTAGAAGATCTGATTCATAAATTAAATAATGACAATAACGTAGATGGCATTCTCGTTCAATCACCCTTGCCAGAGCATTTAGATGAAGACAAGATTCTTGAAATCATTGATTATCACAAAGATGTAGATGGTTTTCATCCTATAAACTTAGGATATTTGGCTATGCGTCAACCAAAGTTAAGATCTTGTACCCCGCTTGGTGTGATTAAAATGCTAAATTATGAAAAAATTGATCTTAAAGGTTTGGATGCAGTTGTAATTGGCGCTTCAAACCATGTTGGAAGGCCTATGGCTTTCGAACTATTATTAGCTGGAGCCACTGTTACACAATGCCATCGCCATACCAAAAATTTATCAGAAAAAATTAAGCAAGCCGACCTTGTTGTTGTTGCCGTCGGCAAGCCACATATGATTAAAGGTGAATGGATTAAAGAAGGGGCTATTGTTATTGATATTGGCATCAACAGATTGCCGAATAATAAAATTGTTGGAGATGTAGAATATGATGCAGCCATAAATAAGGCAGGATATATAACGCCGGTACCCGGCGGAGTTGGTCCTATGACAGTTGCAACACTGATGTCCAATACTTTGCAAGCATACAAAAATAGAGTACACTTTCGCGATTAAAAAAGGAGTCACACAGAAAATGGCTAAAGAAAAAAAATCATTATTTGCCAAAGCGGTAGCAGC
>CAYVOQ010000005.1:3827-47468 GCA_964453595.1 uncultured Methylobacillus sp. | reverse complement strand
TGCTAAGAAAGCTGTTGCTAAACCAGCTGCTAAGAAAGCTGTTGCTAAACCAGCTGCTAAGAAAGCTGTTGCTAAACCAGCTTTAAAAGAATTTAAAAAATATACTGCTAATAAAAATGAAAGCTATATGAATAAAAATCAACTTAAACACTTTAAAGAAATTTTAGCTCAGTGGAAAAAAGACTTAAGCCATGATATAGATAAAACTGTTTCTCATATGCATGATGATACAAATACTTATGCAGATCCAAATGATCGTGCAAGTCAAGAATCTGATATGGCGTTGGAACTTAGAAATAGGGATAGGGAAAGAAAATTAATTAAAAAAATTGAACAAACGATTCGTAATATTGATGCTGATGATTATGGCTACTGTAATCAATGTGGTGAAGAAATTGGATTAAATAGACTTCAAGCAAGGCCAACAGCAACATTATGTATTGACTGTAAAACTCTCGATGAAATTCGAGAAAAACAGTTAGCTAAATAAAAAAAAGGGCTTTAAGCCCTTTTTTTTATTCTTCTGAAGTTTCTTCCTCTTTAGGCTTCTCAATTAAAACTTTGGCACTTAATCTTACTTTGCCTTTTTGATCTACTTCGATAACTTTCACTTTGACAGTGTCGCCTTCTGACAAGTAATCTTTAACCGCATTAACTCTTTCGTGAGCAATTTGAGATATATGTAAAAGTCCATCTTTACCAGGAATAAGCTGAACTACGGCACCAAAATCTAGGATCTTAATTACTTTACCTTCGTAAATTTGGTCAACTTCAACATCTGCGGTAATTTCTTTAATTCTATCTATAGCAGCTTGTCCCTCATCTCCATTCGTACATGCAACTTTTACAAGACCTTCATCTGAAATATCAATTGTTGTATTAGTAGCTTCAGTGATTGATTTAATAACAGCACCGCCTTTACCAATTACGTCTCTGATTTTATCAGGATGAATATTTATAGTCATAATACGAGGTGCATACTTTGATAAGTCTTCACGTTTTTCTTTTAATGCCTTTTTCATTAAACCCAAAATATGCTCTCTACCCTCTTTTGCTTGTTTGAGCGCAACCTGCATAATTTCTGTAGTAATACCATTGATTTTAATATCCATCTGTAATGCATTAATACCATTGATGGTACCGGCCACTTTAAAATCCATATCGCCTAAATGATCTTCATCACCTAAAATATCTGTCAATACAGCAACACGATTTCCCTCTTTTATTAATCCCATGGCTATTCCAGCAACATGTTCTTTTAATGGCACGCCGGCATCAAGCATCGCTAAGCAGCCTGCACATACGGATGCCATTGAACTTGAACCATTTGATTCTAAAATTTCCGAAACAACTCGAATTGTATAGTCAAATTCTTCTTTTTCAGGGAGTGCCGCAAGTAATGCGCGCTTAGCTAATCGACCATGACCAATTTCACGTCTTTTAGGTGAACCAACTCTTCCAACTTCGCCAGTTGAGAAAGGAGGAAAATTATAATGCAACATGAATCTATCGGTATATTCCCCTTGAAGGGCATCAATGATTTGCTCATCTCTTCCTGTTCCCAATGTTGTAACAGCAAGAGATTGAGTTTCTCCACGAGTAAATAGAGCAGAACCATGAGTTCTAGGCAATACCCCTGTACTTATCTCAATGGGTCTAACAGTTCTGGTATCACGGCCATCGATACGCGGCTCACCATCGAGAATTTTTGTTCTAACAATTCTTGCTTCTAAATTATGAAATTCATTATTAATTTCATTAATTTCTAAAGTACCCATTTCATCGTTAATTAAATCAGCATGAACCTTAGCTCTTGCTTCTGAAATTTTCTGAGATCTTTCAGATTTTGATTTAATTTGAAAAGCCTTTTCTAAATCTTTTTTTGCAATTTTTTCTATTTTTGCTATTAAATCTTTATTTGGTACTGGAGGCTCCCAGTCCCACGGATCTTTAGCTGCCTCTTTTGCAAATTCATTAATCATTTTTATGACATCTTGCATTGCCTTGTGGCCAGCCAAAACAGAATCTAACATTATTTTTTCACTTAATTCTTTAGCTTCTGATTCAACCATTAACACCGCCTCTTTTGTTCCTGCTACAACCAAATCTAATTCTGATTCTGCTTGTTGTGACTTTGTAGGATTAATGACAAATTTTTCATTAATATATCCAACTTTAGCAGCACCAATTGGTCCGTAAAAAGGAATACCTGAAATTGATAATGCCGCTGATGCACCGATAATTGCTGGAATATCAGAATCTATTTCATTATCAGAAGATAAAACTGTTGCAACAATTTGAACATCATTATAAAAACCTTCTGGAAATAAAGGTCTAAGAGGCCTGTCAATCAATCTTGAAGTTAATATCTCACTCTCACTAGGTCTTCCTTCTCTTTTGAAAAAACCACCTGGAATTTTTCCTGCAGCATAGGTTTTTTCTTGATAATCAACAGTCAAAGGAAAGAAATCTTGTCCTTCTTTCACTGATTGATTTCCAACAACTGTTACTAGAACAACAGTTTCACCATAACTGACCATAACCGCACCATCAGCTTGGCGAGCAATTTGTCCAGTTTCTAATGTAAGTTGATGATCTCCATATTTAATTGATTTTTTTACTATATTAAACATACTTTTTGCCATTTTTTTACTCTCTTCCCAGTAAAAAATTATAAAAAAAGCCGATATAAGTCTTGCTTATAATCGGCTATTAATAATTTTAAAAATTGATAATTACTTTCTAAGACCTAAACGCTTGATTAAGTCTTGATAACGACTTAAACTTTTGCGTTTTAAATAATCTAGTAAGCGTCTTCTTTGACTAACCATTGCAAGCAAACCTCTTCTTGAATGATTATCTTTTGCATTAATCTTAAAATGTTCAGTCAAATAATTAATACGATTTGTAAGCAAAGCTACTTGAACCTCAGGGGATCCAGTATCACTTTTTCCTTGACTATATTCTTCAACAATTTTTGCTTTATCTACAGCTGTGATTGCCATTTAAATTTCCTTCTTTAATGAACCGTGAATTATATATAAAATTATTACTCTTCACAATACTTATGTGTATGTTTCTAATTAGTTTTTTTTAATCTTTTTGCTATTAATTCTTTGCTTAAAACTTGTCCAATTCCAATAAAATTTTCCTCAGCATTAGAGGACTGATAGAGCAAATACTCACCATCTGGCATATTTTTATTAACCTTTTGTCCTTGGCATATTTTTAACGCATCATTTTCAGTTAAATATAATCGCTCTAATTCAATGTAGACATCAGCTTGACTTAATTGAGCCAACCTTTTATCAGGCTCTAAGGCTTCAATTTTGGCAATTGAAATAGAACTATTAATATCAAATTGACCTAATTGAATTCTTTTCAAGCTTGTTAAATACCCTCTAGTGCCAATTTTTTTGGCTATATCTTCCCCTAATGTGCGGACATAGGTTCCTTTGGAACATGTTACTTTAAATAATATTTCATCCTCCTTAAAGCTTATTAATTCGATTTCTTTAATATGAATTTTTCTAGTCTGAATTGGTATTTCTTCACCTTTTCTTGCGTATTCATAATATGGTTTCCCTCTAAACTTTAGAGCAGAATAAATAGGTGGCTTTTGTTCATGACTTCCTTTAAAAGACTTTAAGTTTTTATTAATTAAATCGGGATTAAGACTTTTTCTTAAATCTGAATAATTTTCATCTTTTCCAATAACTCCTTCTATATCCCCTGTAGAACTGAATAACCCTAACTTGATTGTAGCTTCATAAGATTTGTAGGAATCTAAAAAAAACCGAGAAAATTTTGTATTTTCTCCAAAAAATATCGGAATTATTCCTGAAGCGAAAGGATCCAAGGTTCCGCCATGACCCGCTTTTTTTGCGTTAAATAAAAATTTAAGCTTAGATACTACTTGAGTTGAGGTCCATCCAGGATCTTTATTGATTAAAAGAAATCCATTAACGTCGCTTTTTGGCTTCTTTTCCATGGTGAATTTTAAATTTATTTTTTATTTGCCTGATTTAACAGAAAGGATATTCGATCTGATTGATCAATCACCTTATCATAAATAAATTCAAGGTTAGGTATGCCTCTAGTTGTCATACGCTTTGACAATTTTTGTCTAATAAAACTCATAGATTTAGAAAATGCCTTTTCTATTTCTGCTTTATTTTTCTCTGCTGCAAAATAAATCTTTGCATGCCTAAGGTCAGGTGACAAATTTACATCGGTAATCGTTATATTTCTGAGGTCTGGATGACTTATCTCAAATTGAAGGATCTCAGCGACCTCTTTCCTAATTTGCTGACCAATCTGCTCAGAGCGAGGATAGTCTTTGGCCATTAAAGTTTTCTTGCAACTTTCACAACTTCATACGGCTCAATCATATCTCCAACTTTTAAATCATTAAAGTTTTTAATAGAAAGGCCGCACTCAAAATTAGACTTCACTTCTTTAACGTCATCTTTAAAGCGTTTTAGAGAATCTAATTCACCGCTATATATAACTACATTATCTCTTAAAACTCGAACTAACGATTCTCTTTTAACAAGACCTTCAGTTACATAACATCCAGCAATTGTGCCAATTTTAGAAACTTTATAAATTTCTCTAATCTCAACGAGTCCTAAGATATTTTCTTTCTCATCAGGAGATAGCATTCCAGAAAGTGCGGCTTTAACTTCATCAACAGCTTCATAAATAATGCTGTAATAACGAATTTCTACATCATTTGATTCTGCTAGTTTTCTAGCTCCACCATCAGCACGTACATTAAATGCCAGGATAATAGCATTAGATGCAACAGCCAAATTGACATCAGACTCATTCACTGCTCCAACCGCATTATGAATTACATTAATTTTTACTTCATTAGTTGAAAGCTTTTCTAAAGAACCCTTTAATGCCTCATAAGATCCTTGAACATCGGCTTTAATAATCAAAGGCAATGTCTTAACGTCCCCTTCAGCCATTTGATCAAACATGCTCTCAAGCTTAGACGCCTGTTGTTTCGCTAATTTTACATCTCTAAACTTACCTTGCCTAAATAGCGCTATTTCTCTTGCTTTCTTCTCATCATTCAATACGATTACTTGGTCACCAGCATTAGCAACATCAGATAAGCCAACAATCTCAACTGGAATTGAGGGTCCTGCTTGCTTAATAACCGAACCTGTTTCATTAAGCATCACTCTTATTTTGCCAAAACTTGAGCCTGCTAAAAGCATGTCTCCTGACTTCATCAATCCTGATTGCACTAAAATTGTGGCAACTGGGCCTCGCCCCTTATCTAAACGCGACTCAACAATCATTCCTTTTGCTGGGGTATTAATTGATGCTTTCAATTCTAAAACCTCTGCTTGTAAAAGAATTGCGTCTAACAGATCATCTACCCCTTGACCTGTTTTAGCTGATAACTTAACAAACATCACATCACCGCCTAAATCTTCAGGAATAACTTCATGTGTCATGAGTTCATTTTTTACCTTATCTGGATTTGCTTCAGGTTTATCCATCTTATTTATTGCAATAATCAAAGGTACTTTTGCAGCCTTAGAATGATTGATTGCTTCAATTGTTTGCGGCATCACGCCATCATCTGCGGCCACAACCAGGACTACTATATCGGTTAATCCTGCACCTCGGGCTCTCATCGCTGTAAAAGCTTCGTGACCAGGAGTATCTAAAAAGCTTATAGTACCTTTTTTGGTTTCTACATGGTATGCACCTATATGCTGGGTAATTCCCCCCGCTTCACCAGATGCAACTTTAGTGGATCTAATAAAATCTAGCAATGAAGTTTTACCATGGTCAACATGTCCCATAATCGTTACGATTGGAGGTCTGGTCTCAAAAATAGGTTCTACTGCTTCATCTTGGTCTAGAATAGATTCTGGGTCGTTCTGCTCTGCTTTTTTTGCTATATGGCCAAGTTCCTCAACTACAATCATCGCAGTATCCTGATCTAAAACTTGATTGATAGTAACCATCATGCCCATGCCCATTAATGATTTTATAACTTCAGCCGCTTTGACTGACATTTTATGAGCTAAATCAGCAACAGAAATTGTTTCTGGAATTAATACTTCTTTTGTAACCGGTTCTGTTGGAGCAACAAAATTTGTATCTCCTTGAGCTTCTTTATGTTTATGCTTTATCTTAGGTGAACGCCATCCATCATTATTCTGAACCACTCTTGTTTTTAGAGTTTTTTTCTTAGGCCCATCTTCCCATTTTTTTTCAGATTCTTCAGGTTTAGAGTTAAGTTCAGGTTTATGAATTGTGCCTTCAATATGTTTTTTTGGTTCTTGGTTTTTTTGTTCATCCTGATTTTTCTTATGCTCAACTTGAGCTGCGACTAATGCATCATGCCTCTGCTTTTCTTCATCCCTGATTCTTTTTTGCTCATCATCAATTACTTGAGCCTTGAATACTGGCTCCTCTTTAATTTCCTCTTTCGGGGTTGTTGATATTGTTCTTCTTTTTTTAATCTCAACTTGGATTGTTCTTGATTTTCCTGCACCATCAGTTTTTCTTATTTCAGAACTTTGTTTTCTGGTCAGTGTTATTTTGCTTTTGGGCTTTTCTGAGTTTCCATGAGAAGTTTTCAAGAATGAAAGCAAAGAGGCTTTATCTCCCTCTGTAAGCTCATCTGTTGCAGATTTCTTATCAACGCCAGCATTTTTTAGTTGATCTAATAGTAAAGCAACAGGTAGGTTCAGCTCTTGAGCAAACTTTTCAACAGTATATTGACTCATTTATTCTCCACTTTCCTCGAACCAAGGAGCTCTAGCAGCTAAAATTAAATTTTTAGCTAGATCCTCATCAATTGATATTACGTCTAAAACCTCATCAATAGAAAGCTCTGCCAAATCTTCCATTGAAACAATATTTTGCTTCGCTAATGCATTTGCTATTTCAGCTGTCATGCCTTCTAGATTTTTTAAGTCTTCACTTGGCTCTTGAACCTTTTCTTCATTTGCAATTGCTGCAGTTAATATTGCCGCCTTAGCACGTGAGCGAAGCTCTTCAATAGTGTCTGCATCAAAAATATCCATTTGATTTAATTCATCTTCGGGCACATAAGCAATTTCTTCCAAAGAAGCAAATCCTTCTTTAACTAAAATATCAGCAACCTCTTCATCAACATCAAGTTTTTCCATAAACAATTGACTTGAAGATGAGTATTCCTCTTCATGTTTTTTGGCTGACTCTTCCTCATTCATGATATTGAGCTCCCATCCCGTTAATTGAGATGCAAGTCTAATGTTTTGTCCATTTCGACCAATAGCCAAGGCTAATTGATCTTCTTCGACAACAACATCCATTGATTTCTTAACTTCATCAACTGTAATACTTGAAACTTCTGCAGGGGCCATTGCATTAATAACATACTGAGCTGGCTCCATAGACCAAAGTACAATATCAACTCTTTCCCCTGAAAGTTCATTTGTAACTGCTTGGACTCTTGCTCCCCTCATACCAACACAAGTACCAACAGGATCTAATCTTTGATCATTTGCCTTAACGGCAATTTTAGATCTTGAGCCAGGATCTCTTGATGCTGACATTATTTCTAATAATCCTTCATCAATTTCAGGGACTTCTAGTTCAAAAAGCTTAATAATAAATTCAGGTGAAGTTCTAGATAGAATTAATTGAGGACCACGAAAACTTTCCTCAATTTTCAATAATGTTGCTCTGATACGGTCTCCAACTCTAAGGTTTTCTTTAGGTATCATCTGATCCCTGGGTAACATGGCCTCTAATTTTCCAATCTCAATAATGGCATTTCCTCTTTCCATTCTTTTGATCTGGCCTGAGATAAGCTTTTCATCTCTTGCCAAGAAATCTTTCAATAATTGTTCACGCTCAGCTTGTCTGATTTTTTGCAAAATTACTTGTTTAGCAGCCTGAGCTCCAATTCTTCCAAACTCAACGGAGGGTATTTCTTCCCTAATCACATGGCCGATTTCTAAATCTTTTGCTTTATCGTCTGAAGTTAATAATTGCGCTTCTTCATTTTCATATTCTTCCTCATTCACAACAGTCCAGCAGCGGAATGATTTATAAGAACCATCTTCAGGATTAATGTCGACTTGAATGTCTGTATTGTTTGTATACTTTTTTTTAGTAGCTGATGCCAAAGCGAGCTCTAATGCATTAAATACAATCTCTCTATCAACATTCTTCTCATGAGCTAATGCATCAACAAGCAACAACATTTCACGGTTCATTAAAATCTCCAAATCAAAATTTAGGGTTAAGTCTTGCCTTAAGTATCTTATTCAAAGGCACCTCAATGCTTTTTTTATCAATCTCCAAAAAAACAGCTTCATGATTAACATCTAATATTCTTCCATTAAAGTTTCGCTGATTATTTTCTAACGCTTCATTCGTTTTTATTTTCACTTCTTCTCCGATAAAGCGTTGGAAATCTTTAGGTCCATTTAATTTCCTATCCATTCCAGGTGAAGATACCTCAAGTCTGTCATAATCATAATCCATCTCAACAGAGAGAACTTGACTCAAATGATTGCTGACTTTTTGACAATCTTCAATAGACACTATTGCACCGTTATCAATAAAAACTCTAATCAACCGACTATTGGAATTAAATTCAAAATCAACCAGGTCATAGCCAATATTTTTTAATGACTCTGCTACTGTTTTTTCAATATCCATAAAAAAAATTCATTCACAATAAAAAATGGGCCAATAAGGCCCATCAATTGTTAAGATTTTAACATTTAATTTTTGATAAATAAATATTTATTTATCAATTACTTATTTTATTTTAACTCTACCAAATTTCCTTTTTCCGACCTGCACGACAAAATCTGTTTTTTGGAGTTTAAAATTTTGATCAATTTTTTCTCCATCAACTCGCACTCCACCACTTTTTATTAAACGAATCGCTTCTGAAGTACTTTGAACTAAATTAATTTTTTTTAAAATTTGAGGAATATTTGTCATTTCTGCATCTTCTGAGATTTCATACTCTTCTATATCTTCTGGAATTTGTCCAGAAGCTCTTACATCAAAATTCTCTTTGGCTTTTTTAAAAGCAGCTGCATCATGAAATCTTTCTATAATTTCTTGAGCAAATTCTATTTTTATATTTTTTGGATTTTCACCTTGTCTCAAACGAATTTTCCATTGATCTATTTCTGTTATGGTCTTCAAAGACAAAAGCTCTATATACTTCATCATTAGCTCATCAGAAATAGATAACAATTTTGCAAACATAATTTCTGCTGGCTCATCAATACCAATGTAATTATTGAGCGATTTTGACATTTTATTAACGCCGTCCAAGCCCTCCAGCAATGGCAGCGTTAAAATACATTGCGGCTCTTGACCATAATCTTTTTGAAGTTCTCGTCCCATTAATAAATTAAATTTCTGGTCAGTTCCGCCAATTTCCAAATCAGCATCTAATGCAACAGAATCATATCCTTGCATCAGCGGGTACATAAATTCATGAATAGATATGGATTGGTTAGATTTAAATCTTTTGCTAAAGTCATCTCTTTCAAGCATTCTTGCCACAGTATATTTAGCTGACAGTTTCAACATCCCTTCTGCGCCTAATTTCTTTAGCCAAGATGAATTAAAAACAACATGGGTTTTCTTTTTATCCAGAATTTTAAACACTTGAGTTTGATATGTTTTTGCATTCTCAACTACCTCAGTTTCAGTTAATGGAGGCCGAGTCGTATTCTTGCCTGTTGGGTCTCCTATCATCGCCGTAAAATCACCAATTAAAAAATAAACTTCATGGCCCAAATCTTGGAGCTGTCTTAATTTATTCAATAAAACTGTATGGCCTAAATGAAGATCAGGCGCTGTAGGATCAAAGCCTGCTTTTATCTTTAACTTTTTCTTTTTCTTTAATTTTTCTTCGAGTTCGGTCAGAACGAGTATTTCATCTGCCCCTCTTTTAAAAACATCTAACATTTTTTTACCATGTATAACTGAAATATTCGCCTATTATATATGCATTCATTTAATTCAACAGTCTATAATCTTCAATATGGTTAATAAAAAATATTACATTGGCGTAATGTCAGGAACCTCCGCAGATGGAATCGATACTGTAATTGTCAGCTTTGAGAAAAAGTTAACAATAGTTGGGCACGCCTACAAAAAATTTTCTAATGCCTTTTCTCAAGAAATCATATCACTGAATAAACCTAGTCCAGATGAAATAGTTCATAGCCATATAGTAGGTAACAAAATTGCTAAATATACCGCAGCCCTTATTAACAAGATGCTAGTTTCTGTTAATTTAAAATCAAATCAAATCCAAGCAATCGGTTTTCACGGCTGTACTATTAGGCATCAACCAAAAAACTTTATGAGCATACAGCTTGGCAATGCTCATCTTCTAGCAAAATTGACAAATATTAAAGTCATTAGTGATTTTAGAAATGGTGATATTGCGTCAAAAGGTCAAGGGGCTCCATTAATACCTTTATTTCATAAATTTTTACTTGAATACTCTAAAAAAAATAACGCTATTTTTCTCAATCTAGGCGGATTTGCCAATATCACTGTTATTAATGGAAAAGAAATCTTTGGTTATGATTGTGGGCCTGGAAATATATATCTAGATTACTGGATTAAGAAACATAAAAATCAAAGATTTGATGATCTTGGAAATTGGGCACAAAGTGGTCAAACCATTAAAGTATTATTGCAAAAGTTTTTAAATGACCCTTACTTCAGCAAAAGAGGTCCCAAAAGTATTGGAAGAGACTATTTTAATGAGAAATGGTTATTACAAAACAAACCTGCACGATATCCTGCCCAAAACGTTCAAAGAACCTTAGCAGAGCTTACTGCTGATACTTGTGCAAAACAGATTAATAAATATAAACTCATTAAAGACCTTTATATCTGTGGCGGGGGTACCCAAAATCAATTTTTAATCGATCTAATAAGAGAAAAAGTTGTAAATAAAAATATTTTTTTTTCAACACATTTAGATATTGATCCTCAGTTAATTGAGCCCGCAGGTTTTGCTTGGTTAGCAATGCAATATATTGAAAATCAAAAATTAAACTATCAAAAAATTACTGGATCAAACAAAGCAAACATTATTGGCATTGCATATCCGGTCTAAAAATTTTTTTGCATGTTAGATGTAGCGTATAATCAGCAATTGTATAAAATCATTAATTATTATGAAATCAAAAACAGCTAAAATTATTCTTGAAGATGATGAAATAGAAATTGAACTCCCTATTGTTAGAGGTACAAAAGGCGCTCCTGCAATTGATACTGCTCAACTAAATAAACAAGGTCTATTTACTTATGATCCAGGATATGGATCCACAGCTTCCTGTGATTCAAACATAACTTTTATTGATGGAGAAGACGGCATGCTTCTTCATCGCGGATACACAATAGAGGATTTAGCTGAAAAATGTGATTTCCTAGACGTTAGTCATTTGCTAATACATGGTGAATTACCAAATCAATCTGAAAAAACAGATTACGTTAGCGAAATAAAAAAACATTATTTATTACATGATCAACTTAATAGTGTCTTTAAGGGGTTTAGGAGGGATGCTCATCCTATGGCAGTTATGACAGCTGTAGTTGCTTCAATGTCAGCCTTCTATTTTGATGACTTAAATGTCCATAACAGAAACCATCGAAAACTTTCTGCAAATCGACTAATTGCTAAAATGCCATCTATTGCGGCATGGAGCTATCTATATAACCTAGGCCGCCCCTTTGTCTACCCAAAAAATGATTTAGGATATGCTGCTAACTTTCTTAATATGATGTTTTCAAGCCCAACTCAGGATTATGCGCTCAATCCCGTGTTAGTTAATGCTTTCGAAAAAATCTTAATTTTACATGCCGACCACGAACAAAATGCATCAACCTCTACGGTTAGATTAGTTGGTTCAACTGGCGCCAATCCCTATGCATGCATTGCTGCAGGAATTGCTTCGCTTTGGGGACCTTCTCATGGTGGTGCAAATGAAGCGACGTTAAAGATGCTTCAGGAAATTCGCTCTGAAAGTCGAATCAATGAATTCATTAACCGCGCTAAAGACAAAACAGATACTTTTAGACTTATGGGTTTCGGTCATCGTGTTTATCGCAATAAAGACCCAAGAGCTGAAATTATTAGAAAAACTTGTTATGAGGTGCTGAATGAATTGGGTCTAGAAAATGATCCGCTTTTCAAACTTGCTCTCAAATTAGAGAAAATTGCTTTAGAAGATGAATATTTTATTGAAAAAAAATTATATCCCAATGTTGATTTTTATTCAGGCATTGTCATGAGAGCCCTAGGCATTCCCAATTCGATGTTTACTGCTGTTTTTGCTCTTGCCAGAACAGCAGGTTGGGTAGCGCACTGGAATGAAATGCTTAACGAACCTAACTTAAAAATTGGCAGACCAAGACAAATCTACAAAGGCAAAGAAAAAAGGCTTGTCTCAAACAGCAGAACTGTTACTAAAGATTAAACAGAAAATGATGATCCACAACCACAGGTTGTTGTTGCGTTTGGATTTCTAATTACAAACTGCGAACCCTGAACATTATCTTGATAATCAATTTCAGCGCCTGTTAAATATTGAAGACTCATAGGATCAATCAATAAAGTAACGCCATCTTTCGTAACCAGAGTATCATCATCACTAACAGACTCTTCAAATGTAAACCCATATTGAAAACCAGAGCATCCTCCACCGCTTACAAAAACCCTTAACTTTAATTCTGGCTGTTCTTCCTCTTCGATAAGCTCTTTTACTTTTTTCACAGCATTATCAGTAAAAATTAATGGATCTGGTATTTTAATTTCTTCCGTCATTTTTTTTATGTTCCTTATCAATTGCTTTTTTCTTTACTTCAGGTAATTCAATTAATTTTCCATGAACTTTTGCGCCCGCATGAATCTCAATTAATTTATACTCTATATCCCCTTTGACGATCGCTTTAGAGTGAAGTTCCAGATACTCTGAAGCACAGATATCACCTTTCACTTCCCCAGCTATAATGGCAGTATGTGTATTAATATTACCTGTAATTTTACTTTTCTCACCCATAATGACTGTGCCGGCTTCACCTTCAATAATTGTTAAATTTCCAGTCAATTTTCCGTCTAGTCTTAATCCACCAGAAAAGCTCATATTACCTCTAATATTCATACTTTCGTCAATAAGTGTTTGTATAGAGTTTACTTTATTTTTTTTAAACAATTATATCTCCGTTTTTATTCCTATTTTTTACCAACTATTTTTTCGTAAAACAAAATTTCTTCTGTTTGTTGGTTATTTATTTCTTTAATTTTTTTTATTTCTTCTTGAGCTCTATCTAAAGCAACTTTTTGCATTTCAATTTTTATATTTAATTCTGCGATCTCTTTATTTAACAGTGAAATTTCATTTTCAGATTTTAGGTTTTTAGCTAATAAGCTGGCAGACTCTCCGGCATCTAATGCCCAATAAGCAATCCAAAATCCACCTAAAATAAAAACAATCGCTATCGCTAGAAACTTGTCCCATAGAGTTGAAGTTCTAATTTTTGCTGATGCACTAGCTAATCTTATTCTTTTTTTTCTCTTTATATTTCTGATCATATCTGTTTTAAGGATAAACAGGGCTTTGTTCCAAGCCTATATTTTCTTCAAAACTAAACATTAGATTCATATTCTGAATTGCTTGTCCAGCTGCCCCTTTAACTAAATTATCAATCACAGAGAAAATAATTAATCTATTTTCTTTTTTGACAAAGGATATTCTACAATAATTTGAACCTCTTACTGTTTTTGTTTCCGGCATCTTTAAATGTCCCATAAAGTCAACAAATACAGAGTCTTTATAAGACTGCTCAAAAACATTTGCGATATCTTGTTCAGAAGTCTCTTGTTTTAATTTTGTATAAACTGAAACAAATATACCTCTCACCATTGGAACCAAATGCGGTACAAACGTAACATTAATATTTGATTTTTTGGTTAATTCTACTAAATTCGATATGATTTCAGGCTCATGCCTATGGCCAGAGATAGCGTATGCTTTAAAATTCTCACTTGATTCAGACATCAATAAACTTGGGTCATTTCTTTTACCTGCACCACTAATACCTGATTTTGCATCGATAATAATATCGTCTTCAATAATTAAATCATTTTTTAATAAAGGGTACAAAGCTAACTGACTGGCTGTTGGGTAACAACCAGGATTAGCAACTAATGATGCAACCTTAATATTTTGATGGTTGAGTTCAGTTAAACCATACACTGCTTGCGGCAATATCTTAGGTGCACTGTGCTTCATGTCATACCACTTTTCCCAAAGTGCTACATCTTTGATTCTAAAGTCAGCTGCTAAATCGATTATTTTAATTTTCTTTTCCAATAAAAAATTTACATGATTCATTGCGATACCATTCGGGGTCGCAAAGAAAACAAGATCTGATTTTGAAAAATCAGCTTTTTCAGGATCTATAAATTTATGTTTAAGCTTACCTCTGAAAAAAGGATAGTGATCTTCAACATTTATACCGTGCTCTGCTCTTGAAGTAATTTGATCAAAATTAATGTTGGGGTGATTCACAAGAATTCTTAATAGTTCTACACCTGTGTACCCAGATCCACCTACTATGGAAACTTTTATTTTTTTCATAATATCTATATTAAATTAATTTAAAAAAAAAGCCGCTTTTATTGCGGCTTTTTTACTTCGTTAATTAACATTAACGTTTAGAGAACTGCTTGCGTCTTCTAGCTTTTCTTAAGCCAACTTTTTTCCTCTCAACCTCTCTCGCATCACGAGTTACATAACCTGCTTTAGATAAAGGTGATTTTAGTGCATCATCATAATCCATAAGCGCTCTGGTTATTCCATGTCTCACTGCGCCTGCTTGTCCAGACTCACCACCACCAATTACGTTAACTCTAATATCAAATTTTGCCTGATTTTCAGTTAACTCAAGCGGTTGTTTCAGAATCATTTCTGATGTAAAACGAGAAAAATATTCGTTTACTGGTTTACCATTAATCGTAATTTTTCCAGTTCCTTGCTCCATAAACACACGAGCTACTGAGCTTTTTCTTCTACCTGTACCGTAATAATATTTACCTATCATACAATTCTCAATCTAAATAGTTAAAGGTTGTGGCTGTTGAGCACTATGTTCATGCTTGTCGCCAGAATAAATTTTTAATTTCTTTACCATTGCATAACCCAATGGACCTTTAGGTAACATTCCTTTTACAGCTTTTTCTAAAGCTCTGCCCGGAAACTTTTCCTGCATCTCTCTGAATGTAGCAGAATATAATCCGCCTGGATAACCTGAATGTCTGTAATAAACTTTATCTTCTAATTTATTACCAGTTACTTTAATTTTGTCAGCGTTAATCACAACAATATAATCACCAGTATCAACATGCGGAGTAAATATTGTTTTATGCTTACCTCTTAATCTATGAGCAATACCACTCGCTAATCTTCCAAGAGTTGCGCCTGAGGCATCAACCAAGAACCAGTCTCTTTTAACCTCATGTGGTTTAGCTGATAATGTTTTCATTTAAAATACCTAAAATTTAAGAAAGAACGCGATTTTATATCAAAAAAACCTCTTATGTCAAATAAATTCACTATAAAAAATAATAAAATAACACTGACCAAAATAAACCTAACCAATTGTTTTTAATAAAAAAATTGATATATTCTTTTTTTATAAACACAAATTTTCGATAATAATAAAATATTCCTAACAAAAGCCATAAGATCAACACAAAATAATGCATTGAAAACTGAGTCAATTGACCCAAGAATAAGAATAAAAGTGAACTAAATAAATAAAAGCTTAAAATAACTTTATGAACATATTTCCCAAATGTTTTTGGGGCAGAATAAATCTCTATTTTTTCATCATCAGGTAAATCAGCCAAAGCATACACTGTGTCATATGCCATTACCCAAAAAAAATTAGCTAAGAAAAGAGTCCAACTTGTTTTGTCCAAGGCTATTCCTAAATGCTTATAAACAATTAAAATAGGGATACTAAATGCGGCTGCAAGAAATAACTGAGGAATACAAAAAAACCGCTTAGATAATGGATATATGACTAATAAGATTAATGCCAAAAAAATCAGAATATACGCATCTTGGTTTATAAAATAAACCAGCGTTGCCGCCAAAAATAACAGGCTTAAAAAAAAATATATTGCATCTTTTGTTTTTATTTTTTTACTCGCAAGCGGTCTATTGGATGTTCGATTAACTGTTTTATCAAAATCTTGATCTAATAAATCATTTAGAACGCAACCAGCAGATCGTGTAATCACAACACCCAGGGAAAAAATCAGCAAATCAGTTAATGCAATACTGCCCTGAGTAGCAAATAGTAAGGCCCAAAAAGTAGGCCAAAAAAGTAGAAAAATACCTACTGGCTTATCCAGTCTAGCTAAAGCTATAAAATTTGAAATAACTTTCATGATTTGATTAAATTTTCTCAATATCCTTAAAAAATATTTCAATTAACATAATTTTTATTTTAGCTTTAATAAAAAAAGACTTTCTAACGCCTAGTACCTTTTTGATATCTAAATTATTTTTTATTAAAAAATTTTTTAGATATGAATTATGAATACTACTTAAATAGTCAAATTTTGTTCTAAAAAAATTGTTCTCATAGAGAATATCTCCTAATGGTTTATTTTTTAAAAAAAATAAACTAGGAATATTTCTTTTCATTAAAGAATAGTCAACAATTGTACGTGCATAAATAAGTGGTTTCTTTTGAGACGAAATAAGCACTTCTCTTAAATGTAATACTCCTCTATTTTTTTTAAAATAAAGCTTTTTCTCAAAAGAATTTGTCACAATTTTATTGTTAATAAGAGTTATCTTCATTTCCTTCTCTTTTAACTTCTGAGTCGTTGAGCCAGGATCTGAAAGCCATTTATTTTTTTTTAATAATTTTTTAATCCACATCTTAAACCTTTAGGTACTCTTTAGATGAAAACCAAGCATTAATATATCGATCAATATCTTGATGTTTCTTATCAATTAGCATATTCGCATCTTCCAAAACAGACTTAATAATTTCCTCATCTTGAATGAGGTTAGTAAATTTTAAAGAAGGCACCCCGCTCTGTCGAACACCAACAAGTTCTCCCGGACCTCTTAATTTCAAATCCTGCTCTGCAATATCAAATCCATTAATATTTTCATAAATAGTTTTTAGTCTAAATTTAGACTCTTCACTTAGCTTATGATTGTATAAAAGAACACATAAACCTTGTTTTACGCCACGCCCAACTCTTCCTCTTAATTGGTGTAGCTGAGACATTCCCATACGCTCAGAGTGCTCAATAACCATAAGCGTTGCATTAGGCACATCGACGCCAACTTCAATAACAGTTGTTGCAACTAATAATTGAATTTTATTTTCTTGAAAATCATTCATTATATTTTTTTTATGATCATCATCCATCTTTCCATGGATGATGCCTATTTGATAATTATTAAGCCTTTTACATAGGTATTCATAAGTTGAAATTGCATTTTGAAGGTCAAGCTTTTCACTTTCATCAATCAAAGGGCAAACCCAATAAACTTGATTATCTTTTGCTAACTCACCTTCAATCAAGTTTATCAGTTCCTCTCTTTTGGTATCTAATATTAATTTAGTTTTTATTTCTTTTCTGCCATGTGGCATTTCATTGATAATACTTATCTCTAAATCTGAAAAATAAGTCATAGAAAGCGTTCTTGGAATCGGAGTAGCACTCATCATTAATTGGTGTGGGACCATTCCATTATTTATCCCTTTTTTTAATAATGACAATCTTTGCTCAACTCCAAAGCGATGTTGTTCATCGATAATACAAAGTCCTAGATTCTGAAATTCTATTCCTTCTTGAAACAATGCATGTGTTCCAATAACTAAACTAGCCTTTCCATCTTTAATCTTATCTAATTCATACGCCCTTTTCTTTCCTTTAACTGAACCACTCATAAAAACGATATTGATATCAAAGTTTTCAAACCATTTTGTACAATTTATAAAATGCTGTTTTGCCAATATCTCTGTTGGCGCCATTATTGCTACTTGTGTATTCTGTAATATCAAATTCAATGCAACACAAATTGAAACGATTGTTTTTCCCGAACCAACATCGCCTTGAAGTAATCGATTCATGGGGTATTCTTTGCTCAGATCCTCCATGATTTCTGCTATCACTTTATTTTGCGAATTTGTTAATTTAAATTGAATTTGATTGAGGAATATTTCAATCTCTTTTTTCTTATCTTTAAATGGTCTTGCTTTTTTTTGATGTATTTTTCTTTTTTCTGACAGCATAAATAACTGTTGAGCTAGTAATTCACCATAAATGATATTTTTCAATGGTCCGTTTTTTCTATCCTCAAGTATTTTTAAATCTTCACTTGGATAGTGGATTTTATGTAGCGAATCAAGAATTGTTATTTTTTGACAGATAACTGGCTGATCTGTAAAAAAATCCAGCAGATTATTTTCTTTAGTATGCTTTAAAATTTTTTTGATCATCCCTGAAAGCGTTTTCTGTCCAAGGCCTGATGTCACAGAGTAGATTGGCGTTAATTTTTTATCTAAAGGATCATTTGGCTGGTCTAATACTTCAATATCAGGATGAATCATCTCCGATATTATTTTCTTTTCTTTAATAAATCCATACGCCCTTATATATGTTGCATTTTCTATTTGTTTTATTTGATTTGGATAAAAATGAATGAATCTAATCTCAAGAGTATTTGTTTCATCCTCTACCAGGACAACTAGATTTCGCCTTCCTCTAAAAACTACTTTGTGATCAACTATTTTGCCCTGTATGAAGGCTGGTTTATTGGGTAATAAATCATCTATTAATGTTATTTTTGTTTTATCAATATATCGATATGGAACATGAGTAATTAAATCAAACCAATTTATAATTTGAAGTTTTTTTAGGAGATTTTTTTGACGTTCTGTGAATTTTTCAAACAAGATACTTTTTAATCGACGACTATAAAACCATCTGCCTCAATCAAAGCACCTCTTGGTAAGGAAGCAACACCAACAGCAGCTCTGGCAGGGTATGGCTCATCAAAATATTTTTTCATGACTTCATTTACAAGGCCAAAATGAGCAAGATCGGTTAGATAAATATTTAATTTCATTACATCTGAACTGTTCGCACCTGAGGCTTTTATAACCTCAGTAAGATTCTTAAAAACTTGGTGAATCTGATTTTCAATACCTTCTGCTAATTCCATAGTCGCAGGATCTAAGGCAATTTGTCCGGACAAAAAAACAATTTTACTTTTCTTAACTGCTTGAGAATATGTGCCAATTGCCTCAGGAGCTTTTTTTGTACTAATAATTTCTTTTTCAGCCATGCTAATTACCTATTCCTATATTGAACCTGATTTTACACGATTTATACGATTTACTTTTTCTAATCTTCTTAAATTACGAATTACATTTGCTAAATGAATTCTACTTTTAACCTCTAATAAAAATTGAATATTGGTATAGGCACCATGATCACCTTCATCAATACTTAAATTATCAATATTTGCTTCTGCATCTGCAATCACAGAGGATATTGTGGCAAGAACTCCTCTTTCATTTTGCACTAAAAGCTCTAACTTAACTTTAAATAATTTATCTGACATAGGCTCCCATTCAACATCTACCCATTTATCATGATCTAACTTTAATTTTTTAATTTCATTACAATCATGCGTATGGATAATGAGACCTCTATCCTTGTCTATGTATCCTAAAATTGGGTCACCGGGAATAGGAAAGCAACAACGTGCTAATTGCAAGGCCATCCCTTCTGATCCTTTTATCGTTATTACATCCAAAAATTTAGCTTGCCTACCGAGGCTTGCTTGCCCGCTCACAACAGCTGCTAATTGATGTGCAACCATGATGTTTACTTTTTTACCCAAAGCCAAATCAATTAAAATTTCATCTTTGCTTTTTACGTGGTAATCGTGAATCAACTTATCCCAATGTTTTTTCTTAATGCTATCCGGTTCAATATGAAAAGCTTTTAATGCAGTATTTAGAATACTGTAGCCCATAATAATCAAATCTGAAGCTTCTGCACTTTTCATAAATGAACGTATTTGTGACTTTGCTTTACCAGTGATCACAAAATTTAACCAAGCCGGGTTAGGCTGAGCATTTGGAGCGGTAACAATTTCAATATGATCGCCAGTTTTAACTTCAGTCCTTAATGGAACTAATTCATTATTGATTTTTGCGGCAATGCATTTATTACCCACATCTGTATGGACCGCATAGCCAAAGTCAACAGCTGTTGACCCTTTAGGTAGTACAAAAATTTTACCTTTGGGCGAAAATACATAAACTTCATCTGGAAACAGATCTACTTTTAAATGTTCAAGAAATTCCAAAGAGTCTGCTGATTCTGTTTGGATTTCCAGCAATCTTTTTAACCATTGATTTGTTTCTTGTTGGAGATGAGTAATTTCACTTGTCTTATTTTTATACATCCAGTGTGCAGCGACACCGGCTTCTGCTAAATTATTCATCATAGTAGTTCTTATCTGAATCTCTATTGGTGTACCAAATGGGCCAAATAAGGTGGTATGTAGAGATTGATATCCATTAGCTTTTGGTATCGCAATGTAATCTTTAAACCTTCCTGGAATGGGCTTAAATAGTGAATGCAAGGCACCAAGGGTTAAATAACAATCCTTAAAATCTTCAACAATAATTCTAAATGCATAAATATCTGTGATTTGATTAAAGGTTATTTGTTTATCCACCATCTTTCTGTGAATACTTGCCGGCTGCTTCTCGCGTCCAAGAATTTGCGCATTAATTTTTTCTTTTTTTAATTTATCTTGAATATCTTCCAGTATTTTATCAATAACTTCTTTCCTGTTACCGCGTGAGGCTAAAATAGCCTTGTTGATCGTTTTATATCTCAATGGGTGAAGATATTTAAAACTTAAATTTTCTAACTCTGAATAAATCTGGTTCAAACCCAATCTATTTGCAATCGGTGCATAAATATCTATTGTTTCTTGAGATATTCGTTTTTGTTTTTCTGGCTTCAGATGTTCAATTGTTTGCATATTATGTAATCGATCACATAATTTAATTAGCATAACCCTAATGTCTGATGACATCGCCAGTAACATTTTTCTAAAATTTTCAGCTTGTGCCTCAACTGCATTATCAAATTTAATTTTATCTAACTTCGAAAGTCCATCTACTAAATTTGCTACCTGCTTACCAAATTGTTTTTCTATATCATTAATTGTTGTTTCAGTATCTTCAACAACATCATGGAGTAATGCTGCTTTTATTGAAGGACAATCTAGATGCAGATCAGCTGCCAAACAAGCAACCGATACTGGATGGGTGATATAGGGCTCACCACTTTTTCTAAATTGACCTGTGTGCGATGAAAAACCAAGTCGGTATGCTTTCCAAACCGACTCAATCTCTTTTTGTGTTAAATATTTTTTTAATAAAGTTGTTAGTTGCGAATCAGGATGATCCGCAGGAATTATTTTTAGTGAAGGACTTTGATTGCTGTAGTCTGCTTTTTTTTCTGCAGCTTTAGTAGCCACAACACTGCTCCTAAAATTTTTATAGAGTTTGCTCTGTAGAATTTACCGATGCTATTTCTTCATCTACAGGCTTACCTTTTAATAAATCTTCACCAACCTTCCCAGCTGAAATTTCTCGGAGAGCGAGAACCGATGGTTTATCTTTATTTGCATTATCAATTAAAGGCTCAGCTCCATTTGCTAATTGTCTTGCTCTAATTGAGGCAATTAGTGTTAATTGGAAGCGATTAGGAACCATTTCTAAACAATCATCAACAGTAATACGTGCCATTTTTTTCCTTAAGGTTTATTAATTTTTTGTTCAATAATTCTTTGAAGCTCCTGAACGGTATCTTCAATCTTATCGTTAATTGTAACATAATCAAACTCTTCAGCATGTGAGATTTCGTCAATTGCTGACCTCATCCGATTTTGAATAACTTCTGCTGTATCTTGATTCCGCCCTTTTAAACGTTTCTCCAAATCTTCAATAGATGGAGGCATGATAAATATGCTCACTGATTCAGGATATAGCTTCCTGATGCTATTAGCCCCTTGCCAATCAATTTCTAAAATTACATCAAAATTATCTTTGAGTAAGTCATTTACCGCCTTTTTTGAAGTTCCGTAACGATTACCATGACATTCTGCATGTTCTAAAAATTCATGATTTTGAATCATGTCATCAAATTTATGATCATCGACAAAAAAGTAGTCTCTGCCATGTTCTTCAGACATTCTAGGTAAACGAGTCGTATGTGAAATTGATACTCGTAAATTAGAATAAATTTTTAGTAGCTCTTTTACCAAAGTTGTTTTGCCTGCACCTGAGGCTGCACTGATAATAAATAAATTTCCTTGGCTCATTTTATTCAATATTTTGTATTTGCTCTCTCATCTGCTCAATTAATACTTTCATAGCAACTGCATTATTAGTAATTTGATTTGAGATTGATTTTGATGACAAGGTATTTGCTTCTCGATTAAGCTCTTGCATCATAAAATCTAATTTCTTCCCTTTCGGCGCTTTAAGCAACAATAGTCGATTAATTTCATCAACATGACTCAGTAGTCTATTAATCTCTTCTTCAATATCTGACTTCTGAAGAAAAAATACAATTTCCTGCTGTAAGCGTGTTTCCTGAATTTCTAACGTTACTTTACTGAGTTTATTTGTAAGTTTTTTTTCATAGTCTTTAGCAACTTTTTTATATTCTTTTTGTGTTGCTATTGTAATTTTTTCTATCTCATCGATATTTTTTTTCAGTATCTTTTCTAACTTTATTCCTTCTCGAGCTCTATCTAAATTAAACTGATCCACTGCCTTTTCAATAAATTTTAAAATATCTTTTTCAGAATATTTTTTTTCATGTTCAATTTTTTTTTGTTTTACCAATTGCAAAACATCCATGGAATTTATTTTTATTTGATCGCCAACAATTTTTGATACTGATTTAATTTCCTGAATTACTTGCTTAATTGCTTTTTCTGAAAGGTGGTTATTTTGATCACTTTGTGACTGAATTGAAAACCTACAATCAACTTTACCCCGATGAATTTTTGCTAGAAATACTTCTCTTATCTTCGACTCCAAAAAGCGGAGTGAATCATCAATTCTTAAGTTAAATTCAAAGTATCGACTATTTACAGACTTAATATCAATAGAATAAATAATTTTTGATTTGTTTGTCCTGGTGTCAGTAAAAAAACCAGTCATGCTTTTTGTCATTTTTAACCTTAATTTTTGCTTGAGTTTTAAAACCATATTTTAACTTTAATTTATTCTTTATAATTGTTTAAATCTAAAATATTAAGGAATAATAAAACATGAGATCTTTTAATCGCGCAGCCCAAGAAAATAGGCCTATTACTATTACAAGAAATTATACAAAACATGCTGAAGGATCTGTGCTTATAGAATTTGGTGACACCCATGTATTATGTAATGTTAGTGTTGTTGATGGCGTTCCATCATTTTTAAAAGGCCAAAATCAAGGCTGGCTTACTGCTGAATATGGTATGTTGCCACGATCTACATCGACTCGAATGCAAAGAGAAGCAGCAAAAGGAAAACAATCTGGTAGAACCCAAGAAATTCAAAGATTAATTGGAAGAAGCCTAAGGGCAATGTTAGATTTAAACAAACTCGGTGAAAGAACAATTCATATTGACTGTGATGTAATACAGGCTGATGGCGGAACGAGAACAGCTTCTATTTCTGGTGCTGCCATTGCGCTAGAAGATGCAATCAACAAACTACTTTCTGACAAAATATTATCTGAGTCTCCAATCATACAAAAGGTGGCTGCAATCTCTGTTGGTATTGTTAATGGCGAAGTGCTATCTGACTTAGACTATGAAGAAGATAGCCAATGTGAAACAGACATGAATGTTGTGATGACTGATAAAAATGAATTTATTGAAATTCAAGGAACTGCCGAAGGTAGATCTTTTTCTATGTCTGAACTTAACACCATGTTAGAGTATGCTAAAAAAAGTATCACAGAAATTCTTAAAAAATAATGGCAATTCCTTTTAAACAAATTGTTTTAGCCTCAAATAATTTAAAAAAAATTAATGAATTAACATCACTTCTAAATGATTTTAACTTATCAATTAAACCTCAATCTACATTTGACATTCCAGAAATTGATGAGCCCCATGGAACATTTGTTGAAAATGCGCTGCACAAAGCTCGTCATGCTGCAAAAATATCTGGCTTGCCTGCTATCGCAGACGACTCTGGGCTTTGTGTTAAATCTTTAAATCTTGAACCAGGCATTCATTCTGCAAGATATGCTGGCTTAAAAAAAAATGATCAAGAAAATACTGCTTTGCTATTAAAAAATATGCTCAATATTGAGGATCGTTTTGCTTATTATTATTGTGCAATAGTTTTTTTATTAAATGAGAATGATCCTCATCCAATTATTGCTGAAGGAATTTGGAGGGGTGAAATTTTAAAAGAACCAATAGGTGAAAATGGTTTTGGTTACGATCCAATCTTTCATGACTTTATTACTGAGAAGTCTGCTGCCGAGTTAGCACCAGAAGTTAAAAATAAAATAAGTCACCGCGGTAAAGCTTTACAAGCGCTTAAACAAAAACTTACAATTCATTATGGTTAAAAATAATAAATGGCCGACATGGAAAAGAGACGATGGCTCTACTGTGTCTTGTACTGAAAAAATTAAAGTAATGTCTGAAAATTTTGATGAAATTAAACAAGCCATTCAAGATGCCCTCGAAGATGGAATACTTATGGAAGTTTCTGAAAACCAAATGAAGGAAGTTTTTTTAGATATTATTCATAATCTTAACAATCCCTACAAAAAATAGCACATATGGAAAAATCAATTTCCATCTACATTCATATGCCTTGGTGTATTCATAAATGTCCATATTGTGATTTTAATTCTCATGAATCTTCATTGTCTAAAATTACCAATGAGCAAGACAGCTATATTGATTCTCTGATACAAGAATCATTGCAACTAGAAGAGTATTTAGGGAATAAAAAAATTATTTCTATTTTTTTTGGTGGGGGCACTCCAAGTTTGATTTCTCCCAGACTAATTGAAAAAATTATTTACCATCTCAGAAATAAGTATTCTCTTTCGCATTCTTGTGAAGTCACCCTTGAAGCCAATCCTGGTGGAGTCGACACAAATCATTTTAAAGATTATGCACAAGCTGGTATTAATAGGATCTCATTAGGTGTCCAGAGCTTTAATGATCATTTTTTAAAGGAATTAGAACGGATTCATAACGGTAATGATGCAAGAATAGCGATCGATGAAGTCAAAAGATATTTTGATAATTATAATATTGACTTAATGTTTGCGCTCCCAAATCAAAATTTATCAGCATTAGATAATGATTTGAATATTTTGTTTTCGTACGAACCAAAACATATTTCTTATTACCATCTGACTATTGAACCTCAAACCCGTTTTGCAAAAAATATACCGTCACTACCGCCTAGCGAATTAGCAGAAGATATGTATGAACTCATTATTCAAAAAACGAGGTCATCTGGATATTTTCATTATGAAACTTCAGCTTTTGCTAAAGATAAATACCAATCTATTCATAATAAAAATTATTGGCACTATGGCGACTATATTGGATTGGGAGCAGGCGCACATTCTAAAGTGACTCATGAGAATCAAATTTTTAGATTTGAAAACACAAAAAACCCAAGAACGTATGTTCTAGAAATACAAAAAAATTCTACTAAGAATTTAACTCAAATTCCTCAGGAAGAACTCCCTTTTGAGTTTATGCTAAATGCATTCCGACTTGTTGAGGGTTTTGAAATTAGTGAATTTACTAAAACTACCTTTCTAGACTTTGATGTGATCAAAAAAAATATTGATATACTTGTTGATAAGGGATTTATCAATATTCAGAATAATTGGATAAAACCAACAGAATTAGGGCAGAGATTTCAAAACAATTTAATTGAACAATTTTTAAACTAAAACAGGATTGAATTATGAACTTTAATAAAATTACAGATAATTATGTTGTGTCTGATCAAATCAACATAGATGATATTTCCAAAATTAAAGATGCGGGTTTCAGAACAATCATCTGTCACCGACCAGACGGAGAAGCTGAAGACCAGCCACCCCACGAACTCATTGAGAAAGCGGCACGCTCGCTGGACTTACAATTTGTTTACCAGCCTATCAGCCCTGGTCAGTTTAACAATCAATTATTTGAAGATTTCCAAATAGTATGTGATTCATCGCCTGCACCAATTTTTGCTTTTTGTCGAACAGGAACTCGTTCTTGTACCGTTTGGGCCTTAAGCCAAAAGGGAAAGTTATCTGATGCTGAAATTCTAAGTAAAACTAAAAACGCTGGATATGACCTCAGCCAACTATTTGTTTAAATTATTTTTTTAGCTTTAGAGATCGCTTTTTTTACAGCACTGATTGCTGTTCCACCTTCATGCTGTCTTGCATTCACTGATCCAGATATGGTTAATATCTGATAGATATCTTTTTCAATTAATTTTGAAAATGATTTTAATTTATTAAATTCAATTTGTTCTAGACTTAAATTTGATTGCTCGGCGTATTGAACAACTGCTGATACTATTTCATGAGATTCTCTAAATGGCATTCCTTTTTTTACTAAGTAGTCAGCTAAATCGGTTGCTGTTGAAAAACCCTGTCCAGCAAAACTTGCCATCCTTTTTTTATCAACTTTGATATTTTTTACCATTTCAGCAAATATAGTTAGAGTGTCCTGGACAGTATCAACCGAATCAAACACTGGTTCTTTATCTTCTTGATTATCTTTATTGTAAGCTAAAGGTTGCGCCTTCATAAGCGTTAATAGTGACATTAAATTTCCATATACCCTTCCCACCTTACCTCTAATAAGCTCTGGCACATCAGGATTTTTTTTCTGCGGCATTATGCTTGAACCCGTACAAAATTGATCAGCAATTTTAATATATCCAAAGAATGGGCTCATCCACATAATTAATTCCTCAGAAAATCTTGATAAATGCATCATCAACATTGAAACATTGAAACTAAATTCTATGGCAAAGTCTCTATCAGACACTGCGTCTAATGAATTTTGGGCTACAGCATTAAATTTTAATTTTTTCGCAACCCACGCTCTATTGATTGGATATGTCGTTCCCGCCAGTGCTGCTGAACCCAACGGAAGAATATTGATTCTTTTTCTTGTATCTATGAATCTTTGTTTATCTCTCTCAACCATTTCAAAATAAGCTAAAAGATGGTGAGCAAAGCTAATAGGTTGAGCAATTTGAAGGTGCGTCAGACCTGGTATTAATGTATCAATATTTTTTTCTGCCAGAGTAATAATACTTTTTTGTAATATTTTGATTTTCTTCAAAATATCATCAGTAATATCCCTTAAAAAAAGTCTCAAATCTGTTGCGATTTGATCATTTCTTGATCTACCAGTATGTAATTTTTTCCCAGCTTCTCCAATAAGATAAATTAATTTTTTTTCAATATTAAAATGCACATCTTCATCTTCTATTTTCCATTGGAAAGTATTCTTCTTAACTTGCTCTTCAATTTTTAATAAGCCGGCTTTTATTTTATTAAAATCTTTTGCAGTAATAATTTTTTGATTTTTTAACATTTCTGCATGCGCTAATGATCCTTGAATATCATAGAGCGCTAGCCTCTGATCAAAATTAATTGATGCTGTATAAGATTGAACAAGTGCATGAACTGGCTCTGTAAATCTTGCTGACCACTTATTTTTGTTATTTTTAGAATTCATCCTTATAGTATATATGAAAGGCTCTCAAGCATCATTAAGAAATCATTTGCTATGCTAAAATTCATTCATGAAAAAAATTAGAATCGCATCCAGGGAAAGTCAGCTTGCCATATGGCAATCAAACTTCATTGCCCAAAAAATTAAAGAACATAATCCAAATATCGAGACAGAGGTAATTTGCTTTAAAACTCAGGGCGATATTATCTTGGATCAGCCTTTAGCAAGCATTGGTGGCAAAGGACTTTTTATAAAAGAACTCGAGCAGGCGCTCCTTAATAATGATGCAGATATCGCCGTTCACTCTATGAAAGATATGCCTATGGAAATAATAAGTGATTTTAAAATTTGCGCTATTACAGATAGAGAAAACCCTAGCGATGCTTTCGTAAGTAATAAATTTAAATCTTTGAAAGATCTTCCTGAGAACTCGATTATTGGCACTTCTAGTCTAAGAAGACAAAGTCAAATTAGAGCCCAATTTCCTAATATAGAAATTAAAACACTTCGTGGAAATTTGCAAACTCGGTTACGTAAATTAGATGCTGGAGAATATGATGCTATTATTCTTGCTTCTGCTGGACTGATAAGGCTCGATCTAGCAAATCGGATTTCTGACTTTATTGATTTAGACTTTTCGATTCCTGCAGTAGGACAAGGTGCGCTGGGAATCGAAATTTTAAAAAATAATCATGCAGTTGAGGAATTGGTTCAATTTTTAAACCATCAAGATACAATGCTATGTGTTAACACTGAGCGCATGGTAAGTCGTGGTCTCGCTGGGAGTTGTACAGTTCCATTGGGAGCGTATGCAAAGATTATTAATCAATCTATTTATCTTAAAGCTTTTGTTGCCAAGCCTGATGGTTCACAAATTATTTATTCAGAAAAAAATGGCCCGATTTTTCATCATGAAGAAGTTGCTGAAAATGTCGTGGAAGATTTAAAAAGCCAAGGTGCATTAAAAATTCTAAATCAATAAATGAAAACACTTTTAGCAACGAGAAGTAAAAATCAAAATCAGCATATAATAAATTATTTTCAAAACACGAATATCAAGTGCATTGATTTTCCTCTCATTGATATTCAAGCCGCTGTGATTGGAAATTCACAATTATTATTATTGGAGAATCTTAATCAATTCAAAAAAATAATTTTTATAAGCTCAAACGCAGTTGATCATTTTCAAAAAAAACTGCTAGAGGCAAATATTTCAATAGCAAATATTCAATCACAATTTTTTTGCGTAGGGCCAACAACTCAAAAAGAATTTCTAAATTTTTTTAATTTTCAGATTGATATGCCAGAAAACCAATATGACACCAATGGCCTACTTAATATGAAAGCCCTTGAAATTATAGATGAGTCTGAAAAAATTCTTATAGTCAGAGGAGTTGGTGGTAAAGAAATTTTAAAATCAAAACTTGAAGAACGTGGCGCAACGGTTTCATATTTAGAATGTTACAAAAGAGTGTTATTAGATATTGATTTTAATTTTATTTCAAAATGCACCAAGGAATCTGAAAAGATTTTTATGCTCATTACCAGTAATGAAATTGCTCGCCATTTTCTGGCCTCTATAAAGAATAGTGGTCAAAATTTTAAAAATCTTTCTCTCATTGCAAATCATAATGAAATTTTTAAGACCCTAAAAAATCAATATCCAAATGTCTATTTGATTGCCGATATTAATCCTAAAAATATTCAGGACGTTATTGAGAATAATTAATTATTTTTTTTAGGTGAAAAAGTAAATGCGTCTGAATAGAATCTTGAATTTAGCAATCCGTTATTGACAAAAGATTCATGAGCAACCTCAACCATCGCCGGGGCTCCACAACAATAAACTTCATATTCATTTATCTGAGAGGTGTTTTCAAGCACAGCCTCATGCACAAGTTGATTTTTTATTTCGCTATCTTCCTCATCAGAAAACACGTTATGGACTTTAATATTCAAATCACTTTTAAGCCAATTATTTACAACTACCTCTTGATATAAATCAATTTTTTTTCTAACGCCTCGATAAAGAATAATCTCTCTCTTATTTTGGTTAAATAACATATCATTAATAATTGATTTAATCGGTGCAAATCCTGTTCCACCAGCTATAAATATAATTGGCCTTTCAGATTCACGTAAATAAAACTGGCCTAAGGGGCCTTCGATTCGATGGATACTTTTTTCTTGCATTTCTGCAAATACAAAATTAGTAAATTGACCGCCTTCAATCAGGCGAATATGGAGCTCAACAAGATCTTCGTGTGGCGAATTTGCCATAGAAAATGCCCGTCGTGATCCATCATTGAGAATAAATTCAATATATTGACCAGCTTTAAATCTTAACTTTTCTTCAGCGGGTAATTTTAAAATCATCTGCATAACGTCATGGTTTAATTTCTTTAGACTTTCAACTCGAACCGGGGTTATCTTTGGCAAAATACCTTGATCAAATTTTGCTGGCTGATCATCAATTTTTATGTCTGACATCGCAAATGCTCTACAAAATAAATGATAACCGTCTAACTCTTCTTCTTGAGTAATAACACCTGGCATAATTTCATCATGCACAACAGAGCCTTCTAAAACCTTTGCCTTACAAGAACCACATGATCCACTTCTGCAACCATATGGCAAATTTACACCTGCCTTTATAGATGCCTCTAAAATTGTTTCGCTTGGTTTAATTTCAAATTCTTTTCCACTAGTTGTTTTAACGCGATAATTCAATCATTTTTCTCCCGGTGAAACTCACCTTCAATATCATTATTGTCTTTACTCTGATGTTTATTATTATTGGGATTTATTGCTTCATTCATTTTTGAAAAAAAATCTGAATTAAATGATGTATTTTTTTGTTTCATTGGGATCAGCAAAATACATACAGCAAAGATATCAGTAAATATTCCAGGAAATAAAAAAAGACCGCCGGCAATCATATTTTTCGCAACACCCAGAATCATTGAAAATGGTGAGTGGTTTAATGTTATAAAATTCATCATATTACTTAAGAGTTGGGCTTTTTCTTCCTTAACCATACGCCAACCCAAGAAGCCCATCAGCAAAATGTAAAAGAAATACCACCAACCATACATAGAGCCGATTTTAAAATATCCCCAGATTTCCATCACAGGAAGACCAAGAACTGCAATAATTAGTAATAATTTCATTAATTAAATAGAATAATAATTGAACTTAGGTTTTATAAAATTTACTTAAATTTGTTATGAAAAAAATTTTTTTTACTTACCTTATTTTAACATTTTGTCTTTGTTTTGGAGAATCAAACAAATTCTTTTCATCGTCAAAATTTCTAGAAGTTGAGAAAGCCTTTCCATATACAGTTAATATTAACCAAAGTTCTAATTCTATTAACCTTCACTTTAATATTCAACCTGACTATTATTTATATCAATCTAAATTTGTATTTTCTAATTCAGGTAACCTCGACCAGCAGGTCATTTTTCCAAAAGCACACGAAAAAGAAGATGAGTTCTTTGGTAAACAAAATATTTTTGATAGCCCTATATCAATTCAAATTAATTTTAGTGACTCACTAAAGTCAGACGACTCATTATCATTTTCATTTCAAGGTTGCAGTAATAAAGGTTTATGTTATCCGCCCGAGCATAAAAAAATAAATATTTCTCAAATTCAAGTAACTGATTATTCTGAAAGCGACCATTATCAAGCCCTTCTTAAAGAAAAATCATTAATTTATTCTCTGTTTGCATTTTTTATTGCCGGCTTATTATTATCACTAACACCCTGTGTTCTGCCCCTTATACCAATTTTAGTAACAATGTTAGTGAATCAAAAAAATAAACGCACCGCCACGGTTGCATATGTTGCAGGCATTTCGTTTAGTTACACACTTATTGGTTTTTTTGCAGCTGCGACTGGTAACTTTTTATCTACCTACCTTCAGAATTATTGGGTCATTTTGCTTACGAGTTTATTGTTTGTTTTTTTTGCTTTAGCAATGTTTGGTTTTTTCAATATCAGCCTCCCAACCCAAATTCAAACTACACTTTTTAAAATTAGCTCTCGATTCAATCAACATAAATTATTTGGTTTATTTTTGATTGGCTCTTTTTCGTCCTTAATACTAAGTCCCTGCGTAGCCCCTCCTTTGGCAGGGGCCATTTTATATATAGCTCAATCAGGTAGTCTTTTCATGGGGTCTATTTCTCTTATTTTGCTAAGCTTAGGCATGTCAGTTCCTTTGATTATTATCGGGTTTACTCGAATAAACCTTAATCTAAAAACGGGGAATTGGAGTGAAAAAATAAAACAGCTTATAGGTTTTATTTTGTTAGGCCTGGCAATATATACTGCCTCCCCCATTCTTAAAGCAACATTAGCTTTTAATCTTTATTTATTATTATTACTTTCAGCGATCGTATTTCTTTTAATTAGTTTTTTAAGATTAAATAAAATTACGACTTATATTTTAATTTCCTCATTTGTTTTGTTGTTTGCTTTCTATGGCACCAAAAATCAGCCAATAAGTCAAAAATATCACAATCTAGAATTTAATTATGTACACACCTTACATGAACTCAATACTGCTATAACAAAATCTAACAATAAAAGCGTGATGATAGATTTTTATGCAGATTGGTGTATCGCCTGTTTGGAATATGAAAAATATACTTTTTCGGATCCGGATGTAGAGGCACATTTATCAAAATTTCATTTAATTAAAGTTGATGTTACTGGTTTTAATGAGGACGACAAGCAAATGATGAAAAAATATAATGTATTGGGGCCTCCAGCTATTATATTTTATAATCATCAGCATAAAGAACTTAGAGAATTTCAGCTCACAGGCTTTATAAAAGCATCGGAATTTAAAAAACATTTAGAAAATTTTATTCATGAATAAATTGATACCCAAAGCACTCATACTGTTATGTTTAGTAGCTTCTTTTATTTTTGGCTTTTCCTTTTATAAAAATAATCGTGCAAGCCCTTTGATTGGAGACCTCACTCTATACAATTTAAACAAAAAAGAAATTGCTGTTTCCGAGATACTTGAACCAGGTATCACTATTATTAATTTTTGGGCTACCTGGTGCGAACCTTGCAAAGAAGAGATTCCAGAACTAAACAAATTTTATGAAACCATTAACAAAATTGAAAATATACATTTGGTTGGGATTGCAATTGATGAATTTGATGCTATTAATGACTTTATGAAAAAGTTACCTATTAAGTATCCGGTATATTATGATGAAAGAAATGGTTTCAAGCTCGGCGTTTTCCTTAAAAACGACAAAGGGGTACTACCATACACAGCAGTCGTTGATCAAAACTTTAACTTAATTAATCAATATTACGGTAAAATATCTGAAGAAGATTTAAAGCTACTTTTAAGCTCTAAATAACTTAATAAAATCAATAACTTCTCGAAAAATTCCTAAAAAATGTAGACAAAAGTAGTTAATTTCGTCAAACTAACCCTCTCAGCAATAAATAGTAATTTCTTGAAATTGAAAATTAATGTCATACAGGGTCCTAATTTAAATATGCTTGGTTCTCGAGAACCTGAGCATTATGGCAAAGAAAACCTGAATAGCATCAATGAAAAAATAAAAAAAAATTTCCCTGAAATTGATTTTGAATTTTTTCAAAGTAACAGCGAAGCAGATATTATTAATCATATTCACAATTTAAAAGCTGATTATATCGTTATAAACCCTGCAGCATTTACGCACACCTCTGTAGCTATCAGAGATGCTATTAAAAGTATCAATATTAAATTTTATGAGGTGCATCTTTCAAATGTTTATGCGCGTGAAGAATTTAGACATAAGTCTTACTTCTCAGACATTGCTGAAGCAGTTATCTGTGGTTTAGGCAGCGATGGTTATATTGCAGCCATTAATCACATTGTTAATCATTCATAAGGCAAATATATGGATCTTAGAAAATTAAAAAAATTAATAGATTTAGTTGAAGAATCAGGAATTAATGAACTAGAGCTAACTGAAGGTGAAGAAAAGGTTAGAATTAGTCGGCAAGGAGCAAACTCTAACCCAGTTCAGTATGTTAACCTTCCCCCTGTTTCATCATCGATTCCACCTCAGCCTGTAGTATCACATTCAGAAAATAATGCTACCGCTACTACTCCGAATGCTTCAAAACAATCAGAAATTAATGGGCATGTTATTACCTCACCGATGGTCGGCACATTTTATCGCGCATCATCGCCAGAATCTGCTCCATTTGTAGATATTGGCTCAGCCGTTAAAAAAGGTGACACCATTTGCATTATTGAAGCAATGAAGCTTTTAAATGAAATTGAAGCTGATAAGGACGGTATTATCAAACAAATCATAGCTGAAAACGGCCAACCTGTAGAATTTGGTGAAGCTTTATTTGTGATCGAATAAAATATTATGTTTGAAAAAATACTTATAGCAAACCGTGGTGAGATTGCGCTTAGAATTTTAAGAGCCTGCCGCCATATGGGCATTAAGGTTGTAGCTGTTCATTCTGAAGCAGATGTTGACGCAAAATATGTGAAATTAGCAGATGAGTCTGTCTGTATTGGTCCGGCGCCATCAAATCTTAGTTATCTTAATATTCCCGCTATCATTAGCGCTGCAGAGGTTACAGATTCAGAAGCAATACATCCTGGGTACGGATTTTTATCTGAGAATGCAAATTTTGCTGAACAGGTTGAACAAAGCGGTTTTACTTTCATCGGGCCAAAAGCGGAAACTATCCGTTTAATGGGTGACAAAGTTAGTGCAAAAGATGCAATGATTAAAGCTGGCATCCCTGTAGTGCCTGGCTCTCCTGGAGAATTACCTGACGATCCGGCTGAAATTACCAAAATTGCAAGAAAGATTGGGTATCCTGTAATTATTAAGGCTGCTGGTGGTGGTGGTGGACGAGGAATGCGGGTAGTACACACAGAAGCGTCATTATTGAATGCAGTATCCATGACAAAAACAGAAGCACAAACAGCTTTTGGAAATCCTGCTGTTTATATGGAAAAGTATCTAGAAAAACCAAGACATATTGAATTTCAAGTGCTTGCTGATACCTATAAAAATGCAATCCATCTGCATGAAAGAGATTGCTCAATCCAAAGACGTCATCAAAAAGTTATCGAAGAAGCACCAGCACCTGGAATACCACAAAAGCTAATTGAAAAAATTGGTCAACGTTGCGCTGATGCTTGTAAAAAAATTGGTTATCGTGGTGCTGGTACCTTTGAATTTTTATACGAAAACAATGAATTCTATTTCATCGAAATGAATACCAGAATTCAAGTTGAGCATCCTGTCACGGAAATGATTACTGGTATTGATTTAATTCAAGAACAAATCAAAGTAGCTGCCGGCGAAAAACTTAAATATCGTCAAAAAGATATTAAAGTTAAAGGACATGCGATTGAATGTCGAATTAATGCTGAAGATCCATTTACCTTTGTACCTTCTCCTGGAACTATTAATCGCTTCCATGTTCCTGGTGGGCCAGGCATTAGAATGGATACTCATGTATACGGCGGCTATACAGTGCCTCCTCACTACGATTCTATGATTGGAAAACTTATTGCCTACGGTGAAACGCGCGAAGAAGCAACAGCCAAATTAAGAATGGCATTGTCTGAAATGTATTGTGAGGGAATTAAAATTAATATCGATCTTCATCGTGACTTAATGTCAGATCTTGCTTATCTTAAAGGTGGAACATCAATTCATTACCTTGAAGAAAAACTAGGTATGAAAAAATAGGTTAGTGTTAAAGCTCTTTTTTACAGTTCCAGCTATATTCGTGAATCATATTAATGAGATCTTACTTGAAGAAGATGATACCCTATCTATTTCAATGCTCGATGCTGATGTCGATACCGAAGCTGAGGAAGCTATATTTGGAGAACATCCAAATCAAGACTCTCAATACTGGAATCGAACTACAGTCCATATATCAGTTCAAGATCAAGCAACCGCAAATGATTTAATCAAGAAAATTAAATCCCAAATAAACATAGATATCAAATTTAATCTTGAAAAGATAGAAGATGTTGATTGGGTAAAACAAACACAATCTCAGTTCAAACCCATTCAAGTTAATAAAAAATTATGGATTATTCCAACTTGGCATCAAATTCAACAAGCTGATGCTATCAATATTATTCTTGATCCAGGACTTGCTTTTGGAACTGGGTCACATCCAACAACCAAACTTTGTCTAGATTGGCTAACTGAAAATATAAAGTCTGGAATGAGTTGTTTAGATTATGGTTGTGGCTCAGGTATTCTTGCGATTGCTGCTGAAAAATTAGGTGCCCATGAAATTATTGGGACTGATATTGATCTTCAGGCAATTCAGGCAAGTAATGACAATGCAAAAAATAATCAGTGTGCTTTGTCAAAATTCATTTCTTCTGAAGAGAATATTTATGGCCAATATGATATTGTAGTTGCCAATATATTATCCAGCGCACTAAAAGTTCTGGCCCCGGTTATTTCTAACCATACAAAGCCACAAGGAAAAATTGCCCTCTCTGGGATATTAAAACAACAAGAAAATGAAATTAAAGCAGCATATGAAAGTTGGTTTGAATTTGACAGGTCGAAAGAATTAGATGGTTGGTTATGTATGTCAGCTACGAAAAAAATTTAAAGCCTTTCTATATTATTAATAATTTCATTAGCTTTTTCTGTAATTTTTATTTTTTCATCATGGCTAATTTTGTTGATCTGCATCCATACAATTCCCAACCTTTGATTGCCCATTAACTTTTCTTTTTGCTTGATATAAAAATTCCAATACAGCGCATTTAAGGGACAGGCATCATCTGAGAATTTCTCTTTTGGATTATATTTACATCCAGCACAATAATTGCTCATCTTATTAATATAACTTGCTGATGAATTGTAGGGTTTAGATGCTAGAAAACCTCCATCAGCAAATTGAGACATTCCAATTGTATTAGGCATTTCTACCCACTCAATTGCATCGATATATACACCTAGGTACCAAAGATGTAATTCATGTGGATTCAATCCAAGCAATAGTGAAATATTTCCAATCACCATTAATCGCTGTATATGATGTGCATAAGCGTTTTTTAACGAATCATTAATGGAAACACACATGCAATTCATTGAAGTTTTTCCATTCCAAAACCAGCTGGGAAGTTTTTGATAATATTCAAAATAATTACTTTTTCCATAGTCTGGCATCTTTGCCCAGTAAACACCTCGAATATATTCTCGCCAACCTAAAACTTGTCGAATAAATCCTTCTATTGCTGGCAACAAATCTTTTTCTTTTTTTTCTTCATACATACTCTCTGCAGCTTTAACAACTTCGAGCGGGTGTAACATTTTAGTATTAAGGCAAAATGAAAGTAATGAATGAAATAAGAAAGGTTCTGAGTCATGCATTGAGTCTTGATAATATCCAAAATTTTTTAAAAAATTATTTTTAAAATCTTGTAGTAATAATAATGCTTCTTCTCTTGATATCGGCCAAATAAAATTTGCCTCATCAATTTCACCAAATGTATTGATATTAAGATTTTTTATTAGCTCAATATAAGTTTCTACATTTTTTTTTTCATTAATTCTTGCTGGGAGTGGAGGTTCGTTTCTCCACTTTTGTCTATTCGCAAAATCATAATTCCACTTTCCGCCAATCGGTTTATTATCTTCATCTAGTAAAATATTATATTTTTCACGCATCATCCTATAAAAATTTTCCATACGCCATATTTTCTTTTGCTCGAAAAATTTCTTAACTTCACCCCGAGAAGTTAAGAAATGCTCTGTTGAAAATATCTCTGATTGGATTGGTAAATTTTTAGTAAAATTTTCTAATTCTTGATGAAGTCTGAATTCATCTGGCTCCTGATATTCAAATTTTGTAATATTTAAGTCTTTAATCAAGCTTAAAATATTATCTTTAAAATTATGATTATTATTTTTGGAATCTATTTCATAGTAATGAACCTTATGACCTTTTTTTTCTAATGTTTTTTTGAAAGTCCGCATCGCTAAAAAAAAAGCTATTACTTTTTGAATATGATGCCTAACATAATCTGTTTCCGATCTTATCTCCATCATTACATAACAAACATCCTGCTCTATCTTGTTAAACCAGCTATGTTTAATATTAAGTTGATCACCCAAAACTAGTCTTAATGTTTTCAATTTAATTTACCCATCTGTTTTGATATTCTTTATTTTTATCATAAAGCGTTTGTTGTCTTTCAACATTAAAAATTCTTCCTCCCCTGGGATCTGTTCCAAATCCTGCAATATATAGCCAATTTCCCTGGTTTGAGTAGATATCAAAATCAATTAAATATTGTTGAAAAAAATCGGCCCCACCACGCCAATCACATTTTAGATTCCATATTAAGTATGAGGCTAATATTTGTCTCATTCGATTGCTAATATAGCCAGTGCCTTTTAACTCACGAATGCCTGCATTAATTAATTGATTATCTGTTTTACCATTTTTAAATGCATCAAAGTTAGCTTTACTGTGTTTGATATTCTTATTTCTATCATTGCCGAGTCCATTGCTAAAATATAATTTAGTTTTATACTTTTTATGAAGAAATCTAAAATAATCACGCCACAACAATTCAAACCATATCCAATAGGTACTTTCATTTGAACCATTCTTATTTTCATAATCTTTTAATGCATTATAAATTTGCCTAGCTGATAAATAACCATGCGCCAACCAAAATGAAAATTTTGTTGATGAATTTTTTCCTTGTAAATCATTTCTTGTTTGTTTATATATCCAAGCATAATTTTCTTTAAAATACTTCTCTAAATATTTTTTTCCATTTCTTTCACCACCACTAAACTCTGAAAATATATTGCAATCACCTATAAAATCTTGTTGAAATAATTTTATTTCTTGACTTTGAATATCACATTTAACAATAGGTAATTTTTTTAATTTTAGATCTAATTTTTCCGGCGCCAAAGGAACTAATTTAATTGCTTCTATATTTTTTCTGAAATGTGTAAATACATCAGGTAATTTTTCGATTTCAAAGGGGAGTTGATTTTCCAAATACATAGAGGAATGCCATACTTCTTCAATAGCTATTCCTGTTTTTTTTAAATTTTCTATTATTTTTTTTTCAAATGGCGCGTCAATTTCTTCACAAAATAATTTATTCACGTTAATTTTTGAGGATATTTTTTTTATTTCTTGCTCTGGATCTCCTTCTAAATAAATTAAATTTTGTCCATATTGATGCAATTGTTCTCTTAGATCTATTATTCCTTGTTTTATAAATTCTTTGCGAAACTGTGAAAAATTTCCATCAACAAATTCTGTCTTAAATCTATTTTCAAGTATATACACAAAAAGTATTGGTTTATCTTCATTGATACATTTATTCAATGCCAGATTGTCTTCTAACCTAATGTCATTTCGAAACCAAAATATGTTAATTATTTCTTTGTCGGTTACATTTTTTTGAACAATATTTGACATCTTCCCAGCATTTCTCCCATTTTTTTCTCCACTTAAATAATCGCTTACATGTTTGACAAATTTTTTCAGGGAGATTTTCTTTTTTCATTTTTTTTTGACCGCTTTCTGCTCGCTAAGTTTCTTCCTCTATTTTTACAATTAGTGGTTTATAATCTTTTCATGAGATTATTTTGTTTACTCTTTATGTGCTTATTTATGTTCGGCTGCGCAACTACTGGAAGTAAAGATAGTAACCAATTTCCAGCCCCACATAATAACTACACCGGAAAATTTACAGAACAACACTTTGATAGTGATGATCCAAATGACTTTATGATGCGTAATTGTAAAATATATGGTGGCTTAAATCAGGATAGCATCAAAAAAATTGCTGCTGACTTTTTATTACAGGATATTTATGAATTCAAATGCAATTATGCTGACAAACTCCAGGAAGAACTTGAGATTGATGGAAAATCATCAAAGCGTCTAAACGGTACCATTGCAAAATCAAAATGTGAAGCGCTCGGTTTTAAAGTCGGAACTACAGAGTTTTCTAAATGTATGTTGGAACTTACTCAATAAAAATGAAGACTTTTCCATTTTATCTTTTTCTTTTATTTTCATCTTTAATCAATGCAGAAGATTTATTGTTGAAATGTACAGGCTTAAGCCATTTTGAGTTAGTAGGCGCCTCAGGAAGCAAAGAAGAGAAACAAAATCGAGATTATACAATACAAAATAATACGCTTCTTGACCTTAATGAGGTTCCATGCGAGCTTAATCAAGAAGAGATTGTATGTGAGTCTAATTTTCTAAATATTAGACATTTCAGATTCAATCTACAAACTAAAAAAATTACTGATAACATCTCAGGCAATAAAGGTTTTGGTCACTATATTGAAAACTTTGAGGGAAGTTGCATCCAGTGATTCAAGTTACTGAATTAAATAAAAATGAATTTGAAGTTACTGTTACATTAAAAGAAATTTCAACACATATTGTTTTTTTAGATGACAATATGCATCAAGAACTTTGTCACAACAATATGTCTAAAACTGACCTTATTATTAAATCCTTTCAATTTCTTTTAAAGAGGGAGTCTAATACATCAATTTTGACTCGGTTTAAACTAGATCATATTGGTTATTATTTTCCGGAATACCTAAATACTTTCAATTAATCCGAACTCAAACTTTATTTTTTAGTCCTTTAGAAATGTATATTTTTTTATTTTTCACTTTATTTTATTGCACCTTTTTAGAAGCGTTCGAAAAACCAAATAATGGAACTTATCAAGAGTTCTTTGATAATAATCTAGTTAAATATGAAATTAGTTTCAAATCAGGAAAAAAACATGGCCAAGAAAATTTTTGGTATGAAAATGGCCAATTAAAAATGCAAAGTCACTTTGTTGATGGAATAGAAAATGGCCAATGGACACAATGGTATGAAAATGGCCAAATTAAATTAAATGTTAACTATAAAGATGGCAAAGCAAATGGGTTGTGGTCCCAATGGTATGACAATGGCCAATTAAAATCAGAAAGTAATTTTGACATGGGTATCAAGGAAGGAATTGAAACTATTTGGAATAAAGACGGCTCTATAAAGTCTAGATATAGTTATCGCCAGGGAAAAATTAATAAAGCACCTTGAAATTATAAATTTTATCTCCATATTTAAATTAAGAAAGTTATGCCTTTGGGGTAACTGACTTTTTTTTATTTTGCTTAATTTAAGGAGATAAATAATGAAAATTTCATTTGGTAATTTATACCCAAGTACATTGGGTTTTGAAACGATGCTTCGCGACATTGAAGCGCTTATGGAAAACTCTATCGAATCTGTAAATGATAAATTTCCACCTCACAATATTATTAAAATTAACGACACACATTATGCAGTAGAACTTGCTGTAGCAGGTTTTAATCAAGCAGAGATTGATATTACTGTTAAAGATGGTTTATTAGTAATTAAGGGTGAAAAAAAAGTTAATGATTCTGCAACGCATTATTTGCACAAAGGAATTTCTAATAGAGCATTTACAAAAACTATTCGCCTAGCAGATACTATCGAAGTTAAAGGCGCAGAATATAAAGATGGTATTCTTGTAATAGCTTTAGAAAATATTATTCCAGAATCAAAAAAACCTAAAAAAATTGAAATTGGAAGTCTAAAAAACTTTAATTACCCATCTAAAATCGAAAATAAAGAAAAAGAAGCAATCGCAGTTTAAATTAAAAGGGGCCATAGGCCCCTTTTTTGTATAATTTTCACTTTTTAAATTTCTCTATAACAAGACAACCTTCTTCATGCATACAAGGCCAATCTGTTTCGGGTCCACATGAATTGCCTGTTATTCGTTTTTCATAGAATTGATAATTTTGACTACCCAACTCCTTTTCTTCTTCATTGGTACCTTGATCCCCTGAAGTATTTGCAAAGGCAATTGTTGTGAACAGTATTGTTACTCCGAAACTGTTAAATCTGCTGCAGCATAGACGCCCGTTGGACGGTCTTTTTCGGTCTTCCATGTTTTTCTTTTTACAATACAACATCGATCTCGATTAATGTCTGAAGCTCCAAATTTTAATTTAGCATTTGGTATTACCCTGAATATATGTCTTTCGACACCATCAATTGTTTCAGGTGCGTCATCATTTTGACAAAAAATTAATACATCTTTTTGGCGATTTTCCTTTTGCCTAATCACTACAAGATCTTCTCGTTTTTGTTCAATGAGGTATTTTTTTAACTTTTCTAACTCTTCATCGGTAATTGGTTCTAATTTCAATAGACTAACCCTCTTCATGAGAGATATTGCATTCGCATTTAGTTTATCTTTATTTAGGATTTGCGGTATAAACCTCACGACCCATCTTTCTTTTTCTTTAGAATCTTTTAAATCTGAAATGATTTGTTCTATAGGGCTTTTTGATAAAATTGGTGGTCTCATATATTTTCTACAATTAAGTTTGCTACATTCCCAATTCCGTACATGATAATGTTTACAATTATACAAGCAATTAAGAATGAAATTTTATTTTGTTGTGTATGTATTTTCACTTTTTTTGGATTATATTTAGCAATCTGATATAGATAAAAACCAACCAAATAAGTTGGAATAAAAAAAATTATCCAAATTAATGGAAACTCAAAAAAGCCAAATAACAGACTTATAATTAATGTTATGCCTATTAAAAATTTCCCTATTCTTGACCAAAATATATTATTCATAGATTTTATTACTTGTTATCATATTAGATATTATGTCACGAATTGATACAGTTATTTTAGGTTCAACCTTACTGACTTCTTTTATTAGCTTTCTTTTATTTATCGGGCTCAATATCTATAAATTTTTTAAGGCTGGTGAATGGATTAAATCTCTTACCGCCTGCGATGTTTTTAATGTTTTTTGTAATGGCCCATTTGTTTTTAAATTTATTGGGAATCTCGAGGCGCTGTTATTTGTTTCTCTTTTTTTTGGTTTATATTATTTAATTCACCGTTCTCTTATAAGTAAAAAATAATGTTTTATCTTGAAATTTTGTCATTTGTTGTCATTTTATTTTTACTGTTTGTTATTGTTTTTATTGCTAACATGAAATAAAAAAGCCCTTTTTAGAAAGGGCTTTTAAGAGTTTAAAAAGCTAAATTCTTACTTACGAGCTTTCCAGATTGAGTAAAGCACCCAAACAGCTACTATACCAACCACACCTTGACCACCAAGTGCATTGAGGTGCCCTGTTACTGTTTCAATAACTTTTGGCTCACCTAAGAATGGGATTGCTGCTCCACCCATAAGGATTTGTAAAACGATGCTTAATGCTAAAAGACTTACTATTGTTTCCGAAAGTGCTCCCGCCCAATTTCTTACTGTTTTTAAAACATCCATACTTTAATTCTCCTTAGTTAATAACTTTAGAAATTTAGTTTAAACTCTCTCCTCTTTAAACTTAAAAGTACGATACCCCTATATTTAAAAAAACACAATATTTTGTTAAAAATTAATTTTTTTATCTAAATATTGATTATTGACGGATTTTTTTTTAAGGAGTATATTTAAAGATTCCTTTTTTTTTATTATAGATCTGAAAAAGTTAATCCTGATCAGCTTGTTGTAAACTTTTTTCGATGAGTAATCACTCTCATTATCTATGGCTTAATTTTGTTTAAAAAAGATGATGTATTGTCGCATCTTTACTTGAGTTAGAATTGATTTTAATAAAAAAAGGGGGTTATTCTACAGTGACCGCCTTTGCAAGATTTCTTGGTTTGTCGACATCTGTTT
>CAYVOQ010000005.1:0-3727 GCA_964453595.1 uncultured Methylobacillus sp. | reverse complement strand
GGGCCATGCTTTAGCTCACCTGCAGGATATGATTCGGCATGAATATATGATATCTCTTTTAACTTTAATGCACCCTCAAGGGCAATTGGGTAGTGAATACCCCTTCCTAAAAATAATGCATTTGATTTTGTTGCAAATAATTTTGCCCAGTTTTTAATTTGCGGTTCAAGATTCAAAGCCGCCTGCACATGTCCAGTTAATTTGCGAAGCTCTTCAATATATTTACTTTCAACAGACCTATTAATCATTTTATTAGTTTTAGCAAAAATTAACGCCAATGTAAAAAGCGCTACTAATTGTGTGGTAAATGCTTTTGTAGATGCAACGCCAACCTCAATTCCGGCTCGGGTATAAAGCACATAATTTGAAAGTCGAACCAAAGCGCTTTCCTGCACATTGCAGATTGAGAGTGATTTATTATTACCGTTCTTTTTTGCCTGCTTTAATGCCTCAATCGTATCAAGCGTTTCCCCAGATTGAGAAATAGTAATAACTAATTGATTTTTTGGAGTAACTACATCTCGATATCGATATTCACTTGCTATTTCTACACTCACAGAAATTTTTGCAATCTTCTCAAACCAATACTTAGCAGTTAGACCAGCATAATAACTTGTTCCTGCTGCTAAAATTAAAATGCTTTTGAAACTTTTTGCATTAAATTTTATACCGCCAACTAATTTACTGTCTACCGTTCCTGCATCTAAAAGCGCCTCTAGGGTATCTGATATTGCAGCGGGCTGCTCATATATTTCTTTTTGCATAAAATGGTCGTAAGGTCCAAGTTCCATTTGATCATTTTTAAATTTACTTTCGTGAATTTTTCTTTTTACCAACTTATCATTATCTGCATAGATTTTTACCGAGTCCTCAGTAATTATCGCTTTATCACCGTCTTCAAGATAAATAATTTTATTCGTTATTGAAATAAGTGCGGATATATCTGAAGCAATATAATTTTCTTCATTTCCAATTCCAATGATAAGGGGGCAGCCATATCTCGCCACGATTAATTCCCTGGTTTTTTTATCTAGTACAGCTATGGCATAAGCACCTTTTAATTTTTTACAGGCTTGCTTAGTCGCTTCATACAATGTTTTATTTTTACTAAAAAAATGGATGAGATGTGCAATCACCTCAGTATCTGTTTCGGATGTAAATTTATATGATTTATTTTTTAAGAATGTGCACAGCTCAACATGGTTTTCAATAATCCCGTTATGTACAAGAACAATTTCATTATTTGAGATATGCGGATGTGCATTTTTTTCAGCAACGCCGCCATGCGTTGCCCAGCGAGTATGGCCAATTCCTAAATTACCGTTTAATTTTTTTTTCGTAGCTTTTTGCTTAACTGCTGCAACACGGCCTACGGACCTAATTCTTTCAATTTTATTTGCCCTCGCAATAGCAATACCCGCTGAGTCATAACCCCGATACTCTAGTTTTTCTAACCCTTGAATCAACAATGGCACAACATTATTTTTTTTAGAAATTCCGCCTACTATTCCACACATGATTATCTCTTCTTAGGTCTATTCCAACTCGAAATTGTCACTTGCTTTGCCCGTGATATGGTTAACTTATCTGCTTCTGTATCTTTTGTAATTGTCGAACCCGCGCCAATAGTTGATCCTTTTTTTATAGTCACTGGAGCAATGAGTTGGGTATCTGAGCCAATAAACACATCATCCTCAACTGTTGTTAAATGTTTATTTGCGCCATCGTAATTACATGTAATCGTACCTGCTCCAACATTAACGTTTTTTCCAATCTGGCTGTCTCCCAAATAAGACAGATGATTTACCTTTGAATGATCATCAATTTTTGTATTCTTTGTTTCTACGAAATTTCCTAAATGCACATCTTGGTTTAATTCTGAACCTGGTCTAATTCTCGTATAGGGCCCAATTTTACATTCCTTTCCGATCTTAGCAGTATCGATATGATTAAATGCTTGCAAATGTGACCCTTCATCTATAGTTGTGTCTTTGATGATGTTATAGGGTCCTACTGAAACATTTTTTTTCAATATAACCTTGCCTTCAAAGATACATCCAATATCAATGATAACGCCTTCTTCGCAAATTAATTCTCCACGAATATCAATACGATTTGGATCTTGAATTCTCACACCTGCTTCTATTAACTGTTTGGCTTTATCTTGCAATACAACCCTTTCTAGGTAAATTAATTCACTGACCGAATTAACTCCTTGTATTTCATGCTCTTGTTTTGCTATAACATGACCTACTTTAATTTTATCACTAACCGCTAAAGCAATAATGTCTGTTAGATAATATTCTTGTTGTGCGTTTTTATTATCAATTTTTTCCAGCCAATTGATAAGCAGTTCAGTTTTTATACACATAATGCCAGTATTAATCTCTTTGATCTGTTTTTCTGCAGGGTTACAATCCTTTTCTTCTGTAATTTTTTTTATTTCGCCTTCATGCCGCACAACTCGACCATAACCAGTTGGATTTTCCTTCTCAAAAGTAATTAATCCAATTCCTGCACTTGAGGATTTTACTAACTGCTCTAAAAGACTTTGTGAAATGAGCGGCACATCGCCATATAATATAAGTGAATAGTCTTCTGATAAAAAAGGTATGGCTTGTTGAACTGCATGGCCGGTGCCCAGTTGCTTTTCTTGAATCGCAAAAACTAAAGTTTTATCACTTTCAAACTGTTCTTTGATGACATCAGCACCATAACCAATAACTGAAATAATTTTTTTGGGCTTGAGTGTTTTAGCGGTAGCAATTACTCTAGCCAACATCGACTGACCATCAATCTGATGCATGACTTTGGGAAGCTCGGACTTCATGCGGGTTCCCTTACCAGCTGCCAGAATAATAATATCGATCATCATAATTTCCTAAGAGTATAAACAAAAAAAGCAGCGTTAGCTGCTTTTTTAAATTTACACCTGATTAGTGTTTTTTCTTTCTCAATCGTTGAATTGCCTGAATCATCGCTGCAGCCTCTGCTAACTCAGCCTGTGCTTTTGCGTAATCAATATCACCTTTTTGTTTATTGAGTGCATCCTCTGCCGCTTTTTTAGCTTGGTTAGCTTTTGCTTCATCAAGATCCTGACCACGAACCGCTGTATCAGATAAAACCGTCACAGAACCAGGCTGCACTTCTAAAATGCCGCCAGAAACATAGATTAATTCTTCCTCTGCTTTTCCAGACAATTTAATTCTAACTGAGCCGGGTTTCAAAGTGGTAATCATTGGTGCGTGATTTGGATAAATACCCACCTCACCCATCTTCGCTGGTGCTACAACAAATTCAGCCTCACCTGAAAAGAGTGATTTTTCTGCACTAACTACATCAACAATGACTTTGCTCATCTATAACCCTTATAAATTTAAAGTTTTTTAGCTTTAGCAACAGCTTCTTCAATACCACCAACCATATAGAATGCTTGTTCAGGAAGATCATCATACTCACCCTCAACGATTGCTTTAAAGCCTGCAATATTGTCTTTCAGTGATACGTACTTACCAGGCGCACCCGTAAATACTTCCGCCACATGGAATGGTTGTGACAAGAATCTTTGGATTTTACGTGCACGGTTTACCGCTAATTTATCTTCAGGTGATAATTCATCCATACCTAAAATCGCAATAATATCTCTTAATTCTTTATATTTTTGTAATGTTGCTTGAACTTTACGTGCAACTTGATAATGCTCTTCACCAACAATTTGTGGATCTAA
>CAYVOQ010000004.1:0-66650 GCA_964453595.1 uncultured Methylobacillus sp. | reverse complement strand
ATTAATTTTTCTTCATCGTCTAATTCAGAAATTTCTGATTCAATTTTTGCGCAAATTTCTATACATAAAGAATTATTTTTTAATGCGTACTCTTTAACTTTTTCTAAATATGGATTATTTTGAAAGCCTTTTTCATCTAGGTTAGCGACATACATAACTGATTTTTCAGTGATAAAGCATAAATGTTTTATCAACCCACGTTCATCTTTAGATAATCCGATATCTTTTATAAGAATTCCATTATTAAGGGACTCTTCAATTTTTGCGAGAAGTTCGACTAATTGAATTGATTCTTTATCTCCAGATTTAGCTTTCTTTTTTTCTTTTTCGAGAGACTTTCCTAAAGTTTCTAAATCGGCAAGAATGAGTTCTGTGTTAATTGTTTCAATATCAGCAATAGGATCAACTTTGCCTGATACATGAGTAATGTTGTCATCATCAAAACATCGCACGACGTGTAAAATTGCGTTGGTTTCTCTAATGTTCGCAAGAAACTTATTACCTAGACCTTCTCCCTTTGAAGCGCCTGCAACAAGACCTGCAATGTCAACTAGTTCAACAATTGCAGGTTGAATTCTCTCTGGGTTTACAATTTTTGATAGCTCATTAAGCCGGCGATCTGGAACTTCTACAATTGCAGAATTTGGCTCGATTGTACAGAAAGGATAGTTTGCAGCCTCAATTCCTGAATTTGTTATCGCATTAAAGAGAGTAGACTTACCAACATTTGGTAATCCAACAATTCCACATTTCATTATTTATTTCCTGTATGTAAATTTAACATTGCTGTTTCAAAGTTCCCATGAATAAAGTGTGAGAAGTTTTGATAGCAGCTGATTAATGTATCGTTAATAATATCGAAGTCTTGCTTACTTGGTTTTTTGAGAACGTAACTATTGACTTGATTCTTATCGCCCGGATGGCCGATGCCAACTCGAATTCTCCAAAAATTATTTGTTCCTAAGTGCTTAATAATGCTTTTCAAACCATTATGACCCCCGTGGCCACCGCCAAGCTTTAGTTTCACATTTCCGGGAAGCAGGTCTAATTCATCGTGAATTACCATAATTTCTTCAGGTTTAATTTTATAGTAGCTTGCCGTTGCTTGAACTGCTATGCCGCTCTCATTCATGTATGTGGAAGGATTTAGTAAAAAAACCTGATCAAGCTCGGGAAGTTTTTTTACATACCCATGAAGCTTTATATTTTTCTCAAAAGATAACTTTAGATTTTGCAGAATCATTTCATTGAACCAAAAACCAATATTATGTCGAGTGGGTGAATATTCCTCACCAACATTTCCTAATCCCACAAATAATTTTATACCAGTCATAAAGCAAAACACCCTTCATGAAGAAGGGTGTTTATGTTATTTCTTTCGAAGCTTAAAAGCTTAGCTATTATCATCAGAAGATTCTTTGTTTTCTTCATCTTTCGCTTCAGCTTCTGCTGGAGCAGCTTCTACTGACTCTTCTTTAACTTTTGGTTTAATTATAGATGTTACAGCAGCATCATTGCCGTGCGTTAAAGCTGTTAATTCAATCCCTTCCGGTAATTTAATTTCAGATAAATGGATGGAATGTCCTAATTCGAGATCTGCTAAATCAACCTCAATATATTGTGGAAGATCTTTTGGTAAACAAGCAATGTCAGCTTCAGTAACAATATGAGTGATAACTCCACCTTCTAGTTTAACACCCTTCGCGACGTCTTCATTAATAAAATGAAAGGGTACCTTAACGTGAATTTTTTCATTTTCATTAACGCGTTGAAAGTCTACATGTAATAATGTACTTTTAACTGGTTCGAGCTGGTAATCTCTTAAAAGCACAGATTCTTTTTTGCCATCTAAATCTAGAGATAAGATTGAGGCATGAAAAGCTTCTTTCTTGAATTTTAAACTTAAATCTTTTCCATCAAGGGTAATTGAGACCGCGTCTTTCTTGTTTCCATATACAATTCCAGGAATACTTCCACTCTTACGAAGACGGCGGCTCGCACCCGTACCTTTCGTGTCTCTTAAATTTGCTTTAATTTCTATTTTCATTTTTAACTCCAAATAAAACTTAAGTTCGCGACCAAACTTAAATTAATCTATAAATAATGTACTCACCGAGTCTTCGTGACTGATCCGCTTGATTGTTTCAGCAAGTAATTCTGCAACAGATATTTGCCTAATCTTTTTGGATGATTTGGAAAAATCTGAGAGCGTAATTGTATCAGTTACCACGATTTCATCAAGTTCTGATTGATTGATGTTTTCAACAGCTTTGCCAGAAAGTATGGGGTGTGTAATATAAGCTAAAACTTTAGTGGCGCCTTTTTCTTTAAGGGCTCTTGCTGCCTTTGTTAAGGTATCAGCAGTATCAACAATGTCGTCAACGATGACACATGCTCTTCCGTTGACATCTCCAATAATATTCATCACCTCAGAGACGTTTGGCTTTGGTCTTCTTTTGTCAATAATTACTAAGTCTGCACCAAGAATTTTAGACCAGGCTCTAGCCCTAACAACTCCGCCCACATCGGGAGATACAACAACCAGTTCTTCTTTGGTTTTGTTTGTTAAGTCTTTTAATAATACTGGTGTTGCATAAATATTATCAACTGGGATATCAAAAAAACCTTGAATCTGATCGGAGTGCAGATCCATAGTGAGAACCCTGTTGACACCAACGCTTGTAAGCATATTCGCAACTACTTTTGCTGTGATTGCCACCCTTGCTGACCTTGGTCTTCGATCTTGTCTGGAATAGCCAAGATAAGGGATAGCGGCTGTGATTCTTCCTGCAGATGATCTTCTTAGAGCATCAGCAATGACCATTATTTCCATTAGATTATCATTTGTTGGAGAGCTTGTTGACTGGAGAATGAAAACATCCTTACCTCTGACGTTCTCCAAAAGCTCAACCATGGTTTCACCATCGCTAAATTTTCCGACATTAGACTTACCAATTTTTATATTCAAGTGTTTCGCCACTTTTTCAGCCAAGCCAGGATTTGCATTTCCTGTGAACACCATCAAGCTGTGATTATCCAACGTTTTCTCCAACTAAATATAAATAATGGCAGGGGAGGAAGGATTCGAACCTTCGCATGCAGGGATCAAAACCCTGTGCCTTAACCAGCTTGGCGACTCCCCTATAAAAAATGGTCGTAAATTGGATTTTTAATTAATCCTTTTACTTTGAAACTCTTCGCATTTTTAATTAGTTTTAACGCATCAAGATCTAATTTATTTAAAACATCTTTTTGCATTTCTATAAAAAAACAGGAGCCAGTGCCAGTAAGTCTTGGCTGCCCAAGTTCTTTTAATAAATTCATTTGTAGAGCAATATCAGGATATTTGCTCAAAGTCACATTTTCTAAATCATTATAATTATAAGGTATTTTATAATTATCATCATTTCGTGAACCCGTAATTTTCAAGGGTTTTGTTTCTTTTGTCAATTTAAATTCCTTAAAAATTTCTTGGGTGCTTACTTTGACTCCAGGATAAATTAAAAGGAAGTGTTTTTCAGGGATATTTAGAGGTGTAATTTTTTCACCTATGCCTTCAACGAATGCGTTTGACTGCCCTAAAAAAAAAGGGATATCTGCACCTAAGGATTGACCAAGATTAATTAAGTTGTCTTGGCTATTGTTTAAGCTTAATAGATGATTAATAGTTAGCAGTGTCAAAGCTGCATTTGAGCTTCCCCCTCCCAGACCACCACCTTCTGGAATATTTTTTTCAACAATAATTTCAACCCTATATCCATCTGGTAATAGACTTTGGGCTGCCTTATATATAAGGTCTTCTTGAGCCTTGCAGTTAATAGTTGGGTTGCTAACAACCACTTCTTTTTTTTTAGTTGATTTTGTAAATTTAAATGTCAGGACATCATATAGATCAATAAATTGAAAGGTGCTCTGAAGTTCATGATAATGATCTTCTCTTTTTTTAAGAATTTTCAAAAAAAGATTTAATTTTGCTGGCGACTTAAGTGTTATGGGTTGATTAGTTCTCATTATTTTTTAAGAATAAAAATAGAGAAGGTTCATTTCATGCTGCTTAAATTTAATTTTTATTTCTTCGGGAAGAAATTGATTTTGCTCTAATTTAAATTTATCAATACAAATAGAATAGTCCCGATTGATAATTTGAATACTTTTACTGATGTTTGTGAAATCTGTAAATGAAATTTTTATTAAATCATCCAGTAAATCTTTCTGTCTCATTAGTTCATTTAGGTCTGTTTTGTTAAATTCCTCGTTGTTAATTGAGTTTATTTCTACACCTCCGTCACTAAAAATTTTAACTTTCGCTAGTATAGAATTTAGCGGTGTTAATATAATCAGGTTTGTAACGTTATTTTTTTGTGAAATCCTTAAAGAGCCAGAATATCCCTTTTCTTTAATGTAATAGGTAAATTTGCCTGTTATATCTTTTGGCTTGAAATTTGAGTAAGTTTTAGAGAATTCCTCTGAGGTAAATTTTTGATAGTCCTCAATTCTTATTGATTGACAAGCAAACAAAAAAAGAAATAGAAGGTATAGAGCAAATTTATTGGCTAAGTTTCTGGGCAGTTTCAATAAGTATTTCGCTTGTTGGGTGAAGTGCAAGTGATTCCTTTAAAATATTATTCGCTTCTTGCATTTTACCCTGAGCCCATAAAATTTCAGAGAAATGTGCAGCAATTTCAGGATCTTGTTGAATTTTGAATGCTTTTTGCACAAACTCATAGGCAATATCAAAATTTTTCAATCTATAATGTACCCAAGCCATGCTGTCTAAGATGTAGTGGTTGTTAGGCTCAATAGATAGAGCAATTTCTATATATTTTTTTGCATCTTCTAAGTTTATATTTCTTTCTGCATAGGAATAACCAAGGGCATTGTAGGCAATTGCATAATTAGGCTTCATGCTAATTGCTTTTTTTAGTGAACGCTCCATAGTGTCAAAGTTTTTTAACTTTTCGTTAAGTAGTGCAAGGTCAAAGTAGAATTCTGCGGAGTCTTTGAAGTTTGCTTCTTCCTTATTCATAAGCTCAATAGCTTTAGAAAACTCTTTATCTGCGAACAAGAATGAGGTTTTGAGTTGGAGTAATTTAAGCTTTTCTTCTCTATCCATGTTTTGGAATTTTTCTAAAAAAGTAAAGGCTTTTTTAGAACCGTAATACTTATTGAGAATTTGTGCTTGATAAATTTTTGCGTCCATATAACCAGGACCGTGATCAATCTTTTCCAGCCATGAAATTGCGACTTCAGGTAAACTTTTCTGATCTTGAATTTGAGCCATATACATATAGATTTGAAAAGGGTTTGAGTAACCTTTATCTAAACTTTTTTGAAAATATCTAGTTGCTAGACTTAAGTCTTCGACTTCTAAGGCCAGCAATCCAAGAGTAAAATGATTTTCAGGAGTTGCTAAAGGGCTTTTAGCTAAAACTTCAAATTCTTTTTTTGCACTTTTTAAATCCTTATTATGAAGATATGTTTTTGCAAGCTCTAGGCGGATATCATTCGATTTTGGATTGGCTTTCAGAAAATTTTTGTAGATTGCTATAGCCTTTTTAGGATCTTCAATCTTAGCAATGCTGCCCTCAAAAAAAGCTAAAGTTTCCCATTTGGGGTCTAATCCTCTCATTTTTTCTAATTCTTCATGCAAAATAGATGTTTGATTCGCTAGGTAAGCAGCATGTGCAACTAAAAAATGAGCTTCAATCTGATTGGGGTATGGTTTTGCGACATCAATTGAAAATTTGAGGGCGTTAGTCTTGTTTTCAATATTTTTAACAATATTATTAAGATACAAAAAACTATCGCCTTTGGATTTATCAATATCTAATATTTTTTTAACAACTGGGCGAGCTTTAGCAAGATTTCCAGAGGAGATAAGCACTTCTGCCAATATTTTTTGCGCATCGATCGATTTAGGGTTTAATTGGGCCCAAACGTCTGCAGAATCTAGGGCAAGCCTGCCATTCTTCGTTAATGTTGCTATTTGAGTTGAGTATTGAGCAAAAACTTCTTCTTTGGTCAATTTTGCAAGATCAAGATATAAGTGACCTGCGGTTGGCAAATCATTATTTTGGGCAGATAATTCCGCAACCAGCAGTTTGTAAACAAATTCTGCATTCGTTTTACTAATTTTTGCAGGCAAGTTGACATCAAAAGAGTCTTGTTCATCACTAGCGGATACGCTTTGATTAAAAAGAAGAAATATAATAGTTATAAGGTAAATTTTTTTCATATAGTTAATACTAGGATTAAAATAGCGTTATTAAATAATTCATTAACAAATGACTATTTAAATCTAATATAATTCATCTTTATAATAAATTTTTTTATTGTTTTGTTAATTTCATAATAAACTTTTTTTTTAATGTCTGTCAAAAAGTTGGATCAATAAAAATATAACATCTATTAACAAATTAAACTTATGTCACAGAAAACAATTGAAGCTATAAATCTAACGCGGATCTTTGGAGAAAATATTGCAGTTAATGATGTTAGTTTTGATTTATATAAAGGTGAAGTGCTCGGTTTTCTAGGTCCCAATGGAGCTGGAAAATCAACGACAATGCGCATGATTACTGGTAATTTAGCGCCAACGGATGGAACTGCAAGAATTTGTGGTATTGATATCATTGAAAATCCTAAGCGTGCAAAAGAAAATATAGGCTATCTGCCAGAAATGAGGCCCTTATACAAGGAATTCACAGTTAATGAATATTTACGCATTGCAGCTGAATTTCATAATGTTGCAGCAAAATCAATTAATCGTGCTATCGAGGTAGCTAAAGATAAATGTGGATTGGCTCATATGAGTAATCGATTGATAGAGAATTTATCAAACGGTTATCAGCAAAGGGTTGGTATTGCACAGGCAATCATTCATGATCCAGAGATTGTAATCTTAGACGAACCTACTGTAGGTCTAGACCCTATTCAAATTAGAGAAATTCGAAATCTGATAAAAGAAATTGGAAAAGAGCATAGCGTTATACTCTCTACTCACATACTTCCAGAAGTTGAAATTGTCTGTGACCGTGTGCAAATTATCGACAAAGGCAACCTTGTTTTTCATGGCTCTATCGAAGACCTAAAAAAACAAAGAAGAGGGAATAAGATTCAAGTTGGTATGCGAAATTTACCGTCGCTTGTAACGCTTAAAAAATATTTTGATGTGACAAAGGTTGATAATGGTCAAGATGGACTCAAGGTGGTTCATTTTAAAGATACAAATTTTTCCCTAGAAGAGTTTGTTGTTGTGGCGGTTAAAAATAAATGGGGGCTGTTTCATATTGCACCGCACATAACAAGCTTAGAGGATACATTTGTACAATTAACTAAGAGTGAAACAGTGAAATGATTTTTAAAATTGCAAAAAAAGAATTAAAAAGTTTCTTTGTAACTCCAATGGGTTGGATTATTTTAGCTTTAATAACGTGCGCTTTTGGGTGGAATTATTTTATTGGGGTTAACAATTACTTTGAGGTAATGGCTGGAGCAATTAGGCCTGCTGAAAGAGTTGGCGTAACAATATATGTTGGACAAACAGTTTATGGGGCAGCATCCTTTTTGATGCTTTTTTCAGTACCAATGCTCTCTATGCGACTTATAAGTGAAGAGAGAAAGCAACAAACATTGCCTTTTTTGTTTACTTCCCCAATTTCAATTACAGAGATTGTTCTTGGAAAGTTTGTAGGATTAGTTTTGTTTTTGTCATTAATGGTGCTGTATGTTTTTGTAATGCTTACAACTTTAAATATTTGGGCAGATATTGATTTTGGTTACTTAATTGCTAATTCATTTGGATTGTTGCTTTTGGTTGCAAGTTTTGCTGCAATTGGTATCTATTTTTCAAGTCTCACAAGCCAGCCTATTATTGCTGCTATTTTAAGCTTTATTTTTGCAGTAACCTTATTTATTCTGGAAAGATACTTTGCAAGCCAGCCGAATCATTGGTTTTCATACATATCTCTTATGAAGCATTTTCAAGCTTTCTCAAGAGGCGTAATTAGCTCAAAAGATATTATTTTCTTTATACTTTTTATATCAACATTTATTGTTTTAACAATTAGAAGATTAGATTCTGATCGGTTGTCTGGGTAGGTATGCAATTTAAAATAAAAACACAGTTAAAAATACAAAATTGGGCTTTTGTCATTATCTTCATACTATTTATTATTGCCCTTGGTTACTTAGGAAATAAATTTGAGTATTCAAAAGATATTACACAATCTAACAGAAATACTTTAACCGAAGGCAGTAAAGCAGTTTTATTGGCAATGGATGATGAGGTTAAATTAACAGTTTTTGCTACCAAGGATGATGCGAATAAAGGTGACTTATTTAGACAAGGTATTATTAATTTTATAGATCGGTATCAAAGAGTAAAGCCAGACATTTCAATTCGATTTGTTAGCCCCGTAGAGGAGCCAAAATTAGCCCAGGAGATGGGGATACGTGTGGATGGTGAAGTTGTTGTTGAGTATAAGAAAAAAACTGAACATATTACTCCGCCTTTTGCAGAGCAGGATCTAACAAATTTATTAGTTCGTTTAACAAGCGTGAATGAAAAACCGATTATTTATCTTGATGGGCATGGTGAAAAAAATCCACTAGGCACAAAGAATACAGACATTGGAGAATTTGGTAAGCAGTTAGAGAGCAGGGGTTTTAAATTTACTAATCCAGACTTAACCGTCTTGCCCGAAGTACCAAAAGAGGGCTCAATGCTTCTGATTGCTAGCCCACAAAAAAATATCTCAGACTTAGAAGCAAAAAAAATCTTAAAATATGTAGAGACTGGTGGAAATGTTTTATGGCTGATCGATAATGCGGAATATAAAAATTTGGGGGAACTGGCAAAATATTTAAATTTAAATATCTCTAAAGGCAAAGTTTTCGACCCATCATCAAAAGACTATGGTGATAATGTTGATTTATCATTCTCAGCAAGATACGGGGATCATCCAATAACTAAAAATTTTATGTTACGCACGCTATTTTCAAATGCTCATGAATTGAAAGCGAATGATAGTTATGAGCTTGGTTGGGAAGCAACCGAGATAGTAGATGTTGCAGCTGGAGGATGGCTTGAAAATGAAAAAGAAAGACCGCCGGTATTTAATAAAGCCATAGATAAAGAAGGGCCAATCAACATTGCCATTGCCTTAAAAAGAAAATTTGGAGAAGTAGGACAAAGAATTGTTGTTGTATCGACTTCTGAGTTTATTTCTAATGCATTCGTAACCTCGGGGGGTAATTTAGATTTAGGAATTAATATGGTTAATTGGCTTAGTGGCAATGACAAATTAATCAATATCCAGCCAATGCCTTTGAAGGACGTTAACGTGCGTATACCTGAGGATACACTCTCATTCGTTATTGCATGGACAATCTTCCATGCTGTTCAGTACTTTATTCCCATTGCATTATTTTTTGGGGGAATCTTCTTATGGCTGAGACGCAGAAAGAGGTAGTAGTCCATGTATAAAAGATGGCTATTATTAATTATTCTTTTTTTAGTAGTTGTGTCTATCGCTATATTTGCTCTTTTGTCTGATAACAAGGAAGAAATATTTGATGGTTATGAAGTTTCAAGTTATAGACTTTCAGATTTTGAAGAAGTGTTGGTTGATTTTCCATCAAAGGCTGCCACTTCTTTTAAAAAAATTAATAATTATTGGTATCAAACAAAACCGTTTCAAACAAGAGCAGATCAGAAATCAGTGCTTAAGCTTTTATCAATTTTTGCAGCAAAGTCTAAAGACAAGTTAGACTCACTTCAGTTAGAAAAATATGGATTAGATAAGCCTGTTATGAAAATGACTTTTGTAAAACAAAATGATAAGAAAGTATTTACTTTTGGCTCTTATAATCCAGTAACTGAGCAGCAGTATGTTTTATTTGAAGATAATATATTTATATTAGATAGTATATATTCAGAAACTGCTAGCTATGCGCCTGTTGAATTGATTGATAAAAAACCCTTAGCAGCTTTTGAAAAAATAAAAAGATTTGATTTCTCCAGGTTAGAGCAGTGGCAAGAGAATTTTTTACAACTCGTTAATACCGATGGCCAGTGGATTGCAGATGGAAAAAAAATTAATTTTGATTCAAGTAGCTTAGCTGAGTGGTTTCTTGAGACATGGAATTCAACTTATGCAAAATCGGTAGAGCCTTATAAGTTAGATGCTCGAATAGGCTATAAAAGTTTTGATATTTTTTTAGAGGATAATAAAAAAATAACATTTTATAGAATACAAGAGTCTCCAGAAATGTTGCTTTATCGCAACGACGAGGGTCTTTTATATCATTTCTCTCAAGATATTGGATTTAGCATGCTAAACCCAAACGTAGAGCATCAAGAGTAATACTTCTTATGCCTGAGTTGCCAGAGGTTCAGACAACTGTAAAGGGGCTTCAATCAATAGTAGGCGCCACTATTAAATCAATTAATATTATAAATCCTAATTTACGCTGGCCCATTCAAATAGATAAATTTCATCAGCTTATAAATCTAAAAATACATTCGATCAGTAGAAGAGCAAAATATATTGAAATAGATTTTGGATTTTTTTGGTTGATTATTCACCTTGGGATGACAGGAAGATTATTTATTGTTAGAGAAAAAGCAATCTTGAATAAACATGATCACGTTGAGTTTGCTTTAAAAAAACCGAATCAAACTTTAATATTTAATGATGTCAGAAGATTTGGCTCAATGCACTTGGTTGAAAAAAACAAGTTAGATCAATTTTTCTTATACAAGGAATTAGGGCCTGAACCCTTACTTGAAGGTTTCAATGTTGATTATCTTTTTAAGGTTAGTCGTAATAAAAAAATTAGTGTTAAAAGTTTAATAATGAATTCAAAATATGTTGTTGGTGTGGGAAATATATACGCGAATGAGGCCCTTTTTTTATCAAAAATAAAACCTACACGCATCGCTCAAAAACTTAAAAAATTAGAATGTGAGAAATTAGTAATAAATATAAAAAAAATATTGAAGCTAGCCATTAAAAAAGGAGGTACAACTATTAAAGATTTTATGAATCCTAGCCAGGGTAGTGGATACTTTCAAATTAATTTAAGAGTTTATGGAAAAGAAAATTTAGCTTGCCCTGTATGCAGTACTAAAATTTTAAGAATAGTACAAAATCAGCGATCAAGTTTTTATTGTTCAGTCTGCCAAAGCTGAGCTTCTTTGTGTTAGCGAAGAAACTAGAATCATTAAAAACATACTAACTAATAATCCGATAAGTTGTGCTGGAACCAAAGAAGAGTTAATAAAAAATTCAAATAAAATCCATGATGAAATGCCTCCCACAAGAGCAGCTAGAGCTCCATGTTGGTTTGCTTTACTCCAGAAAATCCCAAATACCAGGGGTGTAAAAGCACCTGCTAATGTGATTTTATATGCGGACTCAACCATGCCAAATATTGATAAATTCGACGAAAGAGCATAGGCTAAAACTAACATTGCAAAAGCAACAACGCAAATTCGCATTGCTTTAAAAAGTTCTTTGTCTGACATGCTTGGATTAAAAACTTTTATGACGTTTTCAGCAAAGGTTACTGAAGGGGCCAACAAAGTTGCAGCTGAGCAACTCATGATGGCAGACATTACTGCACCAAAGAAAATAATTTGTTCAAATTTTGACATGTACTGCATAACAAATTTTGGAAGTACATGTTGAGCATCGGCATGGACCATGTCAGCAAATAATTCTGGATTTATAATGGTCGCACTATAAGCAATAAACATTGGAACAAAAGTAAATAAAAAATAAATTAAAGCACCCATAATAGAGCCCCATAGAGCAATTTTTGCGGTCTTAGCGGATGTGACTCTTTGGAAAACATCTTGCTGTGGAATTGAGCCAAGCATCATAGTTATGCCGGTTGCAAAAAAACTAATCCATATCCAAATATCTCCTTTAGGCCAGAAATTAAGTTTTTGGTTTTTGGCTGCATGCTCGATAACAGGGGTTATTCCTTCCGTCAGTGAAGCGGTTGTATATGCTATAAAAAGGAGACCACTAATGATAACAATCATTTGAACGAAGTCTAGTATCGCAACTGACAACATTCCTCCAAGCGTGGTATACGTTAGAACGATTAACATTCCAATAACCATACCCGTTTCTTCACTAACCAGTCCGTCTGTAATAATGTTTAGTATAAGCCCAAGCGCTTTGATTTGTGCGGCAACCCAGCCAAGGTATGAAATAAGGATAGCAATAGAGGTGATAACTTCAATTTTTTTATCATATCTTCTATGGTAATAATCACCTAAGGTTAGTAAATTCATCCTATAAAGATATTTTGAGAATAAAAAGCCAGCAATAATTAAGCATAGACTGGAGCCAAAAGGATCTGCAACAACTCCATTTAACCCCTCTTCAACAAATGTTGCAGATACTCCAAAGATTGCTTCAGCACCAAACCATGTTGCAAATACTGTTGCAATAACTATAGGAAGAGGCAAGTGTCTGCCAGCAACAGCATAGTCTTTCGTATTTCGAACTCGGGTAGAGACAAAAAGCCCAATTCCTACCGAGATCAGAACGTAAACAAATACAAACCAAGCTAAACTCATTTTTACTATCTGGAAATAAAAAAGAATATGATAAGTAAAGATTGTAAGGCGATCAATACATATATCAAATGCAAATATTTTCTATATCTTGCCTGTTTTTCTTGAAGGTTTGTGAAGCGCACTTTAAATTGTTCAATGCTTTTTTCTAAATCAACTGAATTTTTTAGATTTTCAACCTTAACAGGAAAATTAACTAGTAAATCTAAATACTTAGGTAGGTTACTTCTTAAATCTTTTAAATGTCTTTTAAATCCTATTTGTTCGGAAAGCCAATCTTCTAAATAAGGACGTGCTGTTTTCCACAAATCTAATTCTGGATTCAGCTGCCTTCCCAAGCCTTCTACATTTAATAATGTTTTCTGTAACATTGTTAATTGAGGTTGAATTTCCATATTAAACTGTCTTGAAGTTTGAAAAAGTCGAATTAATAATTTTCCAAATGAAATATCTTTAAGAGGTTTGTTAAAAATTGGCTCGCAAACAGATCTAATAGCATTCTCAAATTCATCTATAGAAGTATCAGGCGGCACCCATTTTGAATCTAAATGCGCTTGAGCAACACCTCTATAATCACGATTGAAAAAACAAACAAAGTTTTTTGCAAGATAATATTTATCAGATTCGTTCAAAGTACCCATAATGCCAAAATCAAGGGCTACATAACGGCCGTCTTTTGCAACTTGAATGTTGCCGGGGTGCATATCTGCATGAAAAAAACCATCTCTAAAAACCTGTGTAAAAAATATTTCTACGCCTAGTTCAGATAATTTTTCTAAATTGATTTTGTGATTATTAAGTGAGGCAATATCTGAAATTGGTATGCTATCCATAAATTCCATCACCATTACCTTTTCATGACAATAATCCCAAAAAACTTCAGGAACAATTAATTTTTTTTGGTCTTTGAAATTTTCTCCTAAATGAGAACAGTTTCCAGCCTCAAGCAGTAGATTAAGCTCTGTTTTTGTATGTTTTTCAAATTCTGTTACAACCTCATTAAGTCTAAGTCTTTTTCCATCTGTCCAAAGTCGAGTGATTAGATTTGCTAGAAAGTATAAAAGCTTAATGTCTGAATTTACTTTAGCCGTTATGTTTGGCCTAAGAATTTTTATAGCAACTTTTTTCCCATTTAATAATGTAGCTTTGTGAACTTGAGCAACTGATGCGCTTGCTACTGGATTTTTTTCAATATTCCTGAAAACATTGTTAAACCCTTCTTTATAGGTAGCCTCTAAGATTTTTTCAACTTCCTTAAATTTTACGGGTGAGACTTTATCTTGTAGTTTGGCTAATTCGTCTGCAATATCTTTGGGTAACAGGTCTCTTCGAGTTGATAATATCTGCCCAAATTTTACAAAAATAGGACCAGATTTTTCCAAAACCATCCTAAAACGTTCGCCACGATTTTGGTTGGAAAATAATCGTAGTGGTTTGGCTAGAATGTTTATAAAGCGAATGATTTTGTTGTTTAGGAAGAATTCATCCAAGCCATAATAGAATGAGGTAAAAATGAATTTTATTATTTTAAAAATCGACATCATTTGTTAAGCTGAGAAACTCTATTAAAAATTTTTTCCACATCAAGATTAATTTTATCAACGGCTTGATTAAAGTTAGCAACTTGCCTTTCTTTGGCTAGAAGCATTTTTTCTTCTTGGTAATACTCAACTATATTTTCCTCAATATTTCTTTTTCTTTTTTTTGTTTCTTGAAAAAAATATTTTCCTGCTAATGACAGAAGTCTTGCAGATTTATAACCTATGAGCTCGGCCAATTCAATTTCTGGGTTATAGTCAATTTCCGATATATATTGATCTAGTGCTTTAGCTAAATCAATATTTCCTTCAATTTTTAATTTTTTTTGACTAGGCTTAACTAATAAGTCAATTATTGCTTTTATTGTGATACTTAGTCTTGTTGATGCCTCTTCTTGAGACTCAATACACTCTAGGTGACCAAGCTTATTTATTTTGAAGTAACTATCAAATAAACCATCTTCGACAACTATATGTATTGATTGTCCCGTAAATTGCTTTAGAACTGAATTTGTTTGATTTTCAGTTAGCTTTTTTAAAAAAAAATTGATGATTTTTTGTTTCATGCTTTGTATCCCTGGTGGATAGAAACAACGCCTCCAGTTAAGTTTTGATAGCTGCACATAATAAAACCAGAATCTTGCATTAATTTCTTTAATGAGTCTTGATTAGGATGCATTTTAATTGATTCAGCGAGATATTGGTAACTAGCCTCATCATTTGCAACTAGCTTTCCAATTTTAGGAATAATTTTAAATGAAAATAATTCATATGCTTTTTCTAAGGGTTTCCAAATTTTTGAAAATTCTAAGATAAAAATTTTCCCACCTGGCTTTAGAACGTTTAAACATTCTTTTAAAACTTTGTCTTTATTAGTCATATTTCTTAATCCGAAGCCAATGGTAATAATGTCAAAACTATTTTTAGGAAAGGGTATATGTTCCGCATTAAATAAAACTGAAGAGATAATCAAGCCATTATCAATTATTTTTTTCTGACCTTCCTTAATCATATTAAAATTGATATCACTGTGTATTAAAGTTATTTTAGGATTTTTACTTTTAAGCAAAATACTGATATCCCCAGAACCACCTGCAATATCAAGAACAGCTGAATCATTTTTTAAAAAAATGTTTTTTTGTAGTATTTTTTTCCATACACGATGAAGCCCGAATGACATTAAGTCATTCATGATGTCATAATTTTTTGCAACAGAATCAAACACACCCTTGACGAGACCTTCTTTGTCGCTTGACTCCACCTCTTTAAATCCAAAGTGAGTTTTCTTTTTCATTAATAAATTAATCTTTTTTTATTTTTGCTAAGTATTCACGCCAGAGAATATCATAATTTTCTGACAGGTAATAAAGATAATCCCAGGTAAATATCCCCGTATCATGACCATCGTTGAAGAAAATTTTTATTGCATAATTTCCTACAGACTCTATATGGTCTATCGAGACATTTTCTTTCCCTGTAACTAAAATTGCCTGATCCGGGTGATGACCTTGAACTTCCGCTGACGGTGAATGTACTCTTAAAAATTCTGCGGAAAGTTTTGCTTCTTCGTTTGAATCAAATTCTAAGAATAAAAGCTTTTCATTGCTTAAAAATGTAATCTTTATTGGTTTTGGCAAGGAAAAATCTTACTTTTTCATGAGTTGTTTTAATTTTTGTAGAGCAGTTTGCTCTATCTGTCTAACCCTCTCAGCAGATACATTGAGTTCTGCAGCAAGTTCATGAAGTGTTTTCATATTTTCAGGATCGAGCCAGCGTGCTTTTAAAATGTACTGGCTTCTTTCGTCAAGCTCTTTTATTGAACTTGTTAAGTGGGTAAGCTGATTGCTTTCAGACTCCTCGCTCGAAATGATTTTAAAAGGATCAGCACCTTCATCTTCTAGATAAGATATAGGTCTAAATGAATCTTCTTCATCTGAATCGCTATAATCAATTGGAAGGTCATGACCGTTTAGCCTGTATTCCATCTCCATTACATCTGCCTCTTTAACATTAAGCTTATTTGATATTTCTTTTATCTCAGCCTGCTTTAATGGATTCAAAGTTTTTCTCATGCTTCTGAGATTAAAAAATAACTTTCTTTGAGCTTTTGTCGTAGCTGTTTTAACTAAACGCCAATTTTTGATTACAAACTCTTGGATTTCGGCTTTGATCCATAAAACTGCAAAAGATACCAGACGAACACCTTTATCAGGATCAAAACGCTTAACAGCTTTCATTAACCCAATATTTCCTTCTTGCACTAGATCTGCTTGATTTAAGCCATAACCAGAAAAAGAGCGAGCGATTTTAATGACTAATCTTAGATGCGAGACAATTAATTTGCGAGCCGCTTCTAGGTCGTTATCTCGCTTAAGTTTGTATGCAAGTTCTAACTCTTCTTCTTCCGTTAATATAGGAATTGCTTGAACTTGGCGTTGATAAAGATCAAAACTTTCTATATTTGCTGAAAATGGAATTGTTAAAGCATTCATATTGATAAATTATCTCCTTAAAAATATTTTAGCACTCTATTGTTAAGAGTGCTAATTTTAAACAAAAGTTCATTATTTTTCAATAAGATAAGATTAATTAGGCATGATCAATTTTGTATATTGATCGCGTTGCTGATAAGAAGGATGCAAGCCATCCAATCAAAATTGCAATACAGACAATCATCAAGTGCGTATTCAAATTGAGATCAACAAGCTGAATAGAAAATCCAATTATTTCTTGGATATCTGAAGTAGAGTGATTAAAAGTATAAACAATTGATTTTATTAGCAAAGATGCAAAAATCCCGCCACCGAGACCATACAGTATTCCGGTAAATAAAAATGGACGTCGAATAAAAAAATTGGATGCCCCAATTAATTTACTGACTTCTATTTCGTCTTTATAAGCCAGAGTTTGGAGTCTAATGGTATTGCCGATGATTACAATGAGAACAATTAAAAGCAGTGTTGCAAGCGTAAAAATAACTAATTTTGATAATTTAAGAATAGAGGATAATTTCTTTACCCAGGCCGAGTCTATATTAATGTCTTCTATTTCCTTAAATTGTTTTAATTCTTCAACTAAAAAATCAATATCTTTTTGTTCTAAGGTATTTAGAGTTAGATAAAAGCTATCAGGAAGGGGATTTTCTTTAACAATATTTACTTCTTCGATATTTAGTTTCTTTTGTAAATTTTTCCATGAAATTTCCTTTTCAATATATTGAATATTTTTTATATTAGGTTGCTCATTTAGAAAATCTTCAATTTTTTTTGAATCCACGCCTTGTTTCATAAAAACGCTAATTTCAGCTTGATATTCTATTTTGCTAGATAGCTGTTTTAGATTTTCTATTAATAATAGACCGCTTGATGGAAGGCACATCGTGATGCCAATGACAATAAACATCATGAAAGATGAACTTAGGTTAAAACGCAGTCTATTTATCGCGACTTTCATCGCTTCAATTAAATTAAGCAGGTAATTGTTCATATGATTGATTCTTAAAAATTAATTTTCCATTATCAAGATGAAGATGTTTAAATTTCATAGGGATATTTGGCAGCTCATGAGTTGAGATGATAACGGTAACCCCAACTTGTTGAAAGCTAAAAAAGATATTCATGATGTCATTTGCATATTCCTTATCAAGGTTTCCAGTTGGCTCGTCTGCTGTAATAATGGTTGGTCGACAAACAATTGCTCTTGCAATTGCAAGTCGTTGTTGCTCTCCGCCAGATAAGGTAATTGGCATCATGCGCTCTTTATTAAGAAGACCAACTTTATCCAAGGCGGCTCTAACTCTTTTTTCAGCTTCTTTACCAAAAATATTATTAATGGCTAGAGGGAGCGCCACATTCTCAAAACAGTTTCGATCGTAAAGCAATTTATGATCCTGAAAGACCATTCCAAATTTTCTACGTATATTATTTAATGTATTACCCTTTGCTTGATTGAGATTGATATTTTCAAATATTACGGTCCCAGATGTTGGCTTTTCTATTGAAGATAAAATTTTTAATAAAGTTGACTTGCCTGCGCCAGATGCACCAGTAATAAAAATTAATTCACCAGCAAAAATTTCAAAACTTACATTTTGCAATGCTTCTTGGTAGCCAGGGTAACGTTTAAATACCTGATCGAATCTAATCATCTAAAAGCCCTTCAATATAATCTTCAGCAGTAAATATTTTTAAATCATCAATTTGCTCTCCAACGCCAATAAATCTGAGCGGAAGCGGGTTGTCTTGTGCAATTGCAGCCACAATTCCACCTTTTGCGGTTCCATCAAGTTTTGTCATTATTAACCCACTTAAAGGCACCGCTTTGTTAAAAGTTTCAATTTGCTTTAATGCATTTTGCCCTGTATTTGCATCTAATACCAATAAGGTTTCATGCGGTGCATTTTCATCATGTTTTTGAATAACACGCCTAATTTTAGAGAGCTCGTCGATAAGATGTTGCTGCGTAGGAAGACGACCAGCGGTGTCTGCAATAACGATATCTATGTTTTTAGCTTTTGCTGATTGTATTGCATCGAAAATTACTGCGCTTGGATCGCCAGTATGTTGTGAAATGACTGTAACCTTATTTCGATCTCCCCAAACATTAAGCTGCTCTGTTGCAGCGGCTCTAAATGTATCACCTGCTGCTATTAAGACAGTTTTGCCTTCATCTAAGAGGAGCTTGGTCAGTTTCCCTATAGAAGTTGTTTTTCCTGAGCCATTAACGCCAACCACAAGAATAATAAAGGGCTTGTGTTTAATTTCGATCAAAGGACTTTCAATACGCCTTAAAATTTCTGTGAGTTGTTTTTTTAATAAATTTTTAAGTTCTGTAGCTTCTGATAATTTTTGTTTTTTAGTTTCAGTTCGCAAATTACTAATAATTTGTTGTGTTGCACTATAGCCAACATCAGCTGAGAGTAAAATCATTTCAAGCTCTTCAAAGAAACTTTCATCAATAGTTTTGCTGGAAAATAAAGACGTAAGGTCTACATCAAGTTTTTCGCGCGTTTTCTTTAAACCCTGCTTAATTTTTTCTGTAAAAGAAAAAAAGCTCGTTTTCTTCTTCTCTTCTTTTTTTGTAGATGGTTTAGAGGCAACAGACTGTTTTTCTTTTTTATGCTTAGGAGCGATTGTTTTATCTTTTAATTTCGAAGTTGATTTTTTTATTGCTGGTTTTTTTCCCAGACTTTTGACGTCTTTCTTTTTGATTTCATTGGATTTTGGTTTTACTGGACTTTTCTTTTTTGAATTGTCTTCAGTGTCACCTTTGCCAATTAATTTTTTTAAGAAGTTAAACATTAATCATTAAACTTTAGAACTTATTGAATTGTTTGTAGTCGATAATACAGTAATTATAACAATGAAATATATTTGAATCATTTATCTTTATGAAAAAATTTTTCCTCCTTTTATTTTTTTATCTAAACGTCCTATCTGCTCAGGTTTCAGAATATGCCTTTGAAAATGGGTTGAGGTTAATAGTGAATGAAGATCATCGTTCTCAGGTCGTCGTTTCTCAAGTATGGTACAAGGCCGGCAGTATAGATGAGGTTAATGGTAAAACTGGCGTTGCTCATGTCCTTGAGCATATGATGTTTAAGGGAACGCAAACTACGAAACCTGGAGAGTTTTCTGAAATTATTGCAAGGGTTGGTGGAAGAGAAAATGCATTTACTGGAACAGATTACACTTGTTATTTTCAGACTTTAGAAAAGTCAAATTTAGAACTGGCACTAAAGCTTGAAGCCGATAGAATGCAAAATTTAAATTTATCAGAAGAAGAATTTAATAAAGAAATTAAGGTTGTTATGGAAGAAAGGCGCTGGAGAACTGATGATAAACCAGAAGGTATGCTAAATGAAAATTTTAATGCCTTGGTTTTTAATGCCCACCCCTATGGCAGACCAATTGTTGGTTGGATGAGTGATTTGGAATCAATGAATTATCAAGACGCTCGGGAGTGGTATCAAGATTGGTATGCACCAAATAATGCAACTGTTGTGATTTCTGGCGATATTGATCCTAAGCATGCTTACAGTTTAGTAGAAAAATACTTTGCAAATATTCCAAAAAAAATAGTCAAGGAAAGAAAGCCTCAGGCTGAGCCTAAACAGTTGGGTAAAAGAATGATAGAGGTGAGTGCGCCAAGTGAGTTGGTTAGACTTCAGATGGGTTATGTTGTGCCTACGCTTAATAAATTGAAACCAACTCAAGATAAAGACGCATTTGCTCTTGATGTTTTAGCTAATGTTTTATCTGGTGGGCCATCAGCAAGAATTTACAAAAGCCTTGTTAAGTCAGGTAAGGCGGTTTCTGCTCTAGCTTCATACCCCCTCTTAAGTCGAGGTGATAAGGGAACTTTTGAGTTTTTAGTGGCTTTTAAAGCTGATCAGAAAAATGATGAGGTTCAAAAAATTATCCAAGCTGAAATTCAAAATATTTTAGAACATGGTGTTTCAAGTAAAGAATTAGAAAGGGTAAAGGCTGGGGCAATAGCAGCTAATGTCTATGAAAAAGATTCCATGTTTTATCAAGGTATGATAATTGGACAGCTCGAAAGCATGGGCTACTCTTATAAAATTAAAGATGATTATATAAATCAAATTAAAAATATTACTTCTAAAGATATTCAAGCTGTAATTAAGAAATACTTTAAAGATAATAATTTAAATATCGCAATCCTAAATCCAAAGAAAGTTTAATATAAAAATCTTAAGTATGAATACTAAACAAACTCTATTATTAATTTTTTATTTTTTTTATTCCCAAATAGCTGCAGCTGAGATCGCTATAAAAAATTGGAAAACAAGTAATGGCTTTAATACTTTTTTTGTTGAGTCACACGAATTACCAATCATTGATATTAATATTAATTTTGATGCTGGGTCAGCATATGATCCTGAACAAAAAAGAGGATTGGCAAATCTTACAAATCATTTGCTGACCCTAGGTTCAGGTGGTTTAAGCGAGGATGAAAGCGCGGATAGATTTACAGATATAGGGGCTATCTTGTCTAATGAAACAGATTTAGATTACGCAAGAATATCTTTAAGATCTTTGTCTGATAAAAAACTATTTAGCCAGGCGATCGAAGCATTCGAAGATGTTATTTCAAAGCCAAATTTTAATCCAAATGTATTTGAAAGAGAGAAAGCGAATCTTATAGCGCTAATTAAACAGCAAGAAACTGAGCCTGAACAGATTGGTGAAAGAGCTTTCAGGAAAATTCTTTACCCAGATCATCCATATCAAAATTTTGAGATTGGAGATGAAGATTCTGTCAAAAATATTACCTCAGATGATGTGAAAAATTTTTACCATAATTATTTTTCGTCAAATAATGGTTCAATTGTAATTGTGGGAGATTTGTCAGAAGAAAAAGCTAAATCATTAGCTGAAAAGTTAGCAGGACACTTTAAAAAAACTAAAAATCGACAAATTAGAATTGTTAATCCTTCTGAAGGGTCTGAGAGACATATTGATCATCCAGCAGCCCAGGCACACCTATTTTTTGGCGCACCAATTATGAAAAGAAATGATCCTGATTTTTTCCCACTTTATTTGGGAAATTACATTCTTGGTGGCGGCGGCTTCGTATCTCGATTAACAAATGAAATTAGAGAGAAGCGTGGTTTAGTCTATAGTGTATATTCTTATTTCATGCCTCACCGAGAAGCTGGGCCATTTCAAGTAAGTTTACAAACCAAAAAATCACAAATAGATGAAGCCTATACTTTAGTAAAAAAAATCCTTAATGATTTTGTAGAAAAGGGGCCAACACAACAGGAGTTGGATGATGCAAAAACTAATATGATCGGTGGATTTCCACTAAGACTTGATAGTAATAAAAAAATTATAGAGTATGTTTCAATGATGGCCGTATATAACTATCCGTTGGATTACATAGAAAATTTTTCTCATAATATTAGTCAAGTTTCTCTTGAAGATATTAAGAATGCTTTCCAAAGACGTGTAGATATGTCAAAATTTTCCACGGTTATTGTAGGAAAAAAATAGCATTTTATCTAAAATAAAAATTCAAGCAGGTCGATTCAAGAAAAGTAATATTTTCTTTGCTGATTCTTTAAATTTAAGACCCACTCTAGGAAGAGTAAGAGAAACTTTGTTTAATTGGCTAGGTCAGGATTTAACAAATAGATCTTGTTTGGACTTATTCGCTGGCTCTGGCTCACTTGGTTTTGAGTCTTTATCTAGAAATGCTAAGAGCTGTGTTTTTGTTGACAAAGAAAAGCAATCGATAATTAATATTGAAAAAAATTTTAAAAACTTTGATCTTTCAAATGCTGAGACTTTTTTGGGAGATGCAAGAGATTTTATCGCCAAAACTCAGTACCAGTTTGATCTTGTTTTTTTTGATCCCCCTTATGATTCTAATTTGTATGATTTGATACCAGAGGTAACTGAAAGTCTTTTATCTGATAAAGGTATAATTTATATCGAGTCAAAAAAAAATCGTTCTTTTGAAAATTTAAAAACTCTTAAATTAAAAACAACAAAAACTTTAGAGTATGGAATTTATGAAAAAAAATAAAATTTTATATGCCGGTTCTTTTGATCCAATTACAAATGGGCATATTGATATTATTAAGCAATTAAGCGATATTTTTTCCCAAGTTATCATTGGCATTCCAAGGAACAATGGAAAAGAATGTCTTTTTTCCTCCGAGCAGAGAAGGCTGCTTGTGGAAGCAAGTATTTCTGATATAGAGAATATTCAAATTCTAGAGTATCAAGGGTTGACTGTAGATTTTGCAAAAAAAGAAAATATCACTTACCTTGCCAGAGGTTTTCGCGATGCTTTTGATATGACCTATGAAAAACAATTGGCAGATATGAATAGTCAGTTATTACCCTCAATCAAGACTATTTTTTTACAAAGCAATATTGTTAATAACGCCATATCTTCAACTTTGGTTCGTCAGATAATTCTTGCAGAAGGGGATTTTGCTCAATTTGTTCATCCGAATGCATATCAACTTATCCAGTCATGGCGTTAAAAATTACCTCAGAATGTATTAATTGTGATGTATGCGAGCCGGTATGCCCCAACAATGCAATCTTTATGGGCCAAAAAATATTTCAAATCAATCCGGATTTATGTACCGAGTGTGTAGGTCATTTTGATATTCCTCAATGTGTCGAAATCTGCCCCATTGACTGTATACCCAAAGATGAAACAATCACAGAATATAAAACTGATTTATATTTAAAATTAGTCAAAATAAAAAAAATTAATGGAATGAGGAGCTTAAATGAGAATTTTACATACGATGTTAAGAGTTAATGATATGCAAGAGTCAATTTCTTTTTATGAAAAATTTTTTGGTATGAAAGTGCTCAGGCAACAAGATTATCCTGAGGGTAAATTTTCATTAGCATTTATCGGTTACGGCGATGAACAAAATAATACAGTTTTGGAATTAACTCATAACTGGGATACAAATAGTTATGATTTGGGTACTGGGTATGGTCATATCGCTATTGAGGTTGATGATGCTTATAAAACCTGCGAAGACATCAAGGCTATGGGAGGAAAAGTTTTAAGGGATGCAGGCCCTATGATGCATGGAACAACTGTTATTGCTTTTATTGAGGATCCAAGTGGCTATAAGGTAGAGTTAATTCAAAAAGGCACTTATTAGGCAAGTATTATTCAAAAAAATCTTTTACTTTATTAAGCCAACTTTTTGATCTCGGACTGTGTTTGCCGCTATCTGCTTGGTTAAGTTCTTCTAATTCAATTAAAATTTCTTTTTGTCTTTCCGTAAGCTTCACAGGTGTCTCAACTATTACATGACAGATAAGGTCGCCTGTGTAATTTTCTCGAACAGGCTTTATACCTTTGCCTTTTAAACGAAATTTAGCTCCAGATTGGGTTTCCGGAGGTATTTTCATTTTTGCGTGACCATCAAGAGTTGGAATTTCAATTTCGCCACCTAAAGCTGCTGTTGAGAAGCTAATCGGCATTTCGCAATGAAGATCTCCACCATCACGCTCAAAAATTCCATGTTTTTTTAATGACACAACCACATAAAGATCACCAGATGGGCCACCGTTTAAACCAGCCTCTCCTTCACCACTGAGGCGAATACGGTCACCTTCATCTACTCCAGCTGGGATTTTAACAGAAAGTGTTTTTGATTCTTGGATTCTTCCAGATCCATTGCATGGCCCACATGGATCTTTAATTACCTTGCCATTTCCATGGCATTTTGGACATGATTGTTGAACTGAAAAAAAGCCTTGTTGCATTCTAACTTGCCCATGACCACCACATGTGTCACATGTTGTTGGTTCCGTCCCTTTTTTAGCGCCTGAGCCATAACAAGTTTTACATTGCACCAAGACTGGAATTCTTATTTTTGTTTCAGTGCCTTTTGCAGCGTGTTCTAATGAAATTTCTAAGTTGTATCTTAAGTCAGCGCCACGATAAACGTTTGATTGATTAGAGCCGCGGCCGCCACCAAAAATATCTCCAAAAATATCTCCAAATGCGTCTCCAAAATCCGAGAAGCCTCCAAAGCCTTGCCCACCACCCATTGAAGAATCTACACCGGCATGACCAAATTGATCATAGGCTGATTTTTTTTGAGAGTCAGATAAGATTTCATACGCTTCTTTTACCTCTTTAAATGACTCTTCCGCTTTAGGGTTGTCTGGATTTCTATCAGGATGATATTTCATAGCAAGTTTTTTGAATGCTTTTTTAATTTCATCCGCACTTGCATCTCTACCAAGCCCTAAAATTTCGTAATAATCTCTTTTTGTAGCCATTTTAAATGAATAAAAAAATCACCTGACTTAAATAGTTTTAAATCAGGTGTGTTTGGTTAATTTACTTATCTTCTTTATTTTCGTTTTTTACTTCTTCAAAATCTGCATCAACAACATCGCCATCAACAGTTTTTTCATTTTTTTCGGCTCCTTGGTTGTTCTGGGAGCCTTGATTTTGTTGTGAAGCATATACTTTTTCACCAAATTTTTGAGCAGCTTCACCAAGAAGTTTTGATTTTTCCTCAATCTGTGTTTTGTCATCAGATTTTATGGCTTCTTCTAAATCTTTAATTGCTGTTTCAATTTTTTCTTTTTCTCCGCTTTCAAGTTTGTCTGGGTGATCAGTCATTGATTTCTTAGTACCATGAATAAGCGCTTCTGAAGTGTTTTTTAGATCAACAAGTTCTTTTAACTTTTTATCTTCCTCAGCGTATTTTGCTGCATCTTCTTCCATTTTTCTAATTTCTTCTTCACTCAAACCACTATTTGCTTTTATGGTAATTTTATTTTCTTTGCCAGTTGCTTTATCTTTTGCGGAAACATGAAGAATACCATTTGCATCTATATCAAATGTTACTTCAATTTGAGGTGTTCCTCTTGCGGCAGGGGGAATATCAGTTAAGTTGAATTGCCCCAATGATTTATTACCATTTGCCATTTCTCTCTCGCCCTGAAGAACGTGAATCGTCACAGCGCTTTGGTTATCTTCTGCGGTTGAAAATACTTGAGAGGCTTTAGTAGGAATGGTTGTATTTTTTTTAATTAATTTTGTACAAACTCCTCCAAGTGTTTCAATACCTAAGCTAAGTGGCGTTACATCGAGAAGTAAAACATCTTTAACGTCACCCTGTAAAACCCCACCTTGGATTGCAGCACCAACCGCAACAGCTTCATCTGGGTTTACATCTTTTCTTGGCTCAACACCGAAAATATCTTTCACTTTTTCTTGTACTTTAGGCATTCTGCTTTGACCGCCAACCAATATAACATCAGCAATATCTGATTTTGACAATCCAGCATCTTTTAATGCGTTTTCACATGGAATTGCGGTTCTTTCAATTAAATCCTCAACAAGTGATTCAAATTTTGACCTTGAAATTTTTACAACCAAATGTTTTGGACCTGTAGCATCAGCAGTAATGTAAGGTAAATTTACTTCAGTTTGTGAGCTACTTGATAACTCAATCTTAGCTTTTTCAGCCGCTTCTTTTAGACGTTGCTTAGCTAACATATCTTGAGTAAGATCAATGCCATTTTCTCTTTTAAATTCTTCAGCAAGAAAGTCGATGATTCGATTATCAAAATCTTCTCCACCAAGGAAAGTGTCACCATTTGTTGAAAGTACTTCAAATTGATGCTCTCCGTCTACGCTTGAAATTTCAATAATAGAGATATCAAAAGTACCACCACCTAAATCATAAACAGCTATTTTTCTATCACCTTCTTGTTTGTCTAAACCGAAAGCGAGTGCTGCAGCTGTGGGCTCATTAATAATTCTTTTCACTTCTAGCCCGGCAATTCTTCCTGCATCTTTAGTCGCTTGTCTTTGGCTGTCATTAAAATAAGCTGGCACTGTAATCACAGCTTCTTTAACTTCCTCTCCGAGGTAATCTTCGGCAGTTTTTTTCATTTTTTTTAATACTTCTGCAGAAATTTGGGGTGGTGCAATTTTGTTACCATTAACTTCGACCCAAGCATCTCCATTATCTGCTTTGGCAATTGTATAAGGCATCAGCTTAATATCTTTCTGCACCTCATCTTCATCAAATCTTCTACCTATTAATCTTTTCACGGCATAAAGTGTGTTTTTTGGGTTTGTTACAGCCTGTCGTTTTGCAGGAGCCCCTGCTAAGATTTCGTCATTATCTGCATACGCAACAATAGAGGGAGTCGTTCTGGTCCCTTCAGAATTTTCAATTACTTTAGGTTTGCCGTTCTCCATTACTGAAACACATGAGTTTGTTGTTCCTAGATCGATACCTATAATTTTTGCCATTTTTATTTGTCCTTTAAAAAACTGTTGTAATTAATGTGGGGGTAAAAAACTCAATTTCAAGCTTCTTTTGCTTTAGACACAGAAACCATAGCAGGGCGAATAACTCTTTCATTGAGCTTATAGCCTTTTTGCAGCACACTAATGATTATGTTAGGTTCTTTGTCTGATTCAATCATAGACATTGCCTGATGTTCATTGGGATCAAATTTTTGATCAAGTGGATTTATTTCAACAATGTTAAATTTTTCAAAAATGCTTACAAGTTGCTTTAATGTTAATGAAACCCCATCTTGAAGATTTTCTATAGTTAATTTTTCTGAATTCAGAGAAGCTTCCAGGCTATCTTTTACGATAAGTAGTTCTTGACTAAAATTTTCAATTGCAAATTTTCTTATTTTTATTGCCTCTTCATCAGCTCTTCTCATATAATTTTGTAACTCTGCTTTGGCGTACAAAAAGTTTTGTTCAAGTTCTTTTATCTTTTCATTTAAATCAAGGCTTTCCGAATTCTCATCAGTTTCTATTTCGCTGGTTGATATCTCGTCTTCTTTCAGTGTTTCATCTGCTTTATCAGCTTTGTCTTTGTTTTTGTTCATAATTTTAATGAATACTTATGTTGTTAAAATCTCTTTGAATATGGGGATAAAAAATTAATTTTCAAGTGTATTTTCTAAATAATTTTTTATAGTTTTAAAGCTCGGAGGGTTATTGATATCTCCAAAGTTAATAAATAGCCCTTTTTTTGTTGATTTTAAGCCAGTTTTAATTGGGTCAGATGCGCAGTAAATGCCGATAGTTGGAATACCAAAAAATAAAGCAAGATGAGTAAGTCCCGTATCAACACCAACTGCTAAAGAGCATTTTAGGATGAGTTGTTTTATTTCTAAAATTTTAAGGCGGGGAAGAATTTCGCTATTTTTAGTATTTTCATAAATCGTCATAGCTTCTTCATATTCTTTAACGCTACCCCAAGCAAGCAATACCTTTTTTTCTGCGCCATGCAACCAGTTGCAAAGTTCGATCCAGTTTTTAGCTGACCATTTTTTTTTATCGTTACTTGTACCCATAAAAAAAATTACAGGCCCTTTGTGATCAATTGATTTAGATTCCGGTTGAACATTTTCAATATTTCCATCATTAATTTTGTAGCCAAGTGCTTTTGAGGCAAGAATTCTATTGCGGTCTATTGCATTTTGATTTTTATCAACCTCAACCTTTTTTTTATAAAATAGAGAAGCAAATTTTTCTTTAATAGAGTTTTTGTCTAAACCGATAGAGTTGCTTCCAAAAGGAACTAATAATGCGGTTCTCAATAAGCCTTGGCAATCTATAATTACGTCATAGTTATTTTTTTTAATAGTATTTCTTAACTTAGAAAATGCAACCCAAGATTTTGGGGAGAATATTGTTTTTTTCCAATTTCTAAAATTGCTAATTAGAATCTGGTTAATATCTTTTATATCGATTAGCAAATCCTTAAAGATATCCTCTACAACCCAATCAATTTCAGCTTCAGGGAAATTTTTTTTTATATCCTGGATTATTGGAAAAGCATGCACAATATCACCTAAGGATGATGTTTTAAGAATAAGTATCTTCATATTAGGGTAGTATTATAGTCTTAATAGTTTAAAGATTCATGGCAATAAACTGGTTTCAAAAAAAGAATATGATCAAAATATTTAAATATCATAATTTATTTAAAAAAATTTCATTTAATGATATTTATGCATTGAAGGGTAAGGTTTACAGAAAGTTTTCAAGTAGAGAGACTTTGCAATTTTCTTTAGAAAATGAAAGTTTTTTTATTAAAAGATTTTATGGTGAAACCCTAGTTTCTTTTATAAAAAATTTATTTTCTTTTAAAAAAGAATTTAATAACGCTTACAGAGAATATAATGCGTATAAAATCTTCTCAAAATTAGGAATCAAGACACCAGAGCTTGTTGCATTTGGATCTGAAAATAGTTTTTTTAATCAACGATCTTTTGTTATCAGTCGTGAATTAAAAAATATTCAACAGCTTGATGTGTTTTTTGTAAATTCAAAATACAAAACTTTAGCTTTGAAGTACAAAGCTAAGATTCTAAAAAAAATTGTCGAAATAATTAATAAGATGCATATGAATAAAGTTATTCATTATGATCTTTATTTATGTCACTTTCTTGTCGATATCAATAAATTAAAAAAAGGAACAATAAAAATATACATCATTGATTTTCACAGGGTTGAACAAATGCAGCATTATTCTAAGTCAAGGCTTGTTAAAGAAATCGGTGCTTTTTTCTTTTCTATGCAACAGATACGCATTTCTTTCGATGATTGCTATAAGTTGTTTCAAGGTAAGTATGAACCAGCAATCGGTGATTCAAGCTTTTATAATAAAGTTTTAAAAAGAACAATTTATCTTCACAAAAAATATGATAGAAAATTTACATAATATAAACAATCAGTTCAAGGAATTAAGGTTGATAAGAGAGGTCCCTAATAGAAGAGCTGTCTTTTTTTGTAAGTTTAAAAACAAACCGGCGGTTCTTAAAATATTCATTCATGAAAAAGATTATATTGCTGAGACTAAAGGCCTTTTTTGGTTAAATAGTGCAAACATATCGACCCCAAAAATTTTATTTATTGGAAAAATTGATAAGATTTTTTATATTGCAAGCGAGCGGTATGTAAAAGCAATTGATGTGGAAGGGTTTATTCGACAAGAAAAGAATCTGAGTAATATTACAGATATTGTGAATCAAGTTATAGAAGTAAATCATTTGCTTTTTGAGAAGGGCTTGTTGCAGCGCGATAATTACTTAAAAAATTATCTGGTGAGTGGAAATAGAGTGTATCCAATAGATGCAGGCATGATTAAAAAGACTATCTTTTTTAAAAGATGGCAACAGGTTATAAACCTTTCTTTATTATTTTCAAAGTTTGATCAAAAAACATTTAATTTTTTTTCAAAACCATTAAAGAAAAATTATTTTTTATTCATAGCCATGTCTTTTATGGCAAATGTCTTTAGATTAAAAGCAATCAAAAATTACAAAAAAAAATCAATGCGCTCTTCAACTGACTTTGAGGCAATTAATAAAAGTAAATACAGCATCAATAGAAAAAGAAATTTTGTATTTAATCTCTCTGATTTGCAGAGTATGTGTTCTGGGGAAGTAATTAAAAATGGCAATACATGTACTGTTTTTAGATACAAAGATTTAGTTATAAAACGTTATAACATTAAAAATTTATGGCACTTTTTTTTGTTGCAATTTAAATTATCTAGAGCACAAAAAAGCTGGGAGAATGCTAATGCTTTAGAACTTATTGGTATTCCAACCCCTGAGCCTTTAGCTTTTCTTCAGCATAAATTTTTATTTTTTAAAACAGAAGCTTTCTATATATCAAGATACCAGAAAGGAAATGACGTAGTTAAACATGTTAATAATATTAGATCAGAAACAGAAATGTTAAGTTTTCAAAAATCATTAAAAGATTTTTTTGCAAACATAAAGTTTTATCAAATTTTTCATGGTGATCTGAAAGGAACAAATGTAATTGTTGATCCAGCTAAAAAACTTTGTTTAATTGATCTAGATTCAGTATCATTTATATCTTTTGCGCCTTTGTTTAATTATTTTCATTCCAAAGATAAATTAAGATTTAAAGAAAATTGGAACCAAACAAAATGGTTAACAAAGGTCATTTAGAGTTTAGAAATTTATGATTATATTAGGTGTTTCTGGTGTTTTGGGGCATGACGCCTCAGCAGCCTTAATTATTGACGGTAAGGTTATTGCTGCCGCAGAAGAAGAAAGATTTATTCGTGATAAACATGCTAAAAATCTTTTCCCTGTTAATGCCGCCAAATTTTGTCTCGATCAAGCTAATATCCGACCAAATGATGTGGATATTGTGACTCTGCCTTATGCACCTATTTCAATATTTAAGCCTGCTCGATGGATGTATGCAAAAAGGTATTGGTATGCACCTGATCGAGCTTTGGATGCCATTTTTAATGGTAATAGAAGATACAGGCGAAATTTAAACAAAACTAAAGAATTAATGAGTCAGCTTGGTATCAAAAAAGCAAAAATTATTCCTGTTGAGCATCACCTGGCTCATGCTTCAAGTGCTTACCATCTCTCCGGATTTAAAGAAAAAACTGCAATTGTTGGCATCGACGGTAAAGGTGAATATGCAACCACTTTTTTTGGGTATGGTGAAAATGGACAAATTCATAAAATTAAAGAGTTTTATGATCCAGATTCATTGGGTGGGTTATATGGGGCAATTACGGAATTTCTAGGTTTTGATATGCTGGATGGTGAGTTTAAAGTCATGGGCATGGCTCCATACGGAGATTCAAGTAAATATGATTTTTCAAATCTAGTTTCATTTGAAAAAGGACAGTTAAAGGTCAATACAGATCTTGTTAATGTAATAGGACTAAGAAGATATAAAGAAAAAGGAAAAGGTTATTATTTTTCGCCAAAGTTTATTGAAACATACGGTAAAAAAAGACAAGGGGACAATATCGATGATCCTTATATCCATTACGCAGCATCTATTCAGAAAAAGTTAGAAGAGGTTGCTTTAGAAATGATTGATTATTACTTGGGAGACATTCTAAAAGAAACTGGCAAGATATGCATGGCAGGCGGTGTTGCACTAAATGTAAAATTAAATCAAAGAATTATTTCTTCTCCTGATGTCAAAGAGCTTTTTGTTCAGCCAGCTTCTGGAGATGCTGGAACCTCATTGGGTGCAGCAACTTATATCGCTTCTCTTTATGATTCAAAGCATGAGATCGATAAAATGGAGCATGTGTATCTTGGGCCTGCTTATACCAGCAAACAATGCGAAGATGCATGTAAGACTCATAAAGCAAAGCCAAAATATACAAAATTAACCAATCCTGCAGAGGCTGGAGCAAAAATACTAGCTGAAGGCAATCCATTAGCTTGGTTTCAAGGCCGAATGGAATTTGGCCCCAGGGCATTGGGATGTAGAAGTATTCTTGGAGACCCTACAACCCCAAAAATATCTGATAAAATAAATGAGCAAATTAAATATCGAGAGCGCTGGAGGCCTTTTTGCCCTAGCGTACTTGATGAGTATGCAGCAGAGATAATCCAAAGTAATCATCCGTCACCATTTATGACTTTTACTTTTGATGTCAATAAGAAGTGGATAAAAAAAATACCTGAAGTTGTGCATGAGGACAAAACAATTAGAGTTCAGGTTGTTACAAAAAAAACCAATAAACCCTATTATGACTTAATAAAAAGTTTTAGTGATTTGAAAGGGGTACCTGTTGTTTTAAATACCTCATTAAACAGAAGGGGTGAGCCGATGGTTTGTTCGCCAGAAGATGCTTTGAATATGTTTTATGGATGTGACTTGGAGTATCTTATTATGGAAAATATTTTAGTAACGAAATAATTATTTTATATGAAAAATGCAATCATTGAATTAACAGAAAAGATTATCGAGAAAAGCAGACCTACGCGTTCTGCTTATTTAAAAAGAATTAAACGATATCATGCTCGAGAAAAGGGTCAAGATCGTATGGGATGCGCAAATGTAGCTCATGCTTTTGCATCTATCCCGGTTAATAAAAGAATTGAAATTGTTGAAGAAAAAAAACCAAATATAGCTGTTGTTACCGCATACAATGACATGCTATCTGCTCATAAGCCATATGAGAATTATCCTGAGCTTATTCGAAAAGTAGCTTATGAAAATGGGGCATTTGTCCAAGTTGCCGCAGGGGTTCCTGCGATGTGTGATGGGGTAACTCAGGGTGAGCCAGGAATGGAGTTAAGTTTATTTTCTCGAGATACAATTGCAATGAGTACTGCTGTAGGATTGTCCCACGACGTTTTTGACGGCGCGTTGTTGCTTGGCGTTTGCGATAAAATTGTCCCAGGACTATTAATCGGCGCCCTTCATTTTGGACACCTACCTTCTATTTTTGTCCCCGCTGGACCTATGGCGACTGGGATTGATAACACATCAAAATCTAAAGTAAGAGAGCAATACGCTTTAGGTAAAGTAGGAAGAAAAGAATTGCTAGAGTCTGAATCTAAAGCTTACCATGGAGAAGGGACTTGCACTTTCTATGGAACAGCAAACAGCAATCAAATGTTATTGGAGGCAATGGGTCTTTTAATTCCTGGCTCAGCTTTTATTCATCCTCATGATGATTTAAGAAAAGTTTTAACTGAGGAGTCAGTTAAAGTATTAATACAGAATATCAAAGCAAAAGAATCAAATGCCTTAGGTGAGCTAGTTGATGAAAAGGTGATTATTAATGCTATGGCTGCATTACTAGCTACAGGCGGCTCTACAAACCACTTGATTCATTGGGTTGCTATAGCTCGATCAGCAGGAATTATTATTGATTGGTCTGACTTTCATGACCTTGCACGAGAAGTGCCGCTACTTGCAAGTGTCTACCCGAATGGAACAGCAGATGTTAATGAGTTTCAGGCTGCAGGAGGACCAAGTTTTGTTATCCGAGAGTTGGTTGAGAATGGGTGTATGTACGGTGATGTTTTAACTGTAGTAGGAAAAAGTTTAGAAAAATTTGGACAGCACTTAACTTACGATAATAAAAAATTGAACTGGGATAAATTTCCTGAAAAATCAAATGATGACTCTATCGTTAGAACATACAAAGATCCATTCAATGTATCTGGCGGTTTAAGATTATTAAAAGGCAATGTTGGACGTTCGGTAATGAAAATTTCTGCAGTTCCAGAAGAGCGTCACATTATCGAAGCGCCTGCTATTATTTTTAATACCCAAGAAGAACTTCTTGAAGCTTTTGATGAGGGGAAATTAGAAAAAGATTTTGTTGCTGTAGTTAGATTTCAAGGACCAAAAGCAAACGGAATGCCCGAGTTGCATAAATTAACCCCACCATTATCTGTTTTGCAAAATAAAGGATTTAAGGTTGCAATTGTAACTGATGGAAGAATGAGCGGGGCATCTGGAAAAGTTCCAGCAGCGATTCATGTTAGTCCAGAAGCTGCCGCTGGTGGCTTTATTGGTAAAATTAGAAATGGAGATATCGTTAGAATCAATGCAACAGTTGGTTCTTTAAATGTACTTATTGATGAAGACACTTGGTATGAAAGGCATGTTGAATCAATGACGGATGATCAAAAGAATAATAACGCTCACGGAATGGGCCGTGAATTATTTACCTCTATGAGAAAAAATGTACTTTCTGCTGAAGAAGGTGCAATCACTTGGCTTTAATTTAAGGAAATAAATGAAAACGATAGAATTAGCGCAATACGGACCGGTTATTCCGGTTATTGTTATTAACAAGAAAGAAGATGCATTACCAATAGCAGAATCACTCCTAGAAGGAGGTATTCGAGTTCTTGAAATTACAATGAGAACAGATGCAGCTTTGGATGCAATTAGCATTATTAACGATAAGTTACCTGAGGCAATAACAGGAGCTGGAACACTCAGAACCAAAGCTGATGCAACTAATGCAAAATTAGCTGGCTCTAGATTTGCGGTAAGCCCTGGTTTTACAAAAGAATTATCTGACGAGTGTAAAAAAATTGGATTACCATTGTTACCAGGGGTTTCAACAGGTAGTGAAGTTATGATGGCTGCTGATGAGGGTTATGAATTTCTTAAGCTATTCCCTGCAGTAGCTGTTGGTGGTATTAATTTATTGAAAGGTTTTTCTGGACCATTTTCAAATATTAAATTTTGCCCAACGGGTGGTATTACTGTTGACACTGCAAAAGATTTCCTAAGTCTGCCAAATGTGCCTGTATGCGGCGGAACCTGGCTTACACCAAATAATCTTGTCGAAGAAAAAAATTGGAAAGCGATTGTTGAATTAGCAAAGGCTGCGTCTAAAGTTATCTAATTCTATGAATCTTGATAATTACAATACCGTTATATTTGATTGTGACGGTGTAATTCTAAATTCAAATTTTAAAAAGACTGAAGCATACAAGATGGCCGCTATTGATTTTGGAGCAAATCCAGATCAAGCAAAAATGCTGGTAGAACATCATGTAAAAAATACAGGCATTTCCAGATATGTGAAATTTGAATATTTTCTAACAAAGATCTTAAACAAACCTTTTATTGAGCAGGATTTTAATTTTCTTATCACAGCTTTGAATAGACGCGTTAAAGAATCGCTTTTAGAATGTGAAGTGGCTGAAGGGATAGACAAGCTAAGACAGCGCTACCCAAATCAGAACTGGATGGTAATGAGTGGTGGAGATGAGGAGGAAGTAAGGGAGTTGCTTACCCAAAAAAAAGTTGCTCATTTTTTTAATCTAGGCATATTTGGAAGTCCAAAATCAAAACATCAAATTTTAGAAGAAAGGTTAACGACTTCAGACTTTGAGCCAGTTATTTTTTTTGGCGATTCAAAATATGATATAGATACAGCGATAAAATATGATATTGATTTTCTATTTTTTTCTGGCTGGACTGATTTCGATGGCTGGGAAAGTTATTTAAATGATACAAAATTTCAGCATCGTCGCTACCTTAAGGATTTATAAATCTAAGTCTTTATTTTCTAGGACAGATTGAACGTGAGGCTGTTTTAAGAAATTAAAATAAGCCTTCATTGTTTTTAGCGCGCTTCTATTTTTATTTTCAGCATTTAGTGCCAGCGTTGCATGATTTACATGGTCTACATATTTTGAAAGGTCGCTTGATTCAAGAAAAATCATATCGAATCCAGCTTTTATCAATTTTCTATGCATTATTAAACCTGGTGTTTCATTTCCATCAGAGAAAAAAGTTTTTATTTTTTTAATATACTGAGTTTTATAAATTGCACAATGACTCCTAAGGTAATGATAAGTTTTATCATGCCGATAAGGGTTATTTTTTCTCCCAAACAGCCTCTTAAGAAATAATTCTGTATTTTTACCAAGTTGCTGAAAGAAGTTTTTTTGTTCTAGCTTCCATGATCCAACACCTGCAATTTTTGGATTTGAAAAAAATGATAAAAGGTACTCAAGCCACTGTGAATTATGAACAAAAGTATCAGTATGAAAAGAAATGACATACTTAGTTTTAACTTCCTTAAGCCCAAGATCTAGAGCTCTTCCGTGAGACAATGGACCGCCTTCGTTGGATATTGTTTTTCGTTTGATTAATTTTATCCATTTCACCGATTCTAAATACTTTGTAGACTCGTCCTTTGAATTATTGTCAATCACTATAACCTCTACTTTTTCAAGATCTGTAAATTTTCTAATAAGTCTTAGGCAAATTTTGGTTAATTCAGCAGTTTTATAATTAGGAATCAATATGGTTGCTATTTTTTGATTTGGCATAGAATGTCTTTAAATAGTTTTTTTTCATTTATTTGATTTAAGCAATCCAGATGCCCTAAAGGACACTCTCTTTTAAAGCACGGGCTACATGATAATCCTAAGTATGTGATATGCGCTTTATTATTTCTTGGGGGGGTATGTAAAGGATCCGATGAGCCAAAGATTGCCTCTTGAGGAATATTTAATGCAGCGGCTACATGCATTAGGCCTGAGTCGTTACTAATAAAAAATTTTGATATTCCAATGATATCTATAACTTCAGAAATAGTTGTTTTTCCAGTTAGATCGTAAACATTCTTTGAAGATCCAATTATATTTCTTGAGATTTGTTTATCTTTTTCAGAGCCAACTATCAATACGTTAAATTTCTCAATTAAAAATTTATTTACAAGGTAAGTGAATTTATTTTCAGGAAATCGTTTTGCAGAACCGTATTCTGCGCCAGGGGCAATAACAACTATATTTTTGTTAGGAATCTTGTTTTTTTTTAAGAATTTAAGCGCATTGTTTTTGTTGGGCTTTAATTTAGGATATATCAGCTTTGGTTCTGTGAAATCATCGCGAACACTTAACTTTATAAACTCTTTTAAAGTTGGTTCATTTTGTTTGCGATGAATATTATTGAGGAGAAGATATCTGAATTCACCGAGATAGCCTGTTCTCACTTTTATATTGGAAAATAGAGTTGAGAAAACTGATTTAAATGAATTAATCAAATAAATGACTTCTGTATATTTTTCATTTCTAAGTTGCAGGCTAAGTGAAATTCTTTTAATCAAATCAAGCCTTCCATGTTTGAATGATAATGGAATAACCTTTTTTATTTCAGGAAACTTTTTACATAGACCAACGGACCATTCTGGAGCCGCTAAATGAATCTCTACATTCTTATTTCTTTTTAACAAATTCATAAATAGGCTTTGTGCCATCACCATGTCACCTATCCATGATGGACCGAAAATAATTATCTTTTCTTTTTCCATGCGCTATGAAGTAATTTTTTTTATTATTCTCGTCGAGCTTTTGCCAGGAACGATTTCAATGAGAATAACTTTTCCGCCCCATTTTTTTATTTCTTTATGTCCAATAACTTCTGTCTCAGAGTAATCATTTCCTTTAATTAAAAAATTTGGCTTTATTTCTTTTATTAAATTAAGAGGATTGGTTTCATTAAACATAACTATTGCATCAACTGATGAGAGCCCTGCTAGAACATTTGCCCTGTCATTTTCATTAACAATAGGTCTGCTAGGTCCTTTTATTTGCTTTATAGATTGATCTGTATTTAAGCCTAATATTAAATAATCAACTTTTTCTTTTGCTTTTTCCAAATAGGTGACATGACCTGGATGAAGAATATCAAAGCAACCGTTTGTGAAGCCGATAACTTTATTTTTTAGTTTGTTATTTTGGATTTTTTCTTTTAAATCAGCTAGAGAGAGAATTTTTTTAGTTGCTCGTATCGGCGTTTGTTCAATAAAAAACCTTTCTAGATCCTCAAGGGTTATTATTGCAGTCCCGGGAATTTGAATGACTATACTTGCCGCAATATTTGCAAGCGTAATAATCACTTCAAGATCAAAGCCGGCATGTAAACCAGCAGCAATAGTGGCAATAACTGTATCGCCAGCCCCAGAGACGTCAAACACTTTTTGCGACTTGGGCACAGGAAATTGTTTAGCAGTGCCGCCTTGAATCCATTTAATACCTTTTTCACTTTCAGTCATGATAAGGTTTTTTATTTGATGTTTGATTCTTATTTTATTAAGTGATTTGATTAATTGTGACTCATCGCAATCTTTAGATTGAAGAAAATCTAACGCTTCTTTTTTATTGGGGGTGACGATAAAAGAACCAGAGTATTTGCTTATATCTTTACTTTTCGGGTCTGAGACAACGAGCAGATTTTTTTTATTACAATGTAAAATTATTTTTTTGACTAACGGCTCAGTCAGAAAGCCTTTGTTGTAATCGGACAGAACTACGAGCGATACAGTATCATTTATTTCATGAAGAATTTTCTTAAACAGATTGTCTGGAGTTTCCTCGTAGCTCTCATAATCAGTTCTGAGTATCTGTTGATTGCCAGCCACAGATCTAATTTTGGTTGTGGTTAATGTTTTGTTTTGAAAAATTCTTGATATATTTATTTTTTTGTTTTTTAGTAACTGAAGAATTTTTTCCCCAAATTCATCTTTTGCGATTGAAGAAATTAGGGTTGTTTTAATACCGTATGAGGCTATGTTAGCTGCAACGTTTGCAGAACCTCCAAGTTTGTATTCTTCATTAGTAACTTTTAAGACAGGAACCGGGGCTTCCGGAGAGATTCTTTGAATACTTCCATGATTGTATTTGTCCAGCATAGCATCACCAATCACTAGAATTTTTTTATTATTTTTTTTTATCCTTTTGATTAGGTCTGTATAAATTAATTTATTCATAAGTATTGATCATTTTTAGAAAGGTAATTTTGATAGTAATCTGTAATACCCGTATCAAGATTATAAAACCTTTCTGCATAGCCTGCATTTCGTAATTTTTGAATTTTTGCTTCTGTAAAATATTGATATTTTCCCTTAAGGTCTTCAGGCATCTCAATGTATTTTATTTGTTCATTAGAACCGTTTGCATTTTTGATTAATGCTTCAGCTAATTCTTTAAAAGACTGCGCTTTTCCAGTGCCAATATTATAAATTCCAGATTTAGCTTTATTATTAAATAAGAAAACAATTGCCCTAACTGCATCTTTAACATAAATAAAATCCCTCAGTTGCATGCCATCTCTGTATTCTGGGTTGTCACTTTTGAATAATCTTACTTCAGATTCATTTTTATATTGCTTAAAAGCATGATAAACAACACTAGCCATCCTGCCTTTATGATACTCATTAGGACCATATACGTTAAAAAACTTACATGAATACCATTGCGGAGGTTGAGATGTAACCTCTTTTTGGTTAGTAACCCATTGATCAATGAAATGCTTTGAAAAGCCGTATGCATTCAATGGATTAAGATTAGTTTCATTATTTTCATCACTATATCCGTCATCTCCATTGCCATAGGTTGCAGCAGAGCTTGCGAAAACTAATGGTATTTTATTATCAGCACAGAATTTCCATAACTTTTGAGAGTATCGAATATTGTCTTTAATGAGATTGGAGAATATCTTTTCAGTTGTTGCGCTGATGGCTCCCATATGAAAAATACCTGTAATATTTTTCTTTTCATTTTCCATAAAGTCAAACAATTGGTCTTTATGGACAAACTTTGAAAATTTTCTTTTTGCGAAATTTTTTTCTTGGTTATCTTGCTTTAAATCGTCACAGAGAATAAGGTCAGTATAGTTTTCAATAGTATTAAAATGCCAAGCTATAGCACTTCCTATCATTCCACCAGCCCCAGTAATTACAATCATTTGCTTTTGACCTTATTAAACTCTTTAAGAGTTTTCATATTCTTGATTTTTTCAGTTTTTTCATTGTAGCTTTTGAGTAACCAGCCCTGGAGATTTTTTTGACATAGATCCCACATAGATTCTATCCAGATTTTATTGTCATTCAACGCCGGAATGTATGAATATCTCTTACCACCATTTTTTAAAAAAATATCTTTACCTTCAATATTAATTTCCTCTAAGGTTTCAAGACAGTCGCTTGAAAAACCAGGGCAAATAACATGGATATTTTCTATTTTATCTTTTGCTAGCTGTTCAATTGTGTTTGCGAAGTAGGGCTGAAGCCACTTTGCGTTACCAAATCTAGATTGAAAACAAATTGTATATTCAGATTCGTTTAGCTTTAAAGACTCAGCTAAAAGTCGACCCGTTTTGAGACATTCACAATGATAAGGGTCTCCATCGTATAACGACTTAACTGGAGTCCCATGAAAGCTTATGATTAACTTTTGTGGTTTACCGTTCTTTTTCCAGAACTGGAGCACTGATTCCTTCAGTGCCTTTATATATTGGGGGTAGTCATGATAATGTTTAATTATTCTAATCTCTGGAATATTTCTTGTCTTTATTAGTTTTTTAAATAATGCATCAAGCCCAGCTCCGGTGGAAGATGATGCGTACTGAGGGTAAAGCGGAAAAAAAAGAATTTTATTGCAGCCATCTGCTTTGAGAGCGTCAACAGCTTTTGCAATTGAGGGTGAGCCATAGCTCATACCATATTCAACTACAATGGGCTGTTTAGTTGTTTTTAAAATAATCTTTTTTAAAGCGTCTGCTTGTTTGGCAAGATTGACCTTGAGTGGCGATCCTTCTTTTGTCCATATGGATTTATATTTTTTTGCGCTTGCAGCGGGCCGGAAAACTAAAATAATGCAGTGCAATATCCAACACCATATGAATCGAGGGATTTCGACAACTCTTCGATCCATTAGAAATTGTTGTAGATATTTTCTTAAAGCTTTTTTATTAGGAGCGTCTGGAGTCCCTAAATTGCTAAGTAGGATACCAATTTTAGCCTGTTGCCCATGTTCAAATTTAGGTTCTTTGTGAAAGTATGCCATAGATTATTTAAGGTTAATATTGCTTAACAGTTTAGCAGTGATATCTACAATTGGAATAATTCTTTCATAAGCCATTCTTGTGGGCCCAATGACTCCAAGTGTTCCAATAATTTCCCCATCGATTTTGTATGGAGATGTAATCACACTACATTCGTCGAGACCCTGATAGCCTGATTCTTCGCCAATAAAAATTTGCACCCCATTTGTATTTTGGCTTTTTTCAAGTAATTTAAGGAGCGCTTGTTTTTTATCAAAAATAGCAATAATTTTTTTTAAGCCATTAAGATCTCTTGAAAGTTCTGTGTCATCAATTAAATTTTCTTTTCCACTAATAAAAATATTTTCCTCATCATTATTGGAATTTTCTATAGCTGACTTCATTAGCTCTACCATTTTGCTTCTTGTCTGTTGAATTTCATAATTAAGCTTTTCTTGAGCTTCTTCTAAAGTTAAGCCTTGATAGTTTTTTGTTAGGTAATTTGAAAACTCAATTAGTTCTGAAGCTGAAAAATTCTCTGTTACAGGTAATATTTTATTAACTATTTTTTGATCATGTGTGACTAGAATTGCCAAAATTTTATCTTTTCCAAGAGAGATAAATTCAATGTGCTGGAAAGTAGATTTTTTGGATTTTGGGGCTATGATCAAGCCAGCATGGTGAGTGAGTTTTGATAAGGTTTCTGAGACGGATGAATTGATATTTGATTGCATATTGATTTGTTGTTCAATCATCTCTAATTGGCCTTTGCTTGGCTCCTTAAAAGCGATTAGCGTATCAACGAAAAAGCGATAACCTTTTTTTGTTGGCACTCGGCCTGCTGAGGTGTGGGGGCTAGCAATAAAACCTTCATCCTCCAAATTTTTCATGATATTTCTGATGCTAGCTGGACTTAAATCAAGGCCCGAGGTGTCAGATAGTTTTTTTGATCCAACCGGATTTCCATCCGCTATATGCTGATTAATTATTATTTTCAATAATTGTTGCGACCTGATGTCCATATTTTAGTAATGCTAGTTAACTATATATTCTTTGTGGATTGCATTATTATATAACATTAAAAATGAGCACGATATTTACACAAAGATGAATATTAAGAAAATAGCCGTTATTGGCAAATATAATAATTTAAAAATAGATTCTAATTTTAAAGAAAAATTAATTCATCTTGTAAGCTTCCTAAAAAATAATAATCTTGAAGTTGTTATTGAGGAAAAGACTAATAAACAATTTGATTTAAATTTGTCAGAGATAGCAAAGCTAGACAATTTAGGTAATGTAGATTTGGCTATCATTTTGGGTGGCGATGGAACGATGTTAGGTGTTGGTCGTGTGATTGCTCACCAAAAAATTCCTATGGTTGGTATTAATCACGGGCGGTTTGGATTTTTAGCTGATCTAAGTATTATTGAGATGGAAAATGCTTTGAAGCAAATTTTTAAAGGCTCATTTAAAGAAGATAAAAGAATCCTTCTTGAAGCAAAAGTATTTAGAAAGTCTAAGATTATTTATCAATCAGAAGCATTAAATGATATCGTCATTAAAAGTGGGTCAAGATTAATTGAGCTGGATTTGACGGTCAATAATCGTTTTTTACATCGGCAACGTTCTGATGGCGTTATTGTATCAACTCCAACTGGGACAACGGCGTATGCGTTATCTGCTGGCGGACCAATTTTACATCCAGAATTAGATGCAATATCAATTGTGCCAATCAGCCCACATACATTAAGTAATCGTCCAATTGCAATAAATGCAAATCATGAAATAGCGGCAAGGGTAATTGAGATGGATGAGGGTTATGTGAGTGTTGATGGCCAAATTAAATTCCCACTTAATACAAATGATTTGATTGTAATTAGTAAATCAAAGAACTTTATTTCTATTTTGCATCCTCAAGATTATTGTTATTTTGAGATGCTCCGCAAAAAGCTTAATTGGGGTTAATTTTTGTTACAACAATTAACAATAAATAATTATGTGATCGTGAATCAACTCGATTTAGAGTTTGATAAGGGGTTTATTGCCTTGACTGGAGAAACTGGGGCAGGAAAGTCAATATTGATTGATGCATTATCTCTAGCGCTCGGACAACGCAGCGAATCAAATCTAGTTCGTAAGGGCTATGAAAAAGCCGACATAGTGGCGGTGTTTGATATAAAAAATAACTTATATCTTCAGACCTGGCTGAAAGATCATGATTTTGAATCAGGGGATGAAGTGATGCTTAGAAGGGTTATCAGTCCTGATGGTAAATCAAAAGCTTATATAAATTCGACGCCTTGCCCGATAGGCTCACTAAAAGATATAGCAGATGAATTAATTGATATTTATAGCCAAAACTCACATCATTCTCTAACTAAAAATGATGTGCAAAGAGATATCGTTGACAACTATGCAAATTTAACGAATTCGGTAAATGAGGTAAAGGCTGCTTATAGAGAGTGGCAAAAAATATTAAAGCTAAAAACAGACTTTGAAAAAAATGCAGAAAAAATGCAGCAAGAGTTTTCAGATTTAGACAGTAAATTAAAAGACCTGGAAGGTTTGAATTTTTCTTTTGCGGAGTGGGAGGAGGTTCAAAATGAATTTAAGATGCTCACTCGTGGAGATGAATTAATTGGAATTTTGCAAAAATGCAATGAGCTAATCGATGCTGATGACTATTCAATTAACAGGCAAATGAGAGATTTGTCTAAATTACTTTCAGAAGCGATGCAGATTAATAGCCAGCTTGAAAAAGAATCTGAATTGATTTTATCCCTTGAGGTGGGTTTGAGTGAATTATCCCGCACGATTAATAATTTAATTAGCAAGTCTGACAGCAATGAATCTCGAAGAGGTGAGTTGGAGTCGTTTATTCAGAGAGTCTATGATTTTTCTAGAAAATACAGAATTGATTTCAAGGATATTGAGCAGGATCAATTGGAGGCAAAAAAAAGACATGAAGAGCTTGCTTTGGCTTTTTCAGACAATGATTTCATTCAGCAAGAAAAAGAAAAAAAAGAATCTTATATGCAACTTGCTGCCGAAGTCTCAAATCTAAGAAAAGAGGCAGCAAGTGAGTTATCAAAGTTAATTACCGAATATCTAAACCAATTGTCGTTTCAAGACGCATTATTTAACATTAGCATAACTGAAGGCAATCCGAGTCAGTTTGGGTTTGATGATTTTACTTTTGACATTGCGCCATTCAAAGGTGCCGATTTGTTACCAATGGCTAAAGTAGCATCTGGCGGAGAGTTATCCAGAATCAGTCTCGCCATTAGAGTTGCTTCAGCCAAAAACACCAATACGCCAGTTATGATTTTTGATGAGGTTGATGTTGGTATTGGGGGGGGAGTTGCTGAGGTGGTAGGTGGATTATTGAGAGATTTGGGTAAGGAGCAGCAGGTTTTTTCAATTACCCATCTTGCTCAGGTTGCCGCCAAAGCTGATCATCATTTTAAAGTTACGAAAAAGTCGGAACAAGACGAGATTATTTCTGAAATAAAAAAATTAGATGTAAATGAGCGAGTCACTGAAATTGCGAGAATGCTTGGAGGTATTGATATTACCGAAAATACTCTTGAGGTTGCTAAGGAAATGTTAGTTTAATTATTTTTTATTTGGACAATTTTCTTTTTTGCAATCAGCGTAAATATATAGAGAGTGATCAATAATTGAAAACCCTCTTTTAGCAGCGATCTCATTTTGTTTTGCCTCGATTTCTGGGTCAACAAATTCGTCTACAAATCCACATTGGAGACAAACAATATGATCGTGATGAGATTCTTCATTCAATTCGTATACTGCTTTACCGCTTTCAAAGTGATGTCGAACTAAAATGCCCGCTTGCTCAAATTGAGTTAACACACGATACACAGTAGCCAAGCCAATTTCTTCGCCACCATTAATCATTATTTTGTATATATCTTCAGCGGATAAATGTTTATCCTTGTTATTTTCAAAGATATCTAAAACTTTAAGACGCGGTATGGTTGCCTTTAAGCCAGATTTTTTTAGATTAATATGTTCTTCCATATGTTTTCTGTAATTTGAATTTTTAATGTAATATAAAACTCTTTTGAGTCTGATGCAAATAAATATAATGCAAAAACTTCTAATAGCGAGTTTAATATTCTTCTTGTTTTCCTGTTCTACGGCTGAAAAGATTGCTAACCCAGTAGATTACTTTAAGTCCAAAATATACAAATTAGATGTTCAGCAAGGCAATGTCATTGATAACAAAATGCTCATGCGTCTAAAACCAAGCATGACTAAAAAACAAGTGCGTTTTGTTCTAGGAACTCCATTAATACAAGATTCATTTCATCAAGACCGCTGGGATTACGTCTATAAACTTATGAAAAATGAAAAATTGGTTGAAGAAAGGCATGTGGTTGTTTATTTTAAAGATGATCAGTTGTTTGATATTAAAGGGGAAAAATTAAATAAAGAAGAGATTTTAATCGGAGCTGAGTTTGAAGAGCAGTCTAAAGTAATCACAATTACGGAAGAAGATTATAAAAAAGATGAGAAAAACAAAAAATCATTGCTGCAAAGATTTAAATTCTGGGACGACGATGAAGCTGATAAGCCCATAGCGACAGAAGATAAGGCGGTTCAAAAAACTGAAATAAAAGAAACAATTGAGAGCGATAGAGAATTAAAAGAAGAGCTTCAAAAGCCCTCCAAGGCTGAAGAGAAAGAAATGAAATTGCAAGATACAACAAAAAATAGAGTAGATGAAAGTTTACCTAAAAATGAACAGCCAGTTGAAAAAGAATTTCAAATCAATGAAAATGAATCTATCAACGAAGCAATTCGCCAAGATATTATTGATTCACTTCCAGATGAGAGTGACCCAGCTTATTTTGATTTGTTGCTAGAAAAAATAGGATTTTAAGTAAATGAAAAAATACAAAACTACAGTAGTGGGTGCCTCGGGCAAAATGGGACAAGCTTTAATTCAGTCTGTTTTTTTAAGTGAAGTGCTCGATTTACATGCGGCTATTGATTTAGCAAGTGCTGAAGGTTTTGGTGACGAAGTAGGACTTAAATTAGGCTTAAAAACAGGTATTAATATTTCAGATAATTTTAAGGAAGCAATTGAGCAGTCGGATGTTGTCATTGACTTTACAAGGCCAGAGGCAACTTTAAGTTACCTTGAAATTTCAAAAAGTAACAAGACCGCACATGTTATTGGTACAACTGGTTTTAATAAGGAAGAAGAAAAAATAATTCACGAAGCAAGTCAACATATACCAGTCTGTTTTGCGCCAAATATGAGCGTTGGGGTAAATGTTTTAATATCGCTTGTTGAAAAAGCCGCTGCAGTTTTGGGAAATGAATACGATATTGAAGTCATAGAGGCACATCATAAACATAAAGTGGATGCACCATCAGGAACTGCCTTAAGGTTAGGCCAGGCTGCTGCGGATGGTATGAAAATTAAATTGGCTGACCATGCAGTTTATACACGTCATGGACGCAATGAAGTAAGGCAACAAAAGGAAATTGGATTTTCCACTGTAAGAGCAGGCGATATTGTTGGAGAACATACGGTTTTATTTGCCGGCAAAGGTGAGCGAGTCGAGTTGGTCCATAAAGCAACTGATCGTGCTAACTTTGCTGCAGGTGCAATAAAAGCAGCTGAATATATTGTCACGCACTCAGATGGTTTGTTTGATATGCGTGATGTTTTAGGTCTAAAATAAATGCGATTTGGTAAATGAATGTTTATCACGTATAATCTTGTAGTTTGAAAGTTTTCTTTTAAACACCCCGAATAAAAATAATAAATTAAGGAGTGTTTTTTGTCGGATTCCCAACCGGCTATATTAATCTTAAAAGATGGAACTGAGTTCCATGGAAAGTCATTTGGGGCAAGTCATAATTCAGTGGGTGAAGTGGTATTTAATACTTCCATTTCTGGTTATCAAGAAATACTAACGGACCCATCATATTCAGAGCAGATTGTAACGCTAACATACCCTCATATTGGTAATGTAGGCACGAATTTGGAAGACTTCGAGTCTGAAAAAGTCTATGTTAAAGGATTGATAATCAAAGACCTATCAGCAGTAGCATCGAATTTTAGAAACACTCAAGATTTATCTTCTTTCTTAAAAAAACACCAAATTGCTGCAATATCCGATATAGATACTCGAAAGCTCACGCGACATATTAGAAAATTTGGCGCTCAGACTGGTGTTATTGTGACCCAAGACTTAACAAATATAGATCATAAAGATTTGTTTAAAAATGCCACAGAAATGGTAGGCCTTGATCTCGCTAAAGTAGTGACTACAAAAGAAAGCTATAATTTTGATGAAGGGGAATGGTCTCTTCAGAATGGTTTTCAAAGTAGTGTTAAAAAAACCTTCAAAGTTGTTGCTTATGACTTTGGCGTCAAAAAAAATATTTTACGTATGCTAACTTCAAGAGGTTGTGATGTCACTGTGGTGCCAGCAACCATGAAAGCTGAAGAAGTCTTAAAGTTAAATCCTGATGGCGTGTTTTTATCAAATGGACCTGGCGACCCAGAGCCTTGTTCTTATGCGATCGAAAATATTCAAGTTTTGATCAATAAGCAAATACCTTTATTTGGCATTTGTTTAGGACATCAATTGCTTGCCCTTGCTTCTGGCGCTAAAACTAAAAAAATGAAATTTGGTCACCATGGTGCAAATCATCCAGTTCAGGACCTTAAAACAAAAAAAGTTTTTATTACCAGTCAAAATCATGGGTTTACGGTTGATGAAGATAGTATCCCAGATAATGTAGAGTTAACCCATCGTTCTTTATTCGATGGCACCATTCAAGGCATAAAGCTAAAAAATAATTTAGGATTTAGTTTTCAGGGTCACCCTGAAGCAAGCCCGGGTCCAACAGAAATGAGCTATTTGTTTGATCAATTTATTCATCTTATGAAAGATAAAGGAAATTAATTGGCGAAGCGAACGGATATAAAATCTATTTTAATCATTGGTGCTGGACCGATCGTCATTGGACAAGCTTGCGAATTTGATTACTCAGGCGCTCAAGCATGCAAAGCACTCAAGGAAGAGGGTTATCGTATTATTTTGGTGAATTCCAACCCTGCGACGATTATGACAGACCCAAATCTTGCAGATGCAACTTATATTGAACCGATCCAATGGCAGGTTCTAGAGAAAATTATTAAAGCTGAAAAGCCTGACGCTATTCTTCCAACAATGGGCGGTCAAACAGCTTTAAATTGCGCTCTAGATCTTGATAAGCATGGCATTCTAGAGAAATACAAAGTACAACTTATTGGCGCCTCAAAAGAAGCAATTGATAAAGCTGAAGATCGAGAATTATTTAAAGAAGCTATGAAAAATATTGGCTTGGAATCTGCGCGTTCAGCGGTTGCGCACAGTATGGAAGAAGCATATCAAGTGCAAGCATCTATTGGTTATCCAGCAATTATTAGGCCTTCATTTACTATGGGTGGTAGTGGTGGTGGAATAGCATACAATAAAGAAGAATTTACTGAAATCTGTGAGCGAGGTTTAGATGCTTCCCCAACAAATGAACTACTTATTGAAGAGTCATTGTTAGGTTGGAAAGAGTATGAGATGGAAGTGGTTCGAGACAAGAATGATAATTGCATTATTGTTTGTTCGATCGAAAATTTAGATCCTATGGGCGTACATACAGGCGATTCTATTACAGTTGCCCCTGCGCAAACGCTCACAGATAAAGAATATCAAATCATGCGCAATGCTTCTTTAAATGTTTTGAGAGAGATTGGTGTTGAAACAGGCGGCTCTAATGTTCAGTTTTCAATCAATCCAAAAGATGGACGCATGGTGGTGATCGAGATGAATCCCAGAGTTTCAAGATCATCCGCGCTTGCTTCCAAAGCTACAGGATTTCCGATTGCAAAGATTGCAGCTAAATTAGCTGTTGGCTACACACTAGATGAATTAAAAAATGATATCACTGGCGGACAGACACCAGCCTCATTCGAGCCTTCGATCGATTATGTGGTGACTAAAGTTCCGCGTTTTGCTTTTGAAAAATTTCCACAGGCTAATTCACGTCTCACCACACAGATGAAATCTGTTGGTGAGGTTATGGCGATTGGTCGCACTTTCCAAGAGTCATTCCAAAAGGCTTTGCGGGGTCTTGAAATTGGTATGAATGGCTTAAATTCTAAAACTAATAGTAAAGATGAGATTTTGGCAGAGTTGAGACAGCCGGGTCCGGAGAGAATTTGGTATTTGGCAGATGCATTCAGAATTGGCATGTCAATTGATGAGGTGTATGCAGAATCTAAAATTGATTATTGGTTCTTGCATCAAATTTTTGAATTGATAGAAATTGAAGAGGAAATTAAATCATCAACCCTAGAAAAAATGAATAAATCTTTTCTGCTGAATTTAAAGCGAAAAGGTTTTTCAGATGCCAGGATTGCAGAATTAATCAATGCAAAAGAAGCAGATGTATTTGAATATCGTCATAAAAATAAAATTTTACCAATTTATAAACGAGTAGATACCTGCGCTGCCGAATTTGAAACTTCTACTGCATACATGTATTCAAGTTACGATGAAGAATGTGAAGCGGCAGTCACTAATAATAAAAAAATTATGATTTTAGGTGGCGGACCAAATCGAATTGGTCAAGGGATTGAGTTTGATTATTGCTGTGTTCACGCCGCCTACGCTCTCAAGGAAGCGGGTTATGAGACCATTATGGTTAATTGTAATCCTGAAACTGTATCAACTGATTATGATACTTCGGATCGTCTTTATTTTGAGCCAGTCACGCTGGAAGATGTCCTTGAAATAGTGCGTATTGAAAATCCTGATGGTGTCATTGTTCAGTATGGTGGACAAACCCCATTAAAACTTGCAAGAGATCTTAAGAAGAATGGTGTTAAAATTATTGGCACCAGCCCTGAAAGTATCGATGATGCTGAAGATCGAGAACGTTTTCAAAAAATCATTAATGATTTAAAACTTAAACAACCTCCAAATAGAACTGCTAGATCGAGTGACCAGGCAATTAAATTGGCAGAAGAAATTGGCTACCCTTTAGTAGTGAGACCGAGCTATGTTCTAGGTGGCCGCGCTATGGAGATTGTTCACGAGCAAGAAGATCTAATTCGTTATATGAATGAAGCGGTTAAAGTTTCTAATGATTCTCCAGTATTATTGGATCGCTTCTTAAATGATGCGCAAGAAATTGATGTGGATGCAATCTCAGATGGTGAAGATGTTGTTGTTGGAGGTATTATGCAACATATTGAAGAAGCCGGAGTTCATTCTGGTGATTCAGCATGCTCTTTACCGCCGTTTGATTTGAGCCAGTCAATACAGGATGAAATGATCGCGCAAACTAAACAGCTAGCAAAAGCATTGAAGGTTAAAGGTTTAATGAATATTCAGTTTGCGCTAAAAGGTAAAGATATTTATGTGCTTGAGGTGAATCCTAGAGCATCAAGAACAGTTCCATTTGTTTCAAAAGCGATTGGTCGCCCGCTTGCAAAGATAGCCGCTAAAGTCATGATAGGCGAAACTTTAAAAACGCAAAAATTTATCAAAGAAATTAAACCAAAGTTTTTTTCAGTCAAGGAAGCGGTGTTTCCGTTTATTAAATTTCCTGGAGTCGATACAATTTTAGGCCCAGAAATGAAATCAACTGGTGAAGTAATGGGCGTTGGATCTACTTTTGCAGAAGCTTTTATAAAGTCTCAATTAGGTTCAAGCATGGTTCTGCCTCGGGGCGGAAAAGCTTTCTTGAGTGTTAAAAAAGAAGATTACAAAAAAATAGTTAGTATTGCAAAAGCGCTTGATAAGCTTGGCTTTAGTCTAGTTGCAACTGATGGGACTGCCAGAGCAATTCGCTCAGAGGGTCTTGATGTTGAGCGCATCAATAAAGTGACTCAAGGACGACCCCATATTGTTGATATGATTAAAAATCGTGAGATAGATTTTATTGTAAATGTAACTGAAGACAAACAAGCGATCGCAGATTCATATACGATTCGACGAAATGCATTACAAAATAAAATTACCTATTACACCACAATTGCAGGCGCTCATGCGGCATGTGTTGGCATGGCTTTTGGCGACAATATAACGGTTTCATCATTACAAAGCTTGCATGCTTAATTCTGAAATTATCGGCTATAATCCAACAAAATAAAATGTATTAGAGGTACCAATGGCAAACCAAATTCCAATGACACGAAATGGCGTTGAAATGTTAAAGAAAGAGCTTCAACAGCTAAAGAGTATTGATCGGCCGAATATTATTCAGGCAATTGCCGAAGCAAGAGCGCAAGGAGATCTTTCAGAGAATGCTGAGTATGAGTCTGCAAAAGAAAAACAAGGTTTTATTGAAGGACGTATTGCAGACATTGAGGCCAAATTATCCAACGTCCAAATTATTGATCCTACAAATCTAAATGCAGACGGAAAGTGTGTTTTTGGCTCTACAGTAGAAATCGAAAACCTTGATGACGAGGAAGTAATTACATACCAGATCGTCGGTGAGGATGAAGCAGATATTAAAAGCAAGAAAATATCAGTATCGTCGCCACTTGCTCGAGCTTTAATTGGAAAAGAAGAGGGTGACGTGGTTGAGGTTCAAACACCAGGCGGCATGAAAAATTATGAATTACTCAGTGTGAAATATATTTAATGTTACAAAATTTTATAAAAATACTTGTTAGTCTTTGGGTTGGTGCTCTATGGTGGATGATGTTAGTTGCAGTAGTGCTCTTTGAAAAAATTCCAACCAACTTTCTGGCAGGTTTAGTTGCAGCAGAGTTATTTAAATATTTATCTTATGTAGGTTTTGTGGTGACAGTAATTTTTATGCTGAGTAATTTTAATAGAGAGGGATTTTCTTTTATTAAAAAAGGTATTTTTTGGATTGTATTTGTAATGCTCTCAATACTATTAATCAACTATTTTGGTATACACCCTTTTTTAGAGACGATGAAAGTTAAAGCGATGCCTAAAGAGGTTATGGAATCCATTTTTGCAGATCGTTTTGCTGCCTGGCATGGTGTGTCAAGTGTTGCCTATTTAATTAATGCAATTCTAGGAATTTTCTTAATTCAAAAGTTAAGGTAATTTAAACATACTGTCAGTTTCAGCTTGTTTGAATATGATGGCCTGCTTTCCAATTAGCTGAACAAACTCAGCCTCTGTTTTTTCACAAACTTCTATAGCAAGTTGCTGACGCACTTCTTTTTCATCATGCTGGACTTGAATCTTGATCAATTCATGTGCTTTTAAAGCTTGGATAACTTCTTTAATTAATTTTTCAGTAACTCCATTGCTGCCGATCTGCACTACTTGTTTAAGATGATGAGCCTGTCCTTTTAGGTATTTTTTGATATTTGAATTCATAGTGCAGAATTTTAATCTAAAACAAGGAATTATTCCCAAGTAATTTTTCATAAAAATAATAATAATGCTGAAATTATCTTTATGTGAAATTTTAATATGAAAAAAATTCAAGCCGATCTTTCTTCAAGTCTAATTGTTTTCTTTGTAGCTTTGCCGCTTTGTTTAGGTATTGCTTTAGCATCAAATGCTCCTATTATGTCTGGATTAATCGCAGGTATTGTTGGTGGAATTATTGTTGGCTTTTTAAGCGGCTCTCAGCTTGGTGTGTCTGGACCTGCTGCAGGATTAACTGTAATAGTTGCTGCAGCAATTGCAACTTTAGGTTCATGGGAAAATTTTTTAATTGCAGTAATTCTTGCAGGTTTTATACAGCTTCTTATCGGCTATCTGAGAATGGGCTTTATTGCTTACTTTTTCCCACTTTCGGTAATTAATGGAATGCTTGCAGGCATTGGATTGTTAATAATCTTAAAACAGTTTCCTTATGCTTTAGGTTACAGTGCAGCTTTTTTTGGTGAGGAGGAGTTTGTTCAAAATAATCATTTAAATACGTTTGAAGTGATTGTTAATGCAATGAGTTTTATTAACTTCACACCATTATTAATAACTATCATTTCGCTCTCAACTTTATTCTTCTGGGAGCGATTTATGCAAACAAGATTTTCATTTTGTAAAATTTTTCAAGGCCCAATAATTGTTGTTCTTTTTGGTATGCTTTTAAGTTATTTTTCAATGAAAGAATTTTTAGGGCTTAGTCTTTCAGGTGATCAACTAGTTAATATTGATCCTGTATCTTTTACACAGATTTTTTCTTTTTCTCATTTATTTAACTCTGATGCTTTTTTTAATTTTGATACATATAAAATTGCATTTGTAATAGCAATAGTTGCCAGCTTAGAAACGCTTCTATGTCTTGAGGCTACTGATAAATTAGACCCATTAAAAAGAATTAGCCCTGCAGACAAAGAATTAAAAGCCCAGGGTATTGGTAATATGATTTGCGGCTTCATAGGAGGACTACCAGTCACTCAAGTGATTGTAAGAAGTTCAGCTAACATTAATTTTGGAGCAAAAACAAAGCTATCCGCCATACTGCATGGTTTTTGGTTATTGCTAGGAATTTTATTTCTTATTCCTTTTTTAAATTTAATTCCGCTTTCCTCTTTGTCAGCAATATTGATTATTGTTGGCTATAAGTTAACTAAACCAAGTTTATATAAATCAACCTTCAAGCAAGGCTATGAGCAATTTATTCCTTTTTTAACAACGATCATATTTATCATATTTACTAATTTGTTAACGGGCATATCGGTTGGATTGCTAGTAGGCCTTTTATTTTCTCTATATCGCAGTTACTTAAATTCGTATTCTTTGAGCGATCTTTCAACTAGAAAAAACGATAAAGAGAATCACCATATTGTCCTAGCAGAAGAGGTGAGTTTTTTTAACAAGGCCATGATCATGCAGAAACTTAACTCAATTCCGAGTCATTCAATCGTATCCATTGATTTTATTAAAAACAAATATATTTCTATAGATGTTATGGAGTCTATTGATAACTTTATTGAGAATGCCCAGTTTAGAAATATTTCTGCTAAAAAAATTAACTGCAAAATCAAAAAGGGAGATAAATATGTATAAACATCCTTTAATTGACCGTGACAAAATGAGCCCTAAAGAAGCATTGCAAATTCTGATTGAGGGTAATCAGCGGTTTCAAAATAATTTAAGAAGCAATCAAGATAATGCTAAATTAATTAATATTACAAAAGATGCACAACATCCTTTTGCATCAGTCTTAAGTTGTAGTGACTCACGAGCACCAGTTGAACTTATATTTGATCAAGCTATTGGAGATATTTTTAGTGTTAGATTAGCTGGAAACATAGCAAGTCAAAATGCAATCGCAAGTCTGGAGTTTGGCTTAAAATATTTAAAAAGTAAATTATTGCTAGTGCTAGGACATTCAAGTTGTGGCGCGATTAAAGGGTGCTGTGACAATGTCGAGGACGGGCTTATTACCAACTTATTACATCAAATATCACCTTGTTTGGAGTTAGAAACAGAAACTCAAGGAAATAGAAATTCATCTAATACAAAATTTGTCGAAAACTTAGTGGAGCTTAATGTTCACTACCAAAAAAATAAAATTCTACAAGACAGTGAAATTATTAGAAATCTAGAAAAATCAGGTGAGATCGAGATATATGCCGGAGTTTATGATCTCGCGACAGGCAATGTACGTATAGTTTAAATATCACACATGGCTCTATTGATTTGAATTAGAATCATTAGTAGACATGAAAAAACAAAGAACAAAGCAAAATTGGATCCAAGAACATCTAAGCGATCCTTTTGTTAAGAAAGCACAAAAAGATCATTACCGCTCGAGAGCAGCTTATAAACTGAAAGAAATCAATGAAAAATATCATTTGTTTTCTAAAGATAATGTTGTTGTTGATTTGGGGTCTGCTCCTGGAAGTTGGTCTCAATATGCGGCAGAAGTTGTGGGAAATAACGGACATGTTTTTGCATTGGACTTATTACCTATGAATGGTTTGGCAAATGTAACTTTTTTACAAGGCGATTTTCTAGAAATGAGTACTCTTACAAATTTAGAAAATAAACTTGATAATCAACAACTAGACCTTGTAATTTCTGATATGGCTCCCAATATTAGTGGTATAAAAAGTCGTGATCAAGCTATGATGATCAATCTTAATGAATTGACATTGGAATTTGCCAAAGATTGGCTGAAACCAAAAGGCAATTTTGCAGTCAAGACTTTTATCGGCGCAGGGTATGAGGCTTTTGTAAAGGATTTAAAAGACATGTTTACAAAAGTGATTAGTTTTAAACCGGCAGCATCGAGAGATAGAAGTGCTGAACTTTTTTTAATTGGTTTAGAAAAGCGTTAAGTGTAAAATAGAATTTATTAAATATATTTAAGGATGACTCGTTGAATAACAATACAATAAAAACAATTTTAGTTTGGATCATTATTGGTTTTGCCATGATGATGGTATTTAATAATTTTTCCTCACAAAATCGTTTTGAGACAAAACTTGTTTATTCCCAATTTATGGAGCAAGTTAAGTCAGGGAATATTGCTAAAGTTGAAATTGATGGCCGAAATATAAGCGGCGTTACAACTGATGGCAAAAAATTTACAACATACTCTCCAACAGACCCTTGGATGGTGTCTGATTTACTCAAAAACAACGTTGCGGTAGAGGCTAAGCCTGAAGAAAAGCAATCGTTATTGATGAGTATTTTTATTTCTTGGTTTCCAATGATCTTGCTTGTGGCGGTATGGATTTTCTTTATGAAGCAAATGCAAGGCGGAGGTAAAGGTGGAGGCCCATTTTCTTTCGGTAAGAGCAAAGCAAGGCAATTAGATCAGTCTTCAAATAAAACTACATTTGCAGATGTTGCTGGTTGTGATGAGGCCAAAGAAGAAGTCGCGGAGCTTGTTGACTTCTTGAAAGACCCAAATAAATTTCATAAATTAGGAGGCAGAATACCTAGAGGCGTGTTAATGGTCGGGCCTCCAGGTACTGGTAAGACATTATTAGCAAGAGCGATAGCTGGAGAAGCGAAAGTTCCATTTTTTACGATTTCTGGTTCAGATTTTGTGGAAATGTTTGTTGGTGTGGGTGCAGCCAGGGTGCGTGATATGTTTGAACAGGCTAAAAAAAATTCACCATGTATTGTTTTTATTGATGAGATAGACGCTGTTGGAAGACATCGTGGAGCTGGAATGGGTGGCGGAAATGATGAACGAGAGCAGACATTAAACCAACTTTTGGTTGAAATGGATGGTTTTGAGGCAAACTCAGGAGTGATTGTGATTGCCGCTACAAATCGAGCCGATGTTTTAGATAAGGCTTTGTTAAGACCGGGTAGGTTCGATCGTCAGGTAGCAGTTTCATTGCCAGATATAAAAGGTAGAGAACAAATCCTAGATGTGCACATGCGCAAGGTTCCAATCGACAACGATGTTGAGTCAAGCATTTTAGCTCGAGGTACCCCTGGTTTTTCAGGTGCTGATTTAGCTAATCTAGTCAATGAAGCTGCTCTTTTTGCAGCGAGACGAAGCAAACGAACAGTGACAATGCAAGATTTTGAAGACGCTAAAGATAAGATATTTATGGGGCCTGAAAGAAAATCGCTTGTCATGCGTGAAGAGGAGAGAAGAAATACGGCCTATCATGAATCTGGCCATGCGGTTGTTGCAAAAACACTCCCTAAAGCAGACCCGGTTCATAAGGTAACGATTATGCCAAGAGGTTGGGCTTTAGGATTAACCTGGCAGCTACCCGAATATGATCGCTTTAGTAACTTTAAAGATAAGATGCTCGAAGAAATTTCTATTCTATTCGGCGGTCGTATTGCTGAAGAAATATTTATGAAACAAATGTCAACTGGCGCATCAAATGATTTTGAGCGTGCAACAAAAATTGCAAGAGACATGGTAACGAAGTATGGTATGTCTGATAAGCTTGGTACGATGGTATATAGTGATGATCAAAGTGAGTCCGCTTTTGGCATGCCATCCAAGACTATTTCGGAAGCAACACAGCAAAAAGTCGATTCTGAAGTTAGACGTATTTTAGATGAACAATATGCTGTAGCACGTAAAATTTTAGAGAAAAGTAAGAAAAAAGTTGAAGTGATGGCTAAGGCACTTCTAGAGTATGAAACTATTGACGCTGATCAAATTGAGGACATTATGCAGGGTAAAAAAATGAGGCCGCCAAAAGACGGTGCATCTTCAAACTCTAAAAATAACTCTAGCGGTTCTGGCTCCACTCCAAGTATCACTTCGCCGCAGCCAACTGCAAAGTCTTAATAATTGCCAATTCTTTTAAATGACTTTAAAAGAATTACTTAAGCAAGACAAACCGTTAATTATGGGGGTACTTAACGTTACCCCTGATTCTTTTTCAGATGGTGGAAAATTCATCAACCCTGCTCTTGCCTTTAATCACTGTTTGCAATTAATACAAGACGGCGCAGACCTTATTGATATTGGTGGCGAATCATCTAGACCAGGTTCAGAACCAATTTCTATTGATGAGGAACTATCAAGAATTTTACCAGTGATTCATAAAATCAAATCTATTCAGGATATTAAGATTTCGATTGACACATATAAGCCAGAAGTCATGCGCATTGCTATTCAAGAGGGCGTTGATTTAATTAACGATATTAAAGCTTTTAAAAATCCAGAATCTATAAAAGTTGTTCGAGAATCTAATGTTATTGTAAGTTTGATGCATATGCAGGGAAGCCCAAACAATATGCAGCTTAATCCAACTTACAAAGATGTCAAACAAGAAGTATTTAAATTTCTAAATGAACAACAAGAGTTTTGTTTAAACAATGATATCGATCTAGATAGAATTATTATTGATCCAGGATTTGGGTTTGGCAAAACAACCCAACACAATTGGATATTATTCAATCATCTCGAATATCTTAAACAAATTAATCCATCACTCTTAATTGGAGTTTCAAGAAAAAGGATGTTAAAAGAGCTTGTAGGAGAATCTCTTGATCAGCTTGATGATGCAACAGCTTTTTTTTCAGCTAAGGCAGTGCAAAAAGGTGCTAAGATTGTTCGTGTTCATAACGTAAAGAAAACAAAACAATATATTGATTTATTAACATGAGAAAGTATTTTGGTACAGATGGAATTCGAGGTAAGGCAGGTAAGTATCCAATATCGTCTGATTTTTTTCTAAAGCTGGGATATGCAGCTGGGAAAGTCTTAACTCGTCATGTAGCTAATAATAAAATCCCATCAGTGGTGATTGGAAAAGATACGCGTGTTTCAGGCTATATGCTTGAATCAGCATTAGAAGCTGGTTTCTCTGCGGCAGGAGTGAATGTATACCTTACAGGGCCGATTCCAACTCCAGCAGTTGCATTCTTAACAAAGGCATTAAGATCTGAGGTGGGCGTTGTTATTTCCGCTTCACACAACCCTTTTGATGATAATGGAATTAAATTTTTTTCACATGAGGGAAAAAAATTAGATGATCAGATTGAAAAGGAAATTGAATCTTTCTTAGATTCGCTTAAAGAAATTGAATCAACTCAAATTGGCAAAGCTAAAAGAATTGATGACGCCCAAGGTAGATATGCGGAATTTTGTAAAAATAGCTTTCCAAGCAATCTATCGTTAGATGGCCTTAAAATTGTTATGGATTGTGCACACGGCGCAACCTACCAAGTTGCTCCTAAAATTTTTAGAGAGCTTGGGGCACAGCTAGAGTTAATCGGTGTTAATCCCGATGGATTAAATATAAATCACGAGTGCGGCTCAACGCATTTAGATGCCTTAATACAGAAAACAATTAAAACTGGAGCTGATATTGGTATCGCATTTGATGGGGATGGTGATCGGGTTATTATGGTTGATCGCAAAGGGCATAAAGTCGATGGTGATCAATTGCTTTATATAATTGTAAGTAATGATATAGATCATGATCAATTCCAAGGTGGCGTAGTCGGCACTTTAATGACGAATCTTGCTTTTGAAGAAAAATTAAAATCAAAAAATGTACCATTTTTAAGAGCGAAGGTGGGTGATCGGTATGTGACCGAGATGATGAATGAGAATGCGTGGAATTTTGGAGGAGAAAATTCTGGACATATTTTACTGAGTAAGATTCATTCAAGCGGTGACGGAATTATCACAGCCCTTCAGGTTCTTAGAACATTACAAGAGAAAAATATAAGTTTTGAGCAGGCAGTTTCTGAGATCGAACTTTACCCTCAAGTTTTAGTGAACTTGCCATTTAAGGATATAGATCTTTCTTCTGAACAAATTAAAAAATCCATTGATGATGCAAATGCTGTAATGAATAATCAAGGAAGAGTGCTTTTAAGGCCATCTGGCACAGAGCCAATAATTAGAATAATGACAGAATGTCAAAATTTTGATTTAGCAGAAAAAGCTAATAAACTAATTCAGAAAGCAATTTTAGAAAATAATTAGTTATCCGAATTTTCCGGTAATGTAATCTTCGGTTTTTTTCTTAGATGGGTTTGTGAAAATCTTGTCTGTTTCATCAAATTCAACCATTTCCCCAAGATACATATATGCAGTATAGTCAGAAATTCTTGCTGCTTGCTGCATATTGTGGGTAACTATCAATATAGAAAGTTTTTTCCTGAGTTCACTCATCAACTCTTCAATATTTACTGTAGCGATTGGATCTAACGCAGATGTTGGTTCATCAAACAAAATAATTTCAGGATCTGTTGCTAAGGCTCTTGCAATGCATAACCTTTGCTGTTGTCCGCCTGATAAGTTGAAGGCTAAATCATGAAGCCTATCTTTAACTTCATTCCATAATGAGGCTCCTTTTAAAGCCTCTTCTACTTTTTCATCCACTTTTCTTTTATTGTTCTCTCCTCGTACCCTCAGACCATATGCAACATTTTCATAAATTGATTTAGGGAAAGGGTTAGGTTTTTGGAACACCATACTTATGCGCATTCGAACTTCAATAGGATCAACCTTCTTTGCTAGGATATTTGTATTGTCAGGGTATAAAAGAATTTCTCCTTTATATTTATTTCCAGGATACAAATCGTGCATACGGTTGAAAGATCTCAGAAATGTTGATTTTCCGCAGCCTGATGGCCCAATAAGAGCAGTAATTCTTTTTTCATAAATGGGTAGATTAATATTTTTTAAAGCATGCGTTCCATCAGCATAAAAAAATTCAAAATTTTTAGCTTCTGCTTTAATGATTTCATTTTTTTTATTTATCATAGTTTTACCACTTAATTTTCTTTCTAATGTTGTATCTTATCTTAATTGCAAAGGCGTTCATTAATAATGTAAGAATAATAATCACGGCACCTGTAGCGGCAGCATTGATGTGAAATGCATGCTCTGGACGAGATATCCAGTTAAACATCTGTATAGGCAATACAGTAAAACCAGCTTCTAACCATTCAAAGTTAATGAAAGGAATTGTTTCGCTAATGGGACTTGGTGGTAAAAATGCAATGAATGTTAATGCCCCGATGGTAATTACAGGAGCTGTTTCGCCAATTGCTCGAGCAAGTCCAATGATAATTCCTGTTAATATTCCACCCATAGAGTATTGAATAATATGATCTATTGTTACCTGCCATTTGGTAGCCCCAACAGCAAATGCAGCCTCTCTGATATGAACGGGAATAGCTCTTATGGCTTCACGGGTTGAAACAATTACAATAGGCAGCATAAGCAGTGCCAATGTCAACCCAGCAGTTAAGATGCTTTGCCCTAAACCGAATTCATATACAAACAAACCTAATGCAAGCAGACCATAAATAATTGATGGAACACCTGCTAGGTTTGCAACATTAATTTCTATTAAATCAGCTAAGATTCCTTTTTTTGAATACTCTTCAAGATAGACACCAGCCGCCACGCCTAAAGGTACAGCTACAAAAAAAGTCACAATCAAAACAAGGGCTGATCCGACCCAGGCAGAAAGTATTCCTGCAGCATCGGGACGTCTTGATGGAAAGTGAGTAAAGAAATCTATATTGAATTTAGGATAGCCGTCAAAAATCAAATCTAAAAATAAAACCAAAAGTGTGATTGCTAAACTGGCAACAACAAACATGCCTAGAATGGAAAATAAATAATCATTTCTTTTGTGTTTAGTAATCAGATCTCTTATTTTGTTTAATTCTCTATTATCCATTTTGGTTAATATCTTTCAGAAAATTTTCTTCTAACCCATTGCCCTAGTATATTAAGACTTAAGGTCATGGTAAATAATGTGATACCTGCAGCAAAAATACTTCTATAGGCTATACCGCCGTGCTCCAGATCGCCAAGAGCAACAGAAACAATATACGCTGTAATAGTTGCAGCACCTTCAACTGGATTAAAGGTAAAGTTTGGTTGTTGTCCAGCTGCAATAGATACAATCATGGTCTCGCCAACAGCACGACTGATAGCAAGAATATATGCGGCTACAATTCCAGAAGTTGCTGCCGGCATCACTACAGAAAATGCAGTTTGAAATCGAGTAGCTCCCATTGCATAAGCGCCTTCACGCATAAACATAGGTACTGCCCGCATAGCATCTTCTGAAACAGAAGCTATATAGGGAACAATCATTATTCCCATAACAATACCTGGACCAAGCATGTTAAATGTTGGTAAATCAGGATAGATTTTTTGGAGTAAAGGTGTAATAAGCAATAAAGCAAAGTATCCAAAAACTACGGTCGGAACACCCACAAGAAGTTCAAGAATAGGTTTTACAATCTCTCTTGTTCGGTGTGATGCAAATTCAGATAAGTACACTGCAGTTACTGTGCCAAGTGGAATCGCAACTAAAAGTGCAATGCCAGTGATGGTCAAGGTCCCTGAAATGAGGGGTAAGATGCCATAGTTTTTTTTCTCATACAGAGGGGTCCATACCGTTGAGGTAAGAAATTCTTTTATTGAAACATTGGTAAAAAATGGGATTGATTCTGAAATAAGCACATAAACAATTCCTACAGTAATTAATATGGCAACAATTCCTGAAAATAAAAGAAGAAATTCAATGCTATTTTCTTTTATATTTTTTCTGAAGTTTTTCGATAATGCAGGACTTATTTTTGCTTCAGTTTTATTCATAGATTACGTAATGATTTATGTTTGGTTTCCTTGGATTATACCTAAGTTTTGATATGATCAATCTAAAAAAAAGGGGTTGAAAAACCCCATTTTTTTTGATCTAGTTTTTAAAATTTTTCTTAGTCAGTTGCTTTTTCTAAGATTTCTTTCACAGACAAACCGATTGCAGGACCGCTCTTAAATGCAGTGCCAGTTTTTAAAGTTTTGTAATGTTTCTCAATAGCTGCATATTCATCCTTGTTAAACGGAACATAACCAACCTCTTTTGATAACTTTCCAGCATTTTTAAGGTAAAACTCAACAAACTTTTTAACCTTAGGATCAAAAGCGGCTTTCGTTGCGTTAAGGTAAATAAATAGTGGACGTGAGAGCGGGTTATAAGATCCATCCATAACAGCCTCTATTGAAGGGGTTATAAACTTACCATCTTTATTTTTGATTTTGACAGCTTTAAGTTTATCTTTATTTTCTACATAGTAAGCCAAACCAAAATAGCCAATACCACCTTTATCGCCAGCAACACCTTGAACTAAAACATTGTCATCTTCAGAAGCGGTAAAGTCACCACGAATTGATTTTGATTTTTCGATAATTGCTTCAGTAAAATAATCAAATGTTCCTGAGTCTGCGCCAGGGCCATATAGTTTTAATGGAGTGTTAGGCATGCCTTCACGAACTTGATTCCAGCTCATGACTTTTCCTTGTGCGTTTGGCTCCCACATTTTCTTTAGGTCAGCAGGAGATAATTCTTCTGCCCAGTCATTATTTTTGTTGACTACAACAGTCAATGCATCAAACGCAACTGGGATTTCAATAAATGAAATGCCTTTTTCTTCACATGCTTTCATTTCTTTTGCTTTGATAGGTCGTGATGCGTCAGAGATGACTGTTTCTCCACGACAGAATTTTTTAAAGCCACCACCAGTTCCTGAAACGCCTACGGTAACTTTAATGCCTGTTTCTTTTTGAAATTCCTCTGCTACTGCTTCAGTAATTGGGTAAACCGTTGATGATCCATCGATTGTTACGATATCAGACGCCGCATATAAGTTTGAAGTTGCTGCAACAACAGCGCTAAATAATAGTGTTTTTTGTTTCAGTGTGAGCATGTGTTTTAGTCCTTATTAAATTAAACTGCAATTAAGATTATATGAATGAAATATGACAATTTTATGACAATTTGTTGTTTTTCTAAAACACGCTAAAATACCACAAGTTATTAGAAAGAAAATATGGAAGCAGAAAAAATAAATCAATTAAAACAAGATCTTAGTGAAATATCTGACCGATTTTATGCATTAAGGAGCTATCTTTGACCTGGACACTAAAAAACAAAAAATTGCGGAATTAACAAAGCAGCAGGAAGATCCGAAAATTTGGAATGATCATGCCTTAAGCCAAAAAATTGGTAAAGAAAAAAAACTCCTAGAGGACCTGGTTTCTAATTTCGAAGCGCTCCACAATAAAATTGATGATAATCAAGTTTTGTTTGATATGGCGATTGAGGAAAGCGATGATGCAATTTTTAATGATGTTTTAGTTGAAACCGAACAAATAAAGAAAGATGTCGACCAGGCAGAATTTAGACGTATGTTTTCAAATCCGCTTGATCCAAACAATTGTTTTATTGACTTTCAGTCTGGAAGCGGCGGAACTGAAGCGCAAGATTGGGCTAATATGCTGCTTAGAATGTACCTGCGCTATGCCGAGGAGAAGGCTTTTAAGGTTGAGGTCTTAGAGATATCTGATGGCGATGTTGCTGGAATTAAGGGTGCAACTATAAAAATTAGTGGCGATTATGCTTATGGGTATTTTAGAACAGAGACTGGCATCCATCGTTTGGTTAGAAAATCACCTTTTGATTCTGGAAACCGAAGGCATACCTCATTTGCTGGGGTAAATGTTTATCCCGAGATTGATGAATCAATTGACATAGAAATTAATCCTGCAGATTTGAGGATCGATACTTACAGAGCTTCAGGCGCAGGCGGTCAACATATTAATAAAACTGATTCTGCTGTTAGAATAACGCATATTCCCTCTGGCGTTGTAGTTCAATGTCAGAATGATCGCTCACAGCATAGAAATAAGGCAGAAGCGATGAATATGTTAAAAGCTCAACTTTATCGCTTGGAGCTTGATAAGAGGAATGAAGAAAAGCAAGCATTAGAAGATGCTAAATCAGATATTGGCTGGGGACACCAGATCAGAAGTTATGTGCTTGACCAGTCCAGAATTAAAGATTTAAGAACGGGCGTAGAGGTTGGCAACACGCAAGGCGTGCTGGATGGTAATCTGGATCCATTCATCACAGAAAGTTTAAAACAAGGGGTATAGCTTGGAAGAGAAAGAGTTACAACAAGAACAGAGTTTAGATGAAAATTCTATTATTCAAGAACGCAGGAATAAGTTAAAAGAAATTCGTGCAAATGGAGTTGCGTTTCCGAACTCATTTAAGCCAACTCATTATGCAGCTGACCTGCATGCTGAATTTGATCAATTTGATAAAGAAAGCTTGGCTGGAAAAACTGTCGAGGTTCAAGTCGCAGGCAGAATGATGCTGAAGCGTGTGATGGGTAAGGCAAGCTTTGCAACCATTCAAGATACAACCGGAAGAATTCAATTGTATGTAGCCCGTGACCTAATTAACAATGACAATAACCCTGAGCTTTACTCCCATTTTAAGAAATGGGATATGGGAGATATCCTCTGGGCTAAGGGTAAATTATTTAAGACCAAGACTGATGAGTTAAGTGTTGAGGTTACAGAAATAAATCTACTAACTAAATCATTAAGGCCGCTTCCTGAAAAATTTCATGGATTGACTGATCAAGAAATAAAATACCGACAACGCTATGTTGATTTAATCGTGAATGAAGACACTAAGAAAACTTTCACGACTAGAAGCAATGTAGTGCAAGCAATTAGAAACTTTATGAATAATAATAAGTTCCTAGAGGTTGAGACGCCAATGCTGCATCCAATCCCGGGTGGCGCTTCAGCAAAACCTTTTATAACACATCATAATTCTTTAGATATGCAAATGTATATGCGTATCGCACCTGAATTATATTTAAAGCGTCTTGTGGTGGGTGGATTTGATCGAGTCTATGAAATCAACAGAAATTTTAGAAATGAAGGCTTAAGCGTAAGGCATAACCCCGAATTTACCATGATGGAATTTTATGCCGCATATACTAATTATCATTGGTTAATGGATTTTACTGAAGACTGTATTCGTGAGTCTATTAAGGCAAATGGCAAGCCACTTAAATTAACATATCAAGAAAAAGTAATTGATTTTGAGAATAAGTTTGATCGTTTAACTTTAGTGGAAGCAATCACTAAATATGCTGAAAATTATCAAAAAACAGATTTAGAGAATATTGATTTTATTAAAGCTGAGTTAAAAAAACACAACGAAGAAGAGCCAAAAGAAAAAAGTTTAGGATCTTATCAATTAGCTTTGTTTGAAGCTGTCGCAGAGGAAAAGCTTTGGAATCCAACTTATATTATTGATTATCCGGTAGAAGTTTCTCCTTTAGCTAGAGCTTCTGATGAAAATCCATCGATTACAGAGCGTTTTGAATTATTTATCGCAGGCCGTGAAATCGCGAATGGTTTTTCAGAGTTAAACGACGCAGAAGATCAAGCTGAACGCTTTAAAAAACAAGTTGCACAAAAAGATGCAGGTGATGATGAGGCGATGTTTTATGACGCTGACTTTATTCGAGCATTAGAGTATGGCTTGCCACCTACAGGCGGTTGCGGAATCGGGATTGATCGATTAATTATGCTTATAACTGACAAACCAAGTATCAGAGATGTGATTTTATTTCCGCATATGAGACCTGAGTAATGTATAAGCATCCCAATTTAGATCGAGATTTAATTACACCAGAACAAGCACTGGAGATTCTCAAAGAAGGTAATGAGCGATTTGTGAACAATGTAAAAGTAACGCATGACATGTTAAATGTTCGCGATGAAATTAAAGATAAACAACATCCATTTGCATCAATACTAGGATGTAGTGATTCTAGAACTACGGTTGAGTTAGTTTTTGATCAAAACTTAGGAGACATATTTTCAGTGCGATTGGCTGGAAATATTGCTTCACGAAAAGCATTAGGCAGTCTAGAGTTTTCAGTGAAATATTTGGGATCAAAGTTAATTGTGGTGATGGGCCATACAAATTGCGGCGCGGTTAAGGCTGCTTGTGATCATTATACAGGTGGGAATATCGGACAAATTATCGATATGATTGATCCTGCGGTGCATCAAGAAACATCAATTCAGGATAAAGATTTAAGAAATTCAACTAATGAAGAATTTGTTGAAAAAGTTTGTTGGTTAAATGTGCAAGAACAAATTAATAATATTAAACAAAACAGCCCGATCATTAAAGACATGATACTTGAGAACAAAATAGATCTTGTTGGCGCGGTATATGATTTAGCCTCCGGTAAAGTCAATTTTAAATCTAACGATCATTAATTAAGCCAAAAAATCGGTCAATAATCCCGAAAAAAGAAATTATCTTTTTGTCACAAAACTGACATATTTTAGTTTGATAATGACCCTATTGATTTTATAGGAGATTTATCAATGAAAAATAAATTAATCACATCTGCCCTATCTGCTGCGGTAATGGCAATGTCTGCGAACATTGTTTATGCGGATTCAACTGAAGACTTGGTAAACGCACTTGTAACCAAAGGCGTATTAACTGAAGAAGAAGGCGCTTTGTTATCAAAAAACAGTGCAAAAGAAAAAAAACACCAAGCGCAAGTAACTATTGATAAAAAAGGATTAACAGTTAAGAGTGCTGATGACCAATTTACTATGCAAATTGGTGG
>CAYVOQ010000003.1:0-85345 GCA_964453595.1 uncultured Methylobacillus sp. | reverse complement strand
CTGACGACCTTCGCATTACAAGTGCGCTGCTCTACCAACTGAGCTAATCCGGCATGAAATTTAGAAGAACGTAACTATATCAATTTTTTTTTATTTTGAGTAGTTTTTTTAATTTTTAACTAATTTTAGATTAGGTTTTGACTTATTTTTTTGTGATTCAGATGGTTTTAATTCATTTAAATCAAGACTTGCTTGATCTATCTCAAAAAAGACTCCATCTTTCTTTTCATTTGAGAACATTGCAATTACATTCTCAATCGGGATAAAAACTTCTTTTTTTACCCCGTTAAATCTTGCCATAAAAGTAACAGATTCATCTGTGATTAGAAGATTGGTTACCGATGACTGGGAAAGATTTAGCGTAATTTTATTATCGACTATAAATTCTTTTGGGACAATTACGCTTTTATTACAATAAACTAGTAGATACGGCGTGTCTCCAATATCCTCGCACCACTGACAAATAGATCTAAGTAAGTAGGGTTTTTTTGAATCCATTCACCAGATTACGAACGCATTGCTTTCTCTGCCGGCGTTAATGCTTCATCAAATAAAGGTCTAGAAAATAATTTCTCACCGTAAGATATTAGCGATTTTGCTGATGCTGGCAATTTAATTCCGTAATGATCCAATCTCCAAAGCAATGGGGCAATAGAAACATCGAGCATAGAATACTCTTCGTAGAGCAAATAAGGTTGTTTGTTTAAAATTGGAACTATTTGCAACAAGCCTTCAGTAACTATTTTTCTTGCCTTAGTCTTTTTATTTTCATCTTTAGACTCTAAATCTAACATATGAATATATAGCTGATTTTCAAAGTCCTTCAGAAACAATCTAGCTCTTGCTCTCATTATAGGATCTGGCGGCATAAGCTGAGGATGAGGAAACCTTTCATCTATATACTCATTGATTATATTAGGATCAGTAAGTACTAGATTTCTCTCAACTAGAACTGGAGCATCAGAGTATGGACTTAAAGTAGATAAATCTTCTGGTTTTCCCTCTAAATCAATATTGATAACCTCAAAATCCATGCCCTTTTCGAATAAAACTATTCGACATCTATGGCTAAATGGGTCTGTTGAGTTTGAATATAATTTCATCATAATTATTTAACGTCTTTCCAAAATTCTTTTTTAAGCTGTATTACAAGGACTAGCAATAATACTAAAAAAGATAAAACAAAGATACCAATTTTAGATCTTACTAGCTTTGCTGGCTCCCCCATGAATGTCATGTAATTAACCAAGTCATAGACAAACCGATCATATTCCTCGGGCGATAATTTTCCTGCCTGGGTAAGCTTTAAATTACCATCAGTTAACTCTTGAGTGCCTTGAAGTTCCCATAAAATATGTGGCATTGCTGCATTTGGAAATACCACATTGTTCCAGCCGTGCATTTTTGAGTCATCTTTGTAAAAACTTCTCAAATAAGTATAAATCCAGTCAGGCCCTCTCGATCTAGCAGTTACAGTCAAATTTGGTGGATTTGCACCAAACCATTTTTTTGCCTCTATTTTATCCATTGAGATATTCATTAATTCACCCGTTTTTTCCGCAGTAAATAATAAATTGTTTTTTATTTCAGTTTCCGAAAGGCCAATATCTTGCAATCTGTTATAACGCATATAGTTTGCGCTGTGGCAATTCAAACAATAATTAATAAAATTTCTAGCCCCTCTTTGAAGAGAGTCCTGGTTGCTTAGATCTATATTGATTTGATCTAGATGTATTTTTTCTGATGAAAAAGTAGAAAAAGAAAAAAACAGCGCTAAAAGTATAATTATTTTTTTTATCATTTCATTGTTACCCTAGAAGGAACAGGTTTTGTTTTATCTTTGACGCTATACCATGGCATTAATGCAAAAAAAGCAAAATAAATCAATGTAAAGATTCTCGCAACCAAGGTTGCCCAATCTAAACCGCCAAGGAAAAATATTCCTTGAGGTATTTGCCCCCAAACATTTGACGGGACAGTGCCTAAATAACCAAGAACTAAAAAACTTACAACAAATGCTGATAGCCATTTTTTATATAATATTCCTTTGTAACGTATAGATTTAACCTTACTTTTGTCTAACCATGGAATAAAAAAGAAAACTAAGACTGCGGCGCCCATTGCGGCAACTCCTGGAAATTGACTATTTAGTATTGGCGGCACAGCTCTTAAAATCGAATAAAACGGAGTGAAATACCATACTGGGGCAATATGAGCTGGAGTTACTAAAGGGTCAGCGGGCATAAAATTATTATGCTCTAAAAAATATCCGCCTACTTCAGGCATAAAGAAAATTATAGTTGCAAAGACAATTAGGAACACAGTCAAACCAACAAGGTCTTTAACAGTATAGTAAGGATGAAAAGGAATTCCATCAAGCGGTATACCTGTTTTTTTATCTTTTGAATTCTTAATTTCAATTCCATCAGGATTATTTGATCCTGTTGTATGCAATGCTGCCAAGTGAAGAATTACTAAGCCAGCTAAAGCAAATGGCAGTGCAATAACATGAAAAGCAAAAAATCTATTAAGAGTTGCATCCGATACCAAGTAATCGCCTCTTACCCATTCAGCAAGATCTGGGCCAATAAATGGAACAGTAGAGAATAAATTTACAATAACTTGAGCACCCCAATAAGACATCTGCCCCCATGGTAATAAATACCCAAAGAAAGCTTCAGCCATTAATAAAAGGAAAATCAAAACTCCAAAGATCCAAAGTAATTCTCTTGGTTGTTTATACGACCCATACATAATTCCTCTAAACATATGAAGATAAACAACAACAAAGAACAAGGAGGCTCCAGTAGAATGCATATATCGAATAAGCCACCCAAACGATACGTCACGCATAATATATTCAACTGATGCAAAAGCTTGCAAAGCGTCAGGCTTGTAGTGCATTGTGAGGAAAATTCCTGTCAAAATTTGAAGGACAAAAACAACTAGAGACAAGGCTCCAAAAAAATACCAAAAATTAAAATTTTTAGGGGCGTAATATTCTGTTAAATGGTTTTTTACAAAATGAGAAACTGGTAATCGCTCATCAATCCATTCTATAAATGTTTTTTTATTTGCCAAAATAAATCTCCCTATGCTTCTTTGGTGTCTTCACCAATAATTATAGTACTATCGTCAACATACCTGTGAGGAGGTACCACGAGATTGGTTGGCGCAGGCGACCCTTTATAAACTCTGCCAGCTAAATCAAATTTAGAACCATGACACGGGCAGAAAAAACCACCTTGCCATGCTTCACCCATATCCCCCTTAGGTTCTAATTTTGCACTTGGTGAGCAGCCTAAATGCGTGCATATACCCACCACGACCATAAGATCAGATTTAATTGATCTTGTTGCATTTTGGCAATATTTAGGTTGCTGGGATGTTACTTTAAGGTCGGGGTCTGCCAAATTTCCAGTAACGGCTTTAAGACTTTTTACCATCTCTTCAGTTCGATTTAAAATCCAGACGGGCTGACCTCTCCATTCCGTTGTAATTAATTCACCTTTTTTTATTTTACTGGTATCAACCTCTACAGACGCACCGGCAGCTTTTGCTCTCTCGCTTGGCGTCATGCTTGAAACAAACGGCACTCCAATCGCTCCAGCTCCGATTACACCGGTTGCTGCAGTCGCGGCCACTAAGAATTTTCTTCTATCCTGATCGATTATTTTTTTATCTTTGGCCATGAGTTTTCCTGATTATTTACTTTAAATTTGGACGATGCAGAATTATACAAAATTTAACAAGCTAAAAAAAGACATAGATCAAATTTTTAAAAATTTTGCTAACAAAATACCTGCCTCATATAGAATAATTATCGGCACAGCTAGCATTATTTGAGAAATAACATCAGGAGGCGTTAAAAGCGCTCCAACAATAAATGCTATTACGATGAAATAAGGTCGGATAGATGTTAATTTTCTAATTTTAACTATTTTAAATTTTATAAATAACAAAATTAAATTAGGTAACTGAAAAGCAACTATAAAAGCCAAAAATAAACCCATTAACATTTCCAAAAAATAATTCACATCAATCATTAGTTCTAAATTTTTTGGGGCGAATAAAATAAAAAAATTAATCACAAGCGGATAAACAGTAAAGAAACAAAATGTCAGAGATAAATAAAATAATAATAATGAAATAATCAATATCACTTTTAAAAAAAATTTTTCCTTTTCATACAGTGCTGGCTTTATGAAAAACCATAAATCTATTATAAAAACTGGAAGTGAAAATATAAACGTAACAAATAAGGAAAGTTTTAGGGGCACCACAACAGTAGAATCAAGCTTTGTAGCGATAATTTGCCCCTTATAAGTAATTAAATTTTTAAAAAGCGGATCTGAAAAAAATTCATAAATGACATCATTAAATAAGAAAAAAACTCCGACAGCCAATGCAATATAAAGAATTAAAAATCTTACTAAAACTTTTTTAAATAATAAAAATTGTTCTATATAAGAATTATTTTTTATCATTTGTTTTTTTTAATTCGCGTTGAATTTTTTTGAGATCTTTAAATTTTTCTTCTCTAAAAACTTCTTCTTTGACATCGTTAAATAAGTTCTTTAATTTAGAAAAAAATTGACCTAAACGTTTTGATATTTCTGGAATATTTTGAGGTTTGATAAATAAGATTGCTACCACTAGAACAACCATTATTTCTGAAAAAGAAAAATCAATCATTTTATTTTCTTTTTTTTGGTTTTTCGTTCATACCTTCTTTAAAACTTTTTATTGCTTCTCCTAGATCTTTTCCGAGCGTTTTTAATTTTCCAGCTCCAAAAACGATTAATACAACTAACAATATTATTAATAATTCTTTAATTCCAGGCATCTGCCTCTCCTTATATTTTTTTAAGCTTCTCGCTTCCGCCGTAGATATGAAAATGAATATGGAACACTTCTTGCCCACCCTCTTTACCGGAATTTATCATTGTTCGATATCCATTTAAACCCTGCGCCTTTGCTATGTTTCTTCCCAAAAAAAGCATATCTGCAAATAACTCTTTATGCTCTTCTTCATTTGCTTCGATTAAATTTTCTACATGAATTTTTGGAATAATAAGAATGTGTACTTTATCGATCGGGTTAATATCTTCGAATGCTAGAAATTTATCATCTTCATATACAACTGATGCGGGAATTTCTTTTTTTATGATTTTACAAAAAATACATTCGGACATTACTTATTCCTATTTCTTTTTTCCTCGATCCCGGATATTGCTGATCTTTTTTCTAATTCGCTCAAAACATCTTCAAAAGGAACTTCGAGTTTCTCTAATAAAACAAGAAAATGATAGATAACATCACTTGCCTCATATATTACTTTTTCTTTTTCTTGTGTTGATGCTGCAATTATTAATTCTATACACTCTTCGCCAAATTTTTTTTGAATTTCTTCTAAACCTTTTTCAAAAAGCTTTGCTGTATAGGATTGAGCTGGGTCTTTCTTTTTATTTTCTTTAATTACAGTTATTAAGGATTCTATTTTATTCATTTTTTTTATATATTTCTTCTGGATTTTTAATTACATTGCCTTCATCCACCAGTCCAAGGTCATCATCATATAATTTATAAAAACATGATTTTCTTCCAGTATGGCAAGAAATATTGTCATCGACAACTACCTTAATTAACAATGCATCCATGTCACAATCGAAACGCACCTCTTTCACAAAGTGAATATGTCCTGATTCTTCACCCTTAAGCCACATTTTTTGTCTTGATCTTGACCAAAAATAACATTTTTTTTCTTCGATAGTTTTATTTAGGGCCTCTTCATTCATCCATGCAACCATCAGCACCTCTTTTGAATCAAAATCCTGTAAGGTTGCAGAAATTAATCCGTCCTTATTCCATTTCACCTTTTGAATGAAGTTTTTCATCTTGTTTCAACGCCTTTGGATGCCATATATTTTTTAGCTTCTGCAATTGTGTATTCTCCAAAATGGAAAATACTTGCTGCTAGAACTGCATCTGCCTTTCCTATTTGAATGCCATCAACTAAATGTTGTAAATTACCAACTCCGCCAGATGCAATTATCGGTACATTTACTTCGGAGGCAATTTTATAGTTTAGATCATTATCAAAACCTATTTTAGTTCCATCTCTGTCCATGCTGGTCACTAATAACTCCCCCGCTCCATTGGAAACCATTTTCTTAGCCCAATCAACTGCATTTATCCCTGTTGGCTTTCTTCCTCCATGAGTAAATATTTCCCAATCTTCATTAACTTTTTTTGCATCAATTGCAACAACTATGCACTGTGAGCCGAATCTTTTTGCTGACTCAAGTATCAATCTTGGATTAAAAATTGCTGCTGTATTGATGCTTACTTTGTCTGCTCCTGCATTTAATAGCTTTCTTATATCTGCAACCTCTCTTACCCCTCCGCCAACAGTTAGAGGAATAAACACCTGCTCAGCAACTCTCTCAATAACATCTATAATAGTGTCTCGCTCATCAGAGCTGGCAGTAATATCAAGAAATGTTAATTCATCAGCTCCTTGGTGGTTATATTTTTTTGCAATCTCAACAGGATCGCCAGCATCAATCAAATCAACAAAGTTAACGCCTTTAACAACTCTCCCATTTGTTACATCAAGGCATGGAATAATTCTTTTTGACAACATAATTATTCAGTTAACTGAGAAGCTAGCTCTTGCGCTTCTCTAAAATTTATTGTGCCTTCATAAATTGATCTTCCCGCAATAACTCCCCTAATTCCGATATTTGATACCTCACATAATTTTTTTATATCATCAATTGTTGAAAGGCCTCCACTCGCTATTATTGGAACATTAACCTGCTCTGCCAAATCAACAGTTGCTTCAATATTAACCCCTTGCAACATCCCATCTCTACCTATATCTGTATATATAATTGAAGCGACGCCGTACTCTTCAAATTTTTTTGCCATATCTATAACATTGTGACCTGTTAATTTAGACCATCCATTAATTGCTACCTCACCATCTTTTGCATCTAATCCAACAATAACCTGACCTGGGAATGCATAACAAGCTTCATGAAGGAACCCTGGATTTGTAATCGCAGCAGTACCAATAATGACAGAATCAATACCTTGGTTCAAAATTGACTCAATGCTATCAATATTTCTAATACCACCACCTAATTGCACAGGAATTTTTCCATTTACTTCAGATAAAATTTCTTTGATAGCCCCGGTGTTTTTTTGTTTTCCTGCAAAGGCGCCGTCAAGATCAACTAAATGCAACTTTTTAGCCCCCTCTTTCAACCAACGACTTGCGATTTGAGCAGGGTCATCTGAAAAAACAGTTGATTGATCCATCAAACCCTGTCTTAACCTAACGCATTTTCCTTCTTTTAAATCTATTGCTGGTATAACCTGCATAAATTAAATTCTCCAACTTGTAAAATTTTTAAGTAATTGCAATCCCGACTTTGCACTTTTTTCAGGATGAAATTGAACCGCAAAAATATTTTCACTTGCAACTGCAGAGCAAAAATTTGACTCATAGTTAGTTATAGCTGCTATATATTTTTTTTCTAATGGTTCTACATAATAGCTATGAACAAAATAAAACCTTTCATTATTTGCTATTCCATTCCATATATAATGATTCTTTACTTGATTCACTTGATTCCAACCCATGTGAGGAATTTTATTAAAATGATTATTGGGCTTAAATTTTTTCACTTTTCCATCAAAAAGTGAAAGTCCTTTAATATTACCTTCTTCACTTTCATCAAAAAGCATTTGTAAACCTATACATATGCCTAAAAAAGGTTTATTTTTGGATGCATTAACAACGGAATCTTTTAGCCCATTTTTTTCTAGTTCTTTTATGCAATCTGGCATAGCGCCTTGTCCAGGAAAAACAACGCGGTCGGCTTGATCAACTTTTTTCGGATCAGAGGTAATTTGTATATTTAAATTTGGTGCAACCGATTTAAATGCATTAAGAACTGATTGAAGATTTCCCATTCCATAATCAACTATCGCGATCATGATAAATACTTACAATGTTCCTTTAGTTGAAGGCATTTGTCCTTTTAATCTTTCGTCAATTACAACGGCTTGTCTTAAGGCTCTTCCAAATGCTTTATATACGGTTTCTACTTGATGGTGAGCATTCTCCCCTCTTAAACAATCAATGTGAATAGTAACTAAGGCATGATTCACAAATCCTTGAAAAAATTCGTACACCAAATCAACATCAAACTCCCCAACTCTAGCTCTAGAAAAATTAGCATTAAATTCCAATCCTGGCCTGCCTGAAATATCTACAACCACCCTAGATAGTGCTTCATCTAGTGGAGCGTAACAATGACCATATCGGACTATTCCTTTTTTATCTCCAATTGCTTTAGAAAATGCTTGTCCTAGAGTTATGCCAATATCTTCTACAGTATGATGATCATCAATGTGCAAATCTCCTTTTGCTTTAACATCCAAATCAATAAGACCGTGGCGAGCAATTTGATCTAACATATGATCGAGAAACCCTACACCTGTATTAATATTTGATTTTCCCTCTCCATCTAAATTAATCATTACAGCTATTTCTGTTTCTTTCGTTTTTCTATCAACTGAAGCATTTCTTGCCATTTTTTTCTTTCTGTAAGTTTTTGTAATTAAATTTTACCGTATATATCAGTAAAATTATTTCTGATTAAATTAGTTTTTTTATTTTTTCCAATAAAAATTCCATTTGCTTATCGGTCCCAATTGTTACTCTTAAAAAAGGAATTAATCTGTCAGGTTTTTTAAAATATCTTAAATAAATGCCTTCTTTCCTTAAACTTTCAAAAATAAATTCTGCGTTTAAATTTTTTGGCGGCTCTATTAATACAAAGTTTGCACCAGATTTAAAGACTCTAAAGCCCATCTCTTTGAGTGCATATAAAAAATTTTCTCTTGTTTTTATTATTGCATCACAAGTTTTTTTAAAATAAACATCATCTTTTATCGAAGCAGAACCTGCTAACTGTGCTATACGATCAACAGGATAAGAATTAAAGCTGTTTTTAATTCGATTCAAAGCTTCAATTAAATTTTTATCAGCTGCCGCATAACCCAACCTTAACCCTGCCATTGATCTAGATTTCGAAAATGATCTGGTAACTACAATATTCTTGTATTGTTTAACTAAATTAATGACCGATTCCGTTCCAAAATCTACATAGGCTTCATCAATGACAAATATTGTTTCTTCATTCTGCCTAATTAACTCTTCAATTGTTTTTTTACTTAAAGGAATTGCTGTTGGTGCATTGGGATTTGGAAAAATGACCCCACTATTCTTAGAGTAAAATCTTTTTATATCAATCTCAAATGAATCTAGCAAAGGTATTTCTTTGAATTGAATATCAAATAGTTTGCAATAAACCGGATAAAAACTATAAGTAATATCAGGAAAAAATATATCTTCTTTATCTTTAAAGAAAGCGTAAAAAATAAATGCGAGAATCTCATCTGATCCATTACCAACAAAGATATTTTCTATATCTAGTTTATGATAATTGGCAATATCTTGTTTTAATTCAATCGACTCTGGGTCAGGGTATAAATTAAGTTTTTGAAAAGCATTTTCATTGATAACCCTTTTTACCTCAGAACAAGGTGGGTAAGGATTTTCGTTAGTATTAAGTTTTAACTTAACGCTGTTTTGAGGTTGCTCGCCTGGAATATAAGGCTCAAGATCTTGGACAAAAGTACTCCAAAATTTACTCATTTTTATTTTTTACTCTAAACAATGCTGAGCTTGCGTGTGCATAAAGGCCTTCACCTTCTGCTAAGACTGCAGCAGTTTTACCTAATTTATCTGCTCCATCTTCAGTAAGCCATATCAAACTTGATCTTTTTTGGAAATCATAAACCCCTAAAGGCGAAGAAAAACGTGCTGTTCTTGAAGTTGGCAAAACATGATTTGGGCCGGCGCAATAATCTCCAACGGCTTCACATGTATTTTTTCCAATAAAAATAGCACCTGCATGCTTAATTTTTTCAAGCAACTCTTTTGGTTTTTCTACAGCTAATTCAAGATGCTCTGGCGCTATAAAATTTGATACTTCTGCTGCCATATCTAAATTTTCCACCTGAATAAATAAGCCTCTATTTTCTAATGATGTTTTAATAATCTCGGCTCTTGGCATTTCACTTATTAAGCGATCAATACTCTTTGAGACTTTTTCAAAGAAAGACTTATCATCTGAAATTAAAATTGATTGTGCTAATTCATCATGCTCAGCCTGAGAAAATAAATCCATCGCGATCCAGTCAGGATTTGCTGTTCCGTCTGAAATAATTAATATTTCAGATGGACCGGCAATCATGTCTATTCCTACTTGCCCAAACACTAATCTTTTGGCTTCAGCTACATAGGCATTTCCAGGACCTACTATTTTATCAACCTGAGGGATTGTTTTTGTTCCATAAGCTAAAGCTGCAACTGCCTGAGCGCCACCAATCGTATATACGCAGCTTACTCCTGAAATATATGCAGCAGCGAGAACTAAGTTATTTTTAACTCCGTCTGGTGTTGGTACAACCATAATTAAGTCTTCAACTCCAGCAACTTTCGCAGGAATAGCATTCATCAAAACTGAGGAAGGGTATGCAGCCTTACCGCCAGGAACATACAATCCAACTTTATCTAATGCTGTGATTTTTTGCCCAAACTCAGAACCATCCTTTTCTTTATAACTCCATGATTCACTTAATTGTTTTTCGTGATAACTTTTGATTCTTTCAGCGGCATGCAGTAGGGCCTGTTTTGTTTTCTCATCAAGATTTTGATAGGCCGCTTCTAACTCTTTTTTTGGAAGCACCAAGTTATTGGCATCTTGAATTTCTAAACGGTCAAATTTATTTGTAAATCTAATAACGGCCTCATCACCATATTTAACAACCTCGTTAATAATATCTTTAACGATAGTTTGTATTTTATCTTGATCATCCCCATCAAATGATAAGCATTTTTTTAAACTATCATAAAAGTTATTATCAGACTTATTAAGAATATTTATATTCATTACTTTACAGAGTCTTTAATTGACTCAACAATAGGTTGAAGTTCTTTAAATTTCAATTTCATAGCGGCTTTATTCGCTATAAGTTGGGAAGAGATATTGGATATCTCTTCAAATGAGATTAATTTATTAGCTTTTAAAGTTCCTCCGGTGCTAACCAAATCAACAATGACATCGCTCATCTTTACCAATGGAGCAAGTTCCATTGAGCCATATAATTTTATCAAATCAATATGAATTCCTTTTTTTGAAAAAAACTCTCTAGCTACAGAAGAATATTTAGTAGCTACTTTTAATCTTTTTTTAGATTCAATAGCATTTTTATAATTAAATTCTTCCGGACCAGCGACCATCATTTTGCATTTAGCAATTTTAAGATCTTGTAATTGATAAATATTTTCAGAATTTATTTCATTTAAAACATCCAACCCTGCAACCCCTATATCAGCTCCACCACAATCGACATAAGTTGGTACATCTGTTGCTCTGACAATAATTATTCTTACATTTCTATTATTTGTACTTAAAATTAATTTCCTTGATGTTTCCGGATCTTCATTACAAACTATACCTGCTGCTTCAAGCATCGGAATTGTCTCTTTAAAAATTCTGCCTTTCGAAAGTGCAATTGTTATCATTAATTTATCCTTTCAACCTGAGCTCCAAGCATGTTTAATTTATTCTCAATATGCTCATAACCTCTATCGAGATGGTATATTCTATCTATTATAGTGACACCATCTGCGGCAAGTCCTGCCAAAACTAGACATGCAGAAGCTCTTAAATCGGTTGCCATTACCTCAGCGCCCTCTAATCCGCTAACCCCTCTAACAACAGAAGTATTCCCATGGATATCAATATTAGCACCCATTCTAATTAATTCTTGAACATGCATAAATCTATTTTCAAAAATTGTTTCAACAATTTCAGAGGTTCCATCCGCAATTGTATTTAGCATCATTAATTGTGCTTGCATATCGGTTGGGAAAAATGGATATGGTCCTGTTCTTATGTCTACAGGTTTAATTTTCCGCACTCCTTCTACCATATAACCTTCATTAGTTTTTGATACTCTAGCTCCAGATGCAATAATTTTATCTATAACTGCCTGCATATAATTTTCTGAAATATTTTTTATTAACACCTCACCTTGAGTAACTGCAGCAGCAACCATAAATGTTCCAGCTTCAATTCTATCAAACATGACCTCGTGCGATGCACCTTTTAGCTCGCTCACGCCATTGATTTCTAATGTTCCTGTTCCTAGGCCTTTAATATCTGCACCCATCTTGTTTAATAAGTTACCTAAATCTTCAATTTCTGGTTCTTTTGCAGCATTTTCTATAATTGTTACACCGTCAGCTAATGTTGCTGCCATCATTATATTTTCTGTACCTGTTACAGTAACCAGATCCATAAATATTTTTGCACCCTTTAATCTATTCCCCTGGTGTGCTGTGGTTGCCTCTATATATCCATTATGAATATTAATTTTGGCACCCATTTTTTCTAATGCATTAATATGAAGATCAACAGGTCTCGCACCAATAGTACATCCGCCCGGCAGTGACACATGTGCACTCCCAAACCTTGCAAGCAAAGGTCCCAAAACTAAAATTGAGGCTCTCATAGTTTTAACTAATTCATAGGGAGCTTCATAGTTTTTTACTTTATCTGCAGAAAGTGAAAATAAATTATTTGATTGCTGAACCTTTAAGCCTAAATGCTCTAATAATTTTTTTGTGGTATTAATATCTCTTAATTCAGGAACATTGCTAATACGCAACTCTTCTGAAGTTAAAATTGATGATATTAAAATTGGTAAGGCCGAATTTTTAGCTCCAGATACATTTACCGTGCCTATTAATTTTTTCCCGCCAGTGATCTTTAACTTATCCAAGCTTTAATCTAGCAATTTTTTTAATTCACCGGATTCGTACATTTCTCTCATAATGTCTGCTCCGCCAATAAACTCGCCTTTGATATACAGTTGAGGGATGGTTGGCCAGTTAGAATAAGTTTTTATTCCTTCCCTTATATTATTATCAGCAAGAACGTTCACTGTCTCATAGTTAGCCTCACACAAATCTAAAATTTGACACGCCAACCCTGAAAAGCCACACTGTGGAAATTTGCGATCGCCTTTCATAAATAAGATAACGTTATTAGTGTTTATTAAATTTTTAATTTCCTCTTGAATATTCATTTTAACTCCTTGATTTCATTCCATTCATTTACGTCATAGACTCTCATTGATAATGCATGGATCTTTTCCTGCATTAAATCTCCTAAGGCTTTATAAACCAACTGATGCCTTTTAATCTTATTTAAGGAAAGAAACTCATCACTAACAATAACTGCCTCAAAATGAGCTCCATCATCCCCTAGAACCTCTATAAAATTACATTTAATTTTTGATGAAATAATTTCTTGAATCTCAGCTTTATCCATCTTAACCCCGAAGCTTATATCCTATTTTTAATAAATAAATTGTAAAGGATGCCAATATAACAAAAAACAGACTAACAATCATTAAACTAAAATATGGCGAAACATCTGATTGCCCAAAAAACCCAAACCTAAATCCATCAATCATATAAAAGAAGGGATTAAATTGTGATACCTTTTGCCAAACCTGAGGAAGTGAATGAATAGAGTAAAACACGCCCGATAAAAATGACAAAGGCATAATGACAAAGTTTTGGAATGCCGCCATTTGGTCAAACCGATCAGCCCATATCCCAGCAATTATTCCAAACGTTCCCAATAAACCTCCACCAAGAATAGCAAAAGCAATAATGATCCAGGGATGATTTAATGGCAGTTCTATATAAAGTATTGCTATCAGATAAATTGAAACTCCAACAAACAAACCTCTTAATGTTGCAGCTAACAAAAATGCAAAAAATAACTGTAAATATGTCAACGGAGTTAATAAGATGAAAACAATATTTCCCATAACTTTTGACTGAATCAAGCTCGAGGAGCTATTTGCAAAAGCATTTTGCAATAAAGTCATCATAATCAGGCCGGGAATCAGAAAAGCACTATAACTTACCCCTTCGTATACCTCCAGCCTCGTATCTAAAACATGTGAAAAAATTAATAAGTAAAGAACACTTGTAATTACTGGTGCAGCAACCGTTTGAAATACTACTCTCCAAAAACGAATTAACTCTTTTTTTAAGAGCGTCCAAGTTCCTCTTAACTGCACCTTCCAATCTATCATTTGCTTGTCAACTCCAAAAATACCTTTTCTAGATCTGGTTCGGTAGTTTGCAAATCAAAAAATTGGATATCATTTGATTTTAATAGCTTAATAATTTGATTTACCTCATCAAGATTTTGAAGTTGAATTTTCAAATCATGGTCATCAATTTCAAATTTGAACTTACTTAATATTTTTTCAATATTTTTTTTATCTTTACTATTAATTTTTATTCTCAAAGCTTTTGATGAGTATTTCTTTATTAGTTTATTTGTATCATCTAAGGCAACTAATGTTCCTGAGCTAACCATACCAATTCTATTGCACAAAGTCTCTGCTTCTTCCAGGTAATGTGTTGTTAAAACGATTGTATGCCCTTGTTTATTTAGGTCTTTCATGAACTGCCAAAGTCTTTGCCTAAGCTCTACATCAACTCCAGCTGTTGGCTCGTCAAGAACAATTACTGGGGGTTTGTGTGCAAGGGCTTGCGCAATCAATGCTCTTCTTTTCATTCCTCCAGACAACATTCGCATGTTTGTTTTTGCTTTATCCTTCAAATCAAGCTTTTCTAGTATTTCATCAATCCAGCTATCATTTTCTTTTCCTTTTCCAAAATAACCAGCTTGGAATCGCAACATTTCTCTAACATTAAAAAAAGGATCAAATACTAACTCCTGAGGAACAATTCCAACAGAATGTCTTGATTCTTGATAATTTTTCTGCACATCAAAACCCATTACGGCAATACTTCCAGATGTTGGCTTCACCAAACCTGCTAACATATTTATCATGGTAGATTTTCCAGCACCATTAGGTCCTAATAAGCCAAAAAAATCTCCCTTATTAATTTTTAAGTTAATGCCTTTAACCGCCTCCAGAGAGCCATACGATTTTTTTATGTTTTTAAAAACAATTGCGCTTTTCATTTAGTTTAGTTATTTTTTATCTAAAAAGAGATTCAACGCCATATAACTTGGCTAGAGTATGAAAGCTCTTAGGTGGATTAATAATATTTATTGGTCTTTGGAATGCAGCAGATTTTCTTTTGACTTCTAAAACAAAACTTAATAAAGAAGTGTCAATTTTTTTTACTTTAGTAAAATCCAAAGTAACACCTTCAGTCATTTTTATCAAATTAAGCTGATTAAAATATTTTGTTACTTCCTCGAAAGTACAGCTCTCACCGAAAATCCATTTTTTTGAATTTAAGTCCATTACGTATTTGTTTTATTTTTTTCTGCAAGTTTTTTGATTAATGAATCAATGCCATTCTGTTTTATTTCACTTGAGAATTGGGATCTGTAATTTGTTACAAGACTAACATTCTCAATAATAATATCAAACACTTTCCAACCATTATCTCCCTTTGCAAGAGAATAATTAACCGCAATAGGCTGAGCACCATCCTGAATAATTTCTGTTTTTACTGTAACAAGTGTATCTGCAGAATCCATGCGAGTTGGTTTGTAATTGATTGTTTGATCTTTATATTTCCCAAGCGCTACCGCATATGTCCTTAATAGCAATGTCTTGAACTCAAACTTAAAATTAGTTTTTTGATCTTCTGTCGCTGAACGCCATGCTTTACCTAAGACTAATCTTGAAACTTGTTCAAAATCAAAATTTGGTAGAATTTTTTCTTCAGCAAGAGCATATATTTTTTCTTTATTACCAGCCTGAATATCTTTATCAGTTTTTAAAACACTCAAAACATCATCTGCAGTCTTTCGTACCAAATCCTCTGGATTATCATTTGCAGAAATAATACCTGAAAAAAATAATACAAATAAGATTGCTACTAATTGGCCAATGCTAAAACTTGGTAATTTTATATTTATGCTGCTCATTTTTTTTCATCCTCTGAAGCTTTGTTGTACAAAAATTGACTAATTAATTTTTCCAGAACTACCGCATCCTGAGTTTGTGTAATTTTGTCACCAGCAGAAAGGTTGCTTTCATCTCCTCCTGCTTCTAGTCCAATATATTGCTCACCTAGCAATCCAGCAGTGTAAATGTTTGCAAAAGTATCTTTAGGAAACACATATCTTTCATCTATATCCATTGATACAATCGCTTCATAAATCTTAGTATCAAAAACGATTGACTTCACTCTTCCAACAACAACTCCTGCTGATTTTACTGGAGCCCTAGGCTTTAATCCGCCAATATTTTCAAAATTTGCAGTTACCTGGTAAGTTGTTTTGATATCGTTCGAAGTTAAATTGCCAACCTTCATAGCTAATCCCATAATTGCGACTATGCCTAATGCAACAAACAACCCAACCCACACATCAAATTTCATTCTATCCATAAAGCTTTACTCCAAGTTTTTTCAATTCAAACAGTTATCATAAATGACGTCAAAATAAAATCTAATCCCAAAACCGCAAGTGAAGATGTCACTACAGTTCTTGTTGTAGCGCGACTGACACCCTCTGCGGTTGGTGGGGCATCATAACCTTCAAACAATGCAATGATAGTGCAGGCAATACCAAAAACGCAGCTTTTAATTACCCCATTTACTATATCAAAACTAAAATCAACATTAGCTTGCATCTGTGACCAAAAAGCACCTTCATCAACACCTATCAATGGAACTGCAACTAAATAACCTCCAAGTACGCCGACCATAGAAAAAATTGAGGCTAATAAAGGCATAGTGATGATTCCAGCCCAAAATCTTGGTGCAACAATTCTAGCAATTGGGCTCACTGCCATCATTTCCATTGCTGACAATTGCTCTGTCGCCTTCATCAAACCAATCTCTGCGGTTATAGCTGTTCCCGCTCTTCCTGCAAATAAAAGGGCAGTTACTACTGGCCCCAATTCTCTAACTAAGGCTAATGCTACCAGCACACCAATTGCTTCAGATGATCCATATTTTTGAAGAGTGTAGTAGCCTTGTAATCCCAAAACCATTCCGACAAAAAAAGCAGACACAATAATAATGACCAGCGATAGTACTCCAGTGAAATAAATTTCACGTATCGTCAAACGAAACCGCTTGAAACTATCACCAGAATAAGTAAGAGTTAGAAATAATAATCTTGCAGCCGCTCCAAGTCGATCTATCTTTAGTCTTGAAGCGCTGCCTAAATTTTCTAAAAAATTAATTAATTTCATGCAATTAGGCCCAAATCTTTTTCGTATAAATCTGCCTCAACATGAAATGGTACTGGACCATCTTTTTCAGAGTGAACAAATTGTTTAACAAAAGGTAACTTTGATTTCTTTAAAACTTCTGGGGATCCTTCTGCAGCTACAACCCCATCAGCTAAAAAGTAAACATAGTCAGCAAAAGCAAAAGTTTCTTCGACATCATGAGTAACAATGATAGATGTTGCCCCCAATGCATCATTTAATGTCCTAATTAAATCACAAATAACAGCCATAGAAATTGGATCAAGGCCAGCAAAAGGTTCATCATACATAATAATTTTTGGGTCTAACGCAATTGCTCTCGCAAGAGCGACTCTTCTTGCCATTCCGCCTGAAAGCTCTGTGGGCATCAATTTATGCGCTCCTCTTAAGCCTACAGCATTTAATTTCATAAGGGTCAAGTCTCTAATTGCTGTTTCAGGAAGATTGGTATGTTCCCTCATTGGAAATGCTACATTTTCATAGACACTTAAATCACTGAATAAAGCCCCGTGCTGGAATAACATTCCCATTTTTCGTCTAAGCTTATAAAGTCCTTGACGATCTTGATCATGAACAATGTCATTTTCAACTGAAACAAAACCAGAATTTGGGGTAATTTGCCCACCTATTAGTTTAAGGATTGTAGTTTTGCCACAACCGCTTCCGCCCATAATAGCTATAACTTTACCCTGAGGAAAATTCATATTAATTTTTTTATGAATCATTCTGCTTCCATAGCCGAAGGATAAGTCTTTGATCTCAACAATACCTTTATTCATAATAAGGTCATTCTACATGATGTTTTATGTTTTCAAAGCTCTCCATAGCTATGAAGCCCAGATAGAAATAAGTTAACGCCAATAAAAGCAAAAGTAGTTATTAAAAGCCCAATTAAAGACCACCATGCTAATAAATCTCCTCTAAGACCTTTTACAAGACGCAAATGAAGCCATGCTGCATAATTCAACCAGACAATGAGTGCCCAAGTTTCTTTTGGATCCCAAGACCAATAACCGCCCCACGCTTCCGCAGCCCAGATGGCACCGAGAATTGTTGCGATGGTAAAGAATATGAAGCCGACGGCTATTGATTTATACATCAAATCTTCCATTATGTTTTTTGAGGGAAGAACGTTTTCAAAAAATTTATATCTTGAAAGCAGATATCCAAAAGATATCATTGCTGAAATTGAAAACGCACCGTAGCCAATAAAGTTACAGGGAACATGAATTTTCATCCAATAGGACTGTAAAGCTGGAACGAGTGGCTGAATCTCATTCGCCCCTTTTGCAAAAGTGTACCAAAGAATAAATGCAACAGCAGCATTCACAATTACAAGCACAAAAGAGCCTAATTTTTTTGTTTTAAATTTACTTTCATAAAACAAATAAAGCATTGAGGTAATTAAGCAAAATAAAACAAATACTTCGTATAGATTACTGATTGGGATATGACCAACATCCAATCCAATTAAATATGATTCATACCACCGGACCAATAATCCAAAAAAACCAGAGAATGTTCCAATCCATAAAAATTTAGTTCCTAAATTTTCCACTTGAGAATTAATTTTAAGATTTCCTATTAAATAGGTTAATAAAGCTAAGGGATAAAAAAATGTCATCCACATCAACGCGCTTTGGCTTGATAAGAAATATTTTAAGAAAAAGTTTTTTTGATTTAAATCTAAATTGCCTTCATAAAGGCTAATTGATATCAAGGATAAAACTACCAAGCTTAAGAAAAAAGGTTTTATTATTGGCCACCTCGACCCCATTAAGCCAATAACAATACCGGAACCAAATAATATAAAAATTTCATAAAAATCCATGTATTGAAAAAAATTTACTGCTGTAAAAATAGTCAACATTGAAATGAAAATTGGAAATATAAAAGCTTTCATAATTATGTTTTTAAATCCTCAATAATTGATTCACATAGTTTATCAAAATCAGAATGCATACGGTTGGAGGTCAATGCTATTGCGTAACTTTTTGGATTGTACTTTAAAATCCATAATCTAACCTCTTGAATGTAAATCATACAAAAAATTCCAATTACCAATAACAATGATCCAAGATAAACCCAAAACTTTCCAGGATCTTTTGTGATTTGCAATCCACTTGAATATATTTTTTTAAATGAATCTATTTTAAAGAAAGGGGATGGTCCATAAAAAAAACTATCGCTATAAGCATTCAGGGCGTCTTGTATAAATTCGTAATTTATACTTTTGTTTTGAATTAATTGAAGATTTTTTTGAAAGGCAATCTCATGAATAATCTTTATATAAGATTCCGCTATTAATTCTTGCTTTTCAGGCGGTACAAATTTTTCTATATATTCTGAAACACCTAAATATCCCTTTTTTAAAAAAAGATTAAATATTTCATTCGTATTTTTTATGAAACTTTTAAATTCCTGACTTTCTTTTTTTATCTTCAAATCAGTGGCTAATTTCACAGATATTGAATTGATATTTTTGTTATCTTGAATCTTTTCAACAAACTGAAAATAACTTGAGATTTCTAAATCTTCGTCTGCTGGAATTTTTAAGTACTTAAAATCTTCCTGAAGACTTTCTCTCATCCCACTCATGAAATAAAATTTTTCATCTTGTTCTATCGGGTTTTGATAAGTTTGATACTCTGTTGCTTGTCCTGAAGTGTTTCTTATTTTGTATATAACGCTGGGCCCAATATTTTTGGAAACTAACTTTTCATCTTTTTCAATTTGAAAAATATTAAATTCACGGAAATCATCAAATTCTATTTGGTAATCATTTCGTCCGTCTGAAAATTTATTTGTTGTCAAAATTTCAGCATTTAAGTTAATAGGGTCATAATGATTAAATAAAGAATGTGCCTTAATCTTTAGCAACGAACCACCATCTTGAAAATCTGATTGATAGATACTAATCCCATCGATGTTTAATGGTTTGTTTACTGATATTGTTTTTTTTACTTGCTCGCCATTTTCTTTTAACACAATTAAATCGCTTAGAAATGATTTTGGCTGGCCAGTGGAATAATGTTCAATATGAAATTGCTCTAAAGTAAGCTTGAAGGGCAGATGTTGCACTAAATAACCATTTTTTTTTCTTATTAACCCTTTGCTACTAGACTCGCCTTCTTTAAGTAATATATTTGCCCTGTATGCAAAATTATTTTTTTCTAGTTGGCTTTTATCTGGAACTTCGCTAAATGGTAAATTTCGAAACTCAACCTCCTTTTTTCCAAGCCACTCATTTACTTTAAGTGGCATATTTCCATCAATAATTCCACCTATCGCAATCATTACTATCGATACATGCGTAAAAATATAACCCAGCTTCTGATAATTACCTTTTTTAGCAACCAGCAAATTATTCTTTAATTTAAACGTAAACCCTTTTTTTCTTAAAATATTTTGAATTTTTTTTAAATCATGACTTGATGAAATTTCATAAAAATTTTTCATTCTTTTCAACCCAGACAAAGTTGTCTTATCTTGAAAACGACTTAAATCTTTAATTATCTTTGGTGAATTTCTATAAATACATAAACTAGTGGAAGTAATAAGAAAGATTAAAATGATTAGAAACCAATATGCTTGATATACATTATAAATATCTAGTGATTTGAATACAGGAAACCAGAATTGTCCAAGCTGAACTACATAATTATTATAAGGTTCATTTTGCTTTATTAATGTTCCCACTACTGAAGCGATGCCAACAATAGATAACATCAGTATTGCAAAGCGCATACTGCTTAATAAATTAATAAATTGCTTTTTATTATTCAAGACCTAAATTACCTAATTTTATTTAAGGACAACAATTTAGGTGAAGTGTTCATTTAGGAAGTCTATTGCAAACCTTGTATGTAGTCTGATACGGCTTTCATTTCATTTTCTGTAAGCTTTTCTGAAATCATCCTCATCATAGATGCCTCATCATTTGCACGCTCATGTTTTGAAAACTGAACTAATTGATTAATTAGATAATCTGCATGCTGGCCATTTAACCTTGGATACATTGAGGGCACTCCATGACCTGCTGGTCCATGGCAACCCGCACAAGCAGGAACTTTTTTGGACGCAATACCTGCTCGATATATTCTCTCACCCAAACTACCTTTTCCATTTTCTTTTGCTTTTGATAATTTGTATTCTTGTTTAGAAAAATATTCTGATATTTCTTTCATTTGTTTTTCTGTCAAATTAGCGGCTATGCCAGACATAACTGAATTCTTTCTTAAGCCCGACTTATAGTTATTTAATTGTTTGAATAAATAACTATCAAATTGGCCTGCAAGTTTTGGATTGGAGGTAATTGAGCTATTCCCGTCTTGCATGTGACATGCCGCACAAACAGTATTAACAATTTGCTTCGCTTCCTGATCAGCAGATGCAAGCGTAACGAATACAAACAGAAGAATAAATGTAACTTTTTTCATATTTCTCAAGATTTCTTTATTTTTAACTAAAACCGTATTCTATCTAAAAACTATTCATGTGAGTAGTTTGGTATCATTGATTTATGTCAATTTTCCAAAACTTAAAGTTTATACACTCTGCACATTACATTTCTGACTTGATAGACGACACAGGCTATGAGATTGCATTTGCAGGAAGATCTAATGCAGGCAAATCAAGCGCAATAAATACTCTTGCTAATCATAATCGACTTGCTTATGTAAGCAAACAACCCGGGCGAACCCAACTCATTAATTTTTTTGAATTAAATAAACTGAGCAACTATAAAATAGTGGATTTACCTGGCTACGGTTACGCAAAAGTCGATAGCAAAACAAAAAATCATTGGAATGAAGTGCTCCCACACTACTTACAGAATAGACAAGCGCTGATTGGCTTAATACTTGTTATGGATATTCGACATAACCTTACAAAATTAGATCAGCAAATGATTGAGTGGTTTCTGCCCACAGAAAAACCCATCCACATCCTTCTAACTAAATCAGATAAATTATCCAAAACCCAAATGTTAAAATCTGAAGCTGATTTTAAAAAAAAATTACTTGTTTATGGTCCAAATAGCCCTATTACTTTTCAATTATTTTCTAGTCTAAAAAAACAAGGTATGAATAAAACTGAAGAGGTTGTATCTAAATGGCTAGGACTTGATGCAAAAAATATCCCAAACCTGATGACCTAACCTTTGCCCCCTCAATTCATATTTAGTCGGGGGTCGAAACTCTGGTCTTGTATGAAATGCTTTGCTTTTAATCGTAAGTTTATTAGACTCATTAATTAAATCTATGATTTGCAGGGCGTATTCTTCCCAATCAGTTGCAATATGTATAAAACCGCCAGCTTTAATTTTACTTATAAACAATTGTATATTTGACTTATTAATCAACCTTCTTTTATTGTGTCTTTTTTTATGCCAAGGGTCTGGAAAAAATATATTAACGCCATCTAAAGATAAATTTTCAATCATACTTTCAAGTACCTCAACTGCGTCATGTTGAATTATTTTTAGATTACCTAAATCAACTTCTGAAGCTAACTTAATTAAATTGCCAACCCCAGGAGTGTGAACATCTAACGCTAAATAATTATTGAGTGGATTTGCTTTTGCTATTTCAAAAGTTGAAACTCCCATACCAAAACCTATCTCGAAAATTAATGGATTATGATTTTCAAAAAATTTGCATTGTGTATTTTTTTCAAATTTTATGATGTATTGTTCACCAAATTCAATAATTGCCCTATGTTGCGCTTTTGTAAGACGCCCCTGTCTGAGAACATAACTTCTAATTGGTTTTTTTTCTTGCATTTTTATAATGAATAAGTTTTATCAAAATTTTTAAATCCTTCAAGCGACATATCCACATTTTTGCCCAATACCATCATTTTAACTAATTCGCCCATTTCCGAAGGTAAAGTTAATAAGTTAATCTCACTTTGAGTCTGTAAACTTTTTATCCTGTCTTTTTCTTCTACTAACTCTTCAACGATATTAAGATTATTCAGAAAGTTTGATTGTGATATAAATCCATGGATTTCTAAAGCAAACAACTTTGACAAAAAAGCTAAATGAGTGAAATTTACATTGTAAGTAATGTCCTGCTGGCCTAAATTTAAAAATGGATCTTCTATTAACCTATTCTCAAAATAACATCTTAAAGACCCATTACCTCTATATGGGTTAAGCAATTCTGACTCGGATAATCCGTAATCAACTATAAAGATATAGCCTTGTTTTATTTTTAAAAATTCTTGAAATAATTTTTTATAATAATTGGAATACTCAAACTCAATATCTTCACTTAACTCAATTGGATAATCAAACTGCGGGTTAAAAAATTCTTCAATTTCCCAACAAAGCTTATTATCTTTGAGTTTAATTAGCTTTTCATAAAGTTGGTTTTGTCTATAAATAAATATATCTGCTGGAATTGAATCAAAAACTTCATTGAGATATACGATACCTTGAAAATTATTAGGAATATTTTCTATCCAGGAAATTTTTTTTAAATTTTTATTGTCTAGAGCCATTGCAAAATTTTCTTTTTGCAAGGCTTGCAAAGACTGGCTTTTTTCAATGATTAAATAATTATCTAAAACTACCCCTTTTTGTTTTAAATCCTTAATCGTTTCAATTGCAAAGCTTCCATCGCCAGCACCAAACTCTAATAAGTTTTTTTTACAAATTTTAAAAATCTGCTTAAATTGCTTTGAGAATATTTTTCCATACAAATTGCTAATTTTTGAAGCTGTATAAAAGTCTCCTTTAGAGCCAAAAATATTTTTTTTAGTTGAATAATATCCAGCCGAATTATCATATAAGGCTATTTGCATAAAATCTGAGAAATGAATAGTCTTATTATTAGATAGTCCTATTTTTCTTTTAATGAGCTCTAATATTTTTTCTTCATTTATCATTTTTTATTTAAAGTTAGTAATAAATTTTCTTTATAATAATATCGTATGAAAAATAATAAAGTGATCTTAATTACAGGAGGCGCAAAAAGGATTGGTGCCGCAATTGCTGAGCATCTTCACAACGAAGGCTGTAATATTATTATTCACTATCGAGAATCTGATAAGGATGCTAAAGCATTACAAAAAAAACTAAATAAAAAAAGAGCTAATTCTACTCAAATTATACAAGCTGATTTATTAAAATTTGACTCATACAAACAAGTCATAGATAAATCCATAAAATTTTTTGGAAGAATTGACTGTCTTATTAACAATGCTTCAAGTTACTATCCAACCCCTCTAGATAAGGTTAATGATAAATCTTGGATGGATTTAATTGGCAGCAATCTTAAGGCCCCATTATTTTTATCCAAAGAAGTATGTAAGTATTTAAAAAAAACAAAAGGTTCTATCATTAATATCACTGACACTCATATCAAGCGGCCCAAAAAAAAATTTATTATCTACTCTGTTGCAAAAGCTGGACTCGTTACCCTGACTCACTCCTTAGCGCATGAACTTGCTCCTGAAATCCGCGTGAATGCTGTTGCTCCAGGCCCGATAATCTGGCCAACAAATATGAAAGAGTATTCTGATCAATATAAAAAAAATGTTATCTCTGAAACTTTACTTAAGAAAATAGGTAATCCAACAGATATCGCCAAAGCTGTATCTTTCTTAATTAACAATGCTGATTATATTACCGGGCATGTGTTAGAGGTTGATGGTGGAAGATCATTCTCTTTATGAAAAAAGATCCATTTCTACCCGAAAACCCTTCTAATAATTTCTTAAAGCTAAGAAGCAAACTGATTTCTAATACAGGAAAAGCAATCGGTGATTATTCAATGATTGAGGATGGTGATCGTGTTATGGTTTGTTTAAGTGGTGGCAAAGATTCCTACACATTACTTAGTTTATTAACTATCTTACAAAAAAGAGCACCAATAAAATTTGAAATTGTAGCTGTCAATTTAGATCAGAAACAACCCGGATTCCCAGAGGATGTTCTTCCTAACTTCTTAAGCAAACATCAAATTGAATATAAAATTATCGAAGAGGATACATATTCCATAGTAAAAGAAAAGATTCCGGAGGGCAAAACAACTTGTTCATTATGTTCCAGACTAAGAAGGGGAATTCTTTATCGGGTAGCAAACGAATTAAAAGCTTCAAAGATTGCACTCGGTCATCACAAAAACGATATTGTAGAAACTTTTTTTTTAAATCTTTTTTTTGGAGCAAAGTTAAAATCCATGCCGCCAAAATTAATTTCAGATGATAAAAAAAATATTGTAATTCGCCCGCTTGCTTATTTAGATGAAAAAGATATTTCTTCCTATGCAAATCATATGAATTTTCCAATCATTCCTTGTAATTTATGTGGTTCCCAAGAAAACCTGCAAAGACAAAACATAAAATTTATGCTCGATAAGTGGGAAAAAGAATATCCAGGCCGGTTAAATAAAATTTTTAATGCCCTATCCAACATTGAAGTTTCTCATCTTGCTGATCGAAATTTGTACAACTTTAAAGACTTTAATTTTAAAGAACCTAAACCAATTTTTTCTATTATTGAAGAAATTATTTAAATCTAAAACTTGTCATTCCCAATTTTTATATTTATGATGCCGAAAAATCATTCAAAATTTTATGAGCAAATTACTAATTGTAGAATCGCCATCTAAGGCCAAAACAATCAATAAATATTTAGGCACAGATTTTCATGTGCTTGCATCTTATGGTCATGTTAGAGACCTATTACCTAAAGCTGGAGCAATTGATACAACAACATTTGAAATGAATTATGCTTTAATTGATAGAAATAAAAAGCATATGGATGCAATTATAAATGCAGCAAAAACAGCAGATCAAATCTTTCTAGCAACCGATCCGGACAGAGAAGGCGAAGCAATTTCATGGCATATTATCGAGATATTAAAACAAAAAAAAATTACTGCTGATAATAAAGAAATCAAAAGAGTTGTTTTTGAAGAAATAACTAAAGATGCTATTAAGGGCGCGATTGCAAGCCCTCGTGATATATCTATGCCTCTTGTTAATGCTCAGCAAGCTAGAAGGGCTCTTGATTATCTTGTTGGATTTAATTTATCTCCTTTATTATGGAAAAAAATTAGAAGAGGATTGTCGGCTGGAAGAGTTCAGAGTCCAGCATTGAGATTGATATGCGAGCGAGAAGATGAGATTGATAAATTTATTCAACAAGAATATTGGAGTATTCATCTCGAAGCTAATAAGAAAAATAAAAATTTTCCAGCAAGGCTCATACAGCTTGATAATAAAAAACTAGAGCAGTTTTCAATCACTTCTCACGAGCAACAAGAAAAAATTGTTGGCGAAATTATTCTCAAATCATCAGGTAAGGCAAAAATTTCTCGTGTTGACAAAAAAAATCGCACTAGGTATCCAGCCCCGCCCTTTACAACATCCACCCTTCAACAAGAGGCCGTTCGCAAACTTGGTTTTACTACCAATCGAACAATGCGAACCGCACAACAATTATACGAAGGCATAGCCATTAAAGAAGGTACTGTTGGCTTAATCACTTACATGAGAACAGATTCTTTATCATTATCAAATGAAGCCGTAAATCAGATAAGAGGGTATATTAAAAGTAATTTTGAGGATGACTACCTACCCAAAAACTCAATTGGCTACAAAACTAAGTCTAAAAATGCTCAAGAGGCGCATGAAGCAATAAGACCAACTGATATTAAACGTACGCCTGAATCTGTCAGGAGCTACCTTAGTCCTGAGCAATTTAAGCTTTATGAAATAATCTGGAAGAGAAGTGTTGCTTGTCAAATGGCTCCTGCAATTTTTGATGCTGTCAGCATTGATCTAGAAGTAGGCAAAGGCGAAACAATTTTTAGAAGCACAGGGCAAACTTTAAAATTTCCAGGTTTTATTTCAGTCTATTTAGAAGATGAGGATGATGCTCCTAATGAAGAACAAAATGCTCAAAAAATCCCAGAACTTGAGATCGGTGATGTTATTGATATAAATAAGATATTTGGCCAGCAGCATTTTACTGAGCCTCCACCAAGATATAGTGAAGCAAGTCTTGTTAAAACTCTCGAAGAATATGGAATTGGAAGGCCTTCTACTTATGCATCAATCATAAGCACTTTGCAGGACAGAGAATATGCATTGTTGGATAAAAAAAGATTTACTCCTACCGATGTTGGCAGAGTAGTAAATAAATTTCTTACGGAACATTTTTCTCAATATGTAGATTATGATTTCACGGCTAATTTAGAATCTGATTTAGACAACATTGCTGCGAACACAAAAGAATGGAAGCCTGTTCTAGATTCATTCTGGAAAGACTTTAATCTTCAGATTAATGAAAAAGAAAATATTGATAGAGCAGAAATAACACAAGAAGCTATTAATGAAGATTGCCCAAAATGTGGCAAACCGCTTTTTTCAAGACTAGGTAGAAGAGGTAAGTTTATTGGTTGTTCAGCCTATCCTGACTGTGATTACACAAGAAATATTGGTGGGGATGGAAATGAGAATGAGCCAAAAAGTATTTTTACAGACTCAGATTCAGGCGAGGATGTCTTTTTATTAAATGGTCCTTATGGTCCATATCTGCAAATTGGCATGCCAAAGGAGGATGATAAGAAAAATAAACCTAAAAGAATTAGCATTCCTCCGAATATTCCATTAGCTTCAGTAAACGAAGAGATTGCACGAAAATTAATGAGCCTTCCAATTACAATTGGTGAATATCCTGGAACTGGGAAATTAATGATAGCAAATATTGGTAGATTTGGTCCCTACATTTCTCATGATGGAAAATTTAAATCAATTCCAAAGTCAGATAATATTTTTGATCTCAGTTTTGATCGCTCTGTAGAACTTGTTGCAGAGTTAATTGAAAAAAATAAACCCTTGCGAATTATTGAATTTAATAATGATGATAAAAGTAAAATTGAAGTTCTAAAAGGTAGATGGGGGGCTTTTTTACAAAGAGGTAAAACAAAAGCACCTCTAAGTCAAAAATATGATTACGCAACTTTAAGCTTTGAAGAAGCTGATGAGTTAATTAAAAATAAGGAAGAAAGAGAAAAAAATAGCAAAAAAAAGAAAAAGAAGTAATTAATTCTGGGCAATCAACCCTTGCTCATAAACCTTTTCAAGCCAACTTTTTGCTCTTTGAGCATCCGCTGTTCTTGTCAATTTGCCGTAAGACTTTAAAAAAACCATCACAATGGGCTTACCTACCACCTGCGTTTGCATTACTAAGCATTTTCCAGCCTCTCGTATATAGCCAGTTTTAGATATACCAATATCCCAAATACCTTGTCGAACTAATAAGTTTGTATTTACGTAACTAATTTTTTTATTTTTGTTTTTGATATAAGTATCAAAACTTGCAGTAGTAGTTATTGTTCTAATCAGTGGGTACTGATTAGCTGCTTGAACCAACTTAACAAGGTCTGTTGCTGTTGAAATATTATTCTTATCTAGTCCAGTGGGGTCAACAAAATTTGTACTTGTCATATCTAGCTGCTTAGCTTTGATATTCATCGCTCTAACAAAAGCTTCTTTTCCACCCGGATATGAATTAGATAATGCTGAAGCAGCTCTATTATCTGAAGCAATTAATGCAATGTGCAACAAATCATCTCTGGTTAGTTCTGAACCTACCCATAACCTTGATTTAGTTCCCTTCAATCTGTCCATATCTGATTTAGTTATTGTGACTTTTTCATCAAGGTCTAAACCTGAATCAATTAGAACCATTGCAGTCATTAACTTTGTAACAGAAGCAATAGAGCTCTGCTCATTAGAACTTTTCTCATAAATTACTTCACCATTTTCAGCATCATAAATAATGGCTTTAGGTGATTTAATTTTTAGATCTTTGTAATATTGCGCGTAAAGGTTGAATTCATCAGCATATGATGAACTAATGTAGCTCAGAAGAAAAAAAGCATAAACAACAAAAATATTTGGCTTTTTCAAAAGGTACCTATTATCTAAATTTTTAGCTATCATACTACAATATATTGTATATCTTAAAAGTTTTTTAAAATCATGAGTTTAAATAATTTTCTGTTTAGTAATGACCATATTTGGTTAAAAAGCATAAGTAATAACGAGTATGAGATTGGGATTACCGATTACGCACAAGACTTGCTTGGCGATATTGTTTTTTTTGAAATTAATAAAAATCAAATATTTAAAAAAGGCGAGCCTTTTGGATTTATTGAAAGCGTCAAAACCTCATCTGACTTAATTGCACCTGCAGATCTCGAAGTCATTTCTATAAATCTTGAGCTCATGGAAGAACTAACTTTAATTAATGATAAGCCATATGAAAGTCACTTATGTAAAATCAAAGTTATATCTGAAGAAAAATATCTTAATGAGGCTGAATATAAAAGTCTATTGGGTTAATTTTTTAAAGTCTATATATTTAATCTCATACCCAACATCCTGATATTGTTTAATCCTTTCCCGAGCCTTTTCCTTGATGTTATCTTCATTCGTAATTAGCTCAACCATAATTTCATAACGACTAAATTTATGCCAATAGTCTTGTTCAAGATTAATCAAAATTTGATCATACTTTTCAGAAAATTTTTTTCCAATTAAGATTGGAACATTCAAATCATTCCTAAGGTTATTCTCGCTCTCATGAATAAAAAACCTATCTTGCATCTTCCATAAGAACTCTGAAACTTCAGAGTGATTATTTTTTTTAAAAATAAATATTTTTTTATTTTTAAATTTATCAAGCAGATATAAATAGGCATCCTCAATAGAGTTTAAGTTAAAAATACACTCAACTTTAGTCATTAACTTTTGTTAAGAAATCAACCAATAAATTTACTGGCCTTCCTGTTGACCCTTTATTTTTTCCAACTATCCAAGCTGTACCTGCGATATCCAAATGTGCCCATTTATACTTTTGTGTAAATCTTGAAAGAAAACATGCAGCAGTTATGGTCCCTGCCGCACGCCCACCTATATTTGCCATATCTGCAAAATTACTATCCAACTGAGATTGGTATTCATCCCAGATTGGCAATCTCCAAGCTTTATCTTCTGCGTTGTAACCGCTTTGCACTAATTTTTCTGCCAATTGATCATTATTCGATAATACCCCAGTTGCATGATGACCAAGAGCTATGACACAAGCACCAGTTAAAGTAGCGATATCAATAACCTGTTCTGGTTTAAATCGCTCAGCATAAGTCAATGCGTCACATAAAATTAACCTTCCCTCAGCATCTGTATTGAGTATTTCTATTGTCTGCCCTGACATACTTTTAACGATATCGCCCGGCTTTAAAGCCATTCCATCAGGTAAATTTTCACAAGCTGGAATCAGGCCTACAACATTGATTTTTGACTTAAGAATTCCAAGAGTCTTCATGACTCCCAATACAGTTGCCGCCCCACACATGTCATATTTCATTTCATCCATATTTGCTCCAGGTTTTAAAGAAATTCCTCCTGCATCAAAAGTGATTCCTTTGCCAACCAATACAGTAGGCTTGCCTCCTTTTTTTCCGTGGCTATGCTCCAAAACAATAAACCTTGGCTCTTGCCTACTGCCTTTTGCTACAGATAGAAATGAACCCATTTTTAATTTTTCAATTTCTTTCTGACCTAATACCTTTACTTTCATTTTGTATTTTTTCGCAAGCTTTTTAGCTTCGTTTCCTAAGTATGTTGGCGTACATACATTTGGTGGCAAGTTGCCTAAATCTTTTGAGTAGTTTGCTCCTAGTGCAACAGCTTCTCCTTCATTAAGGCCTTTCTTTGCCAAAGACATATCGTCATTATCAACATAAATAATATTCAAGATATTTTTAGGTGATACTTTTTTTGACTTAAGAGAATTTATTTCATACAAACCATCAATAACTATTCGAGAGTAAAAAAATACTAGATCGTAAATAGTTACAGATTTGCTTTTAATTTTTGCCAAGTGAATTTCAACGGATTTAATAAATTGATTTTTAATTGTTAGTACAATTTTTTTTAATATCTTCACCATTTTTTGTGTATCAAGGCTTCTTATATCTCCAAATCTGACAATTAAATACTTCTGCCCAGACTCTTCATTAGTAAAAATTTCATGTGCTCCTTGTTGATCGCTAATTTTAAAATTTCTAATAAAATTATTAATTCTTTTTTTTAGTGCTGGGTTCAAATCAGATTCATTAAAAATTTTATTTTTATGGTCTAATCCCAATATGATAAGATCAGATTTAAAATTAGACTTAAGAGAACTAAGCTGAAACTTCATGTAACTATCCTTATAAAAAATGTTATTTCAAAACAAATTAAAACATGAACTGTTTATTAATGCGATATCTACTCTACTAATATTATCTGGCATTGTTATAGCTCAAAGAGGCGTTATTGTTTTTCGTCTTGCATCAAAAGGGATTATACCTAATGACTCTGTTTTAACGATATTGGTTTTTGGCTTAACTAAAAATTTACCTCTATTAATTTCATTAACATTATTTTTAGCTGTTTTATCTACGTTAACCAGATGGTATCAAGACAGTGAAATGATTATTTGGTTCAGTTCCGGTCTTGGTATATCAAGCTTAATCAAACCTATTCTGGCCTTTTGCACGCCCATCTTTCTATTTATTGGCTTTTTAAGCTTCTACCTCTCTCCTTGGTCTATTCAAAAAGCAGAAGAATACAAAGCTGGATTGGAAAATCGAGATGAACTTGCAGTTATCTCACCCGGGGTATTTAGGGAATCTAAAAACAAAAATGAAGTTTTTTATATCGAAGGTTTATCAGACTTCGGCAATAAAGTTAAAAATATATTTGTTCAATCAACCCAGAATGGCAAATCCGGGATAGTAGTTTCGAATCAAGGAAAGAGAATAACAACAAAATTTGAGGACGAATATATTGTTCTTGAAGAAGGAAGGCGTTATGAAGTAGATCATCAAAATAAAATTTTTAGTCAAGTTGATTTTAAAGAATATGGATTTTTAGTCGAAAAAAAATTACCGACTATTATTGAAACAAATCAAATTTCTGCTAAACCTACCTTATTGTTATTTTTAGAAGATGGTAACCGTAATAAAGCTGAACTGGCATGGAGAGCTTTCTTGCCTATTTCCAGCATAGTTCTTGTTTTTATGGCAATTCCCCTGAGTTTTATCAGTCCAAGATCTGGACGCTCTGCAAATATTATTATTGCTTTAATGCTTTTTGCAATTTATAACAATTTAATGGGCGTAACCCAAAGTTATATCTCTCTCGGAAAAGTTAATCCTATTCTAGGTTGCATTCTTAACCATCTGATCTTTGTAATATTGTCTGGCTATTTGCTTCATAGAAGATCCCTAAACCTCCCCTTGATACCAGAAAAATTTAAAAAATTAAAATTTCGCAAATGAATCTATTATCAAAATACCTTAATTATGAATTTATTAAAAACATTTCAGTTGTTTCTATTGGTTTGATTTTACTTTTTGCTTTTTTTGATTTTTTAGCTGAAATTGGAGATATTGGCAACAACTACGGATTACCTGAAATCATAGACATAGTCTTTTTAAGCATGCCTGGACATCTTTATGAGTTATTTCCAATCTCTTGTCTCATTGGTGCAATGTTTACTGTTGGTCAATTATCAGCTAATTCAGAATTTGTAGTTATGAGATCAAGTGGATTGTCTATCAAAAAAATATCTTTTAATCTTATTTATGTTGCTATTTTCTTTGGGGTATTAACTTTCCTGGTTGGTAATTTCATAACACCTATTAGTGAAAAAAATGCTCAACAAATAAAAATTAGCTCTGCAGATGGCAGCGTCACCACAGACTTTAGGTCGGGTATATGGATGAAAGATGGGACTAACTTTGTAAATATTGAAAATATATTGCCAGACGCATCAATGCAGAAAATACATATCTATGAATTTGATAATTTGTTTAATTTAAGATCAATTATCGATGCTGATGAAGGGACCTATGAAAAAGGTTCGTGGGTTTTAAAGAATATTAAACAAAGCTTAATTAATAACGAAAATTTCAAAGTAGTAAATTTTGATACTGGTAATTGGAAATCAATGATTAAGCCAGAAATGATGAATGTTCTGTTAATATCTCCAGACAAAATGTCCTTATTTGACCTTAAAGACTTTATAAACTTTCTAAATAAAAATAATCAAAAAACCTCAAGATATGAAGTTTCTCTGTGGGAAAAAATTATTCAACCCGTAATGCCAATAATTATGATACTTTTTGCAATTCCATTTGGATTTTTTCAAGAAAGATCTGGGGGAAAATATCTAAAAATGTTTTTAGGAATTGCTTTTGGAATTGCTTATCAAATTTCAAATTCTTTATTTAGACATGTTGGCATAATTAATGATTGGAATCCTATAATTACAGCAATAATTCCATCTTTTATTATTCTGTCTGTTGGTTTAGTGATCTTTTTTAAGGTCGAGAGACAATAGAAACTTCGTCTAAAAAAAAGTCATGCAGAAATTTTTTTTTCTTTGAAAAAATAGTTAGAAAATTTATTGGGAAGAAAAGCCAAAAAAACGTGATTAAAAGATATCTTTTAATCAAAAGAGATATTTTTTTGTCCTTATAAAAAAACTGAAGTTTCCACGCTTTCATTGCTAAAGTTTGATTGAACCGATACCAACTTAAAATAAAATACAACCCCCATGCTGTCCAAATAACTAACTGTAAAAATATTTTATTCCAACTATGCGATAAAATTGGTTCAAAAAAAACAGTAGCAATAAAAACCACTGCAAATGCTATGGCGATTAAGACAATAAATTCATATATTAAACTCAGAAAAATTTTTAGATTTAATTTCATTTCAGCATTACAAATATATAAGTTAAATACATCGACCCATTTAAAAATAAATGCCAAATTTTTAACTCACTCTTTGCAACTAGAAATCTTAACCATGAAGCTGCAAGAATAGTGATAAAGATAACAATCCAGATTTCTTTTCGGAACTCCCAAGGGGTCAAAATTACTCCTAAAGCAGGAAGCAAAGTCCCTTGAAAAACCATCGCTCCCGTTAAGTTTCCGACAGCAAGTGTATCTTTATTTTTTCTAACCCAAATTACACTATTTACTTTCTCAGGCAGCTCAGTTGCAATTGGAATTATTAAGACTGAAAAAACTAAAACTGAAAATCCAAAAATTTGAGACACTTGATCGATACAATAAATAAAGCCTTTTGCAGCTATGATTTCTATCGTCAATCCAATTGCAACTTGCAATAAAATAAAAAATAAATTTACAGGCAAACCAATTTTTGAAATTAAAAGTGAGTTATCTGCTTTAGTTGCATGTCCCAAGCTCACCATAGTTGATGATGCTTGAATAGTTCTTAATATATAAATGAAATATATTATGACCATTGAAAATCCAAAGGCTATTCTTATAATTTGATTATGATGTGGAACAAACATTGCAAGGGCTGCAATAAAATAAGCCATCAAAAAGAAATCTAAATCTCGTAACATTCCTGACTTTTCTGCTTTTATTTTTCCCGCGAAACCCCTTTTATTTAAAACAGAAAGGCTTAAAATGAAAAAGGCTAGTGTGCTTATCATTAAAGGGGCGCCCAATATCCCACCCATACCTATTTCATGAGCAGATCCATGACTAGATTCATAACCTAGAATAGCTATCAATGGAATAAGTGTTTCGGGCATTGCGGTTCCAACTGCAGCAAATATTGAACCTGTCACACCTTCGGAAAGCTGCAACCTTTCACCTAAATGTTCTAGTGCATTGGAGAACACTTCAGCTGCTATTAAAATTAATAACAGCATGACTACTAAATTAAAATAAATCATCTATATATTTTCTCTAAATTGATTGTTAAATTATAATTGATTATAAATTATGACTATTAATTATCTAGAAATATCTGAAAATGGCTGGTGTAAACAGGCCATTAAAATAGAATCTCCTAATTTTAATACACGACCTCTTGATGTAGCTATTTCTCTGGCTGTGATTCACTCAATCAGCTTACCACCAGATAATTTTTATAATAAAAATGTTGAAAATTTTTTTCAAAATAAACTTAATTTCAATGCACATCCTTACTTTAATGAAATAAAAAATCTTAGGGTTTCTGCACATTTTTTAATTAAGAGAGACGGTCAGTTATTGCAATTTGTGTCTTGCCTTGACCGAGCATGGCATGCAGGAGAATCAACTTGGAAAGGTCAAGATAATTGTAATGATTTTTCAATCGGAATCGAACTTGTTGGCTCAGACAAAACTGACTTTGATGAAGCTCAATATACTTCTCTGAATTATTTAATTAAAGCCCTAAAAAAAACATATAATATTGAAGACGTTGCAGGACACTACGAAATTTCCCCGGGAAGAAAAACTGATCCAGGACCTTTTTTTAATTGGACAAGCATTAGATGAAAACTAAATTTTTATTTTTACTCATAGCTTTTATTATTACTGGCTGTGGAAATTCTGATAAAGACAAAAAAGCAGATAAACAAGATCGATCCCTTTATGTATCCCTAGCAGAATCCGAGCTAATGACTTTTAATAATACTGAAAGTGCTGTTGGCTCTATTGAGGGTATTATTGATCCAACTGTCTCTAGTGAAGTTTCTGGAAAAGTTATCAAAATTCATGCAAAAAGCGGATCGATTGTAAAAAAAGGAGATCTATTGGCTGAAGTTGACAATCGAGACAACTCTTATCAGCTAAATCTTGCAAAAGCAGATGTAAAAAAACTTGAAGCTAGACTAAACAATCAAAAAATAAACTACGATAGAAATTTAAAATTAGTTGATCAAAATTTTATTTCCCCAAATGCTCTAGAATCAATAGAAGTGGCAATTAAAGAGACAGAAGAAGAGCTTTCCTCAGCAAAGGCTAGACTTGATATTGCAAACTTAAACTATTCACGCACAAAAATTTTTGCACCAATCAATGGTGTGGTCGAGAAACAAATTATTTCAATGGGAGACTTTGTAAAAATTGGAGATCCTATGTACCAAATCATTAGCAATCAGAAATTAAGGGCTCATATTCCCTTTCCTGAGCGTTTGGCAAATCAAATTAAACCCGGTGCCAAAATAATTTTATCAACCCCAACATCACCTGAAATATTCGAAACTAAAGTCAGCAGCATCAAACCCCTTATAGTCGCTGATAGTCGATCTTTAGATGTGATCGCAGATATTCAGAATAAACCTGGTTGGCAGGCTGGGGCAAGCGTGATTGGAACTATAGTTTTTTCTTCTACAAAATCTGTTGGCGTTCCAGAGCAGAGCGTAGTTTTAAGACCGATTGGTTCTGTTGTTTATTTATATCAAAACGGAAAAGCTAAGCAAAATCTGATTCAAAAAGGGATAACACAGGATGGAAAAATTCAAATTTTAGAAGGACTTGAAGCTGGAGAAAAAATAATTGTTGATGGAGCAGGTTATCTAAGTGACCAAGCCCAGGTTAAGATAAAATGACCCTTCCTGAAATTTCTATTCGCAGACATGTTTTTGCATGGATGATTTCACTCGTCTTTGTTTTGTTTGGTTATATTAGTTATCAAAAAATTGGAATTGATCGATTCCCAATGATTGAATTTCCTGTCCTTTCTGTTACAACAACTCTCGAAGGGGCAAATCCAGAGATTATTGATTCAAGTATTACTAATATTATAGAAAGTTCGGTAAATACCGTCACAGGAATAGAATCGATAAAGTCATCTTCCTCACCTGGAGTTTCTGTCGTAACAATTACCTTTAATCTTGATAAAGATATCGAAGTTGCTTTCAACGAAATCCAATCGAAGGTGAGTCAAGTCACACGAAGACTGCCTGATGAAATTGTCCCGCCCGTGATTAGAAAAGTTGAAACTAACGCTAGTCCGGTTATGTGGTTGGCCCTAACTGGAGACAGAACAATCCAACAATTAAATCTTTATGCGACAAATATTTTAAAGAAAAAAATTGAAACAATTGATGGCGTAGGTGAAGTTAGGCTCGGAGGCCGAAGAGATAGAACGATCAGAGTCAACCTTGATGTTGAAAAAATGACAGCTTACAATATAACTGCCGGCGATCTCATAGAAGCCTTTAAGAAAGAACATATTCAGCTGCCCGGCGGATTCCTTGTGCGTTCTGAATCTGAAAAAATGTTCAAGCTTGACCTTGAATTTCATAAAGTTGATGAATTACAAAATCTTGTTGTTGGACACCGCGAGAAAACAATTATTAAACTAAATGATATCTCAACCATTGAAGATGGATTAACTGATTTTAGACAAAATGCTCGATATAATTTTGAACCTACAATTGGGCTTGGCATTGTAAAAGTTGCAAACTCAAATACCGTAGAAATAATTGATCGAGTCAAAGAAAAAATAGAAACTGAATTAAGACCAAACCTACCCCCAGGTCTCAATATTGAAATTTCCACTGATGACTCGATATTTATCAAGGAAATGGTAAAGTCCCTTCTTGATCACATTATTGAGGGAACTCTGCTTGCTGCCCTAGTTGTTCTAATATTTATAAAATCATTCAGATCGACTCTTATAATTGCTTTAGCTATTCCTGTTTCGCTGTTTGGCGCTATTGGTGTGATGTATTTTTATGGCTATACCTTTAATAGCATGACTTTGCTCGCTCTAATTCTGCTTATTGGAGTAGTGGTTGATGATGCTATTGTTGTTCTAGAAAATATTCATAGACATCAATCTATTGACCCAAACAAATATCTAGCTGCTATCAATGGCAGTAAAGAGGTTGTTTTTGCAGTTATTGCATCATCACTTGCATTGGTTAGTATTTTCGCTCCGGTTATTTATATGGACGGTATTATTGGAAGATTTTTTGAATCTTTCGCTGTAGTTGTAACTGTTGGAATTCTTGTTTCTTTATTAGTTTCTTTGACACTGACTCCAATGTTATGTTCGCGCTATATGAACAAATCTGAAACTAAACTTAAATTTTTTAAAAGAATATTTATATTTCTTGACCAGCTTGAAATCATCTATAAAAAGATATTGATATGGGCGCTCGGACATCGGTGGAAAGTTATTTTTATTTCAAGTGCCATTGTCATGACATCTTTTATTTTCTTTAAACTTGTTGAAAAAGAATTTGTGCCAGAAACAGATGATGGAAGATTTACAGTGACATTTAAGACCCCTTTAGGGTCCAATATGGATTACACCGTAAGTAAATTAACGGAAGTTGAAAGGATCATCTCTAAATATCAAGAAAATATTGCCAGTGTCTTTTCATCTGTAGGATTGGGAAGTGAGGGACAAGTTAATCGTGGATACATAAGTATAAGACTTAAAGAAAAATCTGAACGAAAATTATCACAACCTAAAATTATGCAAGAGCTTAAAATTGATTTATCAAAACTAAGCGGCATTAGGGCATTTCCATCAGCAGTCTCTATTGCAAGCGGGCAAAGGGCTGAAAAGCTACAGTTTGCGATTATTGGTCCGGGGATTGAGAATGTAGCAAACTACGCTGAAAAGTTACTTAACGAGTTAAATAAAAATCCAGAGCTTGGAAATGTGGATCTTGATCTTCAATTGAACCTCCCGCAAATGGTTCTTCAAATTGATCGTGATAAAGCTGCAACTTTTGGAGTTTCAGCCTCACAAATTGCTGATAGTATATCGGTGCTTAGCAATGGGCTTAATGTAGCTAAGTACAATGACGAACCAGGAGATGGACAACGTTATGAAATTAGACTCAAGGCTCGTGATGGATCTTTTGAAAACATTCAAGACCTTAATAAAATTTACGTCAGAACAAAAACTAACGAACTGGTAAGAATTGATAATTTTGCTAAGTTTAATGAAGTTTTAGGGCCTGCAACGATTACCAGAGAAGACCTGCAATATTCTGCTACTTTTTACTCGAATCCTGACATACCTCTTGGATCAGCAATTAATATTATTAATGACATAAGCGAAAAAATTCTCCCCAGTGAATATGCAATCAAATACTCTGGGCAAGCAAAGGAATTTGCAAAAACTTTTAATAACATTTTATTTATCTTTTCACTCGCTACAATTCTGCTTTATATGGTACTTTCTAGCTTATTTAATTCTTTTATTCAACCAATTATTGTTATGCTAGCCCAGCCGTTAGCTATAATCGGCGGAGTTTTTTTACTTTGGGTAACTAATAATAGTCTCAATATTTACTCTATGATTGGTCTTGTTCTGCTAATTGGGTTAGTTGCAAAAAATTCGATCCTACTTGTAGATATGACAAATCAACTTGTTGAAAAAGGAAAAGCAATTGATGAGGCACTAGTGGAGGCATGTCCAACACGATTGCGCCCAGTCCTTATGACATCATTAACACTAATCCTAGCACTACTACCTGCTGCATTTGGGTTTGGTGCTGGCGCAGAGCAGAACGGGCCGTTAGCCATAGCTGTCATTGGAGGAATGTTGTCTTCAACCTTATTAACTTTAGTTGTGATTCCCACGTCTTATTCATTGCTAGTTAATTTTTTAAAGAAATTTAACGCTTAGCCAACTTATCAACAATTAATGCTCCTACAATATCTCCTTCTACATTCACTGTGGTTCTGAAAGTATCAAGCAATCTATCAATTGGCAAAAGAAGTGCGATATATTCAACCGGTAAATTTAAAGTGCTTAAAACTAAAGCCAAAGTAACCATACCAGCACTTGGAATAGCCGGAGCACCTATTGAAGCACTCATAGCGAGAACTACAAGAATTAATTGTTGTATGATGCTTAAATCTATTCCCACAAGATTTGCAATAAACATAGCTGCTGCAGCTTCATACAATGCAGTACCATCCATATTTACAGTTGCACCTAACGGTAAGACAAATTTAGAAATATTTTTTTTAATGTTAAAGTTTTTTTCTAATGCATGCATCGTGAATGGGAGAGTTGCAGCGCTGGAACTTGTAGAAAATGCCGTTAAAAAAACTTCTTTACATTTTATCCATAAATCCATAGGTCTAATTTTTGTAATAAAAAATAATATTGAAGGCAAAATGACTAACCCATGAAAAAGCGTCGCACCCAAGACAAAAATTATAAAACTAAATAAATTTGCAAATATTGATAGCTCTTGATTTATGATTAAAGTTGTTAACAAGCCAAAAATTCCTATTGGGGCTATCTTCATTACCATCATTGTTATTTGCATTACAACATCATAGCAACCCTCTAAAAAACTAATTATTATTGCTGTTTTTTTATCTTTAGATGTTAGAGCAATACCAATAAGAATTGCTGAAAGAATGATAGCTAGGATATTGTTATTAGCCAAAGCTGAAAATGGATTTTCAAAAAAACTTAAGATAACTGTTTTTATACTATTATTTTGCGTGTTCTCAAATAAGGGATTATTGCTTGTTATAAAACTTATTTCAGAATCTTTGCCTGGTTGAAAAATATTAAATATTAAAACTGTAAATACAATAGCAATCACCATGGTAACTAAATAGTATAAAAGGACATTTTTCCAAATTTTTTGAGAATTTTTATGGGAACCCAATCCAGCAATGCTTGTTGTTAATGAAAAGAATAATAAAGGAATCATTATCATTTTTAATAACTGAATAAATAAATTACCAACTAGATCTAATAATTCAATAAGAAATGAATTGCCTTCATTATTCATTTCAAAATAATTCATTATCATTCCAGAAACCACAGCTAGAGTTGTTGCTATTAAGATATTTCGATTTAATGAATTCATTTGCCAACCCTTTTAAGCAGCGCTCCAAAAAAACTATCTGAATTTTTTTTATGAGATAGTAATTTAAAATACTTGCTACCATCAGAATCTAAATCCAGCTTAAATAAAACCTCATTCATATCGGCAATTTGAAAGTCTTTGTTTTCTTCTAAAAATTTTTCTACTACCGCTTCATTTTCTCTTTGTATTAAGCTACATGTTGCATAAAGTAACAGTCCATCTTCTTTTAATAGCTTTGATGCTGCTGTTAAGATTTTAATTTGTTTTTGATGCATCTCTTCGATATCTTCCTTGCGATATTTCCATTTTAAATCCGGGTTTCTTCTTAATGTGCCAAGACCACTGCATGGTGCATCAACAAAAACACGATCAAATTTTTTATGCAATCTTTTAACTTTTATATCATTTTCATTATCAATTAGATGCGTCATCACATTTGATACATTTGCTCTTGCAAGCCTTTTTTTCATATTCAAAAGTCTTTTTTGATTAATATCAAATGCATACAACCTTCCAGAATTTTTCATTAAACTTGCTAACAAGAGTGTTTTACCCCCAGCCCCAGCACAGAAATCTGCAACCATTTGTTTTGGTTTTACATCGAGCAAATAACATAACAATTGACTTCCTTCATCTTGAACTTCTAATAATCCTTGTTTAAATTCATCTTGATTCTGAAGAGGGTAACCGCGAGGAAACCTTATTCCCAACGGGCTGTATTTCATGATTTTGAGTTTATTTTTTAATCCTGGATTATTGTTTTCAATTTGTGAAATTATTTTCTCTCTATCATCTGTTTTCAATAAATTTATTCTTGCATCTAAGTAGGGCTTTTCAAGCATTGCTGTCAAAATTTCTATTGCCTCTTCGCTCCCATATTCCTCTACTAGTAAGTTATAAATCCATTCTGGCATGGATAATACTTCCCATTTTTTTAGTTCACTCTTTTCTAGTTTATTTTTTATATCGAAATAGCTACTTTTATAATTCAGTTCTTCAAGAATTTTTTCAGCTAATTTTTCTTCTTTTATTAGTTGGTAAATTATCAATGATAATGAATCTTTTGACTCTGAGACTTTCTCTAACATTAATTTATTTCTGATTACTTCATAGTAAACCTCGGCGATTTCCCTTCTATCTTGACTTCCAAGATTATTATTATTCTTAAAATAAAATCTCAGTAAATTATCTGCTGAACTATTTTGAGAAATATATTGTTGAAGAACTTCATTACATCTTAATAACTGATATTTATTCATTGAAAATTGTATTCATTTTGATGATTGTTAATATTATTTTAGATTGATCTTTCTCTGTATAAACTAATTTTAGAGGAATATATCCACTATCCTTGCCTAAATAAAATTCTACTTTATCCTGATTATCTGTATTGTATTTTCTCACATGTAAAGTCAGATAGCTTTGATTGCCAATACTTAACAATTCCTCATCTAATATTTCATATTTATATTTTTTTAATTTTTTCCCGTTGGTAATGATATGCTCGTTTTTCTCATAAACATCGAAAAACATAAATTGAAATAAAAAACTTACTTGGTCCTGAACTTGTTCGTTTTCATAATTTTTAAATTTTTTTATTTTATTTTTATAAGCTAAGTTAATTTCATTATCTTTAAAAACTACCTCGCGTTTTTCGCCTCCCGATTCATAATAATAATTTGTCATATTGAGTCCATTCTCATTAATAAACCCATTACTTTTTTGTATTAATTTTGATGGATAAAATATACTTACTCCATTTGTCTCAAGATTACTATCTATTTGGTATTCATTATTTTCAATCTTAAACTCAATTTGATCCATCCCAATATTATTAGTGGTTGATACATTTTTATTTTTCTCTAATGGACTATTTATTAAACTTCCTTTTATTGGTCCTAAATCATGCTCTATTAAATATGTAATATTGATCTTTTTTATTCTATTCCCATAAAAAATTTTATTATCTACTTTCTCTTCTCTAATACTTTCATCTTCTTTTATGTCTGCTTCTTCATTTCTATTAGCTTCTTTTTTGTCCTCTCCCATTTTTTCATTTTTATTTATAATTTGAGATTGTTCTCTATATATCTCTTTAATTCTTTTCTTTTGATTTTGGTAATTTAATAAATTTTGTGAATTTATATTTTCTAAATTAATCTCAATCTCTTTATTGACTTTAATTTCTGGGTAATTTTGATTAATGTTATGAATAAAAAAGATATGCAAAATGATCGAGATGAATAAAAATGAAATTAATTTATTCATTTTTTTTACAGCTGTAATGATGTCTTTATTAAAACTTGATCGACCAATATTCCAATAGGAGTCTGTGTTGTTATTTTTACAGGAACTCGGTAATTGCTATCCGAAATCCATAAATAATGTTTCTCTTCAGCCTGATTTATTCTTCCAACATATACTTTTGTATTAATTACTTCATCTTGAATTTTCACTTTCTCATTCTTTAAAAATTGATATTCATATTGATTATAGCTATCACTATCTAAAATATTAAATATGAATTTTTCAGGCATCTTTTTATAAGCATTAATTTCAAAAAAGTACGTCATAATATCTTGAGTATTTTCTTGTAACTCATAAATTTTTTTCTTATTTCTTTTATCAATTACTATTTTTTTATTTAAATAGTCTATTTCCGTTATTACTTGTTTATTTTTCTTTAAATTGATTCTTTCAATTTTTTTGGGCTGTAGGTGTTCTCCATTAAGGTGTCCATAACTTTTAATTTCATAATTTCCTAATAATTTCATTGCACCTTCAAAATCAGAAACTGCATTTAACTCGTATGTTTTATTCGTAGCTTGGTAATTTGCGCTAATTAGGCCAAGATTTTGCTCTTGATATTTAAGTTGATATTGGAGGTGAATTTTATTTGGTAATTCTTTAGTCCATCCTAAAGATAAAAATAAAATACTAAATATAAATAACTTGGTTTTCATTGTCTTTTCTTTTAACAACTCTACCTATTTCTATAACCTCTTCATTGAATTTTTTTGATAATTCTTTTATGTTACTTATCTCATTCTCATCTACTACTAAAATCATTCCAATGCCAGAATTAAACGTCTTAAGAAGTTCGTTATTATCAATATTTGCCTGCTCTTTAATCCAATTAAATATCTTAGGCATTTTCCAACTATCTATGTTTATTTCAGCAGCTAGATTCTGATTAAAAACTCTGGGTAAATTTTCTGTTATACCACCCCCAGTAATATGCGCCATTCCATTTATTGAGACATTTTGAATCAAATCCAGAACGTGTTTTACATATATCTTAGTTGGAGCCATCAAATGATCAGCTAAACTTTTATTGTCTAATTCTTCTCCTAAACCAATTTTGTTTACCTCTAAAATTTTTCTTATAAGAGAATATCCATTAGAATGTGGTCCGCTAGAACTTATTCCGAGTAATTTATTTCCCTCTTGTATCTTCTCGCCAGAAATAATTCTGTCTTTATCAACAGCGCCTACTGCAAATCCTGCAAGATCATAATCTCCTTCATTATACATACCGGGCATTTCTGCAGTTTCCCCTCCAGCCAGAGAACAACCAGCAAGTTCACATCCGTAAGCAATCCCATTTATTACGCTCGAGGCTTGCTCAACTGATAATTTTCCACATGCATAATAGTCTAAAAAAAACAAAGGTTCTGCGCCTTGAACCAGAATATCGTTCACACACATTCCAACCAAATCCTGTCCAATCGTGTCATGCCTATTTAATTCAATAGCCAACTTTAATTTTGTCCCTACTCCATCAGTTCCTGAAACTAATACAGGGTTTTTAAATTTTTTTGGGACTTCAAACATTGAACCAAAGCCTCCGAGACTTCCAATTAATTCTGGCCTTGCAGTTCTTTTTGCTGCTGGTTTTATTTTTTCAACTAAATTATCTCCGGCAACAATATCCACACCTGAGTCTTTATAGCTTATTCTTTGATTACTTTTGGTCACAATGTTTTCCTAATTGAATTTGTAATTACGTATAATAGAATTCTAACTGATTTTATTTTACATTTTATATTCTTCATGGAGCAATTAACCCTAGACATAATAAAATCTCCTCCTAAAAGTTTTGATAACTTTTATTATTCAAATAGGAACGAAGAAACAGTTACTCAAATTAAATTATTTGATTCAGAATCAAATAATATAAACCACGTTTACTTATGGGGAGAGGAAGGCTCTGGCAAATCTCATTTAGTTTCATCCTTGAGTAACAATAATATTCTGGTACAAGAAGATATACAACTCCTTGATGATTCAGGGCAAATTCGACTATTTAACAAGATAAACGATGTCAGAGCTGACAATAAGAAACTAATCATTACTGGCAATCTTTCACCGAATGAACTCAATATCAGGGAAGATCTTAAAAGCCGTATTCACTGGGGTCTGGTATTAAGATTAGTTCCACTTACTGATGAAGAAAAAAAGTTAGTTATTTATGATCAATCTATTGAAAGAGGATTAAAAATTGATAAGAAAGTTATTGATTTTTGTCTGGCTCATCTTAAGAGAGATATGCACACTTTGCTAAATACTTTAGAAGCTTTAGATAATTGGTCTCTCAAAACCAAAAGGCCAATTACCATTTCTCTCTTGAAAGAGCTTATTAATACCTACCAAGATCACTAATTCCTTATTAAGTAGTCAAAAGCCCCTAAAGATGCTTTTGAACCCTCTCCCATTGCGATAATTATCTGCTTGTAGGGCACTGTCGTAACATCACCAGCAGCAAAAACTCCAGGTAATGAAGTTTCACCATGATCATTAATTTCTATCTCACCAAACTTACTTAAATTAATATCTCCTTTAAGCCAATCTGTATTTGGAATCAATCCAATTTGTATAAATACCCCTTCTACATCTATTTTTTCTTCTTTGTCGCCTTCCCTATTTCTAATAAGCATTGCATTTACTTTTTCGTCGCCAATTATTTCTTTCGTTTCTGAATTTAGAATTACTGTTACATTTTTTAAAGAGAACAATCTGTCTTGGAGAACTTGGTCCGCTTTTAATGTCGGCATAAACTCAATAAGTGTTACATGTCCAACTATGCCTGCTAAATCTATGGCAGCCTCAACTCCTGAATTACCCCCCCCAATGACTGCAACACGTTTACCTTTAAATAAAGGTCCATCGCAGTGCGGGCAGTATGCAACCCCTTTGCCCTTAAATTGTTTCTCTCCTGGAACGCCTAACTCACGCCATCTTGCGCCAGTAGCCACAATCACGGTTTTAGTGTTTATTTCAGCTCCATTTTCTAATTCAACTGTTAATTTTTTATTAGGCTTTGAATGAATTTTCTTTGCTTTTTGAAGATTCATTATATCGACATCATATTCCCTTACATGCTCCTCTAGAGCAGCTACCAATTTTGGACCTTCAGTAGCTTTTACTGATATAAAATTTTCAATTCCTAACGTATCCATCACTTGGCCGCCAAATCGTTCAGCCACAATTCCTGTTTTAATTCCTTTTCTAGCAGCGTATATCGCAGCTGAGGCACCAGCCGGGCCGCCCCCAATAACTAAAACATCAAATTCTTCCTTGTTTGATAATTTTTCTTTTGCTATATCATCAGATCTTGCATCAATTTTACGAACGATTTCCTCCAATTCCATTCTTCCTTGCGCAAACTCTTCATTATTTAAAAGAATGGTTGGAACAGACATTATTTTTTTCTCGTTAACCTCCTCTTGATAAACACCACCATCAATCATTGTGTGCTCAATGTTGGGATTAAGAAGCGCCATTACGTTCAATGCCTGAACAACATCAGGACAATTATGGCAACTTAATGAAATATATGTCTCAAATTTGAAATTACCCTGTATTGATTTTATTTGGTTAATAAGTGAATCTTCAATTTTTAGAGGGTATCCACCTACCTGAAGTAATGCCAAAACAAAAGAAGTAAATTCATGTCCCATTGGTATTCCGGCAAACGTAATGCCTGTATATTCTCCTGGTTTATTTACTTGAAAAGCTGGACTTCTGTGGCCAGAATCTTTTCCTTCTTTGAGTTTAATTTTGTCAGTCATGCTGTTTACTTCAGTCAACAAATCCATCATTTCTGATGATTTATCTGAGTTATTTTTGAAATAAACAATCTCTACTTCTGTTTCTATTTTTGTTAAGTAGTTCTGTAATTGATTTTTAATATTTTGCTCTAAAGCCATTTTCAACCTTTCTATAAATTTGTGGGTCTATGCGACCCACAAATTATTCACTTTTAGATTTTACCTACTAAATCTAATGATGGTTCAAGCGTTGCTTCTCCTGGCTTCCATGAAGCTGGGCATACTTGACCTGGATTTGCTGCGACATGCTGAGCAGCCTGAACTTTTCTCACTAAATCAGCAGCTGAGCGGCCAATTCCTAGATCATTAATTTCAGCCGTCTTAATGTGTCCTTCTGGATCAATAATAAATGTTCCCCTTAGTGCCAAACCCTCTTCTTCAATCATTACATCAAAATTTCTCGAAATAGTTCCAGTTGGATCGCCGAGCATTGGGAATTTAATTTTTTTAATAGTATCTGAAGCGTCATGCCAAGCTTTATGAGTAAAGTGAGTATCTGTAGAAACGGTATATACCTCCACACCCATTTTTTGAAGCTCATCATAGTGGTCAGCAACGTCGCCAAGTTCAGTTGGACAAACAAAAGTAAAATCTGCTGGATAAAAAACAAAAACATTCCATTTACCCTTGAGATTTTCTTCTGTAACTTCAACAAATTTTCCATTATGAAAAGCTTGTGCTTTAAATGGTTTAACTTGCGTATTAATTAATGATGACATTTTAATTTCTCCTTTAAAAAAGTTATCAGGAAAAATTATATGGATACATGCCTAATATGTATAATCAATTGTTATTATTATTTTGATAAATTTTACTTATCAAGTTATTTTCGCTGCTCGTTTAAAAATTGACTCTCTGCCTGAAGCTGCTTCAATCTTGCCTCCACTCTGGACTTTCGGTAAAAATCATTATCTGACTTAACTTTAACGGCAATTCCAAATTGATTAATCGCTTCTTTAAGATCAAATTTATAGTAATAATACTCGCCCATGTTCTCATGGTATAAAAGATCTTGATTTTCATTTTTATAAACCATTGCTGCATATCTATAAAGGTTTGGGTCTCCAATATATTTTCTCAAATAAAGCTTTAAGAGCTCTTTTGCCTTTTCATTTAAGTTTAGCTTGATATACACATCCAACAGGCGATAAACAAAACTTCTGTAATTTGAATAATCTTTCAACTTTCTTTCTAAAATACTTCTTGCTTCTTCATATTTTTTTTCTTGAATCAAGATATCTGCATTGAGAGTATCTATAAAAGGATTTTTTATATTTTTTATTTGCTGAAAAAAACTCTTAGCTGCCTCGATCTTATTTTGCTTTACCAATAAACTAACTAGGGCATATTGTTCAGCTTCTTTATTGATATATGTTTGATTCTTTATATTCTGCTCAAAAACTTTTTCTGAAGCATCTTTGTCATGCAAAGCTCTAATTTTTGCTCTTACAAAATGAAAATTGTTTTTTTCATCAAAATACCTATACGGATAGTCTTTAATTCTATTGGATATGCTGCTAATTCGATCGCTAGTTATTGGATGCGTTCTTAAATAAGATGGTGCAGCAGTGCTAAATCTAGATCCTTTCTGCAAAACTTGGAAAAAATCTATTGATGAACCAACATTATAACCAGCTTTATACAATATTTTAATACCTTCGTTATCTGCTTCTTGCTCATGTTCACGAGTATAATTAAGAAAATTCTGCACATTTATAGCTTGCGAAGAGATCATTGCCCCCGATGCTAATTGTGGGTTTGATCTTGCTGCTAATAAACCTACCGCCAATAAAAATAAACTTTTATATTGATCCCTATTCTGCTTTGCAATAACTCTTTGCAAATGATTTTGTGTCACATGTGCAATTTCGTGGCCCAGGACACTTGCAAGTTCCGACTCATTCGATGCGCTGATAAATAATCCTGTATGTACTCCAATCAAACCTCCCAACATAGCAAAAGCGTTTATTGAAGGATCTTTGACAACAAAAAAATTAAATCTTCTTTCGGGATTGTCACTATGAGAAACTAATCTATTGCCCAAATACCCCAAATAGTCATTTATCTCTTCATCATCAACTACATCTGGACTATTATGAATTTGATACAAAATCTCTCTTGCAATCAAACTCTCTTGATACTCCGACAAAAAAGAATCAGAATACTCTCCCAGATCTGGGAGTTCATTTGAGCACAATGGGCTTATTAAGATAAAATAAAGTAATAATAATTTTTTTAAGATCGACAATTTTTTTAGAAATATTTAAAGGTAATTTATGCTAACTCATATTGATAAAAATGGAAATGCACAAATGGTAGATGTTAGTGATAAAAAATCTAGCCTGAGAGAAGCTCGTGCTACGGGAAAAATTTATGTAAATAATGAAATTTTAAAAATTATCTCTTCCGGAAAAAACAAAAAAGGAGATGTTTTGACTGTTGCTCAAATTGCAGGTATTCAAGCTGCAAAATCTACGAGCAATACAATCCCTTTGTGCCATAACATAATTATAAGTTCAGCAAAAATTGATTTTGAAATTAATGATTCAAAACAATTTATCCAAGCCACCTCCACTATTAAAACCCAAGGTAACACTGGGGTTGAAATGGAAGCTATTTATTCCGTCGCAACAGCGCTCATTACAATTTACGATATGTGTAAAGCAATTACCCATGAAATGAAAATTAGTGAAATAGAGCTTGTTTCTAAAAAAGGTGGAAAAAGTGACTTTATTAAATAAGGCTAATTACTTTTTTTGCAGAAGCTGGGGCCATTGATACACCGTACCTAAAGTGTCCGCAATTGTAAAAAATATTTCCTTGCTGACAGTCTTTAAGGATAATTGGAATATTAGATTCGCTTCCCGGTCTAAATCCACACCAATGTTTCTGAATTTTTATTTTTGATAACTGTGGAATAATTTCTTCAACACGATGCTTTAGAGTCTCATAATCTTCTTTAGATAGCTCTTCATTAAAACCCACATTTTCCAATGTACTTCCGGCGACAATTACACCATCTTTTCTCTGTAATACGTATGTTCCGTCCTTATAAATAATGTTGTGAAGCAATAATTGCGATTTTTCATACTGCAAAATCTGTCCACGAATTGGAAAAACTTTGCCCTCTAACTTGCTCGATAACTCTGCTGACCAAGCGCCTGCTGTTATAATAAAACTATCTCCAGGAATTTCTTTTCCATTTCTATAAAACTTTCTTTTGTTGTTAATAGTTCTTTCTTCAATGTTTTCATTCTCCAGCATATTAATTCCTAAATATTTTAAATATTTTCTTATGCCCTTAATGAGTCGAGGAGGTCTTATCTGACATACATTCTCAATTAAAATACCATTCATACCAAAACTTTGACTTGGAACATATTTAAGATTATTGATTTCTAGCCATGCTTCTAATTTTTGCAAGTCAGGTACATCAATAAACATTCCATTTCTTATAAATTCAATATCGTAATTAAAGAGATTCTTTATTGTTTCGGAAAGTTTTTTGTAGTAATTATTCGCCTCTTTGAATAAGTCATAAACTTCTTTTTTATAGTGGTGGGGAAGCAAAGGAAAGATAATACCGCCTCCCGCCCATGTTGAACCCATGCCTATAGTATTTTTTTCATAAATTGAAACTTCATATCCCAAAAGTTTTAGCTCTATAGCCTGAATGCAACCAACAATTCCCCCGCCAATGATGTTTACCTTATTTTCCAGTGAGGGCATAAATTTCAAATAATTTAATATTTTCAGGGAATCCTAATAAAACTACGACATCTCCAGGTGCCAATTGGATATCATCTCTAGGCTCAATATCCTCAAGCATATTAGGTCTTCTTAGATGTTGAACTTCAACATCGTATTTTTCAAATGGAATATCTCGAAGCGACTTTCCATTCAAGAAACCTTTTTGTTTAATCTCGAATGAATGCAAGTGGAATTGATCTCTATTGTCCTCAGGGTTATCGGTCACACCTTTAAAATATCCCTTGAAAATTTTATATTTTGCTTCTCTAAATTCTCTGATTCTCTTAATTACTCTCCAAAGCGGAACATTAAAGATCACTAAGGCATGGGAAGCAAGCATCAAACTTCCCTCTAACACCTCCGGTACTACCTCGTCAGCACCTGCATTTCGAAGTCTATCAATCGAACCTTCATCCATTGTTCTCACTATAACTGGGAGCTCCTTGTTATGGCTCCTAATTATCCTTAGCACTTTCTCAGAAGCTCTCTCATCTGCGTATGTAATAATTAATCCTCTGGCCCTATTCATACCAGTGGCCATCAGAACCTCTAATCGACTTGCGTCTCCATAAACAACATTTTCACCAGCAGAGGCTGCATCATTTACTCGGTTGAGATCAATGTCCACAGCAATATAACTAATATTCTCTTCCTTTAAAAATCTCGCAAGATATTGCCCGCTTCTGCCATAACCACACAAAATAACATGATCTTTAAAAGCTTTTCCTAAATGCTCAATTTCACTTACTTGCTTCTTGCTGTTTGTCAAATATGACTTACTTAATTTTCTCGCGATTCTACCGTTATTTTGGATTACGAACGGAGCAACTAACATTGAAATCAAGCAGACTGATAAAACAATCTGAAGCGCTAAATCAGAGATTAGTTTTTCTTGCTGCGCCAAAGCTAATATCACAAAACTGAACTCACCAGCGTGAGCCAAAATCACACCCGTTCTAATTCCTACTCCAAGCTCATACTTAAATAACCTTACTAAAGTTGTAATCAAAATTGATTTAAACAAAAATAAAGCTACTAATAAGAATAGAATGATAAAGAAGAAGTCCTGAAGAATCTCAATATTAAGCATTGTACCGATGCTTACAAAAAATAACCCTAGCAAAATATCTCTGAATGGTGCGATATCTGACTCCACTTGAAATCTAAAATGTGTCTCAGAAATTAACATCCCTGCTACAAATGCCCCAAGCGCATATGAAAGTCCTATTGCGTTTGTTAGATAAGAAAAAAATAACGTGACTAAAAGAACGTTCAGAACAAAAAGTTCTGGTGATTTTTGTCGTGCAATAATGCCAAACCAGTAATCCAATATGGGCCTTCCAACCCAAAATAAAATACTAAATAGTCCTATAATTTTAATTAGAACAAAAAATAAGGTCTCATAAAGATCGAAATTTGGATTTGAAAAAGTTGATAGGAAAATCAATACAAGAATAACTGCAAGATCTTGAAAAAGCAAAATACCAATTGACAGCTTCCCATGGCGAGTATTGAGATCTAATCTTTCCATTAATATTTTTGAAACAATTGCCGTTGATGACATTGTTATTGCTGATCCAATAATAAAACCCTCAACAAAACTTAAGCCATAAGATATTGACATTACCATAGCTAATAACAGAGTAATTATGACTTGCGCTCCGCCCACACCCAATAAAATTGTTCTCATAGAATTTAGTGTCGGCAAACTAAATTCAAGACCAATGGTAAACATTAAAAAAACAATTCCAAACTCAACAAAATGCCTGCTTGACTCAGCATCTGGAAGAATAGATAAAAAATTTGGGCCCAAAACTAAACCAACTAAAAAATAAGCAATCATGGGAGGCAATTTCATATTTCTTAAAAAAGCAACCATGAATACAGAGCATGCTAGAAGTAAAATTATTAGTTCTAGTGAATTTGACATTTTTTCAATCTTTAATTATTTAAATATATAATAAGTATTAATTATGAATGATAATAAAAAATTAATCATTGAATCAGCAAAAAAAGTTCTCAGCATCGAATCAGAAGAAATTAATAAATCTATTAAAAGAATTGATGAAAACTTTGCATTGATAGCGGAGGTTTTGTTTCAATGTAATGGTAGATTAATATTCAGTGGGATGGGAAAATCCGGTCATATAGCAAGAAAAATTGCATCTACTTTTTCGAGTACTGGTACGCCTTCTTTCTTTATGCACCCTGGAGAGGCAAGCCATGGGGATCTGGGCATGATTGTCAAAGAAGATGTTGTCATTTTTCTCTCTAACTCTGGAGAAAGTGATGAAATCTTTACTTTAATCCCAAATATTAAAAGAATTGGTGCAAAAATAATTTCTATCACAGGAAATTCATCCTCTGAGTTAGCTCAGCATTCAAATTACCATATATCTTCTGCAGTTGATGAAGAGGCATGCCCATTAGGATTAGCTCCAACAGCAAGTTCAACAGTCATGTTAGCACTTGGAGACGCTTTAGCAATTTCAGTTTTTTCTCTAAAGGGATTCACCCAGGAAGACTTTCTTCATTCTCACCCCGGAGGAAGCATAGGAAAAAAGAGATTTGTGAAAATTAAAGATATTATGCGCACTACAAATTTGATACCTCGCATAGAACCTAATGCCACAATTATGGATTCATTAATAAAAATCTCAGATCAAAATGTTGGCTTTGTTGTTATTGAGGAAGCAAAAAAACCTACTGGGATTTTCACTGATGGCGATTTAAGAAGAGTCTTGATAGATGGCATCTCTCTTGATACAAAAATTCATCAGGTAATGTCTAAAAACCCACGTAAAATAAATTCTAATTCATTGGCTATTGAGGCTGCAAAAATGATGGAAGACTTTAAAATTTCAAGCTTAATAGTTTGTGATGAAAATGACGATCTTGCAGGTGTTCTAAACTTTCAAGATTTATTTAGAAATAAGATCATCTAATTTTCATGAGCAAGCTTTCCTCTTTATTCACGATATTTCTTCTTAGTTTTGTTTTATTTGTTTCTTATTGGCTAAATAATGAGGTAAAACGGGAAATTGAGATTAAAGAGAAAAAACTTTCTAATAGTCCAGATTTTTTTTTAAAAAACTTCGTTTCTTATCGTTTAGACCCTGAAGGTAACCTAAATTTCAAATTAAGGGCTAATACCATGAAGTATTATAAACATTTAAATGAATCCCTACTAAACAACCCTTTTTACGAAGACTTTAAAGAAAATCAACTGAACTTAACTATAAAATCTGAAAACGGAAAGATTTATGATGACGGAGAAAAGATTGACCTAAAAGACAATGTTTTACTTAAAAGAGTTGAGTTAGCCAATAAAAAAGAGATGAAGTTACATACTAACAATCTAACGTTACTTCCAAATAAGAACATTATGCTGTCAAAAGATAATGTTAAAATGATTCAAGAGCCCAGCATTGAGATTGACGGCACAGGTCTTAAATATGATAAAGCCGAAGGTCTTATTAAGATTCTAAAAAATACACATGTTGTTTATGACGCGAAATAATTTTTTTATTATTTTTTTTGTTTTTATAAGCCAAACGCTTTATGCAGAAAAAGCTGATCGAGAAAAGCCGATTATAATCGATTCAGATGAAATGCAAGTAGATGACGCCAAAAGCATAAGCACTTATATTGGAGATGTTATTCTACAGCAGGGTACCTTGATCATCAGAGCTGATAAGCTTGTAATCCGAGAAGATAAACAAGGCTTCCAACATTCAACTGCAACTGGAAAGCCAGCAACGTTCAAACAAAAAAGAGAGGGAGTTGAAGAATACATTGAAGGCCAGTCTTTGAGAATTGAATATGATGGCAACATGGATAAACTTCATCTATATAGTAAAGCAAGGGTCAAAAGAGGTAATGATTTAGTTTTTGGAGATTATATTATGTATGATGCAAGCTCTGAATTTGCTCAAGCAATGTCCGGAAATACAAAAGATGCAAGCGGCAATACTATTAAAAAAGGAAGAACAAGGGCAATAATAAGACCTGATCAATAATATGACCTCTTTAGTAATTCAAAATATCAAAAAAAGTTACAAGCAAAAAAATGTTGTGCAGGACATCTCGCTCAGTTTAAATAGCGGTGAAATTATTGGTTTGCTAGGGCCAAATGGCGCTGGAAAAACTACTACTTTTTATATGATTGTTGGGTTAATAAGGCCTGACCATGGATCAATATTTCTTGACAATAATGACATAACCTTTAAACCTATCCATTTTAGATCACAACATGGACTGGCTTACCTTCCACAAGAAGCTTCAATTTTCAGAAAAATGAATGTTGAGGATAATATACGCTCTATCCTAGAACTAAGAGATAGCAATATTAAGGAAATCCAAGAAAAAACTAATTTATTGTTAAAAGAATTAGGTATAGAACACATCAGAACTAACACAGCAATATCTTTATCGGGAGGCGAGAGAAGAAGAGTTGAAATAGCTAGATGCCTAGCAACAAATCCTAAATTTATACTACTTGATGAACCATTTGCTGGTATTGATCCCATTGCGGTTATTGATATTCAGAAGATTATAAGATTTCTTGCTAGCAAGGGTATTGGTATACTAATAACAGACCATAATGTAAGAGAAACATTAGGGATTTGTAATAGAGCTTATATAGTAAATCAAGGAAGGATTTTTGCTTCAGGTCCACCTATAGAAATAGTTAAAAATGAAAGAGTAAAAGATATTTATTTGGGTCGAGAATTTTCCCTTTAGGTAATGCTTCCAAATCTTAAATTACAGCTTAAACAAACTCTAAAACTTTCCCCCCTAATTCAACAATCAGTTCATTTGCTAGCAGCTAATGAGCTTGAGATTGAAATTCTTATTGAGGATTATATTGCTAGCAATCCTTACCTTTACTATGAAAAAAAATATATTCCTAAAATTCAAGAATATCCTAACAACGAAGCTTGTATCTTTCCATCTCAAGATTACTCAAAGACACTTTATGAATATTTCCAAGAAAATTTATTTGACCTCGCTCTGGAAAATGAAGAATTATTACTTGCTAATCTGCTAATTGAATATTTGGATAGCGCTGGTTATCTTACAGAGGATTATAATTTTTTTATTGGCCTTTTAGATGACGAAGGTTTTAAAGTTGGGCATAGCCAAATAACTCAACTAATCAAAAAATTACAATCAATATCTATGCCTGGTTTATTTGCAAAAAATTTAACCGAATGTCTTTTAATGCAATTAGATGACTTTAGTGATTCTAAAATTAAAAGCTATGCAAAAATTATCTTAAAAGATTATATTCACCTTTTAGCAAACAAAAACTACACAGAAATTTCGAAGCTTATTAATTGCTCAATAACAGATATTCAAGAATCACATGAGCTAATAAAAAAACTTAATCCAAGGCCGGGAAATAAATTTAAAACATCCAATAATGACAATTATATCTACCCTGAATTAAAGATTGAAATGACACAGAATAGCTATGAGATCAAAATCTTGAATAATTTTCATACTCTTTCAATTCAAAATGAATATGCTGATAAAGATGCTGAACTATTTCAGAGTGCCAACTGGCTTATCAAAAATTTAGCATATAGAAATATCAATTTAATTCGGGTTGCAAAGTTGATTTTCGAACACCATAAAAATTTTATTAATCAAAATATTTATAGCTCCGAAAAGTTAACTCTCAAACATATCGCATTGAAGTTAGATCTTCACGAATCTTCTGTCAGTAGACTTGTCAATAATAAATACATTGAAACACCTCATGGTATATTTGAATTAAGAAACTTTCTTCAAAGCCAATTAAGTGATCACTCCAGTAATGAAATTATGAACAAAATTAAAAATATTATTCAATTGGAAAGCAAGAAAACTCCTTTATCAGATATGAAAATATACTTAACTCTTATTAAAGATGGGATTACAATTAGTAGAAGAACTGTAACAAAATATAGAGAAAAACTAGGCATACTTGCTGCATCAAAAAGAAAGGAACTATAATGACTCCAAATATTACTGGACAAAATATTGAAATTACAGAAGCGATTCAAAATTTAATCAATACAAAATTTCTTAAATTAGAACATCACTTTAAAAATATAATAAGCGCTAAATTTATCCTTAAAGTTGAAAGAAATGCCCATATACTCGAGGGATTAATTCATTTACCTAATAATGATATATGTTGTAAATGTGAGAATCTTGACATGTACGTTGCTATTGACGATGTAATCAATAAACTAGATCGGCAAATAATCAAAGCCAAAGATAAAATGAAGAATCGTCACCAATCTGAAATATCTGACCTTAAACATAATAATTTAAGTTGAAACTTTTCATTGTTACAGGATTAATAGGCTCTGGCAAAACAAATGTCTTAAGAACCTTTGAGGATAATAACTATTACTGTATAGATAATTTACCTTTATCCTCAATACCGAATGTAATCAATGAACTACAAGTCAATAAAATTAAATATGCGGCTATATCAATTGATGGTAGATCTTTAAACTTTGAAATTTTACAAAGTATTATTACCACATTATCTGTTTCTGTGAATGTTCATTTGATATATCTCAAAGCCAGTAAATCAGAAATAATTAAAAGATATAGCGAATCTCGAAGAAAACATCCACTAATTAAGACATCCCTATCAATTTCAGAAGCAATTGATAGGGATGAATTTTTATTAAAAAATCTTATTAATGAAGAAGCGCTTGTTATAGATACAACTAAATTGAATCTTGATAATTTAAAAAACTACATAAGCAATATAATTGATCATAAGCATAATACTCATATTCATTTAATTTCATTTGCTTTTAAAAATAATATACCCCTGGATCTAGATTTTATGTTTGATGTTCGTGAAATAAAAAACCCTTACTATGAAAAGTCGTTAAAGAATAAAAACGGGAAAAGTAAGGCGATTGATGAATATTTCAAGAAAATGCCTGAAGTCGCAGAATACCAATCTCAACTGTTGAGATTTATTAAAAAAAGAATTACAGCACTAATTAAAACACAAAGAAAATATATTGCTATAGGTATTGGTTGTACTGGAGGTCACCATAGGTCAGTTTATTTTGTAGAGAAATTAGCTGAGAATTTAAAATCAAAAAAATTGAATGTATCGATATTACACAGAGATCTTAATGACTAAGTTTTTATTAATAACTCATGATGAAATAGGCAATGCGTTAATTAATGCTGCTAAAGAAAATTTACATCAAGAGAATTTACCTATTGATTGTATTTCCGTGAATCATAATAATCTTGATGCTTCAAAATCTAATCTTGAAAAATACATTAAAAACCATGATCAATCACCCCTTATTGTCCTAACTGATCTTGCTGGTTCTTCCCCAAGTAATTTAATAAGGTGCTACACAAAACTTCCATATATTCATGCAATATCTGGAGTTAATCTAGCAATGCTTCTTAAAGCCCTTACATTTAAAACTAATGATGCCAATATTTTGATTGATGAACTAATTAAATGTGGCAATAAATCAATCATAAATTTCATATGATAAAAAAAAAATTAAAAATAAAAAACAAATTAGGTTTACATGCAAGGGCTTCTAATAAATTTAGTGAGCTTGCTAACAATTTTAGTTCTCAGATTTCTATAATATTTAATGACGAGAAAGTTGATGCTAAAAGTATGATCGATATTTTAATGCTTTCAATCGCACAAAATGATGAATTTCAAATTGAAATATCTGGAGATGATGAAATTAGCTCTTTTGAAGCAATCAACAATCTAATTGAAAATTTTTTTGATGAAGGTGAGTAATGTTTACTATATCCGGTATTTCAGTTAGTCCAGGAATAGCAATTGGAAAAGCTGTCATATTGTCTCACACACTTAATGAAGCAGAAGCCAAAAGTATAACCTTTGGTCAAATTAAAGCTGAAGTCTCTAAATTTAAAAAAGCCCTTATACAATCTCAAAATGAACTCTTGAAAATTAAAAGAGATTTAGTTATTTCACAAATGGGAAATTTTACTTCTTTTATCGATATACATTTATCAATTCTTAAAGATGACAAAATTTCAAAAAATACTATTGATACAATTCGCTCTAAATTATGCAATGCTGAATGGGCATTAAAGCTCCAAGCAGATGAAATTATTAGAAGATTTGAGAAAATAACCAATCCTTATATACAGGAAAGAAAAAATGATGTCATGCAAGTATGTGAAAATATTGCTAAATATATCGTGGGAAGTAATCATAAAATCTCACAAAAGAAAAATAATATTCTTGTGGCCCATGACATTTCTCCAGCAGATGCATTAAAGTTTAAATCATCAAACTTTATTTCTTTTATTACTGATATAGGCGGCCCAACATCTCACACTGCTATTCTTGCAAGAAGCATTAATATACCTTCTATAGTTGGCCTTCAAAATGCAAAAAAATTAATTAAGAATGATGACTTAATTATTGTTGATGGTGATAGCAGTTCTGTAATTGTTAATCCAAACTCAAATGTATTGCACGATTATCATCTTAGAAAAAATCACTGGGACACCGAGCAAAAAAAACTTTTTAAATTAGCAAAAATTAAAAGCAAAACAATTGATAAAAAAAATATACAATTGCTCACAAATATTGAAGATGAAGCTGATGTTAAATCTATTTTTTCTAATAATGCTGATGGAGTTGGTCTTTTTAGAACAGAATTCATTTTTATGAGTAAAGGTAAAATGCTTTCTGAAAATGAACAATTTTCTATTTATAAAAGACTTGCTTCAAATCTTAAAAATAAAGAATTAATAATCAGAACACTCGACTCTGGTGCTGATAAAGTTATTGATAATTCAAATGCTGACACTCAAAATCCAGCACTAGGCCTTCGTGCTATTCGCCTCTGCTTAGCAGAGCCAGATATTTTTATTACTCAAATCAAAGCCATTCTGCGAGCCAGCGTATATGGTAATGTTAAAATCTTAATTCCGATGCTTTCCTCAATAAATGAACTTAATCAAGTTAAATTACTTATCAAAAGGGCTAAGACATTATTAGATGCTGAAAATAAGAAATATGATTCCAATATTCTTATTGGTGGTATGATTGAAATACCAGCAGCTGCAATCCACATTGACTCTTTTGCAAAACAATTAGATTTTCTTTCAATTGGTACTAATGATCTTATTCAATACACTCTTGCTGTTGACAGAACTGATGATTCTGTTTCTCATTTGTATAACTCCATTCATCCGGCAATCTTAAAATTAATTCACAACACCATCAAAGCAGGTCAAAAATTTAATATTCCCGTTTCACTATGTGGAGAGATGGCTGGCGATCATCGTTATACAAAGCTTTTATTAGGAATGGGGCTTTATATCTTCTCTATGCATCCTGCAAGCATATTAAGAGTAAAAAAGAAAATTATAGAAACCAATTGCAAAAAAAATACTCGTATTATTAATAAAATTTTAAAAAGTGAGCAACAATCAAGTATTGAAGCTCTAGTTACTAAATTAAATCAATCTTAAATTTATGTTAAACCCTATTTTAAATCAAAAAACTTTACCAAATTTTTCAAAAATTCACGCTTCCCATATGCGAGAAGCCATAGAAAATATTATCTCTGAAAATAAAATTAAAATAGATGAAATTATAAAAAGTAAAATAGGAGAGAATCCATATGATTTTATAAACCAACTCGACAAAATTGAAGACCGACTTGCAAGAGCTTGGGCTCAAATAACTCATCTTAACTCAGTTGTTAATACTAAAGAAATTCGAGATGCTTTTAATGCTTCGAATGAATTAATTACTAATTATTATAGTAATCTGAATCAAAATCCCGAACTTTATAAAAAATTTACTCATTTAAAAAATACCAATGCTTACCTGAAGCTCAACAAAGTTCAACAAAAAGTTGTTAATGATGAAATAAGAAACTTTGAATTGGGTGGAGTTAATTTAGAAGCATCAAATAAAAATTATTTTCTAGAGCTGCAAGCAGATTTATCAAAATTAGCATCTCGTTTTGAAGAGAATATCCTTGATGAAACAAATAATTTTAAACTTAATATTACTGATCCAAATTTATTATTAGGCATACCATCTGATGTTATTGAATTTGCATCCAGTGTTGCAAAGGATAATAATCAAGAGGGTTATACATTCACACTTCACTTTCCATCTTATATTCCTGTATTACAATACGCCGAAAATAGAGACTTACGTGAAACACTTTATAAGGCATATGCTAAGAAGGCTTCTGAGTTTTCAAATCCCAGTGTAGATAATTCTAAGATAATTGAGGATATTTTAAATAAACGACATCAGCTATCAACATTGCTAGGTTTTAATAATTACGCCGAATTGAGCATTTCTACAAAAATGGCAAACAGCCCCGAAGAGGTTATTAATTTTCTTATGGATCTTGCTAAAAAAGCCAAACCATTTGCGCAAAAAGATTTTACAGATCTCATCAATGAATCAAAAAAATATGGAATCGAAAATATTGAAGCTTGGGATATTTCTTTTTTATCAGAAAAATTAAAAAAACAACGCTTTAATATATCTGATCAAGAAATTAAAAAATATTTTCCACAATCAAAAGTTTTAAATGGTCTTTTTTCTCTTATAGAACAATTGTATGGTTTAAAAATTATTCAAGCTAATGCTGATGTATGGCATAAAGATGTGCTTTATTTTGAAATTTATAAAGATAATAAACTTATTGCCGGTTTTTATTTCGACCTATATGCACGTAATGGCAAAAGAAGTGGCGCCTGGATGGATGAATGCATTTCTAAATCACACTTTGACAACAATATTTCTTATCCAGTTGCTTATCTAACTTGTAATTTTTCTCAACCAAATAAAAATGTTGAAGCTTATTTAACTCATGATGAGGTCATAACTCTTTTCCATGAATTTGGTCATGGTTTACATCATATGCTAACAGAAGTGACTGAATATTCACTTGCAGGTATAAAAGGAGTTGAATGGGATGCAGTTGAATTACCAAGCCAGTTTATGGAAAATTTTTGTTGGGATTTCAACATTTTACAAAAGCTAACTCTTCATGCAGATTCTTCCGAACCTATTTCTCAATCTGTTTATGAAAAATTAATCTTAAGTAAAAATTTTCAATCTGGTATGCAAACTGTTAGACAAGTTGAATTTGCTCTTTTTGATATATTAATACACATGAAGAATAATCTTAAAATTCAAGACGTTTTAGGCATCTTAGAAAAAGTCAGAGAAGATGTAGCAGTAATAAAACCTCCTTATTGGAATCGTTTCCCTCATAGTTTTTCTCATATATTCGCAGGTGGCTATGCAGCAGGTTATTATAGTTATAAATGGGCCGAAGTTCTTTCTGCTGATGTTTTTGATGCATTCTTGGATGCTGGTCTAGATAATAATATTGTCAGTGCAAGATTTAAAGATGAAATACTCAGTCGAGGCGGTTCTAGGCCCATACAAGAATCATTCTTTGCATTCATGAATAGAGAGCCATCTATAGATGCTTTACTAAAACATAGCGGTTTAACGCTATGAAAATAGTTACCTGGAATGTAAATTCACTCAAAATTAGATATGAACATTTAGTTCTGTTGATTGGACAACATAACCCAGACTTAATATGCCTTCAAGAAACAAAATGTATCAATGAAAACTTTCCTGAAAGAGACCTAATGAATCACGGGTACAAAGTTTATTTCACCGGCCAAAAAACTTTTAATGGTGTTGCAATATTATCAAAGCACCCTTTAGAGAATATTGTCTATTCAATTCCAGAAATAGATGATGAACAAAAAAGATTTATTTCTGGATCTTTGAGTATTGATAATAAAAATTTTAATATTGTTAATTGCTACTTCCCGAATGGACAATCTCTTGATAGTGATAAATTTATTTATAAGCAGTATTGGATAAATGCCTTAATCAAGTACTTAGTTAAGCAAGAAGAGACAATTCTAGTTGGTGATTTCAATATTGCACCTCATGACATAGATTGTCATGATCCTGAAAAATGGAAAAATACAGTTTTAACAAGCGATATAGAAAGAGATTTATTCAATCAAATACTAGATTTAGGATTTATTGATACTTTTAGGTCGCTAAATGCAGATACTTCCCTTTTCACTTGGTGGGATTACAGAATGAATGGATATCAAAGAAAAATGGGTCTAAGGATAGACCACATTCTCGCTTCATCATCTATTGATTTGTCTGACGCATCTTGTAAAATTTTGGAACAGTTTAGAGGATTTGAAAGGCCTTCAGATCATGCTCCTGTTATATTAGAATTTAATCCTTAAGCCCTAACTGCTTTAACTTTCTATATAAATGAGTTCTCTCAATTCCAGATACCTCGGATAACTTTGTCATACTAATTTGGTTATTCAAGTGGAACTGAAAGTATCCTCTTTCAAACTCATCTCGAGCTTCTTTTATTGGCTTTTCATAAAGTGAAAAGCTACTGTCTTGGTTTGTTAATTTTGTCTTTGTTTGATTATTTTTATTTAAAACATTTTCAAAAACTTCACTTGTGATTATTTCAGTTTTGGTTTCTTCAAGCATTAATTTGATTAAACTATCTAATTCGATTAAATTTGTGATCACATTATTTGAGCGTAATTGATTTAAAGCTGCTAATTCAAATTCACGATATATAATGTTTCCAATAGAGTTTAAATAGTAACTTAATAAATCTATCGCAACATCTACTATTAAATCTTGGTTTTGCTCAAATATTTTTAATTTTATCTTTTTTGATTCATCCTGCTCAATTAATTCTTGGGATGCTTCTGTTTTTATTAAAATTAAATTTACATTAAATTCTTTTATTTTTTTTCTTAATATTTCTATTATTCTTTTTGAGTCATTTTGTTTTTCTGCAAAGCGAATTAATAGCGTATTGTTTCTATTATCATTAAGAAAAATATCAAAATCTTCTATATTGCTTAATTGCTCAAAATTAAATTTTTTTACATGGTTTTCTTTGCTTAATTTTTCAATATGCTCAACCAAAGCCTCTGAATAAATTTCATCATCGATTATCTTTATATGGTTTGGATTAAATAGGTTTTTATAATAGGCTTGGATTTCATTAATTTTTGATTTTTCAAAAAAATTATAAGAAAGATTAGGATATTTCAAAGACCTCTCAATTGCGTCCTGTGTGACCTTAATAACTTTCTGGAGCGATAACGGCTTTTCAATAAAATCCATTGCTCCTAACTTTGTTGCATTAACTGCAGTATCAATCGTTCCGTGTCCTGACATCATTATTACAGGATTATCATAAATATTTTTTGATTTTAATTCTTTAAGCAAAGTAATGCCGTCACATCCTGGCATCCAAATATCAAGAAACATGCATCTTATATCTTTTTCTTTATCTAAGATCCTTTTTGCCTCATTTGCATCCTCGGCAAGATAAGTTAGATAGCCTTCATCATCAAGAATTGCCTTCAAAGAAATTCTGATATCTTTTTCATCATCTACAATTAATATTTTTATTTTTTTATTCATCTATTTTTCAAATGAAATTTTAACTTCCACCCCTTCTTTTTGATTATTTTTTATATTTATCTTTCCATTATGTTCTTCTATTATTTTCTTCACAACTGCCAAACCTAGACCGGTTCCAGTTTCTTTTGATGTCACATATGGTTCAAATATATCTAATTCTTTTTTTATTCCACTTCCATTATCTATAAATAAAATATTAATGTTATCTTTTAAGTCTTTTGTTGTAATTTCAAGTAATAAATTTTTATTAGGTTGTTTCGCTTCATAAGCATTTTGAATTAAATTTAAAAATACTTGCCTCAGCTTTGTTTCGTCAGCCATTATTTTTATACTTTTAGCTGTATTTTTAATCTTGATATCTTTTTGATGATAAAGATTAGTTACGTCATCTAACAATTTTTTTATATCAACTAATTTTTTTTCCTTTGCTGTTGCTTTTGAGAATTCTGTAAATTCATTTACCATTTCTTTAATTGCATTCACCTGATTAACAATTGTCTTAACTCTCTCATTGAGTATTTTTTTATCATTAGTATTTAATTCTTTTGCAAATTTATAACTTATTTGCTCTGCAGATAATTGAATTGGCGTTAGTGGGTTTTTGATCTCATGAGCAAGCCTTCTTGCCACTTCGGACCATGCTTCATTTCTCTGTGCTTGAGTAATTTCTGTAATATCATCCATTACTATAATCTTGTTGCTTTCTAAGCTTGATATATTATGGTTACTTATTTGAATAGAAATCACTCTTGAATCTCTCTTCCATATAAAACTATCATTCTTTTTTTCTTTTTTAATAAACTCATCTATTTTGTTCATAAAATTACTAAAATCTTCATTTTTTTTATTTTGGTTTAATTTGATGCTAAATATTTGACCTATTTTTTTTTCTAAATTTAATCCTATATATTGACTTGCTAGTCGGTTTGTAAATCTTATTCTTAATTTTTTATCTAAGACTATTATTGCTGATGACATATTTGTAATTATGCTTTCCAGAAAATTTGATGAATCTTCTATTCTCTTTCTATTCAACTCTAGAGTCTTATTTGCATCCTCCAGTTTCGATGTCATTGAATTAAATGATCTTACTAATAGACCTAACTCATCTTTTCCTTGTTCTGGAATTTTTCTTCTATAATTACCCAGTGCAATATCTTTAGTTGCTTCTGCTAAAACAGATAATGGCATAGCAAACCTTCTACTAAAAAATAGTGCTACAGCAATTGATCCTAATATTGCGAGCATAAGAATTATTGTTAGTGTAATTTGATATATTAATCTTAATGATTTTCTACTGTATGTTAAGGCTTGATATTCTTCAAAAACAGATTCAACAGAAAGTGCAACTTGAGAAATTTGAGGTGGTACTTTTTGAGAAACATATAAATAAATTTTTTTATCTTTGTTAACAAAAGTAATTGGTGCGATTCCCTTCAATACTAATTCTGAATTGTCGTTTAAGTCTACTCGGCCGTGGAAATTAAATTTCGCCTTGTCTAATTCTATTTCACTTGGTAAATCCGAGATTAAAGATGTGGTATCTTTTGAAGAAATGCCAACTATTTGTCTTGATTCATCGATCAATAAAGTTTCATCAATATCAAATTTTTCTCTCAAATCGGAAACAACATTGTTAAAATTTTTTACTTTTTCATTTCTTATTGAATATGCAATACTTTTTGTTTTTAATTCAATGTCTTTCATCATAATATCGAGAGTTTTTTGACCAATATTCAAACCCCCTTCTAGAGCAGCTTCGACTTTTACATTAAACCAAGATTCAATCGACCTCGTTAGAAAATTAACTGATACTAAATAAATTATCATCACAGGAATTAACATCATTATCGAATACGAAATTACTAATCTTAATGTTAATTTACTTCCAGTTACTTCTCTTTTGATGTCTCGTATTAATTTATAGACTTGATAAATGATCAAAATTCCAAGAGAAAGAGCAAACAAAAGGTTTATATTCAATAGCAACCGAAATGCCTCACTGGAAAGCATCTCAGTATTTGAAATTGCTTTTATTAAAATTGCTAATAAAGCTAATCCAGAAACTGAAAAAATTGTTAATAAATATTTCATAAATTAATTTTCTTTTTCAATAGAGTTTCCCATTGATTCTGAAATATATTTATTTGAAAACTTTTTGGTAATTTTTGTTTATTTACCATCCATGAAAAATATAAATATTTTTTTTCTATCAAATCTTTTTGATTGAAATTTACCGTCACACTTTTTAATTTCCTTAATTCAATAATGATGCTGTTCCAATCGTTAAATGTTCTTTCCTGATGTCTATCTTTATAAATATATTTTTTTGTTAACGGATGATACTCTATTGAATAATGATTAATCTTCTCTGCTATTTTTTTATCAAACCAAAAATTTCTTTTTATTATTAATTCAATCTTTTCATCTATTTGAATATGAATTCCTTTTTCAATTATTTCTTTTAATTTCTCATTAAAATCTCCAACAACTCTGTAATCAATAGTGGCTTTGTTAACCATATCAACATTTAGGATCTCTAAGCTCAGGTTTGCATATAATCCAAATGGAATAAATATAATTAAATATAAATATTTTAATTTATATTTTTTGAAATGCTGCATAAAATAACCCATCATGATTTTCGTTTGGTAATAATTGGTTCTCTATTCTTGAATAATAATTTGGAATTTCAATTTTTTTTAGTTTTGCATCATTGAAGGTGTTGGTAATTTTTTCAACCATCAATTGGTTTTCTTCAGCAAAGACGGAACAGGTGATATAAAGCAGTTCACCTCCTTTTTTTAGTTTATTCCAAACATTTTTTACTATATCAAGTTGTTGATTTTGAAATTTTTTTATGTCTTTTAGTGCTCTTAAATATTTTATCTCTATATGTCTTTTAACAATTCCAGAGGCACTGCATGGAGCATCAACAATTATTCGATCATACTTTTTATCTGGAATATCAGTATAAACGTTTGCAACTAATTGAAGTCTCGCTAGGTTTTCTTTTAGTAACTTTATTCTATTCTTATTGATATCAACACAATCCATTTGAATATCATACTTCTCAAGTATATGAGCAGCTTTTCCTCCCGGTGCAGAACAAACATCAAGCACAGCCATTCCATCTGTAATATTTGTTAACTCACAAGCCAGCTGTGCTGCTGGGTCTTGAACACTAAACATTCCTTCACTGTATCCTGGAAGTGTTCTTATATCAATTTTAGACTCTACCGAAATAAATTTATTTTCTAAAACTAATTCAAACTTTATATTTTCTCTCATTAAAAATTTAATATATTCATCTTGAGGTATTTTTTTCTTGTTTATTCTGAGTATAATTTTTGCCCGAGAATTACCTTCTTCTAATATTTTTTCCCAATTTTTCTTGTATTCCTTCTGTATTTTTTCAATCCACCAGACAGGATAAGAGTATTTATATTTCAATTCTTTGCTATCTTTTACTTCCTGTTTTTTTCTTAAATAATTTCTTAGCACTGCATTTACGAATGCTTTGAATCCACTATTGATGATTTTGGTTGCCTCAACAGCATTATTTACTATGGTGTATTCTTTTTTATTTTGATTATTTAATTGGTATATTGAATTTATTAATAAATTTTTAATAAATTCATCTTCTATCTTCTTTTTCACAAATTGAGATAAATAATATTCATATTTGTAATAATTCCTTAAGCTTCCATAACAAATATCCTTTATCAATGCTGCATCTAGATTTGGCTCCATTATTTTTGCAAATCCATAATCTAAATTATGGCCATCGTTAACTAATGTTACAATTTTACTTGCGGCAATTAATTCCTTTTTCAACTAAATTTCTCTTTATTTTTTACTTGATAATTTTTTATAAATATTTCAGCTGATATAATTTTTGATCCTGGAGGCTGAAGTTCTAATATTTCTAGAAAATTTTCTTTTGCTTTTATATATAGTTTTTTACTTTCTATATAAATATCTCCAAAATTATATTGCTCCATATTTTTTATATTGGATATTTCTGTTTTAACAATCTTGTAGTCTCTATCTCTGAATTGACATCTTGCCATAGGGTTTGGATTTAAAGCATGCACTTTATTATTAATAATTTCTGCTTTTTCATTCCAGTCAATTACCGCTTCTTCTTTAAATATTTTTTTGGCATAAGTAACTTTTGATTCATCCTGATTGACCATCTCAACTCTAGTATTTGATGAAATTAAATTAATCCAATCCAACATTAATTCTGAACCTTTCAAAGCTAACCTCTCAAAATAATATCCGGAAGACTTTGTGACGTCTCTTTCTTCAGAGTAAATTTTGCAGATTCTTCCTGCATCAAGTTTTTCAACAACTTCCATTATTGAGACTCCAATAATTTTATCCCCTGACTCAATTGCTCTCTGAATTGGTGCCGCACCCCTCCATTTTGGCAATATTGAACCATGAACATTAAATGCTCCTTTTGGAAAAATTTTTAACAAATTAGCAGGCAAAATTATTCCATATGCTGCGACTACTAATAGATCTGGATTTGTTTTTTCAATTTGAGTGATTACACTATCGCTAATTTTTTCCGGCTGTAATATCTGTAAATTTTTTTCTCTAGCATATTTTTTTACATCACTTTCAACCATACTCATCCCTCTTCCCGCTCTTCTATCAGGTTGGGTTAAGACTAATGAAACATTATGATCTGAGTTTGTAATCAAATCTAAAGTTGGTACTGCAAATTTTGGTGTTCCGGCAAAAACTATATTTAATGATTCTTTTATCATTTTTTATTGTTTAATTTTGATAGTTTAGTTTTTATCCTTGTTTTCTTAAGCTGAGAAAGATAGTCTACAAAAACTTTACCGAGCAAATGATCCATTTCATGCTGAATACATACAGAAAGTAATCCATCCGCGTTAATAGATTTTTTTTTACCCTTAAGGTCGAAATAGCTCACAGTTATATTTTCATAACGCTTAATTTTTTCAAAAATACCAGGCACAGATAAACAACCTTCCGCATACTCTTGGATTCCATTATGTCTTTCCAAAACAGGATTAATTAATGTTATGAGGTTATTTTTTTCTTCTGATGTATCGATTACTATCAATCTTTTGTGAACATCAACTTGTGTAGCAGCTAACCCTATTCCTTTATTCAAGTACATAGTTTCTGCCATATTTTTTACTAACTCTTCTAGTTTTTCGTCAAAATCAACCACATTCTCAGCAACTGTATGCAGTCGCTCATCAGGGTATTCAAGAATATTTAATATAGTCATTTAAAACTTGCAATTGCCTTTTTTTACTGTTAACTTATAGTTTAAGTGAGCATTAAAACTAAAATAAATTTTATCTCTGATTATACTCATAATCACAAGTTTTATCCCTCTGAAATTCTTAACTTTATATTGACTGTCATTAAAGGAGTAAATTATGTTTGAACTATTAGTCTATGTATTTGAACATTACCTTAGTGCAAAAACACATGCAGATTTTTCACAGATGACCTCCGAATTAGAAGAGGCAGGATTTGAACATAAAGAAATTGAATTTGCAATTGATTGGTTTGCAACTCTAAAAATTATGTCAGAAAGACTTAATAACCAAATATTAAATAATTCTAATGTAGCATCACGAATTTATTCTATTAAAGAAAATGAAAAAATATCAACAGAGGGTATTGGTTTTCTTGTATTTCTTGAGCAAGCAAAAGTACTAAGTTCATCAGAAAGAGAGATAATACTAGATCGAGCTATGGCGGTTGAACAAAGCAGTCTTAATCTTGATGAACTTAAATGGATTGTTATGATGACTCTTTGGCACTTTGGTCGAGAAAATGAATATTTATTTATTGAGGATGCCCTTTTTAGCTCAAAAACTGCAATGATTCATTAATCTGATATATTTTCTATGATCCTAGAAATAATCTTGTGTTCATTTAATGTATAAAAGTGTAATGAGTCCACGCCGAATGCTAATAATGTTTCACAGAGCTCCGATATAAAATCAACCCCAAAATCTCTTAGCGAATTGATATCATCTCCGTATGACTCAAGCTTCAACCTCAACCATCTAGGTATTTCAGCCCCACAACTATTAGCAAATCTTGAAAGCTGTTTGATATTGTAGATTGGCATTATGCCAGGGATAACAGGTACATTGATCTGCTGCTGGTTGCATTGTTCAACAAATTTAAAATAAGCATCAACATTGAAGAAAAACTGGGTAATTGCTGAATTGGCTCCTGATTCAACCTTTTCTTTGAAATATCTTAAATCTTCATTGGCGCTTTCAGCTTCGGGGTGAACTTCTGGGTATGCCGCAACTTCTATATAAAAATGATCACCAGTTTCTTTCCTTACAAAACTTACCAAATCATTGGCGTGATGAAATTCACCAGCTCCCGATAAACCAGAGGGATTGTCGCCCCTCAAACAAACTAAGTGATTAATATTATTACTTTTATATTCTTCCAACAAGCTCCTAATTTCTTCCTTTGAAGAAGAAATACAAGAAATATGAGGAACAGCATTAAATCCTTTTTCTTTAATCCTTATAACCGTCTCAAAAGTTTTTTCTTTTGTTGACCCTCCGGCTCCAAAAGTTACAGAAAAAAACTCAGGGGAATATAAAGATAAGGCCTCTAAAGTTGTCCATAGCTTTTTCTCCCCTTCTAAAGTTCGAGGGGGGAAAAACTCAAAGCTTAAATTTTTTATCTTAGACATCAATAACGATATGTATCTGGCTTAAAAGGGCCCTCAACATCAACACCAATATATTTAGCTTGCTCAGAAGTTAATTTAGTTAAAACTGCATCTAATTTCTTTAATTGCAATGTAGCAACTTTTTCATCTAAATTTTTTGGTAACGTATAAACATTAGTTGGATACTTTTCTGGATTATTAAAAATCTCTATTTGCGCTATTGTCTGATTGGCAAAAGAAGAACTCATAACATAACTTGGATGTCCAGTTGCACATCCTAGATTAACTAATCTGCCCTTGGCTAAGAGTATTATTTTTTTTCCATCAGGAAATTCTACATGGTCTACTTGCGGCTTAATTTCATCCCATTTACATTTTGACAAACTTGCTACATCAATCTCATTATCAAAATGACCAATATTACAAACAATTGCTTGGTCTTTCATTTTTGCCATATGTTCATAGTTGATAACATTGTAATTTCCAGTTGCAGTTACAAAAATGTCGCCAAACTCGGCAGCGTAATCCATAGTCACAACCTTGTATCCTTCCATGGCGGCTTGTAATGCACATATAGGATCAATTTCAGTTACCCAGACTTGTGCTGACAGTGCCCTTAATGCTTGAGCAGACCCTTTTCCAACATCACCATAGCCAGCAACAACAGCGATTTTACCTGCAATCATCACGTCAGTTGCTCTTTTAATTGCATCAACTAACGACTCACGACACCCATACAAGTTATCAAATTTTGACTTCGTAACTGAGTCATTAACATTAATAGCTGGGAAAGCGAGCTCACCATTTTTGTGCATTTGATAGAGGCGATGCACTCCGGTTGTTGTTTCTTCAGTTACGCCTTTTATATGAATAATTCTCTCAGAGTACCATTTAGGGTTTTCTGATAACTTTGACTTGATTGCTTTGAATAGGAAAGTCTCTTCCTCAGATTTCGGATTGTCTAGAATAGAAATATCGTTTTCCGCTTTCACCCCAAGATGAAGCAACAAGGTAGCATCGCCACCGTCATCAAGAATCATATTGGAAAATTTATTATCTGGCCATTCAAAGATGCGATGGGTAAAATCCCAATATTCTTCTAAAGACTCTCCTTTAAAAGCAAACACAGGAGTACCTTTTTTTGCGATTGCAGCAGCTGCATGATCTTGTGTTGAGTATATGTTACATGACGCCCATCTAACTTCCGCTCCAAGTGCTTCTAGAGTTTCAATTAAAACAGCTGTTTGAATGGTCATATGCAAAGAACCAGATATAAAAGCACCTTTTAATGGTTGATCTTTTTTATATTCTTCACGTATTGCCATCAAACCAGGCATTTCTATTTCAGCAATATTTATCTCTTTACGACCAAAATCGGCTAAGCTTAAATCTGCTACAACAGATTCAAATTTTGTTAAATCGTTTGCCACATTATTCATAATTTATTCCTTATAAAATTATTTTAGTGGCCAGTTGGGCTCCACCTGAACCCTTGACTGGCAAGGTTAGGTGAACGCAGTTTGACTTCGAGCCTGGGTATAGTGAAAACTATCTCGCAGCGTTCCTCGAATTGAGAATTATATTAAAAAAAAGGTAATTTATAAACCCTTAATTTAATTTAATATTTTGTCAATCTTTTCCCAGGGAAGTTCAATATCCTCTCGGCCAAAATGTCCATATGCCGCGGTTTGTCTATAAATTGGTCTTAGAAGGTCTAGCATATCAACAATCCCTCTCGGCCTTAAGTCAAAATGTGTCCTAACTAAAGCCTCTAATTCATAAGCATTCAGCTTACTTGTGCCAAATGTGTCAATCATAATAGAAGTTGGTTCAGCCACACCAATTGCATATGACAGTTGAACTAAACATCGCGTTGCTAATTTTGATGCCACGATATTTTTCGCAACATATCGCGCAGCATAAGCTGCAGAACGATCAACCTTTGATGGATCTTTACCAGAAAATGCGCCTCCACCATGAGGAGCTGCTCCTCCATATGTATCGACAATAATCTTACGGCCTGTCAAACCACAGTCTCCCTCAGGACCTCCAATAACAAAATTACCAGTTGGGTTTACTAAAAATTTTATATTATCTTTTTTAAACTCTGCTGGTATTTCTGGTTTAATTATTTCTTCTACAACAGATTCTCTAATATTTTTCAATGAAATATCTGGATCATGCTGAGTAGATACCACTATTGTATCAATCGCTTTAGGTTGATTATCCTCATATTTCAGTGTTACTTGTGACTTTGCATCAGGCCTTAGCCAAGAAATTGTATTATTTTTTCTAAGCATCGCCTGTCTTTTCATTATTTTATGAGATAGCCATATTGGCATTGGCATTAAAGTTGGCGTTTCTTCACAAGCATACCCAAACATCAATCCTTGATCACCAGCACCCTGTGAAAGCGGGTCATCCAATGCCTTATTAACACCTTGAGCAATATCTGGTGATTGTTGGCCATAAACAACATTAACCTTACAGTTCTTATAATCAATTCCTTTAGCAGGGTCATCATAGCCAATATCTTTTAAGACTGATCTTGCTATATTTTCATAATCAACTTTTGCTGAAGTAGTAATTTCTCCAGCTAAAACTACTAAGTTAGTCGCTGCAAGAGTTTCTGCAGCTACCCGCGCTTTTGAATCTTGAACCAATATCGCATCAAGAACAGCGTCAGAAATTTGATCAGCAACCTTGTCGGGATGACCTTCGGAAACAGATTCCGATGTAAATAAATATTCATTCATAATTTTTTACCATATAGATTTCGCGTTAGAATAACAGATAGCCACTAATAATGAAACTTCAAAAAATATGAAATCTATTATAAAACTTTTTTTTCAGCTTCCTTTAATTTTTCATCATCTTCTAGGATCAATTCTTGGTCTTGCAATGTATCTTTTTGATATTAAATTTAAAGAACGGATTACAAAAAATATAGCTAGAACAAAAATAATTAATAATAAATCAAAAATTAGATCACTTGCTATTAGAAATGCAATGCATATCGGAATGGGATTAACTGAGTCTTTTGCAATATGGTCAGCCCCTGATAATAAAATATATCGATTGATTAAAAATACAATTAATTGGGATTTAATTAAAAAAGCTCAAGTGAAAAAAAAAGGTATCATTTTTTTAACCCCGCATTTAGGATCATTCGAAATTACAGCTCAATATTATGGCATCCAAAATCCTATTACAATTCTTTATAAGCCTAGTAAAAATAATTGGATTAACCGCTTTATATTGAATGGCAGAACAAAAAACAACGTCAAACCTGCGAATATATATATTGGTGGTTTAAGAGAGGTTATACGCTCACTCAAAAAAGGAGAGGCAGTTGGTATTTTGCCTGATCAAGTTCCACCTGAAGGGCAAGGCGTATGGTCTAATTTTTTTCATGACAGAGTTTACACTATGAACTTAGTTGAGAAATTGCACAAACTTACTGGGGCACCAGTTATTATGGCATTTGGTAAACGTCTTAAAATTGGCAGAGGTTTTCAGATAGAGTTATTTGAAGTTAAAGGTAAAATATCTGCCGATACGATTAATAAAAAAATTGAAGATTTAGTTATGATGGCACCTGAACAATATTTATGGAATTATAGAAGATATAAATTACCCAAAAAATGAAAATACCTTTTACAAAAATGCATGCTATTGGAAATGACTTTATCGTTATTGACCAATCAGATAATAACTACCAACTAACTAAACAACAGATAATTAATTTAGCAAACCGCCATACGGGAATTGGCTTTGATCAACTCCTGATTATTGAAAAACCTACTTCTGCTTTAGTTGATTTCAAATATAGAATCTTCAATAGTGATGGGGGAGAAGTTGAACATTGCGGAAATGGTGCTAGATGCTTTTACGAGTTTATTAAAAAAAATAAACTATCCTTAAAAGAAATAGTAAGAGTTGAAACAAAAAATTCCATATTAAATCTTTTCAAAGAGAATAATTTAATTAAAATTGATATGGGCAAGCCGACCTTTAACTATTCAGAATTTACTGAACTCAAAACGACTGCTCAAGACTTTGACATTCTTACCAATTCTGGAAATAAAAATGTAACAGGTCACTTTGTATCATTAGGCAACCCTCACATTGTTTTCTTTGTTGATGACATAAATGATATACATGTCGAACAATCAGGTATACAAATTCAAAATTCAGGTTTCTTTTCTCAAGGAATTAATGTTGGTTTTGCCAATATTAATTCAAAAGATGAAATTACATTAAAAGTTTTTGAAAGGGGCTCTGGCCTTACTCTTGGCTGCGGAACAGGCGCTTGTGCAGCTACAGTTATTGGAAATCAGCACTTTAATCTCAATCCTGTACTTAAAGTTAATATGCCTGGCGGCATCTTGCAAGTTGATTACTCTAATTCAAATCAACTTTTCTTACTAGGTGATGCACATATCGTTTTCCAGGGTGAAATTACTCTATGACGAATCAAGAATATGTTTCAAAATTTTTTGAATATATTCAATTTGAAAAAAACTTGAGCGCCTTCACATTAAAAAACTATGAAATTGATATTAAAAAATTATTAGCGCTTAACGAAAGTAAATTATTAACGGACTACCAGGTTGAAGATATCCGCTTTGCACTTACAAAACTTCATTCTCAAAATTTAAATGGTAAATCACTCAGCAGAATTCTTTCTTCCTGGAGAGGGTTATTTAACTTCATTTCTCATCGCTTTAATATGAAGTTAAATCCTACCCATGGAATAAAACCTCCCAAAGGACAAAAGAAACTCCCAGAAACACTTTCGATTGACCAGACTATTAAGCTTGTTGAAATTGAAGATAATTCATTTCTAGGTTTACGAGACCGCGCTATTCTAGAGTTGTTTTACTCTTCTGGGCTAAGATTGTCTGAACTAACTAATTGCAAAATAACGGACATTGATTTTATAGATTCTGTTATACGCATCATCGGAAAGGGACAAAAAGAAAGGTATGTTCCTGTAGGGAAAAAAGCTAAGGAGGCAATTAAGGTTTGGCTAGAGGTTAGAAAAAACATTAAAAATATCGACAATAATAATCCTTATATATTCTTATCAGAAAGTGGAAACCCTCTATCAAACAGAAGTATTCAATACCGATTAAAACATTGGGCAATAAAACAAGGAATTCCAGAAAATATTCATCCACATTTATTAAGGCATAGTTTTGCAAGTCATGTTTTACAATCCAGCCAAGATCTTCGAGCAGTTCAAGAATTGCTCGGTCATTCAAATATTAGCACCACCCAGATCTATACTCATCTTGATTTTCAACATCTTTCCAAGGTATATGATCAAGCACACCCTAGAGCAAAAAAGAAGACGACTGATTGAATAAGTATCTAAATTAAATTATAGTGAATTCTATGGACATTGAACTCAATCAACTCGAGAACAAAATTAATAAATTAATTGAAATCAACCTCAATTTAAAGAATGAAATTTCTTTGTTAAAAGAAAGAAATCAAAATTCAAGTATTGAGATCCAAAAGCTTGAGAGTCGAATAAGAGAAGCAACTCAAAAAATTGAAAATCTTTTAGGTCAAATTCCTCAGGACAGTCTTTTATGAGCAATTTAATTGAAATAACTATTTTAGGTAGAGATTATAAAATTTCCTGTCCTCCAGGAGAAGAACAATCATTACAGAACTCAGTTACATATCTTCAAAATAAAATAGAAGAATTCCAAACAAATGGGGTTACCGGGGTTGATCGCATATTAGTTATGACTGCTTTGAATATTGCACACGATCTACTGAACCAAAATCCGATGACTGAAGCGCAAATTACTAATCCTGAATATAAAAATAAATTAAACTTTTTATCTAATTTAATTGACCAAACAATTAATAGTTAATTTAAGATACAAGCTGATGTAGATAGTTTTACTGTTGCTTAGGCTATATATTCTTTGAACTAGTCAATAGCATCGGTTTAAGTTATTCAAATGTGGTGAGATTCAGTTAATTGGGTAACCTTTTAAGGGCTCTTAGTTGAAACCTAAAGCATTTTAAACTTTTACCACCTGAACCTTTGGTTCTAGATGCTAGTCTAGGCAACAGTAAAGCTATTTAATTATAAATAATAAATCTATGAACTACTGGCTCATGAAGTCTGAACCAACAGACTATTCCATTGACGATCTTGCACAAGACAAAACAATTGATTGGTATGGTATTAGAAACTATCAAGCACGAAATTTTATGCGTGATAATATGAAAATTGGTGATCTTGCTTTTTTCTATCACTCTAACTGTAAAGAGCCTGGAATTGTAGGTATTATGAAAGTTTGTAAGCTCGCCTATCCAGATAAATTACAGTTTAAAAAAGGTCATAAATATTTTGATCCAAAGTCGGACCCAAAAAACCCTCGATGGCTTAATGTTGATATGGAGTTTATAAAGAAAACTAGCCTAGTGACTCTTTCGCAAATCCGAGATTATCCTGAGCTTAGTAAAATGAAAATTTTGCAGAAGGGCAACAGACTCTCCATCACCCCAGTAACAAGAGCAGAATGGGATTTTATTAACAAATATACCTAAAGTTAATTTCGAGTATCATCCAAACTGCCTATTGATTTCGGATAGGTTACAATACCCCATGGTATACCTTTGACAGGTATTGATTTTTCAACTGACTGAGTCTCCGTATCTAAAACTAACAATTCATCCGAGCGTCCACAAGCCATAATAATTTTTTTATCATCCGGGCTAAAAGTAAAATGCCAACATCTATTTCCACTCAAGGCAATTGAGGTCTCTTTCTCATAATTCTTTGTATCATAAACTTCCAAAGCCTTGGACTTGCTAACGGAAACAAAAAGCTTGCTTCCACTCTTATTAAATGCCACACCATAAGGATTTATACCCACAGGCACGGTCTTAATATGATTAAAATCTTTATCCAAAACAACAAAATTATTACTATGCTCTAGTGTAGCCACATAATTATTTCCATCTGGAGAGGCTTTGATACCTCTGGGTCTATTACCATATGGGGTCATATCAATTTTTTTGAGCAATTCACCCGATTCAAAATTGTGAACCGTTACTGTATTATCTGCTTCGTTAGTAACAATTACTTGTTTACCGTCATTGCTAAATTCTATCCCTTCAGTTTCAGGACCACCTTCGATTTCTCTTATTTTAGATCCTGTTCTTAGATCAACCACAGCAATCTTAGCTGGCTCTTTATCACCATCGTCATCATCTTCTTCATGTCCATTATCTGCTGGAGGTTTTCCGGAAGAAGCAGGTTCAGTGGAAACAAAAACATAATCCTGATAAACACGAACAAATTCTGGATTTTTGCCGACTTCTATCTGATTTAATAATTTATGAGATTTTCGATCGATTACTGAAATCGTTGAATTGCTTTTATTAGCGGTAACGATGTATCGTCCATCACTTGTAACCCCTATTCCTCTTGGACCCTCAGCTTGAACATCAATTTGATCCGTTACTTCTCCCGTATCAAGATTAATGACGCTAACTCCCGCATCTTGTGATGTTACGTAAGCCTCTGGACTTTGGCCTCCACATGCAAACAGTAACAGCGTTAATGACATCAAAATAAAACTTTTCATTTAAACTCCTTTAATTCAACTTTTCCCTAAAAATAATTTATACCCAGAATTTTTTGTTTCATCCCAGTATGGGTAGCCTAAATTTTTCAAGAAACTTTCAAATACTTTTTTATCCTTTGTCGGGACCTGAATTCCCACCATTACTCTACCTGTATCTGCGCCATGATTTCTGTAATGAAATAAACTAATATTCCAATTCTGACCCATATGTTCCAAAAAGTTCATCAAAGCGCCAGGTTTTTCAGGAAATTCAAAACGATAAACTAACTCATTTTTTGCCTGAGGCGCATGTCCGCCAACCATATGTCTGAGATGTAATTTGGCAACTTCATTATTTGATAGGTCGATTGCTTCTAAATTATTTTGTTTTAAATCTTTAATTATTTTTTTTATTTCAGCTGCAGAATCTATCGTTATTCCAACAAAAATTTGAGCATTGGCATGATCTGCATATCTGTAATTAAATTCTGTTATATTTCTCATGCCCAATAAATTACAAAATCTTTTAAATGCACCAGGTTTTTCTGGAATTGTGACCGCAAGCAGAGCTTCGCGTTGCTCTCCAATTTCCGCTCTTTCTGCAACAAAACGTAAGCGATCAAAGTTTATGTTTGCACCTGAAGCAATGCCAATTAAATTCTGATTTTCTACATTATATTTATCGATATATGCTTTTATTCCAGCAACCGCAAGAGCGCCTGCAGGTTCTAAAATAGTTCTCGAGTCTTCGAAAACATCTTTTATTGCAGCACAAATTGAATCGTTATCAACTACAATCATTTCATCAACATTTTCTTTACATAGCTTAAAAGTATTCTCGCCGACTTGTTTTACTGCGGCACCGTCCGCAAATAATGCGACTTGCTTTAGAGTAACTATTTTATTTTTTTGCAATGATTGCGTCATTGCTTCAGCACCTTTAGCTTCTACTCCAATGATTTTAATTTTAGGGTTAATCGCTTTAAAATAAGATGCGACTCCAGCCAACAAGCCTCCGCCACCAACACAACAAAAAACTGCATCGATATCGGGTTTAAAATTCTCTACTATCTCTTTTGCAATCGTGCCTTGACCAGCAATCACATCTATATCGTCGTAAGGATGAACAAAAGTAATTTTATTTTTATCACTTAAGTTTTTAGCAAATACATAGGCATCTGAATAAGACTCGCCATGCAATATCACTTCAGCTCCATACTGCTTCACGGCTTCTATCTTAATCTTTGGTGTCGTAACCGGCATAACAATTGTGGCCTGACATTTTAATTTCTTGGCTCCCAATGCTACGCCCTGAGCATGGTTACCTGCTGAAGCGGCAATCACCCCATTCATTCTTTGCTTTTCCGTAAGCTTCGTCAATTTATTATAAGCACCCCGAAGTTTAAATGAATAAACCGGCTGCAAATCTTCTCTTTTAAGATAGATATTGTTGTTAAAACGTTCTGATAATTGCTGCTGTTTTTGAAGAGGGGTTTTTCTTACCGTATCGTAAAAATCGATTTGATCTATATTTCTTTTTAGTGATTTTTTGTCTAATTTCATGATTCTCATTCATTCTACAGATGTGTATCATAGTAATCAAAATTTTTATTTATTTTCATATGGAAGGCGTTATGGCATTTACACAAGACGAATTAAAACAGCAAGTAGCAATGGCAGCTATAGAATATGTTGAATCTGGAATTATTGGCGTTGGCACAGGTTCAACTGCAAACTTTTTTATCGACGAACTCGCTAAAGTTAAACATAAGATTGATGGAGCCGTTGCTAGCAGCGAAGCTACGGCTGAGCGCCTTCGAAAACACGGTATTGAAGTATTTGATTTAAATAGTGTAGATGGCATGGAAATATATGTAGATGGCGCCGATGAAATCACAGAGCATATGCATATGTTAAAAGGTGGTGGCGGGGCACTTACTAGAGAAAAAATTGTTGCTGCAAATGCTAAAGATTTTATTTGCATATGTGATGAATCTAAGTACGTCGATGTATTAGGAAAATTTCCTCTACCTGTTGAAGTTCTTCCTATGGCTCGCAGTTATGTTGCTCGAGAATTATCAAAATTAGGCGGAAATCCAGTTTTAAGAGACTTTAAAACAGATAATGGCAATATTATTTTAGATGTACATAATCTAAACATTAAGGATCCAATTGAGATGGAAAGAAAAATTAATCAAATTGTTGGAGTCGTTACTAACGGTCTTTTTGCTTCAAGGCCAGCCAATATCCTCCTTTTAGCAACTGCAAACGGAGTAAAAACAATTAGGAAATAAGAAATTTTGTTATTTTTGTCATATACTTTACATATTAATAAGTTAACTTAGAGAGCATTATGGAAGCGCATAGTTTTAAAAAATACGATGACGAACTCGAATCGATTCGCGGTAAAATTCTCGAGATGGGCGGCCTCGTAGAGGAACAATTAATGAACGCGGTTGATTCGTTAATTAACAATGACATTAAACTTGCCGAAAAAATCTTAGACAAAGATGACAAGATTAATGATTATGAAATTGAATTAGACGAAGAAATTCTATTAATCATTGCAAAAAGAGCTCCAACAGCAGGTGATCTTCGGACGGTGCTGATGATGCAAAAAATGGTTTCTGATATTGAAAGAATTGGTGATGAGGCTACTAAAATTGCAAGGTCTACTTTGCGTTTGAATGAGTCTGATTTGGCTGGAAAACCCAATTTATCTGAAATCAAAACGTTAGTTAAATTAGCACAAAAACAACTCCAACTTTCCTTAGATGCTTTTGCAAGACTAGATGATACTGTTTGTTTAGATATCATTAAGCAAGATAAAGAAATTGACGAGACCTATCAAGCATCAACAAGACATCAGTTAACCTTTATGATGGAAGACCCAAGAAAAATCTCTGTTGCTTTAGAAACCATGTTCGTAGCTAAAGCGATTGAAAGAATAGGTGATCACGCTGTTAACATTGCAGAATATGTTATCTACATCGTAAAAGGTAAAGACGTGCGTCACGCCTCTGTTAGAGAAATTAAGAAACAACTTAATGCCTAAGGTTTAGGCGGCGGCACAAAACCTTCAGCTTGATCAGCGCCATCACCAAAGAAATAAGCTTCTGTTTGCTTAGTTAAATATTTTCGAGCTTCAGGATCAACTAAGCTTAGGCGATTTTCATTAACCAACATCGTTTGATGTTTTAACCAGTCCGCCCAAGCTTCTTTTGATACACTTTCATAAATCCTCTTGCCCAATTCACCCGGATAAGGAGGAAAGTCAAGGCCATCTGCTTCCTTGCCCAATTTAACGCACTGCACTTTTCTTGTCATATTTCTTTCTCATTTCTGTAATATAATTTTTAATAATTTTAATGATAAAGGATATCAATGGAAAGTCCATTTAAAGGTAAAACTGGAATTAAAAGATTAATTAATGCCTTTGGCTACTCAATTGAAGGATTCAAGATCGCTTTTCAAAAAGAGGATGCATTTCGTCAGGAATGTTATTTATCAACGATTCTCATCCCTCTTGGATTTTATCTTGCAACAAGCACCGTTGAATTATCATTGATGATCGGCAGCATCTTATTTGTTCTGATAGTTGAATTATTAAACTCATCTATCGAGGCAGCTATTGATCGCATTTCTTTGGAAAAACACCATCTTTCCAAGCGCGCTAAAGATATAGGTAGCGCAGCTGTTTTCCTAGCGATTCTCAATGCGACATTGATTTGGTTTGCTATTCTTTTCTTTTAATCCTTATTCAATTTAGCGATGTGTGTTAAGATAATTAGATCTTATCAGGTGGCATTAGCTATTTTAAATAATGCATAATCGGGAAGTGAGTGAAAACCTCACACTGCCCCCGCAACGGTAATTGAGCGCGGATAGATTACATAGTCACTGGTTTATAACTGGGAAGACAATCTATCAAATCTCATAAGTCCGGAGACCGGCCAGATAAATTATTATTATTATTAGACACGATGCGGGGATGCATTGTTATTTACAATCCAACATATTCCCTACTTTGTCTCTAACAATTTTGATCTGGGAGGATCTATTGTTAAGAGTTTTATTTTTTTTAACATTATTCATATTTAGTTTATGTTCCGTTGCGGAGGATGTAAAAACAAATAATATATTTGTTACAGCAACAAGAAGCATGGAAAATTCTAAAAACCTTGTTTCTGATGTTTCAATTATTAATAAAGATGAAATCGAATCCTCAGGCTCCTCATCCCTCGTTGATCTTTTGCAAAGACAGCCTGGAATAGAAATCAGCAATACCGGTGGCATCGGAAAACAATCTAGTATTTATTTAAGAGGATCGAATGCCAATCAATTAATTGTGTTAATAGATGGGGTAAGATTAAATTCTATATCCACTGGCTTGATGGCTTTTGAAAATATACCTTTATCTCAAATTGAAAGAATAGAAATTTTACGAGGTCCTTCTGCGTCAATTTATGGTTCTGATGCAATTGGTGGGGTAATTCAACTTTTCACAAAAAAAAATAAATCTGGCTTCAGTTCATATGCTAATTTTGGTTTATCTAGATACAACACAAAATCTAGCACTATTGGACTATCTTCTGGTCATGAAAAAATTCAATACGGACTATATGTTACATCTATAAATTCTGAAGGCTTTTCTAGTTTGGATTCAAATGAACCGATAATTAAAGACAATGATGGATTTAATAGTTTAAATATTAATGGGAACATTAATTATGATTTTGATACAAACAATTCAATTAAATTATCTTTTTTAAATAATAGTGGGCATAACGAATACGATAATCGTTATAGAAGTTACTATGGAAATACAGTTCCAAATGTCAAGAACAAGATGTTAAATCAAAATATTAATTTAAAATTATTAAATAAATTTACATCAAATTGGGAGTCAAATCTTTTGATATCCACTAGTCTCGATAAATATACTGATCAACAAGTAGTTAATTCCAGTTATGATGGATTATTAAGAGATGATGTGTATTATCAAACTGTTCAAAATGAATTTAATTGGACAAATAATTTTTTATCAGATTTTGGTAAATTTAATATAGCAATTGATCGATTAGAACAAAAATTAAAATCAAATAATTCTTACAATATTAACGAAAGAAATAACACTGGATATGTCCTTGGCTACGTTAATCAAATTGGAAAAAATATTTTCCAGGGAAGTTATCGGGTTGATTTAAATACTCATTCGGGAACAACTAATACAAAAAATATTGGTTACGGTTATTATTTTTCTGAAGATCTAAAAATCACGGCTCAATATGGCGAGGCTTTTAGAAATCCAACGTTTAATGATTTATATGCATCTTATGATGCTTACTTTATTCCAAATGAGAATTTAAAATCTGAAACTTCTAAAAATAAGGAGATAAACCTTGAATATGAAAAAGAATCACACAAATACAAACTAACTATTTTTAACAATAAAGTTGAGGATCTTATTACGTTATATACATGCGGTGGTTACACATGTATTAATAATTCTAATAAAGCAAACATAACTGGCTTAACGTTTAATTCTGATTTTTTTCTTGATCACACAAGATTTTATTCATCTTTTACAACTATGTCAGCCAACAATGAGGAACTTAATAAAAAATTAGCAAGGAGAGCTTCACTTTATGGAACGATAGGTATAACTCAGTATTATAACGATTGGGTCTTTGGGGGGGAAATGACAGGTAGTGGCAAAAAATATAATGATGCTGAAAATAACGCCCCTATCCCTGGCTATATTATTTCTAATCTTTACATTAATAAGCCTATTAATAAAGAATGGAAATTTAATCTCAGATTAAATAACATAACTAACAAAGAATATTTTTATGCTTATGAAGGCAATCCAACTATTGGGGCTTCGAACTCTTATAGGTATAATAATCCGGGACGCAGTTTATTTTTTAATTTAATCTATGAGACAAACTAATGGCTATCTTTAATAATAAATTTCTCGTTTTATTAATTCTTCTATTTATTATGTTTATTTCACGAGGCGGTCATTTCATAAATCTTATAAATTTTCCTGATGCCTCTTTAATAATTTTTTTATCATTAGGATTTTTAAGTTTTGATTTAGTAATTTTTTCATTATTTTTTATTTTCGCTGCTGCAATTGATTTTGGCCTTGCAATTTTTAATCCTCAATTAGGTTTTTGTTTAACTAATGGATACTGGGGTCTGATTCCAACTTATATGGTTATGTTCTTTTTTGGCAGGTTTATAAATAAAAATAACTTAATGAATGACTCCTTTAAATTAATTACTGTTGGTGCCTTAAGTATTTCATTAGCTTTCATTATCTCTACTAATACTTATTACATGTTTTCAGGAAGATTTGGCAATCCTACTCTTCTAGATTCATTTTTTCATGGCTGGAAATATTACCCAGAGTATATTCTTCCTAATTTGGTATATTTATTAATTTTTGCGCTTGCTTGTAAAGTAAAAAACCATCCTTTGTTTCTGGTTAAATTCAAATAAGTTTCTCCATAAAAGACTTAAATTTGATATAATTCTTCGTTCCGATGATGGCCAGATAGCTCAGTCGGTAGAGCAGTGGACTGAAAATCCTCGTGTCGGCAG
>CAYVOQ010000002.1:0-109355 GCA_964453595.1 uncultured Methylobacillus sp. | reverse complement strand
TGAGCTGATCATTTTTAACATTTGGGAAGTTAATGTTAGGGAGAACTCTAGCAGAATGACATGGAAACACATCACCATTTGCAGTAACAATCATAAATACTTCACCCCATCCATTCATACATTTTTTTGGTCTTTCGGCGAAATAGTCAGGAACAACAAAAAATATTTTCATTTTATTGCCTACTTTTTCTCGAAAATCATTTGTTACTTTTTCAGCCTGCTCTATTTGCTCTTTTGTTGGCATTAGTTGATTTCTATTAATTAAAGACCAACCGTAATACTGAGTATTAGCCAACTCCACGTAATCGGCCCCCAATGCCTCAGCCATTTCCAAAATCTCTTTCACATGCGCAATATTGTATCTATGGATTACAACATTAAGAACCATTGGATACCCTCTGTCCTTAATCATTGCAGCAACTTTTTTCTTTAGCTGGAAAGTTTTGGTATCTGTTACAAAATTTGATATTTCTTCAGTTATATCATGCATAGAAAGTTGAATATGATCTAATCCACCATTCTTGAATGCATCAATTCTTTTTTCTGTTAATCCAACTCCGGAAGTTATTAGATTTGAATAATAACCAAGATTTTTAGCCTCAACTACAATGTCTTCGATGTCGTCACGTAATAATGGTTCGCCTCCAGAAATACCAAGCTGAAGAGCTCCCATTTTTCTGGCATCTTTTAGCACCTTGATCCATGATTCCGTATCAAGTTCATTCTTGGTGTAATTAGCGTAGTCTGTTGGATTGTAACAAAAAGCGCAATGCAAAGGGCACCGGTAAGTAATTTCAGCTAACAACCAAAGCGGCTTGGTTTGAGTTACACTTGTATCAACACCATTATTAACTTGTACCATAAAAATCCTTAAATTTTTTCAATCCAGGCTTTATCCAAAGCAAAATTGAACATAGCCAAAACATCATCTTCAAGACTATCAACGCCTTGAAATTTATCTTTTAAAGTATTAATTACTGATTGAATAGAAGTTTTTCCATCAACCAATTTTAAAATTTCACCTCCGCTAGGATTTAGTTTAACCATACCTTCAGGAAACAAAATAACGTAACAATCCTGTGCTTCCTCCCATTGAAATCGATGGTGTGCAGCAATCTTAAATATTTGATCTTTTTTAATATCACTCATAATTAATAGACCGGTTGTTTTAGGTAATCAACACCGTCTGTTGTTACTTTAGTTGATTGCAACATTATGGAATCTGCAATCACCCATAAAACATTTAATTTAAATTGTAAAATATCTAGCGCACGCTCTTGCATTTCTCTACTCTGGCTAAAATAATCTAAAGTAACACTTAAACCTTGCTCAACATCACGCCTTGCTTCAGTTAATCTTTTCTTGAAGTATTTAAGTCCTGACTCATCAACCCATGGATACATCTGAGGCCAAGAGCTAATTCTTTGTTGATGAATGTGTGGAGCAAATAATTCAGTTAATGAAGAGCAAACAGACTCTTGCCAAGGCTGCTGTTTTGCAAAATTAATATATGCGTCTACAGCAAATTTAACGCCTGGGGCAACATGCTTAAGTGATATAACTTCCTCTCGATTCAGGCCAACCGCCCTGCCAAGCTCAATCCAAGCTTCTATACCGCCATATGGATCATCCATAGTGCCATCATGATCTGTAATCCTAACAATCCACTGCTTTCTAACTTCTACATCAGGACAGTTTGATAAAATTGCACCATCTTTCATGGGAATAGCAATTTGATAATAAAAGCGGTTCAAAACCCAAGCTTGAAGCTGCTCTTTAGACAACTTACCCTCATACATTGCTACATGAAATGGGTGATAAATATGATAGCCCTGACCTTTTGTTCTTAGTTTTTCTTCAAATTCTTTTCTTGTCCATGGCGCCGCCATTTTTTTCCTTTCAATACTAAATAATTATGTCCATTCCGTCGTAGGACACCTCAATATTATGAGAGTTTAATTGCTCTCTTTCAGGGGAATCTTCTCTTAAAATTGGATTTGTATTATTGATATGAATCAAAATTTTTCTAGGTTTTTCTAAAGATTTTAAAGTATCAACAATGCCTCCTTGACTTGATTGATCTAAATGACCCATTTCACTTGCTAATTTATCACTTATTCCATGACGTGACATTTCATCATTTGTCCAAACAGTACCGTCAACCAAGATAACATCAGCATTTTTCATGTATTCATATACGTGATCTTCCATGACGCCCAAACCAGGTGCATAAAATAAATTTTTACCTGTTTTTTTATCAAGTACACGATAACCAACATTGTCGCCAGGAACAGTATTATGTCTATGAGGTGAATATGGAGGCGCTTCACTTTTTAATGGCACAGCTGTAAATTCGAGATTATCGGCTTTTGGTATTTCGAAAGGCTTCATCTCTGTTCCAACTTCATGCCAGTTTACACCTCTAAAATGCCCCAAGATGTTAAAGATAGGGTATCCCGTTGTCATATCCTCGTAAACAGAAGAGGTACAATAAACATCCCATGGTTTGTCATGCTCTCTAAGAATTAACAAACCTGTTGTGTGGTCAATTTGACCGTCACACAAAATAATAGATGCTATTCCGGTATCTCTAATTTTTCTTGCAGGCTGTAACGGTGGGAATGATTCTATCTGGGCGCGAATATCAGGAGATGCATTAAATAAAATCCAATCTTCGCCATTGCTACTCACAGTGATAGAAGATTGATGTCGAGGGCTAACTTTAGCAGTGTTTGTTCTAAGCCCCTTACAATTTTCACAATTACAATTCCACTGAGGAAATCCTCCTCCAGCGCCAGATCCTAAAATTCTTATGTGCATAAATATCCAAATTTAAAAACAAGAGGGATTTTTACATGGTTGGTTGATTTAACATACAGTAAAACTGCACAAAAAATCTCATGAAATCCATGAGTTATTGAGAAATTTTCCTTTTAAGAATATGTGCAATTTGAGTTAACTCCCCCATAAGCACTTTCAATTCCTCAGGACTGAGAGCTTGATCAGCATCACACCATGCATCACATGGATTTGGGTGCATCTCCACCAATAGACCGTCAGCACCAGCAGCAATTGCTGCTCTTGCTAATGATGGCACCATCCATGCCTTACCCCCAGCATGAGAAGGATCAATAATTACAGGTAAATGAGTTTCTTTTTTAAGCACAGGTACTGCTGTAACATCCAAAACATTTCGATAAGCTGTTTCGAATGTTCTAATACCGCGTTCACAAAAAATAATATTATGATTACCACCGGATGCTATATATTCTGCAGCCATAAGCCATTCAGAAATTGTTGCTGATAGACCTCTTTTTAAAATTACAGGAACATGAACCTTGCCAACTTCTTTTAGCAATTCAAAGTTTTGCATATTTCTTGTGCCGATCTGAATAACATCAACACCTTTTTCTAAAAAAGTATCCAAATGTCTAACATCTAATAACTCAGATACAATTGGGAGATTTTTTTGTGAAGCAGCTTCTTTGAACATATCTAAGCCTTCAAAACCTATACCCTGAAATGTGTAAGGGCTTGTTCTTGGTTTAAATGCGCCGCCTCGCATTATTTTTACTCCTGCATCTACAGCTGCTTGTGCTGCTTTTGCCATCTGCTCTGGCGTTTCTATTGAACAAGGTCCTGAAATAACCTGGATACTGTCTCCACCTAATTTCAAACCATTAATGTCAATCACTGTGTCATCATTATGAAGCTCTCGAGCAACGATCTTATAAGGTTTTACAATATGTAGAGCTTGTTGAACTCCTGGAAGGCCATCAAGTAATTTTGGATCAAGCAAACGTTCATCACCAATCGCACCAATAACAGTTTTCTCTATACCCCGAGAAATGGTAACGTCCAAACCTTTATTTTTTATTTTACTTACTACATTATTAATCTGCTCTTCAGAAGCAGACTTATCCATTACGATTATCATTTATTTAACCTTAAAAAATCTTTTAAATACTTTAAAAAAATATTATTTTCTTCTGCAAGGCCTATACTCACCCTTAAATAACAAGGCATATTATAATTGTTTATTGGTCTAAGGATAACACCTTTATTTAATAAAAACTCATAACAACTTTTTGCTACTTCTGGATTAACAAGCGAAAAACTAATAAAATTGCCATGAGATGGGATATATTTAATATTTAACTCTTCAAAGCTTCTTTCCAATATTTTTTTTTCTTGAAGATTTAAATTATATGTTTTCGCAACAAATTCTTCATCTTTTAGTGATTCAACAGCTGCCAATTGTGCATAAGAATTAACATTAAAAGGCTGTCGAATTCTATTCATCATATTAATAATATAATCAGACGCCACTCCATAACCTACCCTCAACCCGGCTAGACCGTATGCTTTTGAAAAACTTCTACTAATCAATAAATTATTAAAGAGCTTAATCCAGGAAAAAGAATCAGACTTATCTTCGCTAGATAAGTATTCATCATAAGCCTCGTCGAGCACAACCAAAATTTTATTTGGTACGTTTTTCATAAAATTAAATAGTTGGTTTTTAGGGATCAAAGTTCCAGTTGGATTATTTGGGTTCGCTATAAATATTAACTTTGTATTTTCAGTAATTAAAGTTAAAAATTGATCGAGATTGTGATGAAAATCTTTAGAAGGAACTTCAACTGCAGAGGCCCCAATAGCTTGTGTTACCAATGGATAAACAGCAAAAGCATGCTCAGAAAACATGACTTCATCACCTGGTCCAGCGATAGATCTTGCTGCAATCTCTAAGATATCATTTGAACCATTGCCGATAATTATATTCTTTTCATTAAGTTGAAATTTATCTGCTAACGCTTTTACAAGATAGAAAGAGGCGCCATCAGGATAAAGATTTGTATCTTGATACTGACTTAAAACTGATCTTGCATTATCACTTATACCTAAAGGATTTTCATTAGAAGCTAACTTGATTATTTGGCTAACTGGAATATTTATTTTTCTTGATAACTCATCTATAGGCATTCCGCCAATATAAGGTGATATTTCTTGAATGTGTTTTGGAAATATAATCAATTAATTATGAACGAGGGTAAGATCCTAAAATCTTTAGAAAACTTGATCTTCGTTCTACTTCCATGAGTGATTTTTTAACTTTTGAATCTTCTGCATGACCCTCAAGGTCAATAAAGAAAACATATTCCCACATTCCAACTTTAGCAGGCCTTGATTCAAGCTTGGTCATACTAACTTTATTTTTGGCAAATGGGGCAACTAAGTCAGCAATAGCGCCTGGCTTATTTTTTGTTGCAACAACAATAGAAGTCTTATCTCTTCCAGATTTTTTAATATCTTGATTTGCAATTACTAAAAATCTTGTTGTATTTTTTATATCATCTTCAATATTTGTCTTTAAAACATTTAATGAAAATTCTTTGGCTGCTCTAATACTTGCTATAGAAGCTGCAGTTTTATCCTTTGATGCAAGCCTTGCACCTTCTGCATTGCTCAACGATGGATGAGTGATCACATTTGGTAGATTATTCATCAACCAATCATGACATTGAGCAAGGGATTGGCCGTGAGCAAACACTTTTTTTATATTTTTTAAAGATTTGTTTTTCGATAAAAGGTTATGGTGAACAGGCAAATAAACCTCTCCGCAAATTTTAAGATCTTTAGTAAGAAGCAGATCAAGTGTTCTAGAAACTGCTCCCTCAGTAGAGTTTTCAACAGGTACAATTCCATAATTAGACTCGTTTGAGTGCACGATATTAAAAACTTCATCAATGCTATTTGCAGTCATATAGTTCACATTGTCACCAAATTTTTTTCTAGCAGCCTCTTCACTGAAAGTTCCAGATGGGCCTAAATATGAGACAGATACTTTTTTTTCTAAAGCTCTACAATTTGATATTATTGTTGAGAAAATTGCTTCAATACTATCTTTATTCAGAAGTCCTTTATTGATTGAGGATAGTTTTTGGAGAATTTGCGCTTCTCTTTCAGGTTTGTAAACTACTCCATCTTTTTTTTCTTGTCCTATTTTTCGAGCGGCCTCAGCTCTCTTGGAAACAAGGTCTAAAATTTTTTTATCGATAGAGTCTATTAAATCTCTTAATTTATTTATATTTTGTTTCATTGTTTATTTTTCTGAGCAAAATCATCCATAAAATTAAGCAAGGCCTCAACTCCTTCTATAGGCATTGCATTGTATAAGGAGGCTCTCAATCCTCCAACAAGCCTATGACCTTTAAGTTGATACAAGCCAGCAGCCTCCGCTTCTTCAACAAACTTCATAGTTATTTCATCATTTATTATTCTAAAAGGTATATTCATGCGAGAACGATTTTCTTTATCTATTGTATTGTAGTAAAAATCTGAATCATCAATATAACTATATAACAACTGAGATTTAGCAATATTAATTTTTTCCATCGATTCGAGTCCACCTTGATCCAAAATCCAATCAAATACAAGTCCTGCAATATAAATGCTATAAGTAGTGGGCGTGTTAATCATCGAATCATTTTCTGACTGAATTTGCCAATTAAAAGTTGTTGGCGTACTAGCACTAGCATGTCCTATTAAGTCATCCCTGACAATTAATAATGTTAATCCTGACGGGCCAATATTTTTTTGAGCACCAGCATAAATAACACCATACTTTGATACATCAATTTTTCGTGAAAGAATTGTTGATGACATGTCAGCTACAACAGGAACATGTATTTTTTCTGGATCGGAAAAATACTCTACTCCATGAATTGTTTCATTTAAACAAAAATGCACATATGCATCATTTTTATCATATTGCCAATCGGAATATTTAGGTGCCAATATGAAATCCTTACCTTCTGAAGAAGCTGCAAGATTAACTGCTGAAAAACATTGCGCATCATTAAATGATCGTTTAGACCAATATCCTGAAACAACATAAGAAGCCTGCTTATCTCTTTTAATATTCATGGGAACCATAAAATTTTGTGTTATGGCACCACCTTGAAGAAATAAAATTTTATAATTTTCAGGAACACAAAAAACTTTTCTAAAGCTACTTTCAACATTCCTGAATATGGACATAAATTCCTTACCCCGGTGAGACATCTCCATTACAGACATGCCCGTATTATTCCAATTCATAAATTCAGAATTCGCTTTTTCCATTACCGCTTTTGGAAGCAATGCTGGGCCTGCCGAAAAATTATATTTACAAGCCACTAAACATCACCCTCATCTTCAAAAATCTCACCTTGATCTTTCTCATGCTCAACAATTTTTTCTAGTCCCGAAAGTTTTTCATTTTCACCAAGATTGATCAAAGTTACACCTTGAGTTGCTCTACCAAGCTCTCTAATTTCGTTTACACGGGTACGAATTAATACCCCACCAGTTGTTATCAACATTATTTCGTCTTGATCATGCACTAATTTTGCTGCTACTACATTACCATTTCTTTCACTTACCTGAATTGCTTTGACGCCTTGAGTTCCTCTTCCTGACTTTCTAAATTCAGAAAGAACAGTTCTTTTTCCATAACCATTTTCAGTCGCAACCAAGACTGATTCAGTTTCATTTTCAGCTATTAGCAAAGATAACACTTCGTGATTTTCAGTTAATTTCATTCCGCGAACACCGCGCGCATTTCTTCCCATGCTTCTGACATCATCTTCTGAAAACCAAACTGCTTTTCCGTTATCAGATACAAGAACAACATCATTTGAACCTTTTGTAATACCAGCACCAACCAGATAATCACCATTATCTAATTTGATTGCAATAATTCCAGATTTACGAGGATTTGAAAAATCAGAAAGTGGAGTTTTCTTAACAGTGCCTTTTGCTGTAGCCATGAATATAAATTCATTTTCAACAAATTCTTTAACAACGAGAATAGCATTAATTTTTTCACCTGGCATTAGTGGAAAAAGATTTACGATCGGCTTGCCACGACTTATTCTGCCTCCCTGTGGAACCTCATAAACTTTTAACCAATAAACCTGACCCCTGCTTGAGAAGCATAAAATGTTATCATGAGAGTTAGCAACAAACATCTGATCAATAAAGTCGTCTTCTTTAGTTCCAGCAGCTTGCTTTCCTCTTCCACCTCTCTTCTGAGCTCGATAATCATCTAATACCTGTGCTTTGATGTAACCTGTATGTGACAAGGTCACAACCATATCTTGTGGCGCAATTAAATCTTCAATTGACAAATCTTCTGCATTTTCAACAATTTCACTCTTTCTCTTGTCGCCATAATTTTCTTTTATTTCAACAAGCTCATCATGAATAATTTTTGTTACTCTTTCTGGTTTTGATAAAATATCAAGGAGATCAGCAATTAATGCCATAACTTCTTTATATTCACTTACAATTTTATCCTGTTCAAGCCCTGTTAATCTTTGTAACCTCATTTGTAAAATTTCTTGAGCCTGAATATCAGATAATTTATAGCCCGAGTCACTTAATCCATAATTACTAGATAGCCCTTCAGGTCTTGAAAGATCATTTGCGGTTTTAGAAAGCATATTCTCAACAACGGATGATTTCCATTCTCGCTTCATAAGCTCATCTTTTGCTTCAGGTGGTGTTGGAGAAGATTTAATAATTTTTATCATCTCATCTACGTTCTCAAGCGCCACAGCCAAACCTTCTAAAATATGACCACGATCTCTAGATTTTTTTAACTCATATACAGTTCTTCTTGTTACTACTTCTCTACGATGATTTATAAATGCATCTAAGACTTGTTTTAGATTCATTAACTTAGGCTGGCCATCAATAAGTGCAACCATATTGATACCAAAAGAATCTTGTAACTGAGTTTGCTTATAAAGGTTATTCAAAATAACATCAGGTATTTCACCTCTTTTTAGCTCAATCACAACACGCATTCCAGACTTATCAGACTCGTCTCTTAAATCTGAAATACCTTCGATTTTTTTATCATTAACTAATTCAGCAATTTTTTCTAATAGGTTTTTTTTATTTACTTGATAAGGTAGCTCGTCAATAATAATTGCTTCTTTTTTTCCTTTATCTACATCTTCAAAATGAGTTCTTGCTCTCATTACGACTCGACCGCGTCCAGTTTTATAACCATCTCTGATTCCAGCCGTCCCATGAATGATACCTGCTGTTGGAAAATCCGGCCCTGGTATAATTTTTATTAATTCATCAATAGAAATGTCAGAGTTTTCAAGAATTTTTAAACAACCGTCAATTATTTCGCTCAAATTATGAGGTGGTATATTTGTTGCCATACCAACTGCAATACCAGAACTTCCATTAATCAGCAGATTGGGAATTCGAGTAGGCATGATAAGGGGTTCATGCTCTGAGCCATCGTAATTTGGACCGAAATCTACCGTTTCTTTGTCAATATCCGCAAGAAGTTCATGGGCGATTTTTGACATTCTAATTTCTGTATATCGCATTGCGGCTGCATTATCACCATCAATAGATCCAAAGTTACCTTGTCCATCTACCAACATATATCTCAGGCTAAAGTTTTGAGCCATTCTAACAATTGTGTCATAAACTGCAGTATCACCATGAGGATGATATTTACCAATAACATCACCCACAATTCTTGCTGATTTTTTATAAGGGCGGTTATAACTATTACTCAACTCGTGCATTGCAAACAAAACACGACGGTGTACAGGTTTCAAGCCATCTCTAACATCAGGTAAAGCCCTACCAACAATTACGCTCATTGCGTAATCAAGGTAGGATTTTTTCATTTCTTCTTCTAGGCTGACAGGGAGGGTTTCTTTGGCAAACTCATTCATAAATTTAAATTTCAATTATTGTTAAATATTACAATAATTTTAACATGCAAATAGAGCTAAAGCTTTGGAATTGCAGATAATTTAGAGTTTTAGGTCACTAATAATATCAGTAACATCTTCCAATCCAACAGCAATTCTTATTAATGCGTCTGATATATTTGCTTCTTTTCTTTCCTCCGGAGTAAGTCTTGAATGAGTTGTTGAAGCCGGATGAGTAATTGTAGTTTTAGTATCGCCTAAATTGGCTGTTATAGATAATAATTTTGTATTATCTATTAGCCTCCAGGCTTCTTTTTTTCCGCCATTGATTTCAAAAGACAGAACCGCCCCACCGCTAGTTTGTTGCTTCTTTATAATATTGTATTGGGGATGGCTTTTAAGGCCCGGGTAATATACTTTTCTAACATTTTTTTGTTTTTCGAGCCATTGCGCAATTATCAAAGCATTTTTTGACTGCGCATCCATTCTTATCTTTAAAGTTTCAAGACCTTTGATAAAAACCCAAGCATTAAAAGCACTAAGAGTTATGCCTGAATTACGAAGAAAAACTTTGACTTTATCGATATCTTTTTTTTTGCCAAGCACTGCACCGCCTAAACATCTTCCTTGCCCATCAATATACTTTGTTGCCGAATGCATAACAATGTCAGCGCCAAGATCTAATGGTTTTTGTATAACAGGGGTACAAAAACAATTATCAACCACAAGCTTAATATTATTATTCTTACTTATTTGAGATAACTTTTTTATATCTACAACTTCAGTTAGAGGGTTAGATGGTGTTTCTAAAAAAAATAGTTTGGTATTTTTTTTTATCGCATTTTTCCACTGGTTAAGATCTACAAGATCAACAAAAGTTATTTCCAAACCCCATTCTTTAAAAAAATTATTTAAAAGCTGAACAGATGTTCCAAAAATACTTTTTGATACAACTACATGATCACCGGTTTTGCAAAATGTGATAAAGATAGACAGAATAGCTGACATTCCAGACGATGTTGCAACACAAGAGTCTGCGTTCTCAAGTATTGCTAGACGATCCTCGAAAAGCTTTACAGTAGGATTTGTAAATCGGCTATAAACATTTCCTTCATCGGTGCCGGAAAATCTATCTGCAGCTTGTTTTGCACTTTTAAACACAAAACTTGAAGTCAAAAATAGCGCCTCAGAATGTTCACCAAACTGAGATCTTTCTATTCCGGCCCTTACGGCATTAGTATCAAATTTAAACTTATTCTTCATAAAAAAAAACCCGCGAAATCAAGCGGGTAACTTATTTCGCTTTAGCATTCTTGTAACGCGCTTGCAAGCTGTAATTCAAATGAGCGCATTTAAATTATGTTTAATAATTCGCGATTGGTCAAGGTTATTATTTACTTAACCTCAAAACCTCATCAAATTCTTCTTCTTCATTTGAAATTAAATTTAAATCCAGCTGAGTAATAGAATTTTTTGCATGACTAGAATCTTTAACATCAGACCGTAAAGACTCGATCCAATTGAGATAATTTTCGTCAATATCATTAGTTATATATTTTCCATCGAAACATGAACAATCAAAATTATTAAGAAGTTTATTTTCTTTTGCAATATCCCGAATCAGATCTTCTAATTTTTGATATATTAATCCATCTGCTCCTATTTCTTTTGCAATCATTTCTTCGTTTTTATTATGTGCAATCAATTCATGACGTGATGGCATATCAATACCATAAACATTGGGATATTTTACGGGGGGTGCTGCAGATGCCAAGAAAACTTTTTTAGCTCCAGCATCCCGAGCCATTTGTACAATCTCTCTAGAGGTTGTACCTCTAACTATCGAATCATCTACAAGCAAAACATTCTTATCTTTAAATTCTAAAGATATTGGATTGAGTTTTTGCCTTACGGATTTTTTTCTAATTGCCTGCCCCGGCATAATAAAAGTTCTTCCAATGTATCGATTTTTTACAAAGCCCTCTTTAAAATCAGCTTTTAAATTCAAAGCTAATTGAAGAGCTGAAGGCCTGCTTGTATCTGGAATTGGTATTACAACATCAATTTTAGTATCTTTAATAACTTCTTTAACTCTTTTGGCTAAACTATCGCCCATATTTAACCTTGTCTGATATACAGAAATGCCATCAATAACAGAATCAGGTCTTGCCAAATATACATACTCAAAAATACAAGGGGAAACTGTTTGTCCAGAAATACATTTCCTTGAGTAAAAATTTCCATCAAGATCAATAAATATTGCCTCTCCAGGTTCAACATCTCTTAATAACTCAAACCCTAAAACATCAAGCGCAACACTTTCAGAAGCAATTGTATACTCCGGGCCTTCATCTGTATCTCGTTTGCCAATAACAAGCGGTCTTATTCCATGGGGGTCTCTAAATGCAAGTAAACCAAAATTGGCAATCATTGAGACCACCGCAAATGCTCCTTTGCATCTTTCATAAAGCCTTGTCACGGAATTAAAAATAATATCAGTAGTTAAAACATGATTTTTTGTAGACTCAACTAGCTCATGAGCTAAAACATTAATAAGAACTTCAGAGTCAGAATTTGTGTTGATATGCCTAAGATCCTGCCTAAACATCTCTTCTTTGAGTTTTTCAGAATTTGTTAAATTTCCATTATGACCAAGGACAATACCAAAAGGTGAATTAACATAAAATGGTTGAGCTTCAGCCGCAGAGGAAGAACCCGCCGTTGGATACCTTACATGCGCTATACCAGCATTACCAATAAGATTACGCATATGCCTGGTATGAAAAACATCTTTGACCAATCCATTATTCTTGTGCATATAAAACCGATTGCCATCAGTTGTTACAATCCCTGCCGCATCTTGGCCTCTATGTTGAAGTACGAGCAAACCATCATATAGCAACTGATTTACCGGGGTATTAGCGATGATACCAATTACTCCGCACATAATATTTTTCCTTGAATTAAGTTATGCGAAATCATATTGTACCTCGGATAAATTTGGATTGGAAATTAACCCGCTTATTACTCCAAAAATCTGATCTAAAAACGGAATCAAAAAAGAGTTCTGCTCGTCGAGGAAATGCATAGATGGGATAAACCTAGACATATACAAAAACAAATACGCTATTAACATTCCTTTAAATCCACCGAAAATAAAACCAAGCACATGATTAAAAAAACCAATATTGGCTACTTTGATTAAGTTGTTTAGTATTTTTGTAATAACGGCTGTGACAAACAACACAACAACAAAAATAAGAATAAAAAAGAATACAATCTTGACCTGCTGATTGTCATAAAATTTAAAATAAGATGCAGCTAAAGTATCGTATTGTGAAGCAAAGTAAAATGCAGCAAAAAGTCCAGCTAGAGAAAGTATCTCTTTAACAAAACCTTTCCATAACCCCCAAAAAGAAAAAATTGCAATTAAAGTTAATGCGAGATAATCAAAGTGTGTCATTTGTTTGCTTCTTTGATAATAATATTAATTTTGTTATTTTTAGAAATTTCAGACAAATATTTAAGATCTTCTTTTTTGGGAAAATATTCAGACCTTACTTTAAATTTTTTCTCCAATACCATATCATCAATTAAAGATTCTATTTTAAGAGCAGATAATTTACTAACCATAGTTTCCGCAGATTGTTTACTTTGAAAAATTCCAAACTGGATATAAAAGCCAGAAACTTTGCTTTCATTGGCACTTATTTTTTTGGACTCAAGCACAATCTCATCAGATGTATTTTCCTCTTTTATTTCAGTTCTTATATTGTCAGCAAGGCCTGAAAGCTCATTATCACTAAAATCATAATTTTTTTTTGTAAAATTTATTTTTATATCAGCTGAATTTTTTTCAATTGATCTGTCTTGTAAAAAAAAGATTGAAAAAATGACCAAGGAAATTAGAATAATAATAGAGCCAAGAAGTCGACGCTTTGCTTTCTTAATCTGTATCACTTCTTGAAAAGGGTCTGTATTGCTATTTTCAGGCATGAGAAAAACCTTTTAAACATTCATTAATAAGATAAAAACTTCCAAACACGACAATTCTATCATTCTTTTCAGCCTTATCTTGAGCATAATTAAAAGAGTCTAGACAACTTTGATGAGAAGAAAAATGATTCAACCCATTTGAGCTTATAGCATTCTCTAATTCTAACAAATCAAACTTTCTATTATTTCTTAATTCAGATAAACACCAATAAGAATTTGAACCCTTAAATATTTTCATAATAGCTCTTAAGTCTTTATCTTTTAATAAAGAAAACACAAAGAATGTTTTTTTAGACGGAAGACTGTCAAGGAAATACTTTAAGTTTTTAATACTATCTTCATTGTGGGATACATCGATAAAAATTTCAGGTTTTTTTGATATCATGGTTAGACGCCCAAAATAATTTTCAGAAATTAATTTTTTAAAGTTAATTTTTTTTGAAATATTAATTTCGTAAAATTTAAAAGTCTGAACAGCGATAGCAATCGCTGTTGCTAAATTCTGAAATTTAATTTTTTGACTTTTAAGGACATCACTTGGTAATGAAAATAAAATATGAATATTTTCATTTTCGTATATGAACCCTCGTTGATCGATTAAATAATCTTTTGAATAAATTTGTGGAGTAACATTTAACTTTTCAAATAATGGAGTAAGCAAGGTTGTGCTTTTTTCATCCGAAATAAAACAAATCTTGCCAGCGCGGATAATTCCAGCTTTTTCATAAGCAATATTTTTAAGACTATTGCCTAGATACTCTGTATGATCCATGCCAATTGAGGTAATTGCAGAAATATCTGCATCAAAAGCGTTAACTGCATCAAGTCTTCCACCCATGCCTACTTCAAGAATTGCAATATCGATTTTCTCTTCCAAAAATATAGATATTGCAGCAAGAGTAGTGATTTCGAAAAAAGTTAATTCCGACTTAATATCGTTTGCATCGATAAATTTCAAAACCTTAAGGAGCCTTTCACTTTCGACCTCATTATCGTCTACCCTTATTCTTTCATTAAAACGGAAAATATGAGGTGATGTATAAAGTCCTATTTTTAATTTTGATTGAGTAAGAAGTTTATTTAGATAAAAACAAGTTGTACCTTTACCGTTAGTGCCTCCTATAGTAATTATTTTAAAAGTTGGATTTAATTTTAATTTCTTTTTGAATTCGAGAACTCGATCAAGGCTTAGGTCAATTGGGACGCTTCTTCGATGCTCAAGGTGAGTTAAAAAGTCATCTAATTTTTTATTCAATTACAACTTTTAATTTTAGATAATAAGCTTACAAGGGATTTTCTTAATTGGCGTCTATCTATAATCATGTCCACTGCGCCATGCTCTTGAAGAAATTCAGATCTTTGAAAACCTGAGGGTAATTTTTCACGAACTGTTTGCTCAATAACTCTTGGTCCTGCAAACCCGATAAGTGCTTTGGGTTCTGCAATAATAATATCCCCAAGCATTGCAAAACTTGCAGAGACCCCGCCCATTGTAGGATCGGTCAATATTGATATAAATGGTAGTTTTGCATGATTCAATTTAGTCAAAGCCGCACTAGTTTTTGCCATCTGCATCAAAGAAAACAAACCCTCTTGCATTCTCGCCCCGCCGCTAGCAGAGAAACAAAGAAATGGTAGCTTTTTACTTATTGCAAAATTAATTGCTTGAACAAATTTTTCACCAACAACAGAACCCATAGAACCGCCCATAAATGAAAATTCAAAAGCGGCTACAACAACAGGGCAAGATTCGATTGAACCGGAATAAACCAAGAGCGCATCATTAACATTTAATTTTTCCTGAGACAGTTTTAGCTTGTCTATATAGGGTGCTGAATCTTTAAAACTAAGCGGATCTTTAGGTTTGATATTTGAAAGAATTTCTTTTGCATTAATTGTATCTAGAGTTAATGCTAATCTTTGTTTTGCGCTAAGCCTATCATGATAATTACATTTAGGACATACGTAAAAATTTTTTTCAAGATCATCTTTATAAATTGTATTTTGACACGATGAACATTTATGCCAAACTCCATCTGGTATTCTATTTTTTACTTTTCCAACAATTTTTTTTACCTTGGGAGGAATAACATTTTTTAGCCAACTCATTACAACACCTTTTTAATCGTTTTAATTAGCTTGGCAATATTGCCTAATAACTCTTCAGTCTTAGAATCTTCAATTTCATTAACAACACGACTTCCAATTACAACACCGTCAGCTATTGCAGCTACTTGTTTAGCTGTATTTTCATCCCTGACTCCAAAGCCAACAGCAATAGGAAGACTTGTAAATTTTCTGATTGTATTAATTTTACTCTCAACTTCATTTATATCAATATTTCGTGCGCCTGTAACGCCTTTTAAAGAAACATAATACAAAAAACCAGAAGCTTGCTTTAAAACTAGTTTTATTCTATTTTCATCAGTTGTCGGAGCAAGTAAGTATATAGTTTCAATATTTTTTTCATGTAATTTTTTAGAAAAAGAAACAGATTCTTCTGGTGTATAGTCGACTGTTATAACGCCATCAATATCTGCATCAGCAGCTAAATCAATAAAATTATCAACTCCAATAGCCTCAATTGGATTTGCATAACCCATTAAGATAATTGGAGTTTCTTTATTGTTTTTTCGAAAATTTTTAGCTATTTCAATAGTCTTTTTTATTCCCACACCATTAGCTATGGCGCGTTCACTGGATCTTTGAATTGTTGGGCCATCCGCCATCGGATCTGAAAATGGTATGCCTAATTCAATTAAATCAGCACCATTTTTTACCATTTCATGCATGATCTCAATAGTAAGTTCTGGGGATGGATCACCTGCGGTAACAAAAGGAATTAAGGCTCTTTTATTGTTATTTTTAAGGTTTTCAAAAGTGTAAACAATTCTATTCATATTTAGAGACTTTAGATTTTTATTCCAGCTATATTTGCAACAGTATTTATATCCTTATCACCTCTGCCGGACAAATTAACCAAAATTGTTTTTGATGAATCAAGTTCTTTTGCGAGCTTCATTGCATATGCAATTGCATGGCTACTCTCTAAAGCTGGAATAATTCCTTCAGTTTTACATAAGTTATGGAAAGCATTTAAGGCCTCTTGATCTGTAATAGCTACATATTCAGCTCGTCCAATATCTTTCAGAAATGAATGTTCTGGACCTACGCCTGGATAGTCTAAACCAGCAGAAACAGAATGAGTCTCAATTATTTGGCCTTCATCATTTTGCATCAAATATGTCCTATTGCCATGAAGAACACCTACTGGGCTATTTGATGAAAGGGGCGCCGCATGTCTACCAGTTTCTAAACCATCTCCAGCAGCCTCAACTCCAATTAATCTAACTTTTTTATTATCAATATAAGGATAAAATATACCCATAGCATTTGATCCCCCGCCAACGCATGCAACAATTGCATCAGGCTGATGACCAACCAATTCGTCCATTTGAGTAATTGCCTCCTTACCAACAACGGAATTAAAATCTCTGACCATCATAGGATAAGGATGAGGCCCTGCTACAGTACCAATAATATAAAAAGTGTCAGATACGTTGGTTACCCAATCTCTTAAGGCTTCATTTAATGCATCTTTTAAAGTCTTAGAACCGCTTTCGACTGGCACAACCTCCGCACCAAGGAGCTTCATTCTGTAGACATTCGGGCTTTGGCGTTTTACATCTTCAGACCCCATGTAAACTACACACTGAAGGCCTAATCTTGCTGCAATCGTTGCTGTAGCAACACCATGTTGCCCTGCACCTGTTTCAGCAATAACTCTTGGCTTGCCCATTTTTTTTGCTAACAAAGCCTGGCCAACAGTATTATTGACCTTGTGAGCACCAGTGTGATTTAAATCTTCGCGTTTAAAGAAAATCTGAGCGCCACCGACTTGCTTCGTAAGTCGCTCCGCGAAATAAATTGGGCTTGGCCTGCCAACAAAAAACTTGAGATCTGATTGAAATTCAGCTAGAAACTCTGGATCATCTTTATATTTATCATACATCTCTTTAAGCTCCTCAAGAGCTTCAACAAGAGTCTCAGCGACAAAAGTACCGCCAAATTGACCAAAATGTCCTAATTTATCAGGGTAATTATATTTTTCCATTTTTTACAATACTAATAAATCTACTTAATTTAAGTTTATCTTTTTTTCCTTTCTCAGATTCAACGCCACCACTTACATCAACTGCATATGGTATATATAAATCAATTAAAGAAATAATATTTTCACTGTTTAATCCACCGGCAATAATAATAGGTTTTCTGACATTCAAATCTTTTAAAATATTCCAATCAAAGATTTTGCCAGTTCCACCTTTTTGGACTGGGTCAAAATTATCAAGTAAAAATGCTTTCGCTTGACTAAACTCTTTCTCATATTGTATCAAATCTAGATCTTTATTGACGCCGAATGCCTTAAAGTATGGGAAATTAAATTGTTCACAGAAACTTGCTTTTTCTTCTCCATGGAATTGAATTGCATTAAGAAAGTTCATGGCAAGAATTTTATCTATTTCTTCTTTTTTAGCATTAACAAAAAGACCAACAATTGATACAAAAGGAGGTAATTTTTTCGAAATTAAAAAAGCATCCTCAGGTGAACAGTAACGAGAACTCTTGTTATAGAAAACAAATCCTAATGCATCAGCTCCAGACTCAATAGCAAGAAGAGCATCTTCTAGATTTGTAATCCCACAGATTTTAACTTTTATATCCATAACCTTAGATAATTTGATTGTAGATTTTTGGTAACTTAAATTTACTATCATATTCTATATTTGATAAAAATAAACCTTGTGGAGAGAATGTGTTTGAAGCCTCCTTGCGGTCTTTGATATCAAAAAGATAATCAAGATAATCTATACTTTTTTTATTTGAAGCAATGTCAAGAATAACCGACATCATATTTCTAATTTGATGATGTAAAAATCCATTTCCTTTAAAGAAAAAAAGGTAAAAATCTTTTTTCTTTTCAAATTTTGCTTCATATATTTCTTTGATTGGATTTTTAGATTGACATTCCGAAGAGCGAAAACTGCTAAAGTCATGTATGCCAATAAATTTATTCAATACAAAAGATAAAATTTCTTCATCAATATTACCAAAAAACCAACCACTAATATTTTTCCATACGGGTGAACTTACCTTAGAGTTATATAGTAAATATTGATACTCTCTGGAAATAGCAGAAAAACGAGAATGAAAATCATCAGGAACAACAGTCGACCATCTAATCTTTATATCTGCAGGTAATAACGAATTAACTCCTCTGACCCATGCGTTAGAATCTCTTAGAGAAGTGCTCTCAAAATGTAAAATTTGACCTAAGGCATGAACTCCAGAATCAGTTCTGCCTGATGCAAAAATTTTAATCTGTTCGTTTGCAATCGAACTAATAGCTTTTTCAAGTTCAGATTGAATAGTAATTCGATCCGGCTGCTCTTGATAGCCAAAATAATTTGTACCCAAGTATTCAACAGAGCAAGCAATTTTCATAGACTAAACAAAAGAATTAAAAATAAAATAATTAATAGATAATTTTTGTATTCAATTTCAATAACATAATTTTGAACATCAAATGGGATAATTTTTTTATTGTATAAAATTTTTTTTAATGAAATTATCGGCTTCTGCTTATCAAATTTTTCGAAATCTAAATTTTCGATATAATTTAAAGTAAGGAATAAAATTTGATACAAAGATTCAATATTAAGTCCAAAAAATTTAAATGGATATACAAAATATATTAATGCTTTAATTATATCTTTGGAAGAAACATAAGATGTATAAAATTTTGCAATTAGAAATAAATTAAACAGTCTTAATATATGGTGAATAGATATATTAATCCCTTCACGTGATATTTTTACAATATTAAGATCAGCAATAATTTCTCCTGGAATGACTAAAGGAAAAATAACTATGAAACTAAGAAAAAAAAATCTAAGTTTATATAAAAGTTTAAATGCATTAACTGTAGTAAAAAAAGAAACTAATAGTAGAGAAAAAAATATTAGACTTAAAACTAGAAAACCGGATTTATTTATCAAATATAAAATTAAAACAACTATCAATAATTTAGATAAATTAATCAATTAAAAATTTAGCTTATTTTCATCCTCGCCAAGCTGATTAATAAGATCATTGTTATTTTGAGGGCTTGAGTTAGTAAATAACATTTTATTTTTTCTTTTAGAACTAACAATAAAAGCAGCTGCAGTAAGAATAACAATAATAATTATTAACACTAAAATAGCGAGTAAATTATTTGAGTTTTTTTGATTAGAGTCAGTAATAACATTCTCTTTAACAGCCTCGTCATTAGTTATAGAAGAAACAAAAACATCATCATTGCTAATTTCAACGTCTTCAATATTTATCTCATTAATCTCAGCATTAGCTGATTTATTATCTTCGGCTAACTTATTAGCCTTATTATCAATTTCATTTTTAGCTACTTTGCTCTCGCCTAAATTAGCTTTAGTATTCGGGTTTTCATTATCTTTTTTTAGTTCAGCTAATTTTTGATTTGCTTGTTTTAACTGCTCTTGAAGCTGAGTAACTTCTTCATTATTGGATAGCTTCGCGGGCTCATTATTTTTTTGCGTTTCTTTTTCTGGTATCACTTTTGCTGTGTTATTGATTTTTTTCCATTCATTATTCTGTTCTCGTAATATTTTTCTCGCTTTTAAATGTGACAAATCATCAAAGTAATTTTCATTAGGAATCGTTAAGGTTTGATTTTTATTAAGTCCGTTTATATTGCCTTCAGCGAAAGCTGATTTATTGTTTAAATATATTCCTACAACCATTTGCTCGAGAGTAACCCCCGATATACTATTCTCACGGCCAATTTGATATAACGTTTTTCCTGGGACAGATCTTACTGTTTTGAGTGCGCTAACTTCTGACGAAGATTTTTCTGCTTTTTTTGTCTTATGTTTTTTACTAACATCAGCATTTTTTTCTGTTTTATCTTTATCAATCTGTTCTTGTTTTGCTATTTCTGCTTTTTTGCCATTTTCTATGGATTTTTGTGGCTCTAGCTCTGATGACTTATTCTCTTTCTCAAGAGACTCATTGACTATCTTATCCATCGGGTCAGCTGGGTCTAGTAATACAGTATATTCACGATAAGTTTTTCCTTTTGCTGACTGTATTTCTATCAATAAATCTAAAAATGGATCCTGAACAGCTTTTGCGCTATTAAGTTTTAAAAATACTTTTCCATCAGCATTCTTAACAAATGTTGTCTGAATATCGGCATGTATTGGAAGTCTTTCAATACCCTGGGCCTCAAAATTCTCTTTTGATGCTATTGCTGGCACCAGCTCTGTTAAATCATCAGCCTTGGTTACAATCGCTTCTATTTGAGCGCTAAAAGGTTGTGCTTGTTTTGAATTTACTGTTATTTTACCTAGCTGAATAGCTTCAGAAACTAATGCAAAAAGAATACCAATAGTTAAGACAAATAGATTTATTTTCTTATTATTAATCATGACAATATTATACGCAAAATTCTTCTTAACGGCTCAGCAGCACCCCACAATAATTGATCCCCAATTGTAAATATTGATATAAGATTCTTTTCTACTCTTAACTTTTTCAACCTTCCAACCTTTATATCAAGAGTACCAGACACTTTTGATGGAAGAAGCTCTTCAATGGTCTGTTTTCTATTATTAGGAACAAATTTTACCCATTCGTTTGCGCCTGATATAAGCTTCTCAATTTCACTCAAATCAAGATCTTTTTTTAATTTTATAGTCAAAGCTTGACTATGGCATCTCATCGTTCCTACTCGAATACATAAACCATCTACATTTATTTTTTCATAATTTGTATTTAAAATTTTTAATGTTTCGACCTGACCCTTCCACTCTTCTTTAGAGTTACCATCGTTCAAATCACTATCTATCCATGGGATAACATTACCGGCAAGTGATTCACCAAAATATTTCTTTGGAAAGTCACTTTTATTAAATGCATTTTTAATTTTTGTATCAATATCTAATATATTGGAGTCAGGCGCACTTAAGAGATCGCTAACTTCAGACTCAAGATACCCCATCTGCAATAGTAATTCTCGCATATTATTAGCACCGGCCCCACTTGCAGCCTGATAGGTCATGGAGGTTACCCATTCAACAAGATTTTCTTTTAAGAGACCTTGTATTGCTAACAACATCAGAGAAACCGTACAGTTACCGCCAATCCAAGTTTTATTTCCATCTTTTAACTTTTGAGCAATATCAATTGAATTTATTGGATCAAGCACAATAACAGATTCATCTTCCATTCTTAAAAGTGATGCAGCGTCAATCCAATGCCCATGCCAATGCATTCTTAAACTATTATAAATTTTTTCCGTAAAGTCACTGCCTTGACAAGTAAGAATGACATCCATTTTTGCAAGCTCATCTAAATCGTGAGCATCTAGCAATTGTTTATTAGCAGCAAAAACATAAGGTGTTTCCTGACCGGATTGTGATGTAGTAAAAAAATAAGCATCGAATAAACTAAAGTCACCTTCCTCTTGCATTCTGTTCATAAGAACAGAGCCCACCATTCCTCTCCAACCAATAAAGCCTACTTTTAATTTTTGACTCATATATCCAAATTCCTCAAAACCGCATCCCCCATTTCAGAGCAAGTTACTTCGGTAGCATTTTCATCTAAAATATCCCTAGTTCTTAGGTTTTGTTTTAATGTCAACTTAACCGCATTTTCTATCATTTCTGCATGTGCACTTGATTTGAATGTATATCGATACATCATTGCAACTGATAAAATCGTCGCCAAAGGGTTTGCAATATTTTTTCCAGCAATATCAGGCGCAGATCCATGGCTAGGTTCATACATTCCTTTATTATTTTGATCTAAAGATGCCGAAGGTAGCATGCCAATTGAACCAGTAAGCATTGAGGCTTCATCAGATAAAATATCTCCAAAAATATTTCCTGTAACCATGACATCAAATTGCTTTGGATTTCTAATTAACTGCATGGCTGCATTGTCAACGTACATATGACTTAATTCAACATCTGGGTAATATTTTTTTCCAATGTTAATCATTACCTCACGCCATAGCTCAGTGGTCTCTAAAACATTTGCCTTATCAACTGAACATACTTTTTTTGAACGCAGTTGAGCAAGTTGGAAAGCAGAATGTGCAATTCTTTCAACCTCTGGAACTGAATATCTCATGGTATTAAAACCTTCTTTAAAGCCCTCTTGATTCTTCCCGATACCTCTTGGTTGACCAAAATAAATATCTCCTGTAAGTTCTCTTACAATAAGAATATCCAGTCCAGAAACAACTTCAGGTTTTAGTGTTGATGCATTGGCTAGTTCAGGAAATAAAATTGCAGGCCTTAAATTAGCAAACAAGTTTAGTTCTTGTCTAATTTTTAAAAGACCACGCTCTGGCCTCAAATCTCGAGGCAGTTGATCATACTTCCAATCTCCAACAGCGCCCAAAAGAACGGCGTCAGATTCTTTAGCGATTTTGAGAGTTTCATCGGGAAGAGGTTTGCCAAAACTATCATATCCAGCGCCACCAATCGGGCTATAATTCAATTCGGCATTAGGTGAGACTTTAGCAATAATTTTAACAGCTTGTTCTATTATTTCTGGGCCAATGCCATCACCGGGTAAAACTGCGATTTTCATTCTATTTTGTTCCTAACCAAGAGTAGTTTTTAAAATATTTTTCTTCAAAAGACTCTATTAGTTGTTTTTTTTCAAGTGTTAAACCTATATCATCAAGCCCATTTATTAGACAATGTTTCTTAAACCCATCAATCTCAAAAGATGAGAAACACTCTTTTTCGAGTGTTATAGTTTGACTAGGTAAATCTATCGCTAATTCTAAAACTTGCGTTTTTGCTAAAGTAAAGAGTTGATCAATCATTTCTTTTTTTAAGGTAATAGGAAGGATTCCATTTTTAAAACAGTTACCATAAAAAATATCAGCGAAACTTTCAGCGATAATTGCTTTAATACCAAAGTCTAATATTGCCCAAGGGGCATGCTCCCTACTCGACCCACAACCAAAATTTTCTCTAGCTAATAAAATAGAGCCGTTTTTATATTCAGTTTTATTTAAAATAAATTCTGGGTTAATTTTACGAACACTATTATCCATACCCGGCTCTCCAGGATCCAAGTAGCGCCAATCATCAAATAAATTTGGGCCAAAACCCGTCCTTTTAATTGATTTCAAAAATTGTTTTGGAATGATTGCATCCGTATCAACGTTTGAGCGATCTAATGGAATAACAATACCACTATGAAAATTAAAACTATTCATTTTACAAAGCCCCGATATCTATAAAATGTCCTGCTATTGCAGCTGCAGCAGCCATTTCTGGACTCACTAGATGTGTTCTGCCACCTTGTCCTTGCCGTCCTTCAAAATTTCGATTTGAAGTAGATGCGCATCGTTCACCGGCATCAAGACGATCAGCATTCATAGCCAAACACATAGAACATCCTGGTGCTCGCCATTCAAAACCAGCCTTTTTAAAAACATCATCAAGTCCTTCATTTTCAGCTTGAGCTTTAACAAGTCCTGAACCCGGAACAACCAAAGCTAATTTTATATTTGCTGCTATTCTTTTACCACGCACAATATTTGCAGCAGCTCTTAAATCTTCTATTCTTGAATTAGTGCAACTACCAATAAAAATTTTATCAAGTTGAATATCCCTTATAGCTTGTTTTGGTCTAAGTCCCATGTATTTTAATGCACTTAAGATATCATTTTTCTTGTCAGGTTCTTTAATTTCATCTGGATCAGGCACAAATCCATCAATAGAAGTTACCATTTCAGGTGAAGTACCCCAAGTAACTTGAGCCTTAATATCATTTGTATTTATGGTAATTTTTTTATCAAATACTGCTTCTTTATCAGAATGTAAATTTAGCCAGTCCTGAGTTGCTTTATTCCATTCATCTCCTTTAGGAGCAAAGGGTTTCCCCTTTAAATAATCAATAGTGGTTTGATCAACAGCTACCATACCAGCCCTCGCGCCTGCCTCGATAGCCATATTACATAATGTCATTCTGCCTTCCATAGATAAAGCTTTTATTGCGAGTCCAGTAAATTCAATAGCATAACCCGTGCCACCAGCTGTACCGATTTGACCAATGATATACAAAGCAATATCTTTTGCAGTCACTTCAGAATTAACATTGCCTTCAAGGTGAATATTAAGAGTTTTAAATTTTTTCAATATTAAACATTGTGTCGCCATAACGTGCTCAACTTCTGATGTTCCAATACCCATGGCAAGAGCTCCAAACGCCCCGTGAGTACTTGTATGAGAATCCCCGCAAACAACAGTCATTCCTGGAAGTGTCAGACCCTGTTCCGGCCCAACGACATGAACAATACCTTGTCTTTTATCCGCCATGTTAAATTCTACAAGGTTAAAATCTTTACAATTTTGGTCTAACGTTTCAACTTGAATTTTTGAAATTGGATCTTCGATACCTTTTTCCAAATCTTTAGTAGGAACGTTATGATCTGGTACGGCAACAATTGAATCTTTTCTCCATAAGTTTCGATTTGCAATTTTTATGCCTTCAAACGCTTGAGGACTTGTGACCTCATGAACCAAATGTCGATCTATATAAATTAAATATGTATCATCAGTCTTATCAACAATATGGCGCTCAAAAACTTTTTCATAAAGTGTCTTAGCCATTAAATCTAATCCCTAAAATTACCAAAATTTAATGGATAATTACTTATTTGACTTTTTACTAAAGCAATCGCATCTTGGAGTGTATCTCTTTTTTGTCCTGACACACGGACTGCATCTCCTTGAATAGAGGCCTGTACCTTTTGTTTGCTGTCTTTAATTATTTTAATGATTTGCTTACCTAATTCCTGACTAATGCCTGCTTCAATCTTAATATCTAGTTTAGATTTATTTCCAGAAATGGATTCAATCTTCTGATCTTTTAACCTTTTTGATGAGTCAGGTTCTTTTTTTTCTAATGCAGGTAATAGAATGTCTTTGATTTGATTGACTTGAAACTCCGTATCTCCATATATAGTTATCACAGATTCTTTTTCATGATATTCAATATTTGCTGATGTATTTTTGAAATCATAACGGTTGTCAATCTGTCTCTTAGTGACATCAATTGCGTTCAGAAAATTTACGTTATTTATTTCAGAGGTAATGTCAAAACTTGGCATTTATTTTTTCCTTTTTCCTGCAATTCTCATTCTTAATGCATTCAGCTTAATAAAGCCTTCAGCATCTTTCTGGTTATAACTGCCTCGATCATCTTCAAAAGTTGCAATATTTTCATCGAATAAAGAATCATTACTTTCTCTACCGATAACTTCTACAGACCCTTTGTAACAATTGAGAGTAACAGTTCCGTTAACATATTTTTGAGTATGATCAATTAATGTTTGCAGCGCTTCTCTTTCGGGTGCAAACCAGAATCCGTTATAAATCATTTTTGCATACCTAGGCATTAAATCATCTTTAAGATGAGCTACTTCTCGATCTAAAGTAATTGATTCAATCGCTCTATGGGCTTTTAGTAGAATAGATCCACCAGGAGTTTCATAACACCCTCTTGACTTCATACCAACAAATCTATTTTCAACCAAATCAAGTCGACCTATACCGTTTCTTGAGCCGATTGTATTTAAGGTGGTTAATATTTCATGTGGCTTCATAGTCTTGCCATTAACCGATACCGGATCGCCATATTTAAATTCAATAACAACTTTTTCAATTTTATCTGGTGCCTCCTGAGGTGACTTTGTCCATCGCCACATTTCCTCTTCAGGGGGGTTGTTTGGATTCTCAAGATGTCTGCCTTCATATGATATATGTAGTAGATTTGCATCCATACTATAAGGACTTCCTCCGGATCTATGCTTCATCTCAACAGGGATATTATATTTTTCGGCAAAACTTAAAAGCTTTTCTCTGCTAAGCAAATCCCACTCTCTCCATGGTGCAATAACCATAATTTCTGGGTTTAATGCATAAGCATTTAATTCAAATCTAACTTGATCGTTTCCTTTACCTGTAGCGCCGTGCGATATTGCATCAGCTCCGGTTTCTTTTGCAATTTCAATCAACCTCTTTGCAATTAAAGGCCTAGCAATCGATGTTCCCAGTAAGTACTCGCCTTCATAAATTGCATTTGCTCTAAACATAGGGAAAACATAATTTTTAGCGAAATCTTCTTGAAGATTTTCAATATAAATCTCTTTAATTCCTGCAGCTTTAGCTTTTTCTCTAGCCGGTTCAATTTCTTCACCCTGTCCTATGTCGGCTGTAAAAGTAACCACTTCACAACTATATGTTTCCTGCAGCCACTTTAAAATAACAGATGTATCCAGTCCGCCCGAATAAGCTAAAACAACTTTTTTAATATTTTTCATTTTATTTTTTTCCAAGAAGTAGATATTCTAACAATGCTTTTTGCACATGAAGCCTATTTTCAGCCTCTTCCCAAACTACAGATTGTGGTCCATCAATAACTTCTGAGGTAACCTCTTCCCCTCTATGTGCGGGCAGACAATGCATAAAAATAGCATCTTTTGAGGCTTCATTCATCATTTCTTGATCAACTTGCCAGTCAGCAAAATCTCTCTTTCTTTCAATTTTTTCTTCTTCAAAACCCATGCTAGTCCATACATCTGTGGTAACAACATCAGCATTTTTTGCGGCCTCCATTGGGTCTTCAAACTCTTCAAAATGAGAATCATCATACAGCCCAGCTCTTTCCACCTCTACTTCATAACCCTTTGGTGTCGAAACGTGCACATTAAAATCTAAAAGCTCTGCGGCTTGCAACCAGGTATTACAAACATTATTGGAATCTCCAATCCATGCAATAGTTTTACCCTCTATAGAGCCTTTTTTTTCAATAAAGGTAAAAATATCAGCAAGAATTTGACAGGGATGATATTCATTTGTTAGTCCGTTTATCACAGGAACTCTTGAGTTTTCAGCAAACCTCTCAATTATCTCTTGTTCAAATGTTCTAATCATTACAGCATCACACATTCTTGAAATAACCTGAGCAGCATCCTCAACTGGCTCACCTCTTCCAAGCTGAGAATCTCTAGTGTTAAGATAGATAGCCGCTCCTCCAAGCTGATGCATTCCAGACTCAAAAGATAATCTTGTTCTTGTGCTCGCTTTCTCAAAGATCATAACTAAAGTTCTGTCTTCAAGTGGCCAATATTTCTGGTACTCCTTAAATTGTTTTTTTAACCAAGCAGCTCTATCGAAAAGATGAAATATCTCATCTTTTGTAAAGTTATTAAATTCTAAAAAATGTTTAATCATTAAAAATTTCTTTCTCAAAATCCTTCAACAACAAATCAAATTGCTGCATAAAGAAACTAATTTCTTCTTCACTTATAATTAGAGGGGGCACTAGTCTTACTACTTTTTCAGAAGTAACATTAATAAGCAATCCTTTGGACAGAGCCATATTCATCAATTGATAGCAAGGTACAGAGAACTCAATACCCAGCATCAATCCAAGACCTCTGATTTCTTTGATATACTTTTTCTCACTCAACAAATCACTTAAAAGATTAAATAATTTTTTACCCATAACCATCGCATTTTGCTGAAGCTTTTTATCATGTAAAATTTTTAGCGTCAGGTTACCAGCTCTGCAAGCAAGTGGATTTCCTCCAAAAGTTGAACCGTGCTTTCCTGGCTCAAGTATATTAGAAACTTTTTCATTTATTATTGTAGCGCCTATAGGAACTCCTGACCCTAAGCCCTTAGCGGAAGTTAAAATGTCAGGGGTTATTTCTGAATGCTGAAATGCAAATAGCTTACCAGTCCTCCCGATACCTGTTTGCACTTCATCTAAGATTAATAGCCAGTCATTTTTATCACAGATTTTTCTTAAATCTGCTAGATATTGTTCTATATCATGAGGTGCATTAACCCCACCTTCTCCTTGAATAGGCTCTAACATGATAGCAATAACATTATTCTTACTTTTAGCAATATTTTGAATCGAGGGAATATCATCAAAAGCGACTCTCATAAAACCTTTAAGTAATGGCTCAAAGCCAGCCTGAGCTTTTCGGTTTCCAGTAGCTGTTAACGTTGCCATAGTTCTGCCATGGAATGAATTCTCCATAACAATAATTTCAGGTTCAGTGATCTTCTTTTTTGATCCGTAAAGTCTAGCAAATTTTATCGCTGCTTCATTTGCCTCGCATCCAGAATTAGAAAAGAAAACAGAATTCATTTTCGTAAGTGAGGCAAGCTCTTTTGCCAACAGTTGTTGCTCTTTAATAAAATAATAGTTTGAAGTGTGAATTAGCTTCTGCAACTGATCTTTCAACCCATCTATAAATTGGGGATGAGAATGTCCAAGAGTATTTACTGCTACTCCTCCCAACATATCAAGATATTTTTTTCCATCATCAGCATGCAGCCACATCCCTTCCCCATGAGAAAAGGAAATTGGGAGTCTGCCATAGGTATTGGCTAAAAAACTATTATCTAATTTATGCATTGAATAAATAAAAAACGGCGACTCAAGTCGCCGTTTAATACAGTTTATATTAAGTATTAATTATAAACCAATAAGTCCTTTATGGGAAAGACCATTTGTCATCAAAAACAGCATTGGGATTGATAACATGGTGTTAGTTCTGGAAGCTAAAAAAGCAATTCTTCGAGCCGCTGTTTTTTCTTTATCTGTTGCTTCTTTTAAGCCTAGAATCTTTTGCTGGTTAGGCCAAATGAGAACCCAAACATTAAATAGCATAATTGTTCCCAACCATGCGCCTACACCAATTTCTGCCCATTCCCCTTGAATTGTGAATGCTGAAACAAAGTTTTGACCTAAAATTGCAGCACCGGTTAACCAAGTCGCTAGCGCTGCCCATCTAAACCACAAAAGTGCAAGCGGTGCTACATGTTTAGTAATTCCAGTAGATGTGCCATCAGCTGTTGCATTTTTTAAAGCTGGCACTTGAACAAAATTAAAATAGTAAAGCAATCCAATCCAAGCTACCCCAACAACGACATGTAGCCATCTAAAAATTCCTTCTAAAAAAGCACTTTCCATACCGATAATCTCCAATCAATAAAATTAAATTATAAAAAATTTTTTAAAATATATGCCAAAATTAAGGTTAGGACAAAACCAGAAATGATAGTGCCTAATATTGAATCTAAGGGGTTTTTCATAAATATTCCTCTCTATAAATATTTTGTCGAAAATCTAATCTAGACTATATCAATTTTAGTGAATGTCAATAGTAAATTCGAAAATTAAAAATATGAAAAAAAACAAATATTCTAGTTTCAAGTGGATGCTAATTGCGACTTTATTTTTTAGCTTAATGGGGCTATGTGTAAAGTTAAGTTCAGATCTATTTACATCTCATGAACTAGTATTTTACCGTTCTTTTTTGAGCTTAATCATAATTTACCCAGTCATGCTCAAAGAAAAAATATCAATAAAGACAAATTATATTAAACTTCATTTAATACGGTCAATTATTGGTTTTATTAGCCTCATAATGTTCTTTTATGCAATTACCAGATTGCAGCTTGGTACGTCCATGACCCTCAATTACACATCACCGTTATTCCTAGCGTTATTTCTTCCCATGCTAACCAAACAAAAATTCAATTATCAAAAGGTAGGATTTATCGTTTTAGGCTTTATTGGTGTTGTTTTAATCCTAAAACCTATTGTTAATAATAACTTTCCAGGACTCATTGGACTATTATCAGGAACTGGAGCTGCAATTGCATATATATATGTCTCAAAGCTTGGTCAACTCAGAGAGCCAGACTTAAGAACGGTTTTTTATTTCACCTTAATTTCATCACTTCTTGGGATTTTCTTTATTGATTTTGACCAAATGCATAAACTATTCAAATTTCAAAATCTTGCTCTTTTAATTGGATTAGCTATATTTGCAACCATTGCACAACTCGCCATAACAAAAGCATATCGAGTTGGAAAAGCATTAATTAATGGGACTTATTCCTATTTAACAATTGTTTTCTCATCGGTGTGGGGCTTTTTATTTCTTGGTGAGTTAATGGACCTTCTAACAATTTTTGGTATAGCTTTAGTTATCTTTGCTGGATTAAAAGTAAGGGCTTGATTAAGGCTCCAAAAGTCCACATCTGATAGCAATTAGTGCAATTTCGGCAGAATTATTTGCATTTAATTTTTGCTTAATATTATAAAGATGAGTGCCTACTGTTCTCGGGCTTAAACACATAGTCTTTGCAATCTCATTTGTGCTTTCTCCTTTTGCAAGCGCCATAAACACTTCAAACTCACGATCAGAAAGAACCTCGGTAGGATTATTCTCTCCAGACAATTCTGTAATTGCCAATTGTTGAGCAATATTTGCTTCAAGATATTTTTTTCCTTGCGCAACAGATCTGATTGCATTAATCAATTCTTCAGCAGCACTTCTTTTAGTGAGATATCCTAGCGCACCTGCAGACAAAACTCTTTTAGGATGAACCGAGTCTTCGTGCGCAGAGAGCACTAAAATTTTAGTATGCTTGTCTTTAGCAATAATTCTCTCAATTGCATCCAGGCCGCCAATTCCAGGCATAGTAATATCCATAATAATTAGATCTGGCTTAGTCTCTTGAAATTTTTTTATGCCTTCCTCGCCACTCTCGGCTTCGGCAATAACTTCCATATCAGCCTCCGAGTCAATTAACATTTTAAAACCCATTCTTACAACTGAATGATCATCAACCAATAAGATTTTTAACTTAGCCATTTTTTTCTTTCTATATCAAATAGGAATCCTGCAAGAAATCAAAGTTCCAGTTGAGTTAGATTTAATTTCAAATTTTCCTCTTAGGGTTTGAATTCTTTCCTTCATTCCAACGATGCCAAATTGCTTTGTATTTTTTAAAATACCCGTATCAAAGCCTACACCATTATCATGAAAAGAAACCTCAAGATTATTATTAATTTTCTTTAATTTAATAGTCACTTGATTTGCATGAGCATGTTTCAATGAATTATTCATGGATTCCTGAATAACTCTATAGACAGATATCTCTATCTCCTTGCTGAGTCTAGGAAAATTGTTATTATCAAAACTTACATTGATATTTGGATATTTTTTCTTCCAATCCAAAACAAGATCGTTAATACTAGCAATCAAACCTAAATTATCTAATGAAGCGGGACGGAGATTTTTTATAATATTATGCATGCCATCATAAATTTGATTTGCTGCAGACATAACGCTATTAGAGCTATCTAAGATATTTTTATCTTTAGCTTTATTTTTTATATTTTGGGAAAATATTTTTATTGCTGAAACGTACTGACCTAACTCATCATGCAGCTCACGGGCTAAACTCCTTCTTTCGTCTTCAATATGTTCCTGAATAATAGCGGTTAATTGTTTATTTTTTTTCAGTGCAATTTCTGACTGAATGGCCTTAATTTTTTCACTGATATCTCTCATACTCACAATATCGCCAATAACTTTTTTTTGTTCCGGGTCGTAAAGTGGTGAAATTGAAATAGAAACGTCAATTAATTTTTTATTTTTGGTCACCCTCTGAGTCTCTATATTAATAATTTTTCTATTCTTACGGTGCGTAAAATCTAGATTTGATTCTAGCTCGTGAATTTGTTTTTTCGGTACCAAAACTTTTGCGCTTTTTCCCATAATTTCTTTATTTGTATAACCAAACAATTTTTTTGAAGCGTTATTCCAGAAAATAATCCTTGCCTCCGAATCAAGAATCATAATTGCATCTGCAGTTTGCTGTGAGATTAAAGCTAGTTTTTTATTTTCATTGATAAATTTCGCTAAAGATACTTTCATTCTATTGAAATTTTTATTAATAATCTCAAAATCTGGTATTTTAGATTTTGGAAAAACTACATTGAAATTTCCCTTACCGAGATTTTCTATTGCACTTAACATTGATGGAATTACACTAAACCATCTACCTATGAGCCAATAAACCAAGAAGTTTATAAAAACCAAAAATATAAAAGATGCGATAAAAATTCTACTAACAAATACCCACGCCTCTCTTATTGCCCCGCTTGGATTAGTCTGAACAATTAACCTGCCAAAACGAATAATTTTTGAATTTGTTTCAATTTTAGGGAGCATATAATTAACAAACCATTGTGGGGGTTTGACATCGATTTTATATGTTGACTCAGGTGTCCTGTAAAGTAAGTTATTTTGCAGATCATATAAAAAAATATCATTGCTTCTGACGTAACCAAGCTCTTGTAAAAATGGTTGAATAATTTCATGCGTATAACCCCAATCTGGATTTTGGGCTGAGCTTAAAATAAAAGTATCCAATAACTGTAAGGTTACTTTATGTGAGGATTCAACGCCCTCCTCAATTGTCTTCTTGGAGGATTTTAACAATACCTCGCTAAGCCCAATTAGAAAGAGGATCATTACGAAAGAAATAAGAACATTAAGGCGAATTCTTAAGCTCATATATTTTTATTATTAATTTGGGAAATCATAAAATTACTTGTATGATACTTTATAAATTGACTGTCTAGAATTTTAAAAATTCACATATTTAAAGAAATGTTTTAATTAAGGAGCTTTCATGGGAATTGAGTCAGTAATGCATGAAGAAAGAGTATTTAAACCCTCTGAAGATTTCAGCAAAAATGCTTTAATCAAAAATTTAGAGGAGTATCACAAATTAGTTGCTAGTTTTGAGAATGACTATGAAGGAACATGGTCCAAGCTCGCTCAAGAATTAATTTCATGGGACAAACCTTATACAAAAGTACTCAATTCAAGTGATGCACCTTTTTTCAAATGGTTTGAAGATGGCTTTCTGAATGCATCTTACAACTGCATTGATAGGCATCTTCCAGAAAAAAGAAATAAAGTCGCCATTATTTTTGAATCTGATTCAGGCCAAACAACCAAAGTTACTTATCAAGAACTTTACGAAAAAGTATGTCAATTTGCAAACGGACTAAAAACATTAAATCTAGACTTAGGTGATCGAGTTATCATCTATCTTCCTATGGGAATAGAAGCAGTTGTGGCAATGCAAGCATGTGCAAGAATTGGCCTTACTCACTCAGTTGTTTTTGGTGGCTTTTCTGCAAAAAGCATACAAGAACGAATCATTGATGCAAAAGCTAAATTAATTATCACTGCTGACGCACAAAACCGAGGAGGCAAAACAATACCCCTCAAACCTGCCGTAGATGAGGCTCTTTCAATGGGTGGCTGCGAAACAATAACAAAAACCATTGTACTTAAAAGAACTGATGACGCAATCAATCTAAATAAAAATGAAATTTTTTGGCATGATTTAATAAAAGACCAGGCCAAAGATTGCAAACCTATCTCGGTTAATGCCGAACATCCATTATTTTTACTTTATACCTCAGGCTCAACCGGCAAACCAAAAGGAGTGCAACATGCAACAGGTGGTTATCTGCTTCATGCAATCAATACAACCCGATGGACGTTCGACCTAAATGAAAATGATATTTTCTGGTGTACCGCAGACGTAGGCTGGATCACAGGGCATACCTATGTTGCCTACGGCCCCCTTGCCTTAGGTGGTACACAAATTATTTTTGAAGGCATTCCAACTTTTCCAGACGCAGGAAGATTTTGGCAGATTGTTGAAAAACACAAAGCTACAATTTTTTATACTGCCCCAACTGCAATTAGAGCTTTGATTAAAGCTTCAGAACAAGATGAAAATGTTCATCCAAAAAGTTTTAATTTATCAAGTTTACGAATTCTTGGAACTGTTGGGGAACCAATTAACCCAGAAGCGTGGGTTTGGTATCATGAAAATGTTGGTAATAGTTCATGTCCGATAGTAGATACATTCTGGCAAACCGAAACAGGTGGCCATGTAATTACTCCACTACCCGGTGCAACACCCCTTGTTCCCGGATCCTGTACATTGCCATTTCCTGGTATAGATATAGACGTTGTTGATGAAACTGGCAAAGATCTAGGTTGGGGAAATGGAGGGCTTTTGGTTATCAAAAAACCTTGGCCATCAATGATTAGAACAATTTGGGGCGATCCAGAAAGATTCAAAAACAGTTATTTCCCAAACGAAATTGGCGGAAATCTTTATTTGGCTGGAGATGGAGCTATTCGCGATAAAGATAATGGCTATTTTACCATTATGGGAAGAATAGATGATGTACTTAATGTTTCTGGGCATAGATTAGGAACAATGGAAATTGAATCTGCCCTTGTAGCAAATCAAATTGTAGCTGAAGCAGCTGTTGTAGGCAGGCCACACGAAGTAAAAGGTGAAGCTGTTGTTGCTTTTGTAGTTCTCAAAGGGAAACGCCCATCTGGAGAAGAAGGGAAAAGGATAATAGAAGAGCTTAGATCATGGGTTGGCAAAGAAATTGGTCCTATTGCAAAACCGGATGAGATAAGATTTGGTGACAATTTACCAAAAACTAGATCTGGTAAAATTATGAGACGTCTTCTTAGGTCGATTGCAAAAGATGAAGAGATTACCTCAGATATTTCAACTCTTGAAAATCCCGCAATCCTAGACCAGCTGAAAGAAAAAATCTAATATATGCTTTATGCATAAAAAAATTATCTCATTTATAAAAAATACATATTTAATGTATTTTTTATATGGAATAATTTCGCTATCAATCATTCTTATAATTGTTGCTCTTGGTTTTTTCCAGTTCTATTTAAAACCAAATATAGAAAACATTAAAAATGAAATTGAAGACTCTATTGGTATTCAAACTGGCGGCGAAGTTCATATCGAAAGCCTGGAAACATACTGGAATATTTCAAATCCTTCATTTTTGATTAAAAATTTCTCCATAACAGATAGAGAAAATGAGAAAACAATTAATTTAAAGACTATAAGTTTCGATATCTCATGGTTAACATTAATTAAATTTAAACCCATTCTGGATGAAATTATCATTGGTGATTTAGATATAGTTGTCGAAAGAACAGTTGATGGGAAAATTAAAATCGCCGGAATTGAAATAGTTGAGTCCAAAGATTCAAAATTTTCAGACTGGATTTTAAATCAGAAAAGTTTTAAATTAATCAACGGCAAAGTAGTTTGGAAAGATCATCAAAGAAATGCTCCGGAACTAGTATTTTCAAATATTAACTTTAATTACGAATCCCCAACCATTACTGCTTACATAAATAGGCACAACTATAAATTCTCCTCAAGAATATCAACAGGGACAGAGCAAAAGATATATGGAGAAGGTGCATTAGACTTGGACAAAATAGAAAATCTAAAAAACGCTGGAATTAAAGCCATTTTTAATTTACATCAATTTTACCTTCCGTCGCTCAAGCCTTGGTTAAACTATCCCTTTGATGTCAATCAAGGTTTTGGTGATCTCAAACTCCTTATTGAAGCGAGAAATTGGGAAGCAAATGAAGTCAAAACAATATTTAATATTGAAAACTTTATTGGTAATTTCAATAAAAACCAGAACAAAGATATCAATTTAAAAGAGTTTTCTGGAAACATGCTATTCAAAAATGAAAAAAATACAATCAAATTAATTGGCAATAAACTAAATCTAATTACCAGAAATATTAATATCAATAATGCGGCTTTTGAGATGAATAAAAATAAAGAGTTTAATGAAGTTGATGAATTTAAACTCAAATTAAATGAAATAAATATTAAAGAGGCAGAAAATTTTATTTCACAAATTCCAATTTTTGAAGATTTAACAAACAATTTAAAGGAAAAAAATCCTGATGGGATTATCAAAAATTTGATACTCTCCTGGAAGAAAAAAGAAGAATTAATCTTAAATGCAAATTTATTAAACTTTGGCATCAATCAATCAGAAAAATTACCAGGAGTAAAAAATCTAAATGCTGATATCGCGATTAAAAATACTTCAGGTTCAATTAATGTAAAATCAAGCAATACTTCAATAATTGCAGACCATTATTTAAGAAATACAATAGATTTCTCGGAGATTAATGGAAATATTAATTGGGATAAAAACAAAATTATTTTAAACAATTTTATATTTAAAAACAACGATTTAGATCTAAAAATTAATTCAACTTATAAGAATTATTTAAGCAAAAATCCAGAATTATCATTAAAAGCAAATTCAAATCTTATTAATATACCAAGCTTAAAAAAATATTATTTCAAACAATACGGTGAAGAAACTTTACATTGGCTTGATACTTCATTATTAGCAGGTCAAATTAATAATTTAGCGGTTAATTTCAACGGCCCTATTCATGCATTTCCTTTTGTCAATGACAAAAATGAACCTGACACTAGTAAGGGGCAGTTTGAAGTCTCTGCAGACATTAATAATAGCTTTATCGAATATGGATTAGGCTGGCCTGAGCTTGATAAATTTTCATTTAATTTAGAAGTAAAAAATAATGGGGTCTATATTAAAAGTCAGTCTGGACATGTCGCAGATAACCAAATTAAAGATTTTTACGGTGAAATAAAGCCATTTAATACAAAAAAACCCATGCTAAAAATTAAAGCTGCATTTGATAGTCCAGCGCATAAGATGATTCATTTTGTAAAAAATAGTCCTGTTAAAGATGCTGCAAAAGGATTTCTAGACCAAATGGTAGCTGATGGTGATGGGGCCTTAGACTTAAATCTTTTTATACCTATGGCAGATATCGATGCCATGAAATTCAAGGGCTCATATACTTTCAACAACGCAACTCTTGAAAATACGGCTAAAGGCTTGCCAAAATTCTCCAAAATTAATGCTAAGGCTAATTTTGATAATGATAGCTTTTTTATTAAAGATGGCTATGCCTCAACATATGATATGCCTTTAAAATTTTCACTATTAAATTCAAATGAAAAAACAAGCCTCAATATGAAGGGCAGTATTGATAAAAATTTCTTTATTAAAAATTTTGGTTTATCTTGGGCTGATAAAGTCAGTGGCTCAAGCCCATGGGAAGGTATAGCTACGCTCGATGAAAGTAGCACTTCCTTAGAATTAACTTCAAATCTTGTTGGTCTTGAGATTAATGGCCCGGAACCATTTGTTAAAAAGAGTAATGAAAGCAAAAATTTTCAACTCACTAAAAAACCTGGCAAACATGGGAATGACTTATTAGCCTTTACTCTTGGAAATGACATTAATGCAAAACTACGTTTTGATAAAAATAACAAAGTTAATGGGCAAATCAATATTCTCACTAATGAAAAATTTGAAAAAAGAAAAGGGCTTTTTGTTTTTGCTAATTTCAATAATATTAATTACACGGATTTTTCCTCCCTACTCTCTCCCAAAACCGGAGAAAAAAATGAAAATCCAATTACGCAAGCAAAGATTAACTTTAATCAACTCAATCTTAATGGCTATAAATTAAACAGACTGGAAACTATCATCAATCCAACTAATAATGGATCTAAAATATCTATGTACTCTAATGAAGTCAAAGGAAATGCTCTTTGGAATGCAAAAGAAAATATCATTACAGCGCGTTTTAACAAAGTTATTATTCAGCCCGAAAACACTTTAGGAGACACCTCAAGCAAAATAGAAAAAGTAAATTTTACAAATTTTCCAAAAATTGACTTTAAATGTGATGAATTAATCTATAAAGATCAAAATCAAGGCTCAGTAGAATTTATAACTGAAAATCATACAGATGAACTGATATTGAAAGATTTTAAGCTTACGCATCCTTGGCATCAAATTAAAGCAGATATTCATTGGAAAAATAAAAATCAAACCACTGTGTCTGATATGAATTTTAATTGGGAAGTAAATAAACTCCGAAGAACATTTGATTTATTTGGATACCCAAATTTAGTAAAAGATGGGACAGCTAATGTTAATGGTCTAATTTCATGGGACGGCTCACCCTTCTCATTCGACAAAAATATAATTAGTGGTAATTTTTCCGTAGATGCAAGAAATGGTCAAATTCTTGAAGCTGAACCTGGAGTTGGGCGTTTATTTGGACTCTTGACACTGCAAAATCTTCCTAAAAGATTATCTCTAGATTTTAGTGATTTATTTTCCAAAGGATTTATTTTTGATTCGATTAATGCTGGGGTGAGAATTGATTCTGGAGTTTTAAAATCAAACAACTTTAAAATGATTGGACCAGCAGCTGAAGTTAAAATCGACGGGCAAGTTGATATTGTTGCGGAAACGCAAAATTTACATGTTTCCGTTAAGCCATTTGTAAGCGATTCACTTTCTTTGGCTGCACTTGCAGGAGGACCGCTTGTTGGCGCAGCTGCATTTATTGCGCAAAAGGTTCTTAAAGATCCTTTAAATAAAATCCTAACCGATGAATATCAAATAATCGGAACCTGGGATGAACCTATTGAAATTGACAAACCCAGGCTTGAGGAAATTAAAGACAACAGCAAGGAACAGGTTGAAGAAATTATTAAGCCATCAAAAAGCATTTTAGATAAATTAAATATTTTTAAACAAGATGATTCAGAAAAACCACAAACCGTTCATTGAGGATTTAATATTTTCCTCAAATCAAATTAATGAAAATGATATTGAGAGAATATTTAAGTCCTCCTTAAGCAATCATTTCGATTATGCAGATTTATACTTTCAATACTCTAAAAATGAATATTTTTCAATTGAAGATGGTGAGGTTAAAAATGCAACCTTTAATATAGACAATGGTGCCGGATTAAGAGTAAATTCAAAAGAAAAAACTGCGTTTGCATACACCGACGAAATAAATCTAGAGACATTAAAAAATATTGCTATATCGGTCCAAACAATAAAAAATCAAACTGAAAAAACTTCCTTTATTCCCCCGCAAAATAAAGTAATTAAATCCTTATATCAGCCTATTGATCCTATCAATAATGACAATAATAAGAAAATAAATCTTTTAAAAAGATTGGATACCTTAACAAGAAAGATTGATCCTAGGATTAAGAAAGTGAACGCTTCACTGGCATTAGAGTTCGATGCCATCCTGATTTTAAACAGTAACTTAGAATTCTCCAGTGACATAAGACCTTTGGTTAGACTGAGCTTAAGCGTCATTGTCGAAGAGAATAAAGTTCGAGAAAGCGGATCATCAGGTGGTGGTGGCAGATTTGATTTAGATTATTTTACAGATGATATTCTAAACGATTATGCCCATGAGGCTGTTGATCAAGCAATAACCAACCTTAAAGCTGTTAACTCCCCAGCAGGCGAAATGACTGTTGTGCTTGGACCTGGATGGCCTGGAATATTACTGCATGAGGCAATTGGCCATGGTCTGGAAGGAGATTTTAATAGAAAAAAAACTTCAGCATTTTCTAATTTAATTGGCAAACAAGTCGCTCATAAAGATATAACAGTTATTGATGACGGTACTATTAAGGATAAGCGCGGTTCTTTAAATATTGATGATGAAGGCAATCCGACACAAAAAACAACATTAATTGAAAATGGAATTTTAACTGGATACTTACAAGATACTTTAAATGCTCGACTTATGAATACTAAACCTACAGGAAATGGTAGGCGCGAGTCATACGCTTACCCTCCATTGCCAAGGATGACTAATACCATGATGATTAATGGCAAATATGAGCCTGCTGAAATTATTAAATCTGTAAAAAAAGGTTTATATGCAACAAATTTTGGAGGTGGTCAGGTCGACATTGTTAGCGGTAAATTTGTATTTTCAGCTTCTCAGGCATTTTTAATTGAAAATGGAAAAATTACCAAACCAGTTAAGGGCTCATCGATCGTTGGAAATGGTCCAGATATATTAAAAAAAGTATCTATGCTAGGCAATGATACCTCTCTTGATTCTGGAGTTGGAACTTGCGGAAAAGATGGTCAAAGTGTTCCCGTTGGGGTTGGTCAACCTACATTAAAGATTGACCAAATAGTGGTAGGCGGGGCCGCTTAGAGCACCCTGTTCTTATACTCTAATGTGCGAGTATCAATCTCAATAACATCTCCAGTTTCACAAAATAACGGCACCATTAACTCAAAACCAGTTGAAATTTTTGCTGGCTTCATAACTTTCCCAGAGGTAGTGTCACCTTTAACAGCTGGCTCTGTATAACTTATTTGACGATTTACTGAATTAGGTAACTCAACAGATATTGCCTTACCTTCATAAAAAACGACGTCACAAGGCATGGAATCCTCTAAAAACTTAAGTGCATCATCCATACTTTCAGCATCAACTTCATATTGATTGTATTCTTGATCAACAAAAACGTACATTGGATCAGCAAAATAAGAATAGGTTACTTCTTTTTTCTCTAAAACTACTATATCAAATTTATCTGATGCGTTAAAAACTGTTTCAGAAGCGGATTCCGTGAGTAGATTTTTCATTTTCATTTTAACTACAGCAGAATTTCTACCTGACTTATTAAACTCGGCTTTCAAGACAACCATGGGGTTACCCTCTACCATAATCACATTACCTACTCTAATTTCCTGAGCTGTTTTCATATTTATCAATGCCTAAAAATTAAAAAAAGAAATTATACTAAATATTAATAAAAATACTTAACAATTTTATCTACTAGTGAGCCATTTAAAAGAAATCTGTTCCTAGCATTAAGATAAATTACCCTAAGCATATTAAGATTCTTGATCAGATAATTCCATTCATTAGAGGTTAAATAAAATTTTTCTGACCAGTTAAAAAAAATCTTTCTTAACTGATAAGGCAATTCATTTAAAAAAAATATTTTTAAAAAATGAGACAACTTTATTAAATGTATATTTTGATCTTGAGTATAAGGCTGCCAAATAAAAATTTGACCGGCGAGAATTGCTCTTACAAGGCTATCCTCCCCTCTAATAAAATTAATATCTGCTTGTTGAAGATCAGCATCAAACTGACTAAAAGAAACAAAATGCTTTTTTTTGAATTCTAAGTTTTGTGTCCTAGGTAAATAATTGCTTTTATAATCATAAAAAAAACAACTAATTTTCACATCTAAACTATCTAGCTCTCGCAATCCATAATTAAAATTTTTTTTAAAATATGAGAAAAAATTTATTCTTAATTTTTCACTAGACTTATTATTTATCGTGCTTATTTTGTATTTATCTTCATATAAAAAACCTCGATTAAAACCAAAACCTGGATAAAAATATATTTTCTTATACCTCTGATCGATAGGTGATTCCATCAAATGATATTCATTTGTCCATTCCTCAGCAGAAAAATAATCATAATTAATTAGAATCGTAGATTTATCTTGAATTTTTTTTAAATATTGATCAGGAATTAAGGTATTAAAAATTGAAATAATATTTTTAGAGGGAAATTCAATATTATTTGTCCTATTGATATCAAAAAAACTAACATTTTTTTGAAATTTATTTAATGAAATAATCTTTTTAGTTGTAAAGTCAAAACTTAAGAAAAGTCTTACTTTTACATACTTACTTAGAAATAATGCTAAACGTAATGGAATTGACAAATCTCCATAATTATCAATTTTCCTACTAAAAATATCTACTAAAGGTTTATTCATAAGCTATATCTAATATTTCATAATCAGAAAAGCCCGATGGGGTATCAATCCGCACTGTATCTCCAATACTTTTACCCAAAATTGCTTTTGAAAGCGGGGATTGCCAACTAATTTTACCTTTCGATGTATCAATTTCAGGCTGGCCGACAATTTGAATTTTAATCTCAATGTCATCGATAATATTTAACAAAACTACTGTAGCCCCAAAATATACATGATCTAAGTTACTTTGCTGCTTAGGGTCAATTATTGTTGAATCCTCCAGCTCTGTGAGTAAATACTTAACCCTCGAATCAATTTGCCTTAATCTTCTCTTACCGTAAATATAGTCTCCATTTTCTGATCGATCACCATTACTAGCAGCCCATGAAACATCTTTTACAACCTGCGGCCTCTCAACCTTAAGGAGATGGTTTAATTCATCCCTAAGGCTATTAAAACCAGATTTAGTTAGATAAGATCTTTTCTTCTCGCTCATGTCAATTTTTACTATAAAATTTATCCGTGGAAAAAAATAAAATCACAATTTGTCAAAATCAATTTCATCTTGAAAATTATATAAGATCAAAAAATACGCCTATACAGAAAATTTTAACTTTCAAGCATTTTATTAGCCAAAAACTTACACTAAATAATTACAAAAATAATGAAGATTATAAGACAGTACAGCCCATTGAAGAGAAAGTATTAATTAAAAAATTGATCGAAAAAAGTCTTAAAACAGAGCATGATTTTGAACTTTACAATATTAACGCCATAACAGATCTTTTCATTGATGCCATAAAAATTATTGAAAATGAAAAATTAAATATAAACAATAAAGAATGGTTTCTATCAAGAGAGACCTTATTTTTTAGGAAGATATATCTACAATATTTAGAGAATCTAAAAGAGCATAATCTACTTACAATAACTGAATCTTTGAATATTTTCACTAAAGTTATAGATAAAAATGATGAAGAGTTTATTGCAGTTGGTTTTTTAAAAAAAAATAAATTAATCGAAGAGTTTCTGTCTTCAATCAACAATTCATTAAACATAGCAGAAAATAAAGATGAAATTTTTAGAGGTACAGAAGTTAATATTTTTGAAGAAACTGAATACGAAATGCTTCAAGTTTCAACTGAGTGCATCAAACACATCTCTGAAAATAAAAAATGTGCAATTATAGTGCCTAATCTCGATAAATATATTGATCAATTGACTATGTACTTTTCCGATCCTGTGTTGTTAAAAAAACAAAAAATAACAGAATCTATTATTGTTAACAGTAGTGTAAAAAAGTCATTAAGTCATAGCTATGTAATACAAAATCTAATTAACTTATTTAGTTTTTTGAATAATATTCCTGTTGATATATTTTTATTAAAAAAATCTTTTAAACAAATCTTACAGCTAGAAAAATTTATCGAAATTAATAAATTCTTTGACTATCTATTTATTGATGGAGTAAAAAAAATTAATTTCATAGAATTTAAAAAACTATTTACATTTTTTAATAAAAATCACGACATAGAAGATAAAGAACATCTTGAAAGCTTAATTTTTGAATTAGAAATCAAAAAAGTGGGTAATGATCTAGCTGGTAGATGTAGCTCTTTTATGAATTTCATTAATTATAATTTTTTTAAATTTCAAAATAAAAATGTTAATGAAATTAACCATATCAAGGCTTTCTACAATATTCTAAATGAATTAATAAATTTAAAAATTAGTAACAATAAAATAAGTTTTTCTGATTTTTTGTACATTCTTAAAGAGCAAATAAGAATCACCACAGAACCATCTTTAGTGACAAATAATAAAAGAATAGATATTTATGGCTTATTCGACGAAATTATTGATAGTTATGATTATATATACGCAACAAATCTCACAGATGAGTTATTAGAAATAGAAAAAAATTACAACCCTTTTGTACCAGCAAAATTTATAAATGAAATTAATCAGTTAAAAAATACAGAGCAAATTATCAAACAAATTTTTAATCGTAATAAGAATATGTGTAAATCACTATACCTAAGTTATTCAAAATTTAATTTAGAAGTTGAAAATACTCCCTCTGCATTTATTAAAAATTGTACTAAAAAATATATATCGCCAGAATTAATTACAACTATTTTAGACAGTAGTATTAGATACATAAACGACAACAAAGCGCCAAAAATAAATAAACCCTACAAAGTAAAAAATATTATCAATTTGCTTAATACCTATACAATTTCACCATTGTGGACTTTTTATGAATCAAGACTTGGTTGTAAGCCAATTGAATCTCTCAAGCAAGAAAAATTTAACTCAAGAACGAGAGGAATTGTTATTCATGAGTCAATGCAAAAAATTTGGGAAGAGTTAAAAGATCAGAAAACACTTCAAGATAAAAAAAATAATGGAAGCCTTGTAAATTTTGTTAAAACAAAAGTAGCTAATGTTCTCGATTCAAATCTGTATTGTCAAAAAATCCATCAATCATTAAAACAAATTGAAAGTAATAATTTTATTTCAATTATTCTTGGATTTTTAGAAATTGAATTAGAAAGAGAGAGCTTTGTAAACAAAAATTTAGAATACAAGCAAAATGCAGAAATAGAAGGAATTTCTTTTGAATATAGAATAGACAGGATCGATGAAACTGATGATTTATCACTCATAATTGATTACAAATCTGGAAGCAACATCCCTGCAAAAAATCAATGGCTTAGTGAAACTATACAAAGTCATCAGATTCCAATATATCTGCTCTTTACAAAACTAAACAAAGATACTGGATTTGGATTTTTCTCAATAAATAATAAATTTATGCAAATTAACTATTATTTTTCTGATCAAGAAAGTAAATCATCAGAAAATATAAAATATGTGAAATCTCCTTTTAAACTAAATGAACTTAAAGAAAAATGGGCGATAGATATTAAAGAGAAAATTAATTTTTATAGCAATGGATATGCTGATTTAAATTTTAATAATGAAGAAGACTTTATATTTTGTAATTTGTCACAAATCTTGAGAATTCCAGAATATAAATACTTGCAAGAAAATAATAATGGACGATAACAAAACAAGAACATTAGCATTAGGACCAGGTTCATTTATCGTTGAAGCTCCAGCAGGATCTGGAAAAACAGAGCTGTTAACGCAAAGATTTTTATATCTAATCTCAAAATCTGTAAGTCCTAATAATATATTAGCAGTTACCTTTACAAATAAAGCTGCTTCAGAAATGAAACATAGGATTGTAAGCTATATCAGAGGTGAGCAAGACCCAAAGTCAGAGATAACAAAAAAAATAATAGAAATAATAAAAAAAGAAATCAACATAACTGATAATTCAATTGATAAGTTAGTATCCAATCTAAATATTATGACAATTGATGCATTGGCAAATAAAATTTGCCAACAAAAACCTCTAATGAGCAAATATGCTTCAAATGCAACTATCACTGAGAATATAGATCATCTATTAAATGAAGCAATAAATGAAATCTTTACAAATACAGAATATATAAATATCTTATCCGACATATCACAAATACTCTCAGTAACAACAAGCGAACTTGAAAGCTATTTCTTATCTTTACTAAAAACAAGAGATACATGGATTTATGATATTTTTGAGACTTACAATGAAGACAGATCTTTTCAAAAATACATTCAATCAGAAGAGGAAGAATTATTAGCAAGACTTAATAAATATTTCAACTTTACAAAAAATTTTGTTATTAAAGACAAAAATATATGGATAGAAATAATACAAAATATTTACACAAAAAATGGGGATATAAGAAAAAAAATAACTCTCACCTTTTTGGATAAAGCAAAACAAGATTTACTGTTTGATTTAATCAAAAAAGAAAGAATTCCTATATATGATGAAATTGCATATATCGAGTATTTCTTTAAAATAAAATCAACCCAAAACGATGATTTATTGAAAAGTATTAATCAAATTCTAAAATTACTTATTGCAGAACTAAAGATTGTTTTTTCAAAAAATAATGAAATTGATTTTGTAGAAATAAACCAGAATGCAATCTATTCTCTATTTGATGAATATGGTGACACAAATCTTAACCATAAAATCTCTACACAATTTGATCATATCTTAGTTGATGAATTTCAAGATATAAATCATATTCAACTTCGACTATTTGAGTTGCTCACTAAAAGCTGGGGACAAGGACAGACTTTTTTTTGTGTTGGCGATCCGATGCAATCAATATATAAATTTAGAAAAGCTGAAGTTTCACTATTCTTACAAGCAATTACAAATGGTATAGCTCAAACTAAATTAGAACACCTTAAATTAAAGGTAAATAATCGATCTGAACCGCAATTAATTACCTGGTTTAATAAAGTATTTTCTTCAATTTTTTCAAAAGAAAATGATTTAGATCTTGGTGCCATAAAGTTTTCGAAAAGTGAAACTAATTCTGAGAGTAAATCAAATGGTGAAATAAATTATTTTAACTTCATTAATAATGATAATTATGATGATTGTGAAGCTGAGTTGATAGCTCAAGAAATTATTAATAGCAAATATAACCGAATAGCTATAATAGCAAGATCCAGAAGTCATTTAAGACCAATAATCTCTTATTTAAAAAAAAATTATCAAAAGCAGATACAACTTACTGCAATAGAAATTGAATCTCTATATGACCACCAATGTATACAAGATATTCTAAATTTAACTCTAGCTCTCAATGACTTTTCAAATAGAATTTCCTGGATTGGTTTGCTGCGATCTCCTTTATGCGGATTAACTCTAGAGGAGCTTTCCATATTATTTGAAGAAAATCATGATGAATATATTTATGTACTTTTAAAAAACTATCAAAATAAAAAACTAACTGAGGCAACAAAAAAGAGAATTGAATTTTTTTTAAAAATTATTACAGAATCTCTTGATCTTACCAATAAAACAAAATGGGGGGATTTGTTAAAGTCTACTTGGGAAAATTTAAGTGGCGATAGCACATTGCTAAATGAATCAGATTATATATTAATAAATCAATTTATTAATATCGTGGATGAAAATGAATCTTTAATAAATGAACCTAATAAACTAATAGCTTACATAAAAAATAAACGCACTTCTGATATTTCTAAACTAGATAAGCGTGTTGAATTTTTAACTATTCATAAATCAAAAGGTTTGGAATTTGACCATGTAATAATTCCCGGTTTAAATAAAAAGCCAAAAAACAATGAAACAAAAGTAATTTTGTTTGATTACAAATGTGATGAGGGTAGAAGCTATTACTCAATAAATACAAGTAATACTGAAGTTGCTCCGAGCCTTTATGAATATCACAAACTAAAAGAAAAAATTCGAGATGAAAAAGAATTACAAAGATTACTTTATGTTGCTTGTACAAGAGCAATATCAAGAATTGATCTTATTTCCTCACTTGATAGAAGTAAACAGCCAATAAAAAATACCCTACTTTCATTAATTTGGTTTGACTTTAAAAATGCAGAACAAATAAATATAACTCCAAAAAAAATTCAAACATCAGCATCAAATAAAAACTTTAGAATATTAGATATAGAAAAGTATATCAAAATAAAAGCAGATAAAAATATAAGTCAGGATTCGGTTTTCCTTGAAGAAAGTAATAATGATAATAAATTTACATTGATTGGTAACATTTCCCATTTAATAGCAGAATTAATTCATAAGAATATATTGTCAAAACAAAATATATCCTCATTCATTTTTGACTTCCTTAATAAAATAAATAATATTTCTAATATTGATAAAAAATTTATAGAAAATGAATTAGAAATAATTACAAAAAATATATATACAAAAAAAGATGCTAACTTTATCACTCAAAAATTTATTTCTGACGAGTCTGAACTGAGTATTTCATCTTTAATTTCAGATGAAATTAAAACAATAAGAATTGATAGAACGTTTATTAAAGATAACACGCGTTGGATTATCGACTATAAGTATGTTTTTGAGGATAAAGATATGAATAAGGAAGCATTAAAACATAGAGAGCAATTAAAACATTATTCAACATTTTTTGATGATAAAAAAATAAACTTAGCTATCTATTTCTTAAAACAAGGATCCCTGATTTCCATCATTTAAATAATAACTCCATTGTAGATTTAAAACACTCCAGTTTTGAATCTGCATTTTCGAATTTTCCTTGAATATTTATTTTATCAGGGCCATTAAGTTTAATATTTTTATTGTTCTGGACAAGGTCAATTAAATTGATAGGATCAATATTTGCAGTATTCATGAACCCTACCTCTATAGAAGAGCCTGTTGTGTTTATTCTATTAACTTTAAATTTTTTTGCTAAGATTCTGATTTGATGAGCATGTATTAAGTTTTGAGATTGCATCGGCAATAATCCAAACCTATCTATCAGCTCATCTTTTATCTCGTCTAACTGCTCAAATGATTCACAACTCGAGAGTCTTTTATATAATACTAATCTTTCGTTAGGGTCAGGACAATATGTGTTTGGTAAAATGATTGACTCATTTAGATTTATTTCACAATTCTCATTTTTTGCTTCTTCGAGATTTATAATTTCATTATTTTTTAACTGCTTTACAGCCTTGTTGAGCATCTCAATATACATTGTAAAACCAACCTCATGTATATCACCGCTTTGTTTGTCTCCGAGGATCTCTCCTGCCCCTCTAATTTCAAGATCATGCATGGCCAAGAAATATCCAGAACCTAAGTCTTCTAACAATTGGATAGCTTCTAATCTTTTTTTTGCATTTGGAGTTAAGTTCTTATCTTCGTCAATGAGTAAATATGCAAATGCTTGATGATGCGACCTGCCTACACGACCTCTTAACTGGTGTAATTGAGAAAGTCCAAATCGATCAGCATTATTAATTATGATTGTATTTGCTGACGGAATATCAATGCCAGTTTCTATAATTGTTGTGCATAGTAACAAATTAAATCTTTGTTGATAGAAGTCATGCATAACACTTTCAAGCTCTCTTTCTCTCATTTGACCATGAGCTACAGCAATCTTGGACTCAGGAAAAAGAACGCTTAACTTCTCTTGCATGCTATAGATAGTATTCACCTCATTATGTAAAAAATATACCTGGCCTCCTCTATTGAACTCTCTTAGCAGGGCTTCTCTAATCACTCCTTCAGAAAAAGCTGTAACTAATGTTTTAATTGACAATCTTTTCAATGGGGCTGTGGCAATTATTGAAAAATCTCTCATACCCTCCAATGACATTGATAATGTTCTTGGAATTGGAGTTGCAGTTAATGTAAGAACATCTGCATTAGCCTTAAATTTTTTAAGCAGTTCTTTTTGCCTAACCCCAAAACGATGCTCTTCATCTACAACGACTAATCCAATATTATTAAATTTAACATCAGCTTGCAGCAATCTATGCGTACCAATCACGATATCAACCTCTCCTGAAGCTAGAGAGGCAATTGAGTTTTTTTGTTCTTTAGCGCTTTTAAATCTTGATACTTCTGCAATATTTACGGGAAGTGATTTAAAACGATCAACAAAATTATTGTAGTGTTGCTTAGCTAGTAAAGTAGTAGGAACTAAAACTACTACTTGTCTATTATTCATTACTGATACAAATGCAGCTCGCATTGCAACTTCAGTTTTTCCAAAACCAACATCTCCGCATACCAGACGATCCATAGGTTTTGATGACTCCATGTCCTTCAATACAGCTTCAATTGCATTTAACTGGTCTGCAGTTTCCTCAAACGGAAACTCAGCAACGAAATCATTATATTCATTTAGATTTATCTTAGATACTAATCCTTTTTCCTTAGAGCGAGTAGCATAAATGTTTAGAAGTTCAGCAGCAGTATCATATGCCTGTTTTAATGCTTTTTTCTTCTCCTTATCCCACTGGTTGCTGCCAAGCTTATGGAGTGGGGCCGTGTCAGCAGAGCCCCCAGTATATCTAGAAATTGAATAAAGCTGGGTTATTGGAACATACAACTTATCATCATTGTCATAAGTAATTAATAAGAACTCATCGTCTTCGTCATTATTTGATAAATTTACAAGCCCTTTGAAACGTCCAACACCGTAATTTTCATGAACAACCGGATCATCAATGTCAATTTCTGAAAGATCTTTTAAGATTACCTCATTGTTAAAATTTTTATCTTTATAGGTTCTTTTCTTTTGATGAACGAATTCAGGATATAGCTCATGCTCTGTAACAACTATTAAACCTTTAGTGACAAAGCCATTCTTTATAGGTCCTGAAATTATGTTAATAGCATCATTTTCAGTCGAGTCAAGAGACTCATGTGAACGAACATTAAAACCAAGTTCAATAAGGTTTTTAGATAAAATTTCTTTTCTACTTAATGACTCCGCAACAAAAACTAGCTTCGCTTGCCTATTTTTTAATAAATTCTCAATTTTATTTTTATTTAAAAGCTTATCTTTACCAAATTTTAAATCTGGAAGAAAAGTTAATTTATCTTTTTCTAATTTTAATAATTTTCTATTATTTAACTGATTATTAAAGTCGTCGATGGACATTAATATTTGACTTGGATCCAAAATTGGTCTGTTCACGTCGTAAGCAAAAAGCTTAAATCTTTTATATGCATCATCCCAATACTGAATTAAGCTTTGATTTAATGGTTTTGGAACAAAGCAAATAGTTTCTAAAGGAAGATAATCAAAAATTGTACTTACATTTTTAAAAAAAAGTGGTAGGTACCATTCCATTCCATTGAATGGAGTTGCTTTTGAAATTTTTTGATATAAATCAGATTTAGAAGGGTCACCTGAAAATTTTTCTCTAAAGTTATTTCTAAAATTTTCAATGCCATCTCGGTCTAATGGACATTCTCTAGCGGGAAGTATTTCAACATGATCGCAAGAATATATTGACCTTTGTGTATCAATATCAAATGTCCTTATTGAATCAATTTCATTGTCAAAAAAATCTATTCTATAAGGCAATTCTGAGCCCATAGGAAAAAAATCAACAATACTTCCCCTGATTGCTATTTCGCCAGGAGTAAAAACTTTATCAACAATATTGTAACCAGCATTTATCAATCGTTCTTTAAGTTTTTCAATATCAATTTTTTGATTTTTATTAAAATTAAAACAGTGGCTATCTAAATACTTAAAGGGAGGAAGATAATGAATTGCTGTTATTACTGGAATAATTACCACGTCATAGTCATTTTGAGCAATTTGCAAAAGTGCTCTCAAGCGCTCAGAGATAAGATCCGGGTGAGGAGAAATCTGATCATAGGGTAAAGTTTCCCAGTCCGGCATTATATAAACACTAAGTGATGGATTAAACCAATTAATTTCTATCTTTAATTGATTTGCATCGTAAACATTTTGGGTAAAAATAATAACTGATTGTTGAGAATTTTTGACGACAAAATCCCCTACCAAAAAGGCATCTAACGATATATTGAACTCGCGATTATCTCTTCTAACTTTATTTAAACTCATATAATATTAATTAACTCACTATTATAAACTTTTATAGGACCTTTTAATGGAAGATAAAGAAATAGCAGCTATTGAAGCTCTGAAATATGTTGAAAATAATCAAATTATTGGATTAGGGACAGGCTCAACAGCAAATTATTTTATTAAACATCTTGGTGAAAAAGTTTTTCATGAAAAATTGAATATAAAAGTCGTAGCTAGCTCAACTATTTCAGAAATAGAAGCTAGCATGAAAAAACTTCAACTAACCTCCATGGATATTATTGACTCTTTAGATTTGTATGTTGACGGAGCTGATGAGATTACTGAAAGCTTAAGTATTTTAAAAGGAAGAGGATACGACTTAGTTAAAGAAAAGTTGTTAGCTTTTTCTGCTAAAAAATTTATTGTAATTTCAGACGCAAGTAAACTTGTTAAGAGGATAGGAGATAACTTCAAAATTCCTATTGAAGTTTATAAGGATTATTGGAAGTTGGCAAAAAAAAATCTTGATAAATTTGGAGAAGGTAATTTAAGATTGAATGCTAAAGGAGATGCATTTGCGATTTCATCAGCAGGAAATTATATTATGGATTATAGTTTTGCATACAATGACATAAAGGATATACAAAACAAAATCTTATCAACCGCTGGCGTAATAGAATGTGGAATATTTTATAATTTATGTACTAAAGCAATTATTTCAGAAAATGGAAAAATAAATTCCTTAGATTTGAGTTAAAAGCTCTTTGCCACCAAGGTAACCCTGAAGAACTTTTGGCACTTTAACAGAGCCGTCTTTTTGTTGGTAATTTTCTAAAATAGCAACTAATGTTCTTCCAACAGCCAGCCCTGATCCGTTTAAAGTATGTAGTAAAATATTTTTGCCATCAGCATTTTTATAACGAGCTTTCAACCTTCTAGCTTGGAAGTCCTCACAATTTGATACAGAAGAAATTTCCCTATATTTGCCTTGTGAGGGAATCCAAACCTCTAAATCATATGTTTTAGCGGCTCCAAAACCCATGTCACCAGAGCATAAAGAAACTACCTGATATGGTAATTCTAATTTTTTTAGTATATTTTCAGCATGCAAAACCATCTCTTCTAATGCAGCATAACTTTTACCTGGTTCTACTATTTGTACCATCTCTACTTTATCAAACTGATGTTGACGAATCATCCCTCTTGTATCTTTTCCATAAGATCCTGCTTCAGACCTAAAACAAGGTGTATATGCTGTAAATTTTAAAGGTAAAGAACTGTGAGGAATGATCTCATCTCTCACTATGTTTGTTAATGGAACCTCTGATGTTGGAATTAAATACAAATTTTCATCATCATTCTTTTTTGTCTTAAATAGATCTTGTTCAAATTTTGGTAACTGTCCTGTTCCTAACAAAGATTGATCATTTACCAAATATGGAGTGTAGAACTCTTGATAACCATGTTCGGCAGTTTGAACATCAAGCATAAATTGTCCTATTGCGCGATGAAGTTGAGCAATCTCACCTTTCATTAACACAAATCTTGATCCAGACAATTTGGCTCCAAGATCAAAATCTAATCCAAAAGTAGCTAAATCAACATGATCTTTTATATTAAAATCAAAATTTGGGACATCCCCAAAACTACGCACGACAACATTCTCTGTTTCGCTTATACCCAGAGGTGTTGAGTCATGCGGGATATTAGGTATTGTTAATAAATAATTAGATATCTCATCTTGAATTTGATTTAATTGTGATTCAAATTTTTTTGAATCTTCAGAAATCTTTGCTACTTTTTCGAGCAAGTCTGAAGCATCTTCGCCTTTAGATTTTAATGTGCCTATTTGTTTTGAAATTTCATTTCTTTTTTGCTGAAGCTCTTGAGTGTCAACCTGAATAGATTTTCTTTTGTTTTCTAATGTTTCAAATAAATTAACATCAAAATCAAACCCTCTCGATTTTAATTTCCTCACAACGAGATCAATATCATTCTTAATTAAATTCAAATCAATCATTTTTTTGCTTTTTATCTAAATTGTCCAAGTAATCAAGTTTTTCTGTTATTTTCTTTTCCAATCCTCTGTTTGTAGGACTGTAAAAAACTACGTCATCCATTTCGTCTGGAAAATATTTTTCTCCAGCTGCATAGGCATTTGGTTCATCATGAGCATAACGATACTCTTTCGAATAACCTAAATCCTTCATTAATGATGTAGGTGCATTTCTTAAATGAATAGGTACGTCAAAGTTTTGATCCGATGCAACATATGATTTTACATGATTAAAAGCTTTATATGCTGCATTGCTTTTAGGAGCAATAGCGAGATAAATTACCGCATTTGAAAGCGCTAACTCACCTTCTGGCGAACCAAGTCTTTCATAAATTTGGTAAGCTTCTAATGCTATAGTTTGAGCTTTCGGGTCTGCTAAACCAATGTCCTCTATGGCTATGCGTATTATTCTTCTTGCTAGATATAGTGGATCTGCACCACCATCTAACATTCTGTGAAGCCAATATAGTGATGCATTGGCATCAGATCCTCTTACTGATTTATGCAATGCGGAGATTTGATCATAAAATTGCTCTCCTCCCTTGTCAAACCTTCGGTACATTGTAGAAATAATTTTTTTAAGACTTTGAGTCGAAACTCTTTCCTTGCCATTGGAATTAGTTTGAGAAACAATTTCTAGTATATTAAGTAACTTTCTTGCATCACCATTGGCATAAGTAAGTAGTAATTTTTTTGCTTCATCATCAACATTTAACCCAGATAAAAAAGAGCAGGCTTTATCAAAAATATCACCTAAACCTTCTGAAGAGAGGGACTTGAGTGTGTATACCTGACATCTGCTTAACAAAGCAGAATTTACTTCAAACGATGGATTTTCAGTGGTTGCTCCAATAAAAGTAATTAAACCACTTTCTACATGAGGTAGAAATGCATCTTGCTGACTTTTGTTAAAGCGGTGGACTTCATCAACAAATAAAATTGTTCTCTTGTTCTGCTGTTGTAAAAAAAATTTTGCTTTTTCGATCGCTTCTCGTATTTCTTTCACTCCAGAAAGAACTGCTGAGACTGCTATAAATTCATAATCAGCAGAAGAAGCTATGACAGAAGCAATAGTTGTCTTTCCAACGCCAGGAGGACCCCAAAGAATCATTGATGGTAATTTATTATTTTTTAAAGCATTATTTATTGGAGATCCATCAGCTAAAAGATGATCTTGCCCGACGATATCTTCAATTTTTTTTGGCCTTAGGCTTTCAGCTAAAGGTATTTTATTTTCTGTCATTTAATTGTTAATAATATCGGTATGTTCAGGGATATTAAATAAGAAATAAGCATCATCAATTGATCTATTTAAGATTACATTCCTATATTTGATATTAATGAGGTTTTTCATACCATCAACAATTTGCATTTCACTAATAATATCTTTTTTGTCAAACGTGATATCTATTTGCTGAAAATTATTTTCAATATTTTTTGCTTTACAACGATACCAACTTTGATTATTTATCTTTATTAATTGTACGTTATAAAAGTCTTTTAAATTATCTTGAGCAAATATTGTCGCTGGAGTTACTGTATCAATTTTTTTTAAATTGCTAATAATTACTTGAGATAGGTCTGGATCATAAATATAAACGAGCTCTCCATCGCTTATTATTTGATTTTTATGTGGCGAAAAATAAATCCATTTAAATAAATTTGGTTTTTTAAAGTTTAATTTGCCAACACCCTCTTGAATTAAATCTTTTTCTTCATCGTATACAGACTGAGTAAACTCAGCTTCAAATGAATTAAATTTTTGAAGCTTTAAATTTAAATCTTCAATATTTCCGGCAAATATATTGCAGCAGATAAAAACAAATAAGAATAAGAGATTTTTCATTCTGATTTTGGCTGTATAATTTCTCTGTTACCATTGCTTTGCATTGGTGATACTAGACCTGCTTTTTCCATATCCTCAATAATTCGAGCAGCACGGTTGTAGCCGATCCTTAGATTTCTTTGTACATAAGAGATTGAAGCTTTTTTGGAATCTAACACTATCTGAACAGCCTGATCATACAATGGGTCTTTTTCTCCATCAGGAGCTCCATCATAAGATGAAGTAAATTCTGTTACTTCAGATGCATTTACAATCTCTTCAATATAGTTGGGTTTTCCCTGAGATTTTAAAAAGTTTACAACCTCATGAACTTCTTGATCAGATACAAATGCACCATGCACTCTATTTGGATAACCTGATCCAGCAGGAAGATAGAGCATATCACCTTGCCCAAGTAAGCTTTCAGCGCCCATTTGATCAAGTATCGTTCTAGAGTCAACTCGACTTGAGACTTGGAATGCAATTCTAACTGGCACATTAGCCTTAATTAATCCTGTAATAACATCTACAGATGGTCTCTGGGTAGCTAAAACGAGATGTATTCCTGCCGCCCTGGCTTTTTGTGCAATTCGCGCAATTAATTCCTCAGCTTTTTTTCCTACAACCATCATAAGATCAGCTAATTCGTCAATCACAACGACTATAAACGGTAACTTACTTAATTCCTCTTTTTCTTCTTCCAATGAGAAAGGGTTCGTAAGTGGATGACCTAATTTTTTTGCTTCTTCTATTTTTTCGTTAAATCCAGCTATATTTCTGACGCCAAAGGTAGACATTAATTTATACCTTCTATCCATCTCCTTAACAGTCCAATTTAAGGCATGTCCTGCCTCTCGCATATCTGTGACAACAGGAGTTAAAAGATGAGGTATATCTTGGTATACGGAAAGCTCTAACATTTTTGGATCAATCATGATCATCTTAACTTCATCAGCTTTAGCTTTGTATAAAAGGCTTAGAATAAGAGCATTAATCGCAACAGATTTTCCAGAACCAGTTGTTCCAGCTACAAGAAGGTGAGGCATTTTAGCTAAATCAGCAACAACTGGATTACCTGCAATATCCTTACCCAGGGCAATGGTCATTAAAGAAGCATTATCAGCAAATGTTTTAGAACTTACAATTTCTGTAAAATAAACAATTTGTCGCTTAGAATTGGGAATTTCTATTCCCATATAAGTTTTACCCGGTATTGTTTCAACAACTCGAACACTTGAAACTGATAAAGAGCGGGCCAAATCTTTCGATAAATTACTTACCTGACTACCTTTAACACCAGCAGATGGTTCTATTTCATATCGAGTAATTACTGGGCCAGGTTGGGCAGAAATAACTTTTGCCTCTATGCCAAAGTCCATTAATTTTTTTTCAATCAATCTTGAAATAAATTCGATCGTTTCTGATGACTGAACCTCTTTATCTACAAGAGCTTTGTCGAGTAAATGAATAGCAGGGAGTTCACTTTCACTATCGTTAAAAAGAGTGGTTTGTTTTTCTTTTTTTACTCTCAAGCTTTCTTTGATAAGATTTTTGGGTGTGACAATTTCTAATGGTTTGCGATCTTCAAGTTTTTTTCTTTCATTCTCAACATAATTAATTCTTTGTTGTTCAAATTTCTTACCCGCTCTTTTATCAAGATAATCTGTAAAGATATTTTTTGCATGTATACAAAATGTAATTAAAGAGTCGCCTATTTTCTCTGAAATCAGAAGCCAAGATACTCCGGTAAAAAGGCTTAAACCCGAGGCAAATAAAGCAATTAAAAACAATAAACTTCCAATGTACCCAATACTTATTCTCAAAATATTATTGAAAGCTGAGCCAACTAAGCCACCTTGAGAAGAAGAAAACTGTGCACTAAGATCAATGATATGACCAGCTTCTATTGCGGATGAACTAATTAAAAATAAGAAAAATCCAAGATAATTAATCCATAAAACCTTTTTTCCATTTTTTTCATCTTCAATTCTTCTGTAAATAAGAATAATCGAATAAAACATTAAAAAAACAAACCACCAAGCTGATAAGCCAAAAAAATAAATTAGAACATCAGATATATATGCCCCAAAAATACCACCTAGGTTATAAACTTTATCTTGTGTGAAGGTTGCATGTGACCAAGAAGGATCTTGCAAGTTAAATGAGGATAAAATAAGAGTTAAATAAATTCCGCCAAACAAAAGCGTTATCCATAATACCTCCCTAAGGATTCGATCAATTAATTTTTTCTCTAGTAAAGCCTCTCCTAAAAGGGTATTAGTTTGGCTAGATTTTTTTTTATTAAAAAACAAATGAATTAAGTCTCAAATTTAGAAATATAACAAATAAATTATATCAGCCCATACAAGATAAAATAAAAAAAACTAAAAAAATTGATCAATCAACAAACCTCATTTAAAATTTGTTTAATTTTTCTGAGTAGGCTTTATTATGCATTCTAAATTAATTATTCTTGGTTCTGGTCCGGCAGGTTATACTGCGGCAATCTATGCCGCCAGAGCCAACTTAAACCCTCTTTTAATAACAGGCATTCAACAAGGAGGGCAGCTGATGACTACAACCGAAGTTGATAACTGGCCTGCTGATGACAACGGTGTAATGGGTCCTGAGTTAATGGCACGATTCGAAAAGCATGCCTCAAGATTTAATACAAAAATCATTTTCGATCAAATTCATACCTGTGAATTAAAAGAAAAGCCTTTCAAGCTAATCGGAGACAACGAGACATACACCTGTGACGCACTGATTATTAGCACAGGTGCATCTGCTAAGTATCTTGGACTGCCATCAGAAGAAAAATTCATGGGCAAAGGTGTTTCAGCATGCGCAACTTGTGATGGTTTTTTTTATAAAGGACAAAATGTAGCAGTTGTAGGTGGCGGCAACACTGCAATTGAAGAAGCGCTTTACCTGAGTAATATTGCAGAAACAGTTACACTTATTCACAGAAGAGATACTTTTAAAGCTGAGGCAATTCAAGTAGACAAGCTAATGCAAAAAGTAAATGAAGGAAAAATAATACTCAAAACATATAGTGTTTTAGAAGAAGTGCTTGGAGATGCCTCTGGGGTAAATGGGTTAAAAATTAAAAATGTACAAACTGAAGCAACAGAGAATATATCTGTAATGGGGGTTTTTATTGCTATTGGACATAAACCAAATACAGATATTTTTGAAGGTCAGTTAACAATGGATAATGGTTATATTGTGACAAACTATGGCCGTAATGGAAATTTCACACAAACTTCTATTCCAGGCATTTTTGCAGCAGGTGATGTGCAAGATCATATTTACAGACAGGCTATCACGTCTGCTGGTACTGGATGCATGGCTGCATTAGATGCTGAGAGATACTTAAGTCATCATGAATGATGAAAAAGAAATTTTTAAAGAAGCGATGCGTGATGTTTTACCTTTAAAGAAAAATAAAAAAAATCACTTTCTTGCTGAACAAAAACCAAAACCGATTCCTAAAAAATTTCTAGAAGATGAAAAAGAAGCACTTCATGAAACTTTAAGTGACGATTTTGAGTCCTTAGAGTTTTTTTTATTACAAGAGGACCTTCATTATTTAAAGAAAGGTCATAGCACAGACATTGTAAAAAAACTAAGGCAAGGTTTTTGGAAGGTTCAAGGCTCTATAGATCTTCATGGTATGACATCAGTTGAAGCCAAAAATGAACTAGTCACTTACATATCCCACTGCAAAGCAAATAATATACGTTGCATCATCATTATTCATGGCAAGGGCCTAAATTCAAAAAACAAAGAACCAATTTTAAAGATCAAAGTAAAAAAATGGTTAATGCAGAAAGAAGAGGTAATTTGTTTTGTTCAAGCAAAAAATAATGAAGGAGGTGGGGGTGCTTTAAAAGTATTGTTTAGGTAATTTTTTCTAGCAAACAAACAGCCTCAGCAGCAATACCCTCTTCGCGCCCAACAAATCCTAATCTTTCAGTCGTTGTTGCTTTTATATTTATCTGATCAAGATCACAAGATAAGTCTTGAGAGATATTCTTTCTCATATCTAAAATATATGGGCTTAGTTTTGGATTCTGACAAATAACAGTACAATCAATATTGCTAATTTTAAAATAATTTTCTCTTAATAATTTTTGAATCTGAAGTAAAAATTCTCTTGAGTTAATATTTTTAAATTTCATATCTGTATCTGGAAAATGTTTTCCAATATCGCCCAAGGCCATAGCACCCAAAATTGAATCAGATATTGCATGTATTAAAACATCTGCATCTGAATGTCCAGCAAGCCCAAGATGAAAATCAATTTTAACTCCACCTATTATAAGATCACGATCTTTAGCGAATGCATGCACATCAAAACCATGCCCTATTTTCATCTCATTTCCTTTTCTAACAAATCTAAATCTTCGGGATAGGTAATTTTGATATTCCGAGAATCACCTTCAAAAATAATTGGTTTTAAATTCAAATTTTCAATTACTTCAGATTCATCTGTAGGGTTACCTACAAAATTAACAAAGCCATCAAGAAGTAAATCTGCTTTAAACATTTGAGGGGTTTGGGCTCTCCAAAGATTTGTGCGTGAAATTGTTTTTTGAATCTCAAATTTTTCATCAACCATCTTTACTGTGTCACTTTCACGGACAGCCATAATTCCACCAATATCACTTTGAGAAATTTTATCAATAAAGCTTGTAATTAAATTTGCTGATATATTTGGCCTGACCGCATCATGGACAATAATCCAATCATTTGTATTTATTTTTTCGATATCCATCAAATATTTCAAAGCATTTAGCACAGTTTGCGCTCTCTCTTTTCCGGCAGCATAAATTACTTTTGTCTTGGAATGAAATTTTTCTTGAAGGAAGTCTTTTTCATATGCTCTGTCACCAATCAAGAAAATTTTGTCTACGAGATCTACTTGGGCAAACTTCGATTCAGTTAGAGAAATAATTGATTTGCCATGAATTTTTTCAAACTGCTTAGGCCGGTCCGTATTAAACCTTTTGCCAGATCCGGACGCTGGAATAATGACATGAATTTTTACCATGATAAATTTTATCATGGTAAAAATTTATTTATCTATCAATATTGGGTGTTGCGGTAATTTTATGAATACTTAAATCAGCTCCATTAAATTCTGATTCTTGATCTAATCTGATTGGAGTGAATTTGTTTATTAATTTATAAACTAAATAGCCTGAGACAAAAGCAAATAATACTCCGCATATCGATCCAATTGCTTGTGAAGCAAATGAAACTCCGCCAAGACCTAAAAAGAACTCTTGCCCAAAAATTCCAGCAGCTAGGCCGCCCCATAAACCGCATAGACCATGCAATGGCCAAACGCCTAACACATCATCAATTTTCCATTTATTTTGTGTTAAATCAAAAGTTTTAACAAAAAGTATTCCGGCAATAATACCTACAACTAGGGCGCCTATAGGGTGAAATAAATCAGAGCCCGCACAAACTGCAACTAAGCCTGCTAAAGGGCCATTATATAAAAAGCCAGGGTCATTTTTTCCAACAATCAAAGCAGCTATAGTTCCTCCTACCATTGCCATGAGGGAATTAACTGCAACAAGACCCGAGATACCTTCTAATGTTTGTGCTGACATGACATTAAATCCAAACCAACCTACAGTTAATATCCACGAACCCAAAGCTAAAAATGGAATGTTTGAGGGTGGAAAAGCAACTAATCGACCATCTGATTTATATCTTCCATAACGTGGGCCTAAAACCAGAACAGCAGCAAGCGCTAACCATCCACCAAACGCATGAACAACAATCGAGCCAGCAAAATCATGAAAGCCAAATTGAAAAAATGACTCAAGAGTATCTTGAAAATTAAAATTATTATTCCAAACAATACCTTCAAATGTAGGATATAAAAAACCAACAATTACAAAAGATGCTATTAATTGCGGATTAAAATTTGCTCTTTCAGCTATGCCGCCAGAAATAATAGCAGGAATCGCAGCAGCAAAAGTTAATAAAAAGAAAAACTTAACTAAATCGTAAGCACTTTTTTCAGAAATAACACTTGCAGCATCAAAAAAATTGAGACCGTAAGCTAATGAATATCCAATAAAAAAATAAGCAATGGTGGAAACACTAAAGTCGGCAATAATTTTTGCAAGTGCATTGACTTGGTTTTTTTCTCTTACTGTTCCCACCTCAAGAAAGGCAAATCCTGCATGCATGGCTAAAACCATAATTGCACCCAACAAAACAAAAAGTACATTGCTTTGATTAATCAAAGATTCCATTATTTAACCCTCTTTACCATTAATAATTTAGTTGTAGAATCATAACTAACAAAAATAAATTAGTATTATCAGACGCCAATATTATTTAAAACTGCACTATAAAAGTGCAAAAAAACAAATATATTGCATTATTTTGAATCAAAATGACATTTTTTTTAATTATTCTTTTTCTATTTGCGCTCTTCTTGATTGCTGACACAATGCAAAAAAGGGAACTTGCTATTAACTTTGGTAAAAACCTAACAGCACAATTTCAGTTACAGTTTCTAGATGACTCCATATACTGCTCTAAAATAAAATTTGTCAAAGGAATTAAGTATCCATTATCAATATCAAGAAAATACAATTTTTATGCATCTCCTTTTAATGAAAGGAGGCTGTTATGCAATTTAGAAATTGTTGGTGGGAAGTTAAAAAATTGGTATATTGAACCCTATCAAATAGAAAATGAAGTACATAGGTAGATTTGCTCCCAGTCCTTCTGGAGACCTGCATTTTGGATCAATATATTCTGCACTAATAAGCTATCTTGATGCAAAAAAAAACGATGGATTATGGAAATTGCGAATTGATGACATAGATACCGATCGTTCCAAAGAGTTATTCACTCACTCAATACTAAAAGTTTTAAATAATTTTGGTTTAGAGCCTGATGAAGTCAATTACCAAACCAAACATCTCGACTCATATGAAAGCTATCTTAAAGATTTATTAAAACACAGACATTATTTTTGCGAATGTACCAGAGAAAGAATAAAAAAACTTCCTCTGGGCATAGATGGTTATATATATGATCAAGAATGTAAAAATAAAAAATTAAAATTCGGCAGTATACGTATTGAGACACCTTCAGAAAACATAAAATTTACCGATGGTCATTTCGGTGAAATGAGCATAAATCTTCAAAAAGAAATTAATGACTTTGTCGTTCATGGGCATAAAAACTACGTATACCAGTTTTGCTGCGTTATTGATGACTTCATTACAGGGGTAAATAATGTTGTCAGAGGTTCTGATTTACTTTACTCAAGTCCAAAACAAATCTACCTTCAAAATCTACTGGACTTGCCAAAAGTAAATTACTTTCATCACCCAATCATTTATAAAAACAATAAAAAGATTAGCAAAAGCGAGCATGCCTCACCAATCAATCAAGATAATAAAAATCAAATACTATTCATGTGTCTTCATCTTGCAGGCCAAGAAGCTGATGAAACTGAAAAAAACTACCATCAGATCTTAAAGCAAGCTATAAAAAATTGGGACCGAAATAAATTACCGAAAACTTTGATGATTGAAATTTAGAAATCTCTAATTAATGTCATTCGTCCATTTAAAGGTGTTCCAACCATAATATTATCGTTGTTGTGTGCAGAGCTAAAATAAGTTTTATCTAAAATATTTTCAATGTTAAATTGCAATTTAGTTTTATCATCAATCTGAGCATAAGCAGCTGCGTCCATTCTCACCCAACCGGGGACGGTTACGCTACCTGATGTTGTTGGTGTTGCAGCGTACATGCTGCTTCGACCAATTACACCCAAGGCAAATGACCAAACTGAATCCATCTCATACTTATTCCACATAGAAAAATTATGTTTAGCAACGTTACCCAATTGTGTTCCGGAATCTATACCTGATTGATCCTCGGTAATTTTTGCATCCATATAAGAATATCCACCAACAACAAGCAACTTATCAGTTAATTGACCATTAATAGAGGTCTCTATACCGCGCGTTCTTTGCCCATCAACAATTATATTTACTAAAGGATTAGTTGGGTCTGCTACTTGCATCCTTTCTCTGTCAAGCTGATATAGTGACAAGGTAGCAGAAAGTTTTGAAGTAATATCCCATTTTGTTCCTATCTCGTAATTAATAAATTTTTCCGGATCTTCATTTACGTTTGAAGCGGTAATACTTTGTAATTGATCGCCATTTCTAGGTTGATAGGCATTGCTGTATGAAGCATAGTAGGATTGATTTTTAATTGGGCTATAAATATAACCTAAACGGCTCGATGTCATTTGGTCATCAATTGTTGTTTTCAAAGAAGCTGTAATATCATTGAATTTTGTCTCATAATCATCTTTCCTAATACCTAACACGAATTGATGTTGGTCATTAAGTTTAATTTGATCTTGAAGATAAATTGATTTTGATTGAATATCAGTTCTTCTATCTCGGTTGAGAGTAGATATAATCCAAGCCGCTCCAACTGGATTATGAATACTGACCCCTGCTTGGTTTGCTCCAGTCAATCGATACCCCTTATTATCTTGATTGCCAAACTCTAATCCTGATAGAAGCGAATGCTGAATAGTCCCAGTTTTAAATTTCCAAGTTAAATCAGTTTGGTTGAAAAGATTTTGTCGCTGCGTATTATCGTAATATGCTTTTAGTGTTAGCGTATCAGAGGCTGAAACAGCAGAACCCGCATAAACATTTTGATAAAACTTATCATAGTCGGTGTATCGGGTGCTGTTTTTAAGATTTAAATTTGCACTAAAGTCATGGTCAATTGTGAAAAAAGTTGAATTAACAGAAACCTCATTTGGGCTCAATGAAGCAACGCCGTAATATTGATCGCGGTTACCGTTATAAGGTCGTCCATTTTTTGATGGAATTCCTCGGTAGCCTATGCGTTTATCATGAAAGTATTCTCGGCCAAAAGTGATCGTTGTATCATTACCTAAAAGATATGTAAAAACTGGGTTAATGCCTTGTTTTTCATTATCAACTCCAGATATAAAACTATCTCCTCGATCTGCCATTGCATTTATACGAAGAGCTAAACGATCTGTAATCTGTCTATTAATATCCATGACAGCGCGCTCAGAATCAAATGACCCTGCTTGCAAAGTAAATTGATTAAAATTTTTAAATTGTGCTTTTTTAGTCACTCGATTAATAATGCCTCCTGAACCACCTTTACCAAATAAAATAGCATTTGCGCCCATAAGAACATCCACCTGCTCTATATTGTACAAATCACGATAGTACTCAGCATCATCTTTAATACCATCACTAAAAATATCAGCAGTTGTCTTGTTACCGCGAATTACAAATGCGTCACGATTCCCCTCTCCTTGATCTAATGTAATTCCAGGAACGTAAGTTATAGCTTTGCCAAGATCAGTTGCCTGCTGATCCTGCAATTGTTTTTGATTAATCACATTGACTGTTTGTGGGATATCTATTAATTGAGTATTAGCTTTGGTTGCTGCAAAAGTATCTGGTTTGAAGTATCCAAAGCTTTTAGGTGCGGTAATATCAATCTCAAAAGTTGTTAACTCTTCTCCAATTAAATTAAAAGAGTAAGTTAAAATAAGAATAATTAAAGTTCTAAGGCTTGTAGGCATAGATTTATAAATTTAAGACTATTAAAGATTTGCATTCTAAATGAGAATGATTCTCATTGTCAACAAGATTTATAAAAATGTTTAATAAAATGATAAGATCCCAAACATGCAAAATGACTATATTTCTCGCTTTACAATCAAAGGAACATCAATACGTGGAAATATTATCCAACTCGATGAAAGTATAAAAAAACTAAATAGCAACTTAAAGCCCACTGCAGAATACGAGAAAGCATTTTTTGAATTACTGACTGTATGTCCAATGTTGGCAGCAACAATGAAATTCGAAGGAGCATTAATTCTCCAAATTCAAGGAAAAAAAAATCTAAAACTAATGATTGCAGAATCAGATCATAAGTTTAATATTCGCGGAACTTTGAAAGTAAAAGATTTAAATACTGTTGAAGATTTTGGAACATCTATTAAAGATGCAATTTTTGCACTAACTGTTATTCAGAAAAAACAAAAGGCCCCCTATCAAGGGATTATTAGCATCACATCAAATGAAATTCCGCTCATGGTGGAACATTACCTTTCACAGTCGATGCAAACAAAAAGCAGAGTATTTATATGCAAAACACCAACCGGATTACATGGCATCTTATTTCAGGATATGCCGGAATATAATGAAGAAGAAAAACAGAAAAGTGAAATGGTATGGGATATTATTCATAAATTCTCAAATGAAAATTTCTCAGGAAATTTTTACGAAGCATTACAAAAACTTCTTCCAGACGAAGAGATAGAAGTCTATGAGAAACATCCCATTAATTTCAATTGTTCTTGTAGCGATGAAAAAATTAGAAAAACTATTTCATTAATAAACAAAGAAGAGATCTATAAATCACTTCAAAATGAACAGCTTGAAATGGTATGTGAATACTGTCAAAAAAAATACCAAATTAAAAAAACAGAAATTGACTTTATTTTTGCTGAGAATGATCAACCTTTAAATTGAAAATTATATTGGTAACAAAATAAAGCTGCTGCCACACCAACATTAAGAGACTCAACTGAGTTATCCATTGGAATGCTAACTGAAGAAAAATTATGCATTTTAATTTGATTTGAAACGCCATCACCCTCATTTCCTAATATTATTAATGGAGTTTTTTCAAACTTAAAATTCATAAGCCCCTCTCCTTTCATATCAGCAACGATAAATTGAAAATTTTTATCAACAAGTTCATTGATATCTCTTGTATAAATTGGAATATTGAACTGACATCCTTGACTCCCACGCAATACCTTAGGAGACCATGCATCACATGAAAAAGGTGATAAATAAACAGCGCTTACATTAAAAGACTGTGCTGTTCTTAAAATTGATCCTAAATTGCCTGGATCTTGAATGTTATCTAAATAAAGATGCAAACCTTCATAATGAACCTTTTCTTTTTCTTTAGGTAAGGTAATTAAAGCAATTAAATCCTGATGACTTTCCAATCCACTTATTTTCTTTATTAAGTTATTTTTGATGACTGAATAACTTTCTGCTCTATATTTATCCTTAAAATGAGGATTATCCTCATAAAATTTTTCACTTACCACAAGATGACTTAACATAACATTTGATTCAAGATAGGCAGCAATCAAATGCTCGCCTTCGATTATGGTTATTTGTTTTTTTTTTCGTAATTGAGCATTTTTATGAAGCTTGGGGATTAACTTAACAAGATCATTTTCTTCTGACGTTATAAATTTCATAAACTAATCCAATTTAACAAAGATATAATTTTTTTTTGACAGGCTATTAATTAAGCCAGTTGGTCCTGACAAATGGGATGCGCCAACAGCTACAAATAATCTATTGCCTTGAATGAGCTCTTCTATTCTCATAGCAAACAATTTATTACGACTATCTAAAATCTTCTCTTTAACTCCAGGCCATATATCTTTCGGAAACATTTTTTCAGTAATCGCTATATCGACCTTCAAAACCTCTTCTAAAGTATTATGTTGATATGCGTTTAAGAGCTTTTTGTAATCTTTTTGCTTCTCTTCATCAGGCATATTGAGAATTTTTTTTAAAAAACTAAACTGCTGCTGATAAGTTAAATAATCTAATGAGGAGAAATGTTCATTTGCATCCATCAGGCCTTGTGTAATTTTCATTTTTGAATCAGCAATATCTTTAAGCACTCTATCTTGATTAAAGGGTGTATTTTGAACTGGGGAAGAAAATATAATTGCAACAACCCAAGGCTTCATGTGCATGACTCTCTCATAATCAATCACATGAAAATCTGATAATTTCTTTAACAATTCTAGCTCACCCTCACTGAGGTACTGATCATACAAATCACCCTCGGCGAAAAGAATGTTTGGATTGCTTATCGCTCCTGTTTCCATAAGAAAAATATCGCTTTTTCCAATTGCATCGTAAATATTTTTTGATAGATTAGTTATTTCGTTGTCATCAGAGTGCATAGTCCCAAATATATAATGCTCATTACCATTCGGGTCGGTCATCTTATAAAAATGATTTTTAGCCTCGGCCTTCACAATTAGGACAGAAAAAAGAAACAATACAGTAAATATTTTTTTAAAAAATTGAAGCATAATAAAAAGAATATACTTGAAATAAACTGTATTTAGAATGAAGTTAGAAAAAAATAATAAACTGGACAATTACCAATACTATCTGACAGCAGAATATGATTGTGGTTACCTTCAAAATCATAGATCACAATCTCTGGTTGTTGCGCATCCCCAGAAATTAGACAAAAATGAAGTAAGCATTCTAATAGATAATGGTTTTAGAAGAAGCGGCATTCATATATACAAACCTAATTGCAAAACTTGCGATAAATGCATCCCTATAAGAATTAATGTAGCTAATTTTAGACCAAATAAAACTCAAAAAAGACTTTTAAAAAAATACCAATGCCTTGATGTAAGTATTAACCAGTTAGAATTTACCGAAGAAGACTTTTTTCTTTATGAAAAATATCAAAGAATTAAACATAATGAATCTTCTGATATAGATAGGGATTATCGTAATGATTATATTAACTACCTTTTAACTTCGAGCACCGAGACCAAAAAAATATCTTTCACAGATCAAGGCATATTAAAAATTATTACTATTTTAGATATTTTCCATCATTCAATTTCAGCTGTTTATACATTTTACGATGTTAAATCCAACCAAGATAGCTTCGGTTCATATTCGATTTTATGGTTAATTGAATGGGCAAAAAAAAATAAAATTAAACATATTTACTTAGGTTACTGGATTAACGAAAGTGTTAAAATGCGTTACAAAACAAACTTTAAACCGTTTGAACTATTAATTAACAATCAATGGCAGCAATTTTATGAATAAGATTACTATTTTTGGCCTAGGTCTTCTTGGCGGCTCAATTGGATTAATATCCCAAAAGAACAATCTTGCTGATCAAGTTATAGGACTAACGCGCAATAATAATAATTTTGACAAAATTGAAGCATTAAAATTAGTTAAAAAACTTACAAGTAATCTTGAGGATATCAAAAATTCTGACCTCATCATCCTTGCAACCCCAATTGGTCAGTTCGAAGACATTTTAAAAAAAATTGAACCTTACATTGATCAGAACACGATAATTACAGATGTGGGCAGCACTAAAGAATCAGTATTAAAATCTGCAAAAAAAATCTTAGGTGATAAATATACAAATTTTGTTGGGTCGCATCCTATTGCAGGATCTGAAAAACATGGGCCAGAGGCGGCCTTTGAATCCTTGTTTGACAATAAAACGGTAATTGTAACTCCCCATGAATCAAACAAAAAAGAGACTTTGCTCTTTATTAATGATTTTTGGCAGAAAATTGGCTGTAAAGTAATTGAGATGAACGCCAATGATCATGACAGTATTTTTTCAACAGTTAGTCACCTTCCTCATGCCCTGTCTTTTATCTTTATGAATTTGATTAACCAAAAAAATAATGCTGATGATTTACTAAACTATGCAGCAAGTGGATTTAAAGACTTTACAAGAATAGCCGGAAGTTCTCCAGAAATGTGGTTAGATATCTTTCAGAATAATAAAAGTTTTTGTATAGATAATCTGCAAAATTTCAAAGAACTTATAGACCAGTTTATAACGTCTATGGAGTCAGACCAGGATTTAAAAGAATTTATTTCGAGAGCAAGTCAGACGCGAAAAAATTGGAAAAAATAAACATCAAATGACAAATGAGCTCAAACTAAAAAAGAAAAAAATAACCAAAGGGACGTTTTCACCGCCAGGCTCAAAAAGTATCACAAATAGAGCCCTGCTCCTATCAGCACTGTCTTCAAATGAAGTAATAATTAAAAATATCCTACTTTCAGAAGATTCGGAAATGATGATGAATGCCCTTAGTAATTTAGGTGTAAATTTTCAGCTTAATAAAACTGAGAAAACTATTAATATCAAAGGGGTTGCAAAGAAATTTCCTAACCAAAATTCAAACTTATTTTTGGGAAATGCAGGAACTGCTTTTCGACCATTAACGGCGGCGCTTGCATTGCAGAAGAACTGTAATTACAAACTCGAAGGTATTCAAAGAATGCATGAGAGGCCAATAAAGGATTTAGTAGATGCCCTTGTTCAATTGGGAGCAAATATTAATTATCTAAAACAAGAAGGATATCCACCTCTAGAAATAATTAGTCCAAAAATAAATGATACAAAAATTATTAATGTTAAAGGAAATATTTCTAGCCAATATCTATCAAGTCTTTTGATGGCACTTCCACTTTTAGAAAGAGAGATTACCATCAATATCGATGGGGATCTGATTTCAAAACCCTACATTGAGTTAACCCTAAAGTTGCTTGAAATGTTTAACATTTTTTATGTAAATAATAATTTCAAAAGCTTTTCTTTAAAAAATATAGAAGATTTATACCTATGCGATAAAGAGCTAATTATTGAACCCGACGCCTCCTCTGCATCATATTTTTTTGCTGCAGCAGCAATCAATGGTGAAATCACAATCGAGAACCTTAATCAAAATTCTATACAAGGAGATATAAAATTTCTGGACTACTTAAGCCAAATGGGCGCATCCGTCTCTTACAAAAAAAATTCTATATCAGTAAAAAAAGATAAAAGTTTATCTGGAGGGATTTTTGACTGTATCAATATTCCTGATGCTGCTATGTCACTTGCAGTTCTTGGTCTTTTTACAAACGAACCTGTGAAATTGATCAATATAAAAAGTTGGAAAGTAAAAGAAACGGATCGTATACTTGCTATGGCAAATGAATTAACAAAACTTGGTGCTAAGGTCGAGTTTGATAACAATTCAATTCAAGTGTCTAGAGGTCTTACTTTTAAAGATAATATCAAAATTGATACATACAATGACCATAGAATGGCTATGAGTTTTTCATTAGCAAGCTTTTTAGGAGATATTACAATTAATGATCCGGGATGTGTTAATAAGACTTACCCAGATTATTTCAATGACTTTGAAGAGTATATTTCATGATAATAACGATTGATGGGCCAGCCGGTTCTGGTAAAGGCACGATCGCAAAAATACTGGCTAAAGAACTTGGCTTTAATTATCTTGACTCCGGTGCAATTTATAGAGTTATTGCCCATAAAATCAATAAAGATAACATCAATCCTGAAGACGAACAGAAACTTAAGAAAGATTTGCATAATATAAATATTCGCTTCTCAGCAGACTCTGTAATGCTCGATGAGGAGGATATTAGTAATGAAATTCGCACAGAGAATATTAGTATTCTCGCTTCCAAAATATCAGCTATACCATTGATAAGAGATTTAATTTTTGACTTCCAAAGGGGTTTTATTCAAGAACCTGGTTTGATTGCTGATGGAAGAGATATGGGTACGGTAGTTTTTCCAGAGGCCGAGCTTAAAATATTTCTAACGGCAAGCGTACAAGAAAGAGCTCAAAGAAGATATAAGCAGTTGATTTCAAAAGAAATAGATGTTAATATCACCGACCTTGAAAAAGAAATTCAAGACAGGGATGCACGAGACACTAATAGAAAAATCTCTCCGCTAGTTCCCAGTAGTGAGGCTTTTGTAATTGACACAACATATCTTAGCATCAATGAGGTATGTGAAAAAATAAAAACTCTCTACAAACAAAATACAGGGGTTGGTAGCTCTCAAACTATCAACAATTCTTAACTACCCCATTGCTAGATGGGATTGGAAAATTTAATGGCAACACTTAACAAAACAAATACAACAAAAACAAATACAGAATCTTTTGCAGCCCTTTTTGAGGAAAGCATGGCACTAAAAGTCATGAAACCTGGTGAAATTATTACTGCAGAAGTTATTTCAATTGATGATGACTTCGTTATAACAAATGCAGGATTAAAATCAGAAAGCGTAATTCGAGCAGAAGAATTTCATAACGATAAAGGCGAATTAGAGGTAAAGATTGGAGATTTTGTAAAAGTTGCTATTGAAAAACTTGAAGATGGCTATGGCTCAACAATACTTTCAAGAGAAAAAGCCAAAAAAATACAAGCATGGGAAGATCTTGAAAAAGCAATGAATGATAAAGAAACAGTTACGGGTTTCATAAGCACTAGAGTTAAAGGGGGTTTACGCGTTTCTGTTAATGGTATTACTGCATTCTTACCTGGCTCACTTGTAGATTACCGACCTGTTAAAGACACTTCTCCATATGAAAACAAAGAAAGTGAATTTAAAGTTATCAAGATAGACAAAAAAAGAAACAATATTGTTGTTTCGCGTAAAGCCGTTCTTGAGGAACAAAATGGTGCGGACCGAGATAGTGTTTTAGAAAACCTTAAAGACGGATCAATTGTTAAAGGATTGATTAAAAACATTACTGACTATGGTGCATTTGTTGATTTAGGTGGAATTGATGGTCTTCTTCATATTACTGACTTGGCTTGGAAACGTATCAAACATCCATCTGAAGTATTAAGTGTTGGCGATGAGGTTGAAGCAAAAGTTTTAAAATATGATCAAGAGAAAAATAGAGTATCCCTTGGCCTAAAACAACTTGACGATGATCCATGGGTTGGAGTTGAAAGAAGGTACCCAGTAAACACAAGAATATTTGGCAAAGTTTCTAACTTAACAGACTATGGCGCATTTATTGAGATTGAAAATGGTATCGAAGGTTTGGTTCATGTTTCAGAAATGGATTGGACTAATAGAAACATTCATCCAACTAAAGTTGTTCACCTAGGAGATGAAGTTGAAGTAATGGTTTTAGAAATTGATGAACAAAAGAGACGTTTATCTCTTGGAATTAAGCAATGTCAAGAAAATCCATGGCAACAATTTGAAAGTTCAAACAAACAAGGAGACTTAATCAAAGGTCAGATTAAATCAATCACGGATTTTGGAATATTTATTGGACTTGCTGGCAATATTGATGGCCTAATCCATATGTCTGACATCTCAGCAGATAAAACTGGTGAAGAAGCAGTTAAAGACTATAAAAAAGGTGATGAAATTGAAGCTAAAATTTTAGCAATTGATGTTGATAAAGAAAGAATTTCTTTAGGTATTAAACAAATTCATCAAACTGAAGAAGAAAAAGCTCCAGAAGCTAAAAAAGAAACTAAAAAAACTAAAGCTTCAGACGAGCCAGATAATGCAGGAACTACTAACTTAGGCGCTCTTCTTAAAGCAAAAATGGATGATAAATCAGAGAAGTAATTCTTAGTTATGACTAAATCAGAGCTAATTATTAGATTATCAAAAAAATTCTCACGGCTAGATCAAAAAGATATTGATATTGCCGTGAGAAATATTTTTGAAGAAATGGTTAAGTCTCTATCAAGTAAAAAAAGAATCGAGATCAGAGGCTTTGGTAGCTTTAGCCTGAATCTTAGAAAAGCAAGAATGGGGAGGAACCCCAAGACAGGTGCTCAAGTTCTAATATCGCAAAAATATGTTCCACATTTCAAACCTGGAAAAGAACTTAAAGTCAGGGTAGACAAATAAAATACTTTCACAAGAAACAACAGTGATATCATTTGAGATATGGTCGAATTTGAATTTTGGTGGTTATTAATTATTCCCTTTTTCTTTTTCTTGGGCTGGATTGCAGCAAGAATTGATATCAAACATATAATATCCGAAACAACAGATTTACCAGCAGCCTACTTTAAAGGCTTAAACCATAGCATTCACGGAAACATAGAAGAAGCAACTGTGGCTTTCAATGAAGCTTTAAACATCAAGCCTGATTCATTAGAATTACACATCATACAAGGTCAATTGTTAAGAAAACTGGGAAAAATAGACCAATCTATAAATCTTCACACAAAAATACTTAACTCAAAAGAGCTCAATAATTCACAATCTGAATCAATAAAAGCTGAACTCATACAAGACTATTTTGCTGCTGGATTTTATGATCGATGCCAAACCTTATGTAATGAAATAAAAGAAGTGAAATACAAAAAATTTAAGCTAGAAGTTCTACTTGATATAGCTATTAAACAAAGAAACTGGAATGCTGCTATCAAAACAAGTGAGGAATTCGAAAAAGAGGTCGGTCTTTCAAACAACAAAGCGATTGCTCATTTTTTATGTGAACTCGCAGTTGAAAAAATAAATGAAAAAAAAGAAGTTCAGGCTATCAAATATCTAGAACAATCACTAAAAAAAGATAAAGACTGTTGTCGTGCAAATATTATTCTTGGAGAATTTGAATACAATAAAAAAAATTACAAGAATGCTATCGGAATATGGAAAAAAATTGAATTGCAAAATCCTTTGTATTTGTCTTTAGTGTTAAATCAACTTTTAGAATGCTACAAAAAAATTAATAATGAAAACGAAGGCTTATCTTTATTAAGTAGGTACAAAGAAAATTATAGGTTATCAAATGTAGATAATGTTATTTATAAGTTCTACTTAGACAGCGCAGGACCAAAAAAAGCTGAGCTTATAGCCAGAGAAAATCTAATCAAAGAACCATCAATTAAAAATCTTGATCAATTTTACAGCGCGCAAGTGCTTGATCAGAAAAAAAATAAAGATGTTGAAATTATTCAACAAGTTATCAAAAACACCATAGGGAATAAATATTTTCATATTTGTGAAAAATGTGGGTTTAAAACTAAACAATTTCACTGGCAATGCGCAGCATGTAATAGCTGGGACTCAATGACTGTAGAATCTGAAGAGATCAAGCAATAACAGATGTTAGAAAATCCTAAAATAATTGTCGCTTTAGATACAAACAATAGAGATTCTCTAGAAGCGATTCTCAAAAAAATAAAAGGCGCTTCTTGTAGAGTGAAAGTCGGAAAAGAACTTTTTACAAGTTTAGGTCATGAAGCAATTAATTTAATCCAAAAATATAATTTTGAAATCTTTTTAGATTTGAAATTTCACGATATCCCAACAACAGTTGAAAAAGCATGTAAGGCAACTTCTGAAATGGGAGTCTGGATGGTGAATGTTCATGCATCAGGGGGAGTAGATATGATGCTAGCTGCCAAAAATGGCGTAATGTCAAATAGCAACCCGACAAAATTAATTGCAGTTACCGTTCTTACATCATTTGATGAAACTAAGTTTAAAGAACTAAATTACAAAGCATCATTAGATGAGCAAGTATTAATGTTAGCAAAAAATACTGCTAAATCTGGTTTAGACGGAATTGTATGCTCTGCGATGGATATTTCAAAAATAAATAATGAATTACCAAAAAACTTTATTTATGTTACACCTGGAATTCGTGGTGTTTATGATAAAAGTAATGATCAAAAAAGAACCCTGTCGCCAAAAGAAGCAATCGAAACAGGATCAAGTTATTTAGTTATTGGCAGACCGATAACACAAAGTGAAGATCCAAAAAGGCTTATAGAAGAAATAAACACAGAGATTAAATCTGTTTAATTACCTCTTATTTGCTTCAATCATGTTTTCAAGCTGTTCTTTTTCAACTCTTTTCATTAAATGTTTAAACTCCATTATCTCTGATGGTTGTTCATGAATAGAATCAAACGAAATAAAATCATTCTCTTTGAACAACAAAGATACAGATTTTGAAAGTTCAGGCAAAACTGGGGATAAAAGAATAATAAAATTTCTAAAAGAATAGGCAGCCACAGAAAGAATTTCATGTAAAACAGGTTTATCAAAGCCTTCTTGTTTTGCAATAACCCAAGGCTCCTTTTTACTAATATATTCATTAACTAACTCAACTACTTTAAAGATGCTTCTTATGCTGTGACCAAAGTTTCTTTCCTCGTAGTATTTTAAAACTTCAGTTTTAATATCAATAGAGGCATTTACTAGATCGATAGACTCAGGGTCTTTAAATTGATTAAAATTAAGCAATTCATTTTCATAAAATTTTCTTAAAAATCCAAAACTACGGCTAGCGATATTTATTAGTTTTCCAACAAGGTCACTATTAACTTTATTGGTAAAATCTTCAATATTTAAATCAATATCAGACATCGAGTCATTTAATTTTGAAGCATAATAATATCTAAGCGATTCGGGATTTTTAATATTATCTAAAAAACTTCTAGCAGTAATAAATGTGCCTCGTGACTTAGACATTTTTTCACCGTCTACTGTAAGGAAACCATGAGCAAAGATTTTAGTTGGCTTTCGATATCCTGAAAATTCTAATGTTGCAGGCCAGAATAATGCATGAAAATATAAAATATCTTTGCCAATAAAATGATATAACTCTGCCTTGCTATCGGCATTCCAAAAGTCATCGAAGTTAAGATTTCTTTTTTTTGCAAGATTTTGGAAGCTGGCCATATATCCAATAGGCGCATCAAGCCATACATAGAAATATTTATCAGACTCACCAGGAATTAAAAATCCAAAATAAGGAGCATCTCTAGTTATGTCCCAATCTTGCAAACCTGAATCAAACCATTCTTTGATTTTATTTTCAGCTTCTTTTTGTAAAATATTATTAGCTAACCATTCTTGTAAGAATTCACCACATTCAGAGAGTTTAAAAAAGAAGTGTTCTGTTTTCTTCAAAACCGGAGCTGTTCCTGAAAGAGATGAAAATGGATTAATAAGATCTGTTGGATTATATGTTGCCCCACAAGACTCACAAGAGTCTCCGTATTGGTCCTTCGTTCTACATTTTGGACACTCGCCTTTAATAAAACGATCTGGTAAGAACATATTTTTTTCTTCATCAAAAAACTGTTCTATTTGTTTCTTAGAAATTTTATTATTTTTTGTCAGTTTTTTATATATTTCAGAAGAAATCTCTTCATTCTCAATTGAATTTGTAGAGTAAAAATTATCAAAAGAAATAAAAAAATCAGAAAAATCTTTACTATGTTCTGCGTGGACTTTTGCAATCAAGTTTTCAGGATCAATGCCCTCCTCTTGTGCTTTAATCATAATTGGTGTTCCATGTGTATCGTCAGCACATATGTAATAAACCTCATTACCCATCATGCGCTGAAAACGAACCCAAATATCAGTTTGGATATACTCAACTAAATGACCGAGGTGTATACTACCATTGGCATAAGGCAATGCCGAAGTAACAACAATTTTTTTCATGGATTAAACTTAATTATGTTTTCGAAATCCTATTTTAACAAAGATAAATACTAACGCTATTAAATATAATGGAAAATATTAAAGAAATAATTAGTAAAATTTACGACCCCAAATTTAAATTAAACCCATTTAAGAAAAAAAATATTCAAATCATAGAAAATAATGAAAATATTGAAATTACATTAAATCTTGGTTTTGCCTTTTCAGGACATGAAGATTATTTAAAAAAATTAATCACAATGCACCTGCCTGAAAATAATCAAAGAATAGACATAGTGCTAATACAAGATATACAAGATCACCAAACCCAGGGGTCTACGCAGACAATTCAAGGCATTAAAAATATAATAGCGATAAGCTCAGGAAAAGGAGGGGTTGGAAAATCAACAGTTACCTCAAATATCGCTTCTTCATTGTCAATATTAGGATCTAAAGTTGGAATTTTAGATGCTGATATTTACGGCCCAAGTCAACCAACTATGTTTGGTAAAACAAATATGAGACCGGATAGTGCAGACGGTAAAAGCATGGAACCAGTGCTTGCACATAATATCAAGCTCATGTCGATCGGATTTTTAGTCGATCCTGATACTGCAATGATATGGAGAGGTCCAATGGTTACAAATACGCTCCAACAATTGCTTAATGAAACCAATTGGGGAGAGCTTGATTATTTGCTAATTGACCTGCCTCCTGGAACTGGAGACACTCAATTAACCTTAGCTCAAAAAATTCCTGTTACTGCCGCCATTACAGTCACAACACCTCAAGATATAGCTTTAATAGACGCCCAAAGAAGTATTAAAATGTTCGATAAAGTCAATATTCCTCATTTAGGAGTAATTGAGAATATGTCATCGTACTTATGTCCTAACTGTGGCCACATTGAGTCAATTTTTGGAAAAAATGGTGGCAATGAACTTGCACAAGCAAATCATGTAGATTTTCTTGCAGCTTTACCGCTTAAAATGAGCATTAGAGAAAATATGGACAGTGGTAATCCTGAGGTTTTTGCAAATCCAGCTAGCCCAGAAGCCAAAATCTTTAATGAATTAGCTTTTAGTATTTCAATGAAAATCGATCACCTTAAAACAAATTATAAAAACAAATTTCCTGAAATAAAAATTGAAAAAACTTAATCTAAATTAAAATAAACCTGAGTTTTTTCACTAGCAGTTATGACTGAAACAGGCAAAGATTCACCGTTTTTCCATCTATTAACGGCATCAGTTTTTCCAGACCCTGTTACAACAAAAATTATATTGTTGCACTTTTTAAAAGCTTTTGGCGTTAATGAAATTCTATCTGCAGGTGGCTTTGGGGCATTGCTTACAGCAACAACATACCTTTCCTCATTCCATGTATGACCGGGAAATAAGCTTGCAGTATGACCATCCTCCCCCATACCTAATAAAGCAATATCAAAATTACCCTGTTGCTCTATAAGCTCATTGTATTCATAAGCTCCAATCTCAGCACCTTTTTCTGAATTAATTGGAAAAAAATTAATTTCTTTAGCATCAACCTTACCTAATAATGATCTCATAACCATCACACTATTTCGCTCCTTATCATTTTCATCAAGGCAGCGCTCGTCACCAATAAAAATTTTCCATTTCGTAAAATCAACCGATACTTCATTGCTAAGAAGTTCATACAATTTTTCAGGAGTTGTGCCACCTGCTAAAATAATGCTAAAAACGCCTTTTTGATTAATTTTTTCAGTAGATAAATTCACTAAATAATCTTTTAACTGATTTGTTAATTCATCTTTGGATGCGAACGGTATCCATTGCAACTGATCTAAATTCATATTCAACCTTAATTTATATATTTAAGCTTAAAAGCAAAAAATTACTTAATTTTTTTCTATATGGGAGCAATATCGTTTGGTATAATTCGAGCTTAATTTTTATTAATCCAAAAGATTACCAAACTTTAAACTTTTACAAAAGGAATATTATGAAAATAGCAATGTTAGGTCTCGGAAAAATGGGTGGAAATATGGCCACTCGCCTTATCAGAAATGGAATCTCAGTAGTTGGTTTTGACACATCTATTGAGACAGTTAAACGTTTAGAAAATGATGAGAAACTAATTCCTGCTAATTCAGTAGAGGATGCCGTAAAGCAGCTTGCTGACCAAGAAACAAAGATTGTTTGGATGATGCTACCAGCTGGTGAAATTACTGAAAAACAAATTGATGATCTTATTCCAATGTTAAATGCAGGAGATGTAATTGTTGATGGTGGTAACTCAAACTATAAACATAGCGTAAAAATTGGAGCAATGCTTAAAGAGCATAATATAGGCTTTATGGATTGTGGTACCTCTGGCGGAGTTTGGGGTTTGGATAATGGTTATTGCCTAATGGTTGGCGCTGATAATGATGTTGCTAAAATTGTTGAACCTGTTTTAAGAGCCCTTGCGCCTAACCAACAAGATGGCTGGCTTCATGTAGGTCCAATCGGATCAGGTCATTTCACAAAAATGATTCATAATGGAATTGAATATGGAATGATGGAGTCTTTTGCAGAGGGTTTAGAATTACTTAAAGGAAAAACTGAGTTCAATATCGATCTTGCAAAGGTTACAGAGTTATGGAGACATGGTTCAGTTGTAAGATCTTGGTTGTTGGACTTAACAGCTGAGTCTTTAAAAGGTGATCAAAATCTTGATAATATCGAACCTTATGTTGCAGATTCAGGTGAAGGCAGATGGACTGTAGTTGAGTCGATTGATCTTGGTATACCGGCACCCGTTTTAACGCTTGCTTTGCAAGTTAGATTTAGATCTCAAGAAAAACAAAAAGGCTATGGATACAAACTTTTATCAATTATGCGAAATGCATTTGGTGGCCATATGTTAAGAAAAAAAGGGTAAGGTTTGATGAAGCAAGAAGCATCTACACTCGTTTTATTTGGAGCGAAGGGTAATCTAGCAAGAGTAAAGCTTATACCTGGTCTTTTTAAACTGGATTTGGCAAATAAACTCCATCCAGATATGAAAATTATATCTGTTGGAAGACAAGAAGAAGATCATGAAGAGTGGCTAATCAATCTTAAAAGCATTATCCGCGCCAAATACGACAAAGAGTTAAACCAAACAGTATTGGATAGATTCTTAAAAAGAAATATCTATCATGCAAACTTACCTGAAGATGCAGAAGCCTATCAAAAGCTTGCCAAAACAATTGAAGAAAAACAATTTCCACAAAATTTAGCTTTTTTTCTATCAGTCCGCCCATCTGACTTTGCAAGCGTAGTGGATGACCTAGCTGCAGCTAACCTGTTGGATGAAAGCAAAAATTGGAAAAGAGTTTTAATTGAAAAGCCATTTGGTGTTAATTATGATACTGCGATAAATCTTCAAGAATCAATCTCTAAACATCTTGGCGAACATCAAATATATCGAATAGATCATTATTTAGGTAAGTTCGCTCTACAAAATATTTTGTTTACTCGATTTTATAATTCTTTTCTTGAACCTCTATGGAATAAAAATTATATTGACCATATTCAAATCACTAACCATGAAACTCTGGGAGTTGGTGATCGAACCACTTTCTACAATGCAACTGGGGCGTTAAGAGACATGATGCAAAGCCATCTTTTACAAACACTAACTCTGACGACCATGGAAAAACCAAAATCATTTTCACCAGATGATATTAGAGCTGAAAAAATCAATCTACTTGAAAAAATAATGCCAATCGATATTAACAATTTTGAAAAACAAGTATTTAGAGCTCAATATACAAGTGGCTATATTAAAAATGAAGGTGAAGTAAAAGGTTATCTAGAAGAGCTTGGGGAAAACAGTAACGTAGAAACATATGCTGCTATTAAAGTATTTATTGATAACGATCGATGGAAGGGTGTACCCATATATCTTCGAACAGCAAAAAGACTTCATGATGGCGCGACCTATATTTCTATAAAATTCAAATCACTAGGCCAAGTAAATAATGTTGATACTGAGAATTGGTTAATTATGAGCATCCAGCCTAAAGAATGTATTCGTTTAGAAATTAAAACAAAGGTTCCTGGGCTTGAAGAGCTGGAAACAAGAACTATTCAATTAGATGGCGATATAAGACTTAATGGTGATGAAACAATCGACTCTTATGAGAACCTCCTTCTTGATTTAATTGAGGGTAACCAATCAAGATATCTTCACATAGATGAAGTGAAGGCTCAATGGAAATTAATTGATCCGATTGTTGAAAAGTGGCAAGATGCAAATATTCCTGTTCATGAATATAAAGCTGGAAGTTCGGACCCAGATGCTTCTAAAGTAATATTTGAAGATATAAGCCAATTTTGGCGACCATCAATTAATAGTGAAAATTAAACATAGGGAAACTTGATGTCTATAAAGTCGGATAAATGGATCAGAAGAATGGCTGAAAACGAGGGCATGATTGAGCCTTTTGAGCCTGGACTAGTTCGCGAAATTAACGGAGAAAAAATTGTTTCTTATGGAACATCCAGTTATGGATACGATATAAGATGCGCAAATGAATTCAAGGTTTTTACAAACATTAATTCAACAATAGTTGATCCTAAAAAATTTGATCCAAATTCTTTTGTTGAATTCGAATCAGACCACTGCATTATTCCTCCAAACTCATTTGCGCTTGCTAGAACAATGGAATACTTTCGCATCCCACGAAGTATCCTTACAGTTTGTCTTGGTAAATCAACCTATGCAAGATGTGGAATTATTGTAAATGTCACTCCGTTTGAGCCGGAATGGGAAGGATATGTAACTTTAGAATTTAGCAACACCACTCCCCTTCCTGCAAAAATTTATGCTGGTGAAGGCTGTGCTCAAGTCCTTTTCTTTGAGTCAGACGAAATCTGTGAAACATCATATAAGGATCGTGGCGGTAAATACCAAGGTCAAGTAGGTGTAACCCTACCGAAAATCTAAATGAAATTTAAATTCCCTATAATTATAATAGATGAAGATTTTAAATCTGAAAATTCATCTGGTCTTGGTATTCGTTTACTCGCTGATGCAATTATCAAAGAAGGTACTGAGGTTATAGGCGTTACTAGTTACGTTGATCTTTCATCTTTTGCCCAACAACAAAGCCGAGCATCGGCTTTTATACTTGCTATAGATGACGAAGAATTTGCCGATGAAAATCCAAAAGCCTTAAAAGATTTAAAACTTTTTGTTGAAGAGATTAGATACCGCAATGATGAAATACCAATTTTTCTTCATGGGGAAACAAGAACAAGTCGTCATATTCCGAATGAAATTCTAAGAGAATTAAATGGCTTCATTCATATGAATGAAGACACGCCAGAATTTGTTGCAAAATATATCATAAGAGAGGCTAAATCATATTTAGACAGTCTTCCACCTCCTTTTTTTAGAGCATTAACCCATTACGCAGCAGATGGTTCGTATTCTTGGCATTGCCCTGGACATTCTGGCGGTGTTGCTTTCTTAAAGTCACCTGTGGGACAGATGTTCCATCAATTTTTTGGTGAAAATATGCTTCGTGCTGATGTTTGTAACGCTGTCGATGAATTAGGCCAGTTACTTGACCATACTGGACCAGTTGCCGCTTCTGAAAAAAATGCAGCTAGAATTTTTCATTCAGATCATATGTATTTTGTAACTAATGGAACATCAACTTCAAACAAAATTGTTTGGCATTCAACAGTCGCTCCGGGTGATGTCGTTATTGTTGACAGAAATTGTCATAAATCAGTCCTTCATTCAATTATTATGACAGGCGCTATACCAATTTTTCTAATGCCAACTAGAAATCACTTTGGAATTATTGGTCCTATACCAAAAGCAGAATTTGAATGGAAAAATATAGAAAAAAAAATAAGCGAAAATCCATTTATTAAAAATAAAGATCAAAAACCCAGAGTGCTAACAATCACACAATCAACTTATGATGGTATTTTATACAATGTTGAAGAAATAAAAGAAATGTTAGATGGGAAAATTGATACTTTACATTTTGATGAAGCATGGCTTCCCCATGCTGCTTTCCATAATTTCTATGGGGACTATCATGCAATCGGTGATAATAGAAAACGTTGTCAAGAAAGTATGATTTTTTCTACTCAATCGACTCATAAATTGCTTGCTGGCTTAAGTCAGGCCTCTCAAATATTAGTTCAGGATGCTGAAAAAAATAAATTAGATAGAGACGTCTTTAATGAATCTTATTTAATGCATAGCTCCACTAGCCCTCAATACTCAATTATTGCTAGCTGTGATGTCGCTGCTGCAATGATGGAAGAGCCTGGGGGCAATGCATTAGTTGAAGAATCAATTATGGAAGCGCTAGACTTTAGAAGAGCGATGAGAAAAGTTGATAGTGACTGGGGTAGCGACTGGTGGTTTAAAGTTTGGGGGCCAAACGATCTTTCAGAAGAAGGCATAGAAACTAGAGATTCATGGATGTTAAAAGAAAATGATACTTGGCATGGATTCAGTCAACTTTCTGAAGGCTTTAATATGCTTGACCCTATTAAAGCAACAATTATTACACCCGGCTTAAATCTTGACGGCGAGTTTGATCAAGCATTTGGAATTCCTGCATCGATCGTAACTAAATATCTTGCTGAACATGGAGTTATTGTTGAAAAAACAGGGCTTTACTCATTCTTTATTATGTTTACTATTGGCATCACTAAAGGGAGATGGAATACTTTGTTAGCAGCGTTGCAACAATTCAAAGATGATTACGATAAAAATCAACCTATCTGGAAAGTACTACCCGAATTTACACAAAAATTTCCGCAATATGAAAGAATAGGTTTAAAAGATCTATCAGCCGAAATACATAATACATATAAAGAAAATAATATTGCAAAATTAACGACTGAAATGTACCTTTCAAATATGGAGCCGGCAATGAAACCTGCTGACGCATTTGGAAAAATGGCTCACAAAGAGATAGAGAGAGTCGCTATTCAAGATCTTGAAGGAAGAATTACATCTGTTTTACTCACCCCCTACCCTCCAGGAATACCATTACTTATACCTGGGGAAAGGTTTAATAAAACAATTGTGGATTATTTAAAATTTGCAGAGCTGTTTAACGAAAGATTTCCTGGTTTTGAAACAGATAATCACGGATTAGTAAAAGAGACCATTGATGGCAAGCCTAAGTATTTTGTTGATTGCGTGAAAGATTAAAGTTTAAGGTAAGTTAGATAAGTAAACTGAAGACCATTCTCATCATAAGCTTCAGATCTCTCTTTAACAACCCATTGAGTTTCATCAATAACTGGGAAAAATGCATCACCCTCAATATCATCATTAATTAAAGTCATTAAAATTTTGTTAGCAAATGGCATAGCGTATAGGTAAATTTGCTCTCCACCAATGACAAAAACTTTATTTTCAGAAAACTTTAAAGCATCCTCAATTGATGCAACTACTTCAGCATCATTTATTTTTAAATTAGAATTTCTTGAGATAACAATATTTTTTCGATTTGGCAAAGCCTTACCAATGGAATCGTAAGTCTTACGCCCCATTATAATAGTGTTTCCCGTTGTAAATTCCTTAAATCGTTTTAGATCCGAAGGGAGATGCCAGGGTAGCTTATTTTTAATACCAATTACTCGATTTCGAGAACAAGCAACAATTAAACTAATGTCTATCATTAGACCGCTACAGGGGCTTTAATAGGTGGATGCGGATCATAATCTACTAAATTAAAATCATCATAATTAAAACTAAAAATATCCTTAACTTTAGGATTGATTTTCATCTTAGGTAGAGTTCGTGGACTTCTAGAAAGTTGTTCTTTGACTTGTTCTGAATGATTAGAGTATATGTGCGCATCACCCAAAGTATGCACAAAGTCGCCTAATTCTAATTGAGTGACCTGTGCAATCATCATCGTTAATAATGCATAAGAAGCGATATTAAATGGTACTCCTAGAAAAATATCTGCGCTTCTTTGATATAGCTGACATGATAATTTATTATTCGCAACATAAAATTGAAAAAATGCATGGCACGGAGGTAATTTCATATTATCTATATCTCCAACATTCCAGGCAGAAACGATCAACCTTCTTGAATTGGGGTCTTGTTTGATTCTTTCAATTAAGTTTGTAATTTGATCAATACTTTTTCCATCATGCGTCTTCCATGAGCGCCACTGAGAGCCATAGACTGGCCCAAGATTACCATCTTCATCTGCCCACTCATCCCAAATGCTCACACCATTTTGTTGAAGATAGTGAATATTTGTTGATCCCTGCAAAAACCACAATAGCTCATAAATAATTGATTTTAAATGAACTTTTTTTGTTGTTAGCAATGGAAATCCAGCATTTAAATCAAAACGCATTTGGTATCCAAACACAGATAAAGTACCTGTACCTGTTCGATCACCTTTAAAATCTCCATGGTTTACGACATGATGTAACAAATCTAAATATTGTTTCATTCTATATATTTTCTTTTATTAAAGACTTAATTAAATCAACATCATTATCGGCAACTTTTGATCTCTGGGGTAATAATTCAAGGTCTATTAATGCTGCGGGTCTGTCTGGTTTAATTCCTAACGCTTCAATAATCGTCTCTTCAAATTTCGCAGGCAATGCCGTTTCTAATATCATCATTGGTATATCATCTGATTTATGATCATATGCAGCTTTAAATCCATCGGCTGTATGTGTATCAATTAAAATATTATGCTTTTCATAAATTCTTTTAATATAATCTAACCTATTAGCATGATTGCTTGAAGAGGAAGTGAATCCATAGTTCTCAACCTGGCCAAAAAAACCCGTCTCAGATAAATCGAAGCTCAGGCCGGTATCAATCCTTTTCCATAAACCGACAAGAGTGTCTGTATCTCTTCCAACCAAATCAAATATGAATCTCTCAAAATTTGATGCTTTTGAAATATCCATTGATGGACTTGATGTATGAAATGTATTATCTGCACTTCTTGGAGCATACCGACCCGTCTTAAAAAATTCATCTAAAACATCATTTTCGTTAGTCGCTACAACCAGCTTTCTCACTGGCAAACCCATCATCCTTGCAATATGACCAGCGCAAATATTACCAAAATTACCAGAAGGCACTGTGATATCAATTACCTGGCTCATGTCACTTGCTATTTGGAAGTATCCTTTAAAATAGTAAACAATTTGCGCGATAATTCGTCCCCAATTAATTGAATTTACCGCCCCGATTGAATTTGTTTTTTTAAAATCTAAATCATTCGAAACCGCCTTAACAATATCCTGACAGTCGTCGAAAACCCCTTTAATCGAGATATTAAAAATATTTTTTTCTTGTAAGCTAAACATTTGAGCAGTCTGAAATGCACTCATCTTTTGATAAGGCGAAAGCATAAAAACGTTAATGCCTTTTTTTCCTCTCATTGCATACTCAGCAGCTGAACCGGTATCACCAGAAGTGGCGCCTAAAATATTTAATTGCATTGAATTTTTGTTCAATAAATATTCAAAAATATTTCCTAAAAATTGCATAGCAATATCTTTAAATGCCAGAGTTGGTCCATTAGATAAAGACAACATATAAACATTATCTTCAACTTTTAAAATTGGAGTTATTTGTGACGCATCTTGTTCCGCTCGCGCATATGAAAATATTTCAGGTGTGTAAGTGCTATCAATAATCATTTTAAGATCTTGTTGCGGTATATCATCAACAAAATGCTTCATCACCTCAAATGCAAGATCTTTGTATGATAGATCTTTCATCACATTTAATTGTTTTGTAGAGAATTTAGGATATGACTCTGGAAGATACAGGCCTCCATCGGGAGCTAATCCTGTCATTAATGTTTCTGAAAAAGATATAGCTGGGGACTGGCCTCGGGTAGAAATGTATTTCATTTATTTAACAACTCTAATCTTATTTTAATTACTTTACTTAAGCAAAATTCTTTTGATTGAATTTCTTTGATTATTTCATCAATCAATGACTCTTTTGCTAATTTAACCACAATCAAAACATCCGTTTTTTGATCAACACTAGATTTAGATTCTTTTTGCGTCATTGCGTCAATTGAAATATTATTACTTGCAAATAATTTAGTAATATTTGCAAGCACACCAGGTGAATCTTTAATTGACACTCGCAAATAAAAGCCTGATGTAATTTCAGAAACATTTGCAATAGTTTTATTGATTAAAGAATTTTCTTGAAAGCCATAATTTGGTACAAGCGGAATAATATTTTGATGAATTAATCTACCTATATCAACAATATCTGCAACTACTGCACTTGCGGTCGCTTCCGACCCCGCACCCGCACCATAATACAAGGTTGGTCCAACCATATTTCCGTTTACCAATACGGCATTCATCGGGCCATCAACATTTGCAATTAATCTTGATGAAGGTATTAATGTAGGATGCACTCGAATCTCTATTTTATTATTATGATTTTTTGCAATTCCTAAAAGTTTTATTCGATAACCTAACTCTTCAGCATAAGCAACATCAGCAAGATCTAGAGAGCTTATACCTTCAACAAAAGTCTCACTAAAGTTTAAAGGAATACCAAAAACAATAGATGCAAGAATAGTGATCTTGTGTGCAGCGTCAATTCCCTCGATATCAAAAGTTGGATCTGCCTCAGCATAGCCAAGTTCTTGCGCCTGACGAAGTGCCGTCTCAAAAGACAATCCGTTATTCTTCATTTCTGAAAGAATATAATTAGTCGTTCCATTTAAGATACCTGCGACCCAATTAATTTTATTTCCTACCAAACCTTCTCTTATGGATTTAATAATCGGAATTCCACCAGCAACTGCTGCTTCATACATCAATGAAATATTATTTTTTTCTGCCAGAGCAAATAGTTGCTTTCCGTGTAATGCTATCAAGGCTTTATTTGCAGTAACAACATGCTTCTTTTTAGTCAAAGCATTTTCAACAACGTCTTTAGCAATGGTTGTGCCACCAATAAGCTCAACAACAATATCAGAATCTTCAATTACCTCATTAATATCTTCTGTATAAAGGTCGGCATTTCCAGTCTTCTCAATAACCAATTCTTTGTTTAAGTCTGCAATTTTGCTAACTTGAAAAGATAGGCCAGTTTTATTTTGAATTTCTTGGAAATTTTCTGTAAGCACTTTATAGGTTCCGCTACCTACAGTACCAAATCCAACAATTCCTATTTTTATTTTATTCATTAATTACGATAATCCACTAAAAATTCTTCTATTCTTGTTATTGCTAACTTCAAATCATCCTCACTCGGGAGAAACACTACTCTAAAATGTTGTGAGTCTTTCCAATTAAAACCAGATCCTTGAACTAATAGGACTTTTTTACTCAACAGTAAATCTAACACTAACTTTTGATCGTCTTTAATTTTATAGATCGCAGGATCAAGTTTAGGAAAAAGATACATTGCAGCATCTGGTTTAACGCAACTAACACCAGGAATAGATGTTATTAACTTATATGCTGTTTCTCTTTGTCTATATAATCTTCCGCCTTCGGCAACTAAATCATTAATGCTCTGATAGCCGCCTAAAGCTGTTTGAATAGCTAACTGACCTGGAACGTTTGAACAAAGCCTCATCGAAGCAAGCATATTTAACCCGTCCATATAATCTTTTGCTTTCTTTTTATCACCCGAAAGAATTAACCAACCCGCCCTATAGCCACATGCACGATAATTTTTAGATAGCCCGTTCATTGTCACAAAGACTACATCGTCAGCTAGAGAAGCTATAGAAATATGCTTCTTATTTTCGTATATAACTTTGTCATAAATTTCATCAGCAAAAACTATAAGATTATTTTCCCTCGCAACCTTAACAATCGCTTCTAAAACATTTTTAGGATATAGCGAACCAGTAGGGTTGTTTGGATTAATAACTACTAAAGCTTTTGTATTTTTTGTAATTTTAGATTTAATATCATCTAGATCTGGATACCACGAATCAGTTTCATTGCACTCATAATGAATCGGCTTCCCGCCCGCAAGTGTAACCGCTGCAGTCCATAGGGGATAATCCGGCATTGGAATTAAGACTTCATCACCATTATTTATTAAGCCTTGCATTGCCATTACAATCAACTCAGAAACACCATTTCCAATAATAATGTCATCAACATCTACATTTTTAATTTCTTTTTCTTGGGTATATTGCATGATTGATTTTCTAGGCTCGAAAAAACCATGACTTTCGGTATAACCTGAAGCTTTTGACATATTTCTAATGACGTCTTGGGTTATTTCATCGGGCGCATCAAAACCAAAAGCTGCAGGATTGCCAATATTCATCTTTATGATCTTATGACCCTCTTCTTCAAGCTGTTTTGAGCGCGCTAGAACCGGTCCTCGTATGTCGTAACATACGTGATCTAATTTGTGTGATTTTAATATTTCTTTCAAAATGATAGTGCCTGTTTGTAATATCTAAATTAAAATTATAATTATGCAGCTAAATGAATTATCAGATAACGAACTCAATTATATCAGTGCGTACAGCGATTTATGGGTAAAAATTAAGAAAAAAAATTATAAAAATTCAGTTTTTGTAACGAAAAATCAAATCATCCCGATATCGAAAATTAACGTTAAAAAAATTCAAGAAATAATAAAACAGGATTCAATTCACTATATTATTGCTGCATCCAAAAATAATGAAGAGCAAAGCAATATTGAAAAATATCAAGATTTAATTAACCAGCAGATTGCAGTAGAATTTATGCAGCTTCAGTCCGGACTGAAAACATTTAACATTATATTGTCGGAAGATAGGCCAGTTGGAATCTTTATTTTTCTATAATTTAAATATTTTCTTTAGAAAATATTAAGCTGGCGTTCGTACCCCCAAAGCCAAAGCTATTCGACATTGCTGTCGTAAATGACTGATCCAATCGTTTTGTAACAATAGGAAAAGACGCTGCCTCAGGATCAATATTTTCAATATTTGCTGAAGCCGCAATAAAGTTATTTTTCATCATAATTAAAGAATAAATGGCTTCATTAACTCCAGCAGCTCCTAAAGCATGTCCTGATAGAGATTTTGTTGAAGCAATGTGTGGAGTTTGACCATAGCGACCCGAACCAAATACATTTTGAATAGCTTTGAGTTCGGTTACATCGCCAACAGGCGTACTTGTTCCATGGGTATTAAGATAATCAATTTTTTGCAAACTTCCTAATGCCTGCAGCATGCATCTCTGAGCGCCTTCGCCACTTGGAGCAACCATATCATAGCCGTCAGAAGTTGCTCCGTATCCAACGATTTCTGCATAAATATTAGCTTTGCGCCTTAAAGCATGTTCTAATTCTTCAACAACTAAAATTCCTGCACCGCCAGAAATAACAAAACCATCGCGATCTTTATCATATGTGCGTGATGCTTTTTCTGGAGTTTCATTATATTTTGTTGACATGGCTCCCATCGCATCAAACAAAAAACTCATTGTCCAATGCTCTTCCTCAGCACCACCAGCAAAAACTATATCTTGTTTACCCATTTGTATCTGCTCAAATGCATTTCCAATACAATGGGCACTTGTTGAGCAAGCTGAACTAATAGAATAATTTATGCCTTTTATCTCTGCACCAGTTGCCAAGCAGGCAGCAACCCCGCTCGACATTGTCTTTGTAACCATATAAGGTCCAACTCGCCTGATGCCTTTTTCTTTAAGAGTTTCTGTTCCTTGTAGCATTGATTCGGTCGAAGTTCCCCCTGCCCCAACAATCAAACCAGTCCTTGGATTAGAAACAAAGTTTTTATCCAAATTAGCATCCTGAATTGCTTCCTGCAGCGCTATCCAGCCGTATGCGTGACCTTTTCCCATAAAGCGAAGGAGCTTTCGGTCTATTATCTCTTCGTAATTGATGTTAACTGATCCAGCCACATTTGATCTAAGGCCATGTTGAGCATAGTCAGGTTGAAATGTAATGCCAGACTTGCCTTGAAATAAGCTATCTTTAACCTCTTGTTGATTATTTCCAAGGCTAGACACAATTCCTAAACCAGTAATTACAGCTCTTTTCACTTAACTATCCTTTTTTTTTAAAAATTATCTGTTTGCTGAAATAATCCAACTTTTAAGTCTTCAGCTTGGTAAATAATTTTACCATCAACTTCCATTCTAGCGTCAGCAATACCCATGACTAACTTACGCATTATTACTCTCTTAAAATCAATATAATAAGTAATCTTTTTTGCTTTAGGCAAGACTTGTCCTGTGAACTTAACTTCTCCACAACCTAAAGCTCTGCCTCGACCTAAACCACCTTTCCAGCCAAGAAAAAAACCAACTAATTGCCACATTGCATCTAAACCAAGACATCCAGGCATGACAGGATCATTTTCAAAGTGACATTTAAAAAACCATAAATCAGGCTTAATATCCATTTCGGCTATGATTGATCCTTTACCAAATTCACCACCCTCATCACTTATATGTGTGATTCGGTCGAACATTAACATTGGGGGCAATGGAAGCTGAGCATTTCCTGCACCAAACATCTTACCTTGTCCGCACTGTATTAATTCTTCGTATGAAAATTCGTTTTTTTGCATATTTTTAAACCTAACTTAATGTTTGAGGAAATTTTAAATTTTTTGATAGTACTGATTTTTAATTATTTGGAATTAACTAAACTAAATTATAAACACTTTATGCTACATTTATAAAGTAAACTTTCTATTCAATAAATTTTTAAATCAGGAATTATTAAACATATGGGTAATATGAATCTATCAGATTGGCGATCCAAAGCTCTGGAGCTTGAAAAAGAAATTAATTCAATTGTTATCGGTCAATCCAACCCAGTTCGCCTCATGCTCATCTCTATTTTTACAAGAGGACATGTTCTCCTCGAAGGAGATGTAGGAGTAGGTAAAACCACTTTATTAAAAGCGATGGCTCGCGGAATTGGTGGTGGGTACCAACGGATTGAAGGCACTATAGACTTGATGCCAAACGATCTAATTTACCATACCTATCTTGGCGAAGATGGTAAACCACACGTAGATCGAGGTCCGGTGCTTCGCTCAGGAGAAGATTTAAGTATATTCTTTTTTAATGAAATAAATCGTGCCCGACCTCAAGTTCATTCTTTAATGTTGAGAATTATGGCTGAAAAATCATTATCAGCCTTTAATAAGGAATTTTACTTTCCACACTTAGTTGTTTTTGCTGATCGTAATCAAGTTGAAAAAGAAGAAACATTTGAAATTCCCTCAGCAGCAAGAGACCGTTTCACCATGGAAATACCTATTACTATTCCAAATAATGACCAGCTCATGACAAACTTGATTTTTGATACTCAATATCACGATGCTGATAAATTAATTGAAAAAATAAAAGAAAATATTTTTGAGTTTAAAGAACTAAATAACTTATCCATGGAGATACAAGCAACCATTAAGGCGACTAAGGACCTAGAAAATTATGCCTTAAATATCTGGAAGGCAACTAGTAATCCAAAAAAATATGGCGTATCAATTTCTGACATTGATATTGAAAGACTTATTGTGTCAGGAGCAAGTCCTCGAGGAATTAGCATGATGATGAAGTGTGCTCGAGTTAATGCATGGATTAATGACCGAACAAATGTATTACCAGAAGATATTCATCAGATATTTCACGAGACAATTGCACATCGTTTAGTATTTAATCCAATGTATGATTTACGCAGAACTGAAATATCAAGAGAGTTAACGCAGGAAATAATTAATAAAGTTCAATTATGATATTGGATAAATTCTCTTACCACATTAATTGGAAGTCAGGTGGTACACACCCAGGCCTGCATAAATCGAGCCAAAGAGGTATGGGTATAGAGTTCGCTGGACACTCTAACTTATTAGATTATCCTGATCCAAGAAGAATTGACATCAGGATGTCTATCCAAGATCCCTCGGAACAAATTTATGTGAAAATTTTTAATCAAAGAAGCGCTACTCCTGTAATGATTTTCTCAGACCTTTCATCCAGCATGGCGTTCGGTAATCAAAATAATAAATATCAACAAATGGCATACATTGCAAAAGTCATTCAAAATTCAGTATCGGATAACAGCGATGCCATTGGATTTATTGGTTTTGAAGATATCATCAATGAAAACTGGATTGCGCCCCTTTCATACAAGCCATACAAAACTATGGAAATGATAGAAAAATTAAAAAATTATTCATCATTAAACAAAAGTAACCAAGGACTTAATCAAATTCACCGCTATTTACCTAAAGATAAAACGCTCATCTTTATCATTTCTGATTTTCACATGCCGATTGATGAAATTGAGTTATTCCTAAAAAATACTGCTACACATCGTGTAGTACCAATAATATTATGGAATTCTTCTGAATATAAAAATTTACCTAAATTTGGAATTGTTAATTTTACCGATCCTGAAACAAATGAAGATAATATAATTTTTTTAAGAAAAAAATTATTAAAGAAAATTAAAGAAAATTTTTCGCATAGAAGAAATGAACTAACAAAATCATTTAATAAATTTAATGCACCACCTTTTTTTGTTGAGGACCAATTTATGCCAGAAAAAATGACTGACTACTTCAACTCTTATTACCATGCATAAAATAATTTTTTTATTAATATTATGCTTATCTAGCATCATCCATGCTTATGAAGATCCAAATCTGTATTCAGATTTAGACGAAAAGTTTTATATATTAAAACTTAAAGATCCTAAACAAAAAGTAGGATATACCGTTGGTGATTTTATTGAGCGTGAAATTAATCTCGAGATCAAAGAACCTTATAAGCTAATTGAAGAATCACTTCCAATAGAAGGATATGAAAAAAGATACAGAGGACAAGTGTTAGGTATTATTTTGCAAAAAATACAAACCTCAAAAAATAAAAATAACTATAAAATAAATCTTAAATATCAAATTTTTACCAACAATGTTGTTGCAAAACCAGCTTCTATCACGGCTGATTACTTTAGAGTTATTAATACGAAGAACACAAAAGAAGTTTTGAAAATAAGAATTCCATCATTTACTTTCGCGATCTCTCCAATAGCAATCTTTGGTGAAGTGAAAGTTGAAAATGACATGAGCGATTTGCGAGGTCCAATTTTAAAAGAAAACGAAACGAATCTAAAAAAAATATATCAATCATTATTTTTTATCATTACCTCTTCATTTGTGCTCTTATATATTTATACAAGATTTACACTCCTTCCAGGATTCAAAAAAACCTTCCTACCTATTTATAAAAAATATAGGAAGACAAAAAATCTAAATGAAAATGATTTCATTAGAGACCTGCATAATGGACTAAACCAAATATGCAAAAAAACATTATTTCTGAGTAATTTAAATGATTTATATAAAAATAAAAATGCTTTCAAATCTATTCATGATGAACTTGTTTTTTTCTTTTCATTATCAAACAATATTTTATTTAAAAAGAAAAAAATTACAGCTCAAGAAATTGATTGGTTAAAAAAATTTAGCTTTCATTGTCATTGTTGTGAAAAAGGTTTGAATATCGACAAACAACAAATAAACAAAAATAGAATTTGACTATGTACTTCTCTCATATATTTTGGTTACTTCTAATTCCCTTGTGCGTTGTTCCTTTTGTTTTTAAAGAAACTTCGAGAAATTATTTTTCATGGAATGTTCTACTCCCAATCGATTCAGCATCTGCATTATTATCAGTTTTAATTAGAATTCTAAATATCGGTACCATTATCAGTTTAATATTTTATTTTGCTGGCTTGCATTCAAAACAAACTACAATAGAAAAAATTGGTATTGGCTCGCAAATTGGTCTAGTGCTTGATAGAAGTGCATCAATGGATGACCCATTTTCAGGCTCTGAAGAAAATGCAAACTCCGATATTGGCGAATCTAAATCAGCTGCGGCAAGCCGACTAATTTCTGAGTTCGTGACAACACGTGATCAGGATATGATTGGGGTGATTACTTTCAGTAATTCAGGTATGTTTGTTCTCCCGCTTACACAAAATAAAGATGCAATTACAGCAGCAGTTAATGCAACAGCTGGAAATGCTCTATTTCAAACTAATATTGGTGCTGGATTAACTAGCGTAACAAGTCTTTTTGCTCAAGTTGAAGACTCGGGATCTAGGGCTGTGATCTTGCTATCAGATGGCGCAGGACGCATTGACGCTAAAACACAACAAAAAATTAGGGACTGGTTTCAAAAATTTGATATCGGATTATATTGGATTGTCTTGAGACAGCCGGGAGGAATTAGTATATTCGATGAAAAATTTAAACATTACGATGATAGTCAAATACCACCGCAAATTGAGCTATTTGAGTTTTTTAAAACGTTCGAATCACCATTTCAAGCTTACGAAGCAGAAGATCCAAAATCATTAGAAAAAGCTATTCGAGATATTAACCTAAAGGAAAAAAAACCAATTTTATATAATGAGATAGTACCAGGTAAAGACTTCTCAGATCATTTTTTAATAAGCGCTGTAATGATGATCTTGCTACTTTTAATCTTTAAAACGGTGGAACTTAAATGAATAACTTTGTAAAAAAATTAACATCAGTAAGAATCCTAGCAATTGTAAATTTTACTATTCTTTTTTTTAGTTTTTTTAGTTTAATTTTCTATGTTTTTAATTACTACAAAACAGAAGACTTTAATAAAAAAATTATGCAGGATGAAAATTTATCTAGCTACAAACAAACATTCGAAGCCCGTTTTGCAAGTGCTTATTGGTTAGCCAAAAAAGAAATGTATAAAGAATCTTCGATTTTATTTAATAATTTAATAGCTGAAGCCAATGATGAACAAAAAGCTGCTATTCATTACAATATCGGAAATATTTTTTTTAAAAAGGGGTTAATTATTAATGGGACTAATATGACAGTCCGAGACGAAGCAGAATATTTATTTCAACAAGCCAAAAAATCCTATCAAGCATCACTTAAACTAAGCAATCAGCATTGGGATGCACGACATAATTTAGATCGAATTTTAACAATGCTTCCACCAGATCCAACTCCTGGTGTAGGTGATTCAGATGCTCCAGGACTTATTATGGGAAATATTCCGATAGGTCTTCCTTAAGTAAGCAATGAAACACTATTTTTTTAATCTTTTTCGAAATAAAAATAATCTCTTTCTGCTTATGAGTTTTTTATTTTTATTATCTGGATTATTAAATCCGACCATAAACATCACCAGGGGAATTTATAACTTCATTCTAATCTTGGACATCTCCCAAAGCATGAATACTCAAGATATGAAAATAGAAAATAAAGTTGTATCCCGACTTGAGTACAGCAAAACATTAATGCATGAAATTATTGAAAAACTTCCATGCAAAACCAAGGTTAGCATAGGTATGTTTGCCGGAGTCTCAGTATCAGCTACTTATTCCCCTATAGAGGTTTGTGCTAATTTTAATAATCTTAATGCAACAATAAAGCATCTTGATTGGAGAAATACATGGTCAGGAAATACAAGAGTTAGAGAGTCCGTAGTAAATCTTGCAAGACTAATAAGAAGTTTTCCTGAGTCTGCACAAGTGGTTTTCTTTACAGATGGGGAGGAAGCACCCAAGCTTCATGCTTTTAATACAAGAGATTTAAGTCAATTCCAAGATGGAAAAGACTGGTTGTTTGTTGGCATTGGGAGTAAAGAAGGCACTCCAATACCTAAATACGATAGTAATAATCAGTTAATTGGATATTGGTCAAACGAAAGCTTTGCGCTTCAGCCTGGTATTGCCCAGATATCAGAATCAAATATTGGCGCAAGAGATGATTCAGTTGCTGGTGGCACAAATGATCGATATTTATCAAAATTAGATGATGATTATTTAAAAAAATTAACGCAAGAAATTAATGCAAAATATATTGTAGGAAAATCATCAAATATAATAATTGAAAGAATGAATGAGCTTGAGCCTGCTTGGAAAGCTAAAAGTAAATTTCATTTAAAACCTATTTTAATTTTTATAAGCTTATTATTTTTTATATTACGTTTTGTAAATTTAAATCAGATAAATCAATGGAGGAATAAAAACAATTGAATTTTTATGACTTGGATGGCTGCTACGCTTTACTCAAAATTAATGGAGAAGATGCTACCTCTTTTATCAATGGTCAAATTACTAACGATATAAAACTAATTGAAAAAAATAAAGCAATGTATGCTGGTATATGTAATGCCAAAGGAAGAATTATTGCTTTTTTAATAATCTGTAAAATATCGAACGATGAATACATTTTGTTAATTCCACACGACTTAGCTGAAAAATTAAAAAATAAACTCACAATGTATATTTTGAGATCTAAAGTTGTCATTGAGATATGCAAGCAATATGAAATAGCTGGAGCATTCGACACCCAAGATATAAATAATTTTGATTCTTTGTATTGTTTTCAAATGCCTTTAGATAATAGATTTTTAGTAATTCAGAAAAAAAACACTGCGCAACTTAATGATAAAAATAAGAACTTAAATGATTGGTTTTTAGAAGATATAAAAATGGGTATCCCATATATCAGCAGCATAAATTCAGAAAATTTTATTGCACATACAATTAATCTAGACGCAATAAATGCTATTAACTTCAAAAAAGGATGTTATACAGGTCAAGAAATTGTTGCCAGAACGCAATATCTAGGAAAACCAAAATACCGAACTTTTTATGGTGAAATTAACCTGCCTATCTCTTTTAAAGCTGGGGAAGAAATAACTTGCGGGAATGAAAAAGTTGGGACCATTATTCAGGCTGCGTTAGAAAAAGAAAAAACTGTGCTGTTATTTGAGACTAATATTACAGCGATTGAAAAACAAATATCAGTTAAAGACAATACAATAACGAATCTAAAAAGTTTTAATTAATTACTTGGAAGTAAATTTCATTCTTTTTGATTAAGCCATGATCAAAGCGAGCTTTTGCCTCAATAACATCTGTACCATTTTTTAAATCATTTACCGTAAGCCTTAAAGTCTCGTTTTCGCTCTGCATAATTTTATTAATGTTTTGTTGAGTGTCTATTTCTTTTTGCATTTCATACACATTAATCCAACCACCTCTACCAAACCATAATGGGTATTGTAAGGAAACTATTAGAATAGTAAAAACGATTGATAAAAAATTCATTTATTTGTTGAGTTGATAAAATGCTCTCATGCCTGCATACTGAGCTTTTGAACCTAATTTCTCTTCAATTCTCAGCAATTGATTATATTTTGCAATTCTTTCAGATCGACTCATTGATCCCGTTTTGATTTGCATAGCATTTGTACCTACAGCAATATCAGCAATCGTTGTATCCTCGGTTTCTCCAGAGCGATGCGAAATCACTGCAGTATAATTATTAGCTTTAGCAATTTTAATTGTTTCAAGGGTTTCTGAAAGTGTTCCGATTTGATTTACTTTTATTAGTACCGAGTTAGCAATATTTTGATCTACTCCTTTTTGCAATATCTTTGGATTTGTAACGAACAAATCATCACCAACAAGTTGTACTTTGTTGCCTAGTTCTTCAGTTAATGACTTCCATCCTACCCAATCATTTTCGTCCATGCCATCTTCGATACTTATAATAGGATATTTATCGCACCAGTTAACTAAATAGTTTTTCATTTGTTCTGAATTTAAAACTAAATTTTCAGAAGAGAGATGATAATTTCCCTCTTTGTAAAATTCTGAACTGGCGCAATCTAAAGCCAGATATACATGTTTTCCAGCTTGATAGCCAGCTTTATGAATAGACTCTAAAATAAGCTCAATAGCCTCCTCGTTTGAATTCAGATTGGGTGCAAAACCACCTTCATCTCCAACAGTTGTCGCTAAATTTTTCTGATTAAGAGTCTTTTTAAGTTCATGGAAAATCTCAGCACCACACTGAATGGCTTTTGAAAAACTATCAAACCCAGCTGGAACAATCATAAACTCTTGCATATCAACACTATTATCTGCATGTGCACCGCCATTGATAATGTTCATCATTGGTGTTGGTAGTGAATATTCTTCAACATCTGTGAAAATTTCATACAAATCTTTATTTAGACTTTTTGCATTAGCATTCGCTGTCGCTAAAGAAACTGCTAACAGGCTATTAGCTCCAAGATTTCCTTTGTTATCAGTTCCATCAAGCTCTAACATTGCTTTATCAATAGCGAATTGATTATTTGCATCCATACCAATTAGTTTTTTTGCTATGGTTGTTTTGATATTCTCAACAGATTTTAAAACGCCTTTTCCAAGAAAAACATTTTTGTCTCCATCTCTAAGCTCTATCGCTTCTTTTGATCCGGTAGATGCACCAGAAGGCACAATTGCTCGGCCAAAAGAACCATCCTCTAAATAAACATCTGCTTCAACAGTTGGGTTTCCTCTGGAATCAATCACTTGTCTCGCGAATATTGTTTTAATTTTTGCCATACATTTCCTAATAAATTATTTTTTTAAATTTCTTTTTGATTTTTGACGAGGTTATCAATATTAACTAAAGTTTTTAATAAACTTTCTATATTTCCTAAAGGGATCGCATTAGGACCATCTGATAATGCCTCTGCTGGATTGGGGTGGGTTTCCATAAATATACCTGATATTCCAACTGCCATTGCTGCTCGAGCCAACAATGGAACAAACTCGCTTTGTCCACCACTTCGATCCCCTTGCCCTCCTGGCTGCTGAACAGAATGTGTTGCATCAAAAACAACTGGGCAATTTGTTTCTCTCATTATAGCAAGCGAGCGCATATCAGAAACTAAGGTATTGTATCCAAACGAAACTCCTCGCTCACATACCATTATGTTATCAAGGCCCCCATTCGCCTCTTTTGCTTTTTTTACAACCTGATTCATATCTTGTGGTGCTAAAAACTGTCCTTTTTTAATATTGACTGGTTTTTTTGTTGCTGCTACAGCTCGAATAAAATCTGTTTGTCTGCATAAAAAAGCTGGGGTTTGTAAAACATCGGCAATCTCAGCAACTATTGGTGCCTGCTCTTCTGTATGCACATCAGTTAATACAGGCAACTCGAATTCTTTTTTTACTTTTTCCAGAATTCTCAACCCTTCTTCAACGCCATGACCTCTAAAGGTGTTGTTTGAACTTCTATTTGCTTTGTCGAAAGAAGCTTTAAAAATATAAGGGATGTTTAGTCTTTCTGTAATTTCTTTCATTTGTTCGGCAATTGAAAGCGTAAGCGCTTCACTTTCGATAACACAAGGTCCCGCAATAAGAAAAAATGGTTTATCTAAGCCAATGTCAAAATTTAATAATTTCAATGCCGTAATCCTTCTTTTAAATTTATCGCTGCTTTAATGTATGACAAAAATAACGGATGCGCTGTTTTTGGATTTGAAGTAAATTCTGGATGAAACTGACAAGCAAAAAACCATGGATGTTTATCTTTTGGAAGCTCAACAATTTCACATAAGTTTTCCGCATTTGTTCTGGAAGAAATTAAGAGCCCTGCAGATGATAACTGATCAACGTAATTATTATTCACTTCATATCGGTGACGGTGTCGCTCATTAACCTCAGGTCCATAGATTTCATATGCAAGCGTATTGTTCTCAACTTTTGCTTTTTGCAGGCCTAACCTCATGGTACCTCCTAAATTTGAATCTGCAGATCTTTTTTCAACATGCCCATCACCTGCTTCCCATTCGGTAATCAAGGCAATTACCGGATCTTGGCAAGCATCGTCAAATTCTGTGCTATTTGCATTTTTGATACCAGCAACATTTCTTGCAAATTCAAGTACTGCAAGTTGCATACCTAGGCAAATACCAAGATAAGGAATTTTATTTTCACGCGCATATTGAATAGCTTTTATCTTACCTTCAGTCCCTCTTTTACCAAAACCACCTGGCACGAGGATTGCATTTTGATTTGATAAGGCTACCTGATTTTTTTCAATTTCCTCAGAATCAATGAAGTTTAATTTGATCTTTACATTATTATGAAAACCTGCGTGAATTAAGGCTTCTGTTAGTGACTTGTATGATTCAGTTAAATCAACATATTTCCCGACAAAGGCAATATTTATCTCTTCTGAAGCACCGTCTATTAATTTTGTAATTTTAGTCCACTCATTTAGATCGGCTTTATTGGCCTTAATTTTGAGAATATTGCATACGATATCATCGATTTTTTGCTCATGAAGCATATGCGGTATTTTATAGATTGAATCTGCGTCAGTTGCAGATATTACAGCTTCTTTTTTGACGTTGGTGAACAATGCTATTTTGTCTTTCTCTTCATCAGGAATATCTCGCTCAGATCGACACAGTAAAATATCTGGCTGTATTCCTATTTCTCGTAATTCTTTTACAGAATGTTGTGTTGGCTTGGTTTTAAGTTCACCAGCAGTTTTAATCCAGGGGAGTAATGTAAGGTGAATATAGCATGTATTATCTCTACCTTCCTCATAACCCATTTGTCTAATTGCCTCTAGAAAAGGGAGAGATTCGATATCACCAACAGTTCCACCAACCTCAACAATCGCAATATCATAACCCTCAGCACCTTTTTTAATCTGGTTTTTTATTTCATCCGTAATATGTGGAATAACTTGAACTGTTTTCCCTAGATATTCGCCTTTTCTTTCTTTTTTAATAACCGAGTCATATATTTGACCCGTGGTAAAGTTATTTTTCTTCGTCATTTTGGCGCCAATAAAACGCTCGTAATGACCTAAGTCTAAATCTGTCTCGGCACCATCGTCGGTCACAAACACTTCGCCGTGCTGAAATGGACTCATTGTGCCTGGATCAACGTTTATATAAGGGTCGAGCTTTAACATCGTAATATTTAATTTTCTAGATTCTAGAATTGATGCAAGGCTAGCGGCAGAGATGCCTTTACCTAAAGAGGAAACAACACCGCCAGTTACGAAAATATATTTTGTCATTTATGTAGTTTTAAATAGTCCCGACGGAATACCATTTTACTTTAACTACACCACATTCACAATCTATCTTTTTTTGGACTGCGGTCCATAACTTGAGAATTGACTATGAACCTCTTTCATCTCTTTTGTTGAAAGTAAATGCATTTTACCTACCTTTTTTAACTCAATAAATTGATGTGCAAGATGTTCTAGCTCCTGAATTAGATAAAAAGCATGCTTTAAGTCTTTACCAACAACAATTGAACCATGATTAGAAAGCAATACAGCATATCTATTCCCGAGGGATTTAATAATATTTTTAGACAAACTTTTAGTGCCGAATAGAGCATAATCAGCACATAAAATTTCATTTGCTCCAAACATAGCAATCATATAATGAAAAGGGGGGATTTTCTCTCTCAAAACACTTACCGCTGAAGCATAAACAGAATGGGTGTGAATGATTGCGTTTATATCTGGCCTTACTTGATAAATCGCCTGATGAAAATGCCATTCAGATGAAGGGGTTGGCGTTAATCGTTTTACCTCTTGATCAGTGATATTAAGATCACAAGAAACAATTAATTTTTCATTCAAATCCTCCGTAACCGTCCCAGAAGGTGTGATTAGGAATTTTTTTCCATTTCGAACACTTACATTTCCAGTGGCAGCATGATTTAGATTTAATTGATTTAATTTTTTGACTACATTAATAATATTTTTTTTAGTACTCATTTGATAATCTTCTCTAGATTTTTAGGCTCAACCAAACCTTGTTCAGTGATAATTCCAGTTACTAATTCTGCTGGAGTAACATCAAATGCTGGATTGTAGACATTTGTCTTTGGAAAACGCACACTTGATATTTCTTTTTGCTGATTCATTCCATAAATTTCCAGCATCTCATGCTCACTTCTCTCTTCGATATCAAAGTTAACATCATCAACAAAGTTTTTATCCACCGTGCTTAATGGCGCTGCAACATAAAAAGGAATATTGTGGTATTTCGCAGCAATCGCTTTCAAGAAAGTACCTACTTTATTACAAACATGTCCTTTTATTGAAATTCTATCTGCACCAACTATGATTAAATCAATTTTTTTTTGTTGCATCAATAAGGCACCTGTATTATCTGCAATTAAAGTATGAGGAATATTATATTGTTCTAATTCCCAAGCTGTCAGCAAACCTTGATTTCTGGGTCGCGTTTCATCAACCCAAACGTGCATTAAAAAATGTTTAGAAAAAGCATTAAAAATTGGACTGAGCGCTGTTCCAAAATCCACTGTAGCAAGCCATCCAGCATTGCAATGCGTTAGTATATTTAAGGGGGTAGAATCTTTTTTTAACAAATTTTGCATTAGCTTATACCCATGCTCACCTATTGCTTTATTAGCCGTAACATCATCATCGATCATTGCAGACACTAATTTAAAACCTATTGAAATTCTGGATTCATCAGAAGACATTAATTCATTAAATAATTTCTCGACAGCCCACTTTAAATTAATTGCTGTAGGTCTGGCATTGATAATCTCTTCTTTAACTTTTATTAAGCAATCATCTTGTTTATTAAACTCAATAACGGCGAGAAAAAATGCTAAGGCACCGCAGATACCAATTACAGGAGCTCCTCTAACCTCCATTGTTTGAATTGCCTGGACCAAATCTCTGTAATTATGTGTTTTTTTTAATTCAAAAATATAGGGTAGTTTCGTTTGGTTGATATAGCTTACTTCAAATGTATCGGGACAGATTGAAATGGTTTGATATTGTGTATTGTTATATTTCATCTAAAACAAATTAATTAAGTTGTGTAAAAATTTGCTGAGTATTATTGTAAATTATTTTTGCTAACTCTTCTTTTGACATACCCCTGATAGATGCAAAAAACTCTCCGATGCGAGAAATTTCATTGGGATGATTTAGTTTATTTTTATCAAGCCATGCTGGATTCATATCAGGCGCATCCGTTTCAAGAACAATATAATCTAAGGGTAAATTAATAGCCAAATTTCTGATTTTAAGAGCCCTGCTATATGTCATAGCACCCCCAAAACCAAGTTTATATCCAAGCTTTGCCAATATATGTGCCTGCTGTTCACTACCATTGAAAGCATGTGCAATGCCTTTTACAGTAGGAAATTTTTTTACGATACTGATCACGCGGTCAATAGCAGACCGTACATGTAAAATTACTGGTAGAGAGTATTTTGCTGCCAACTTCAATTGCTCTTCAAAATAAAATACCTGCAGCGCTTCAAATTCTTTGTTGTTCTGATAAAAATCAAGGCCAATTTCACCGATAGCGATTGGTTTATAAGAAACTATCTGTTTTTCTAAAACCTGCATTGCCTCATCTGGCAAACCTTTTATATAGAGCGGATGAAAACCAAATGCAGGCTTAAACTTTGAATTGAGGTGACTCAGTTCAACTAAGCATGCAAAACTTTGGTGATTTGCTGATGGGGCAATAACAAAATCTATCAGCTCCTGTTCCCCGAAATTATTTATCTCGAGTTGATTTTTATTATAGATAAAATCTAAATGGCAATGAGTATCAATCCACATAACCCGTTTTAAAAGTTAAACGCTTATCATCTGCAAAACATCTTTCATCAACTTTTGTTAGATTTATTCTTTTTGACATATCTGTGATTAAGGGATTTGCAAAAACCTCTTTTGCCAAACCCCCTAGTAGCATATTGCATTGATAAACTATTAATTCATCAATTAACTTTGCCTTTAATAACGAACCGTTGAGACCAGATCCGGCCTCAATCAGTAAATTATTAATTTCGTAATCTTTGGCAATTTTTTTGAACAAACTTTTTAAATTAAACTGAGATTTTGAGCAAGCATAAGGAACAAAAATCGGTTTTTTTTGTTTAAACTTTTCCAGATTATTTATGGATATTTTTTTATCGAAAAATATAACAACTTTATCTTGGTTAAGAATCTTTGCTTTTGGATTGATACTTAAATTTGGGTCCAATATAAAACGATAAGGCTGCTCATGCATGTTGTCGAGTCTATAATTTAGTAAAGGATTATCATAATTAATCGTTTGCACAGAAGTTAAAATACCGCAAACTTTTTGCCTTAAATACTGAACGTCTTGTCTAGAAAAAATATTACTAATCCATTTACTTTTTCCATTTTGTAATGCAATTTTTCCATCTATCGATGTGGCAACTTTAGAAATTACATAAGGCCTTAAACGAGTCATTCTTGAAACAAAGCCTAAATTAAGATTTTGCGCTTGCTCTTGCATCAAGCCAACTTCAACCTGAATTCCTTTTTTCTTAAGCAACTTAATTGCTGTGCCATTAACCTTTGGATTTGGGTCTTGCATGGCAATAACCACTCTCGAAAATTGATAAGAAATAATTGCTTCTAAACATGGTGGTGTTTTGCCAGTAAAGCTGCAAGGTTCAAGCGTAATGTAAATAGTTGCACCTTTTAAAATAGGCTTATTTTTTACCTGATTAATCGCTTCAATTTCTGCATGAGGGCTACCAGCTTTTTGATGAAAGCCTTCTGCAATTAATTTATTGTTCTTGGTAATTACACATCCAACAGTCGGATTAGGTTTTGTTTTTGTGATACCGGCTTTAGCTAACTGAATTGCTCTTGCCATAAAAAAATGATCTAGAGCTAACTGATTCAATCTTAATCAAGATCCTTAATGGCCGCATTAAAATCTTCAACGTCAGAGAAGCTTCGATATACAGATGCAAAACGGATATAGGCTACTTTATCTAGTTTCTTTAATTCAGCCATGACAGACTCTCCAACCTCTCTTGATTGAATTTCTTTTTCGCCTTTAGCTAACACTCTTTGTATAATATTTGAAATGGCTTGCTCAACAAACTCAGTTGGCACTGGCCTTTTGTGCAGAGCTCTAGAGAAAGATTGCTGTAACTTTTCTTGATTAAACTCTTCTCTTTTACCATCTTGCTTGACGACCGCAGGCAAGCCAAGGTCGGCATGCTCATAGGTTGTAAATCTTTTTTCACAACTTTGACATTTCCTTCTGCGACGGATGGTCGTTCCTTCTTCATTCACACGCGAATCAATAACTTGTGTATCAGCAACTGAACAAAAAGGGCATTTCATTTTTTAATCCTTATAAACCGGAAACCTCTTCATTAAATTAGATACTTTTTCTCTCACAATAGCAATGTTTTCGTCAATTGGATTATCTAAAACATCTGCAATAAAAGATGCAACCATAGTTGCCTCTTCCTCTTTCAATCCTCTTGTAGTAATTGCTGGCGATCCAATTCTAATTCCAGAAGTAATAAACGGACTTTGCGGATCATTTGGAATTGAGTTTTTATTTACAGTGATATGTGCTTTACCTAAATGAATATCAGCTTCTTTTCCCGTTAAATTTTTGTTTTGTAAATCAATCAAAAAAACGTGTGATTCTGTTCTACCAGAGATTATTCTATATCCTCTCTGAATCAATTGCTTTGCCATCGCCTGAGCATTTTTAAGCACTTGCTCTTGATAGGTTTTAAATTCTGGTTTTAATGCTTCCAGAAAAGCAACTGCTTTCCCTGCAATCACATGCATCAACGGACCTCCTTGAACACCTGGGAAAACCATTGAGTTTAAAATCTTCTCATGCTCTTGTTTCGCCAAAATAAAACCTCCTCTAGGACCTCTTAAAGATTTATGCGTTGTAGAGGTAACAAAATCTGCATGAGGCACAGGATTTGGATAAACACCGCCAGCAATCAAACCTGAATAATGAGCCATATCAACCATAAAATAAGCTCCAACTTTTTTCGCGATTGCTGCCATTCGCTCCCAATCAAACCTTAAAGCATAAGCTGAAGCGCCTCCAATAATCAGTTTTGGCTTACTCTCTTCTGCAACCTGCTCCATATGATCATAATCAATTTCTTCGTTAGCGCCTAAACCATAAGGAACAATGTTAAATAATTTTCCAGATAAATTTGCAGGAGAACCATGAGTAAGATGTCCGCCGTGACCTAAATTCATACCCATAATCGTGTCGCCAGGTTTTAATACAGCAAAATAAACTGCTTGATTTGCTTGGCTCCCAGAATGTGGTTGGACATTAGCATACTCGGCGCCATAAAGTTTTTTAAGGCGATCAATCGCAAGCCTTTCAACTTCATCCACATTCTCACATCCACCATAAAATCTTTTACCAATATAGCCCTCGGCGTATTTATTCGTTAATTGAGAGCCTTGAGCCTCCATCACAGCTGGACTTGTATAGTTTTCTGAGGCAATTAGCTCAATATGTTCCTCTTGTCTAATTTCCTCATTTATTACATGTTGATATATCTCTGGATCAATGTTTTTTAATGTGTGGTCTTTTTTGTTAAACATACGTGTAAAATTAGTTTTAAATAATTAAGTAAAAAAAGAATTTTATCACGGCTCTAGTGATTCTTCAGCTGTAACCTTAACTTTAATATAAAGATAACTACAATATGAAATGGACTGATACAAACTTAATCGCTGAGACATTATTCGATCTTTATCCTGATATTGATCCAAAAACGATTCGCTTTACCGATCTATACGACTGGATCATTAAACTAGATGGTTTCGATGACGATCCTAAAAAATGTGGGGAAAGAATTTTAGAAGCCATTCAATTAGCATGGATTGAAGAATTTGAATAATGCGTTAGACCCAACTATTTTTAAAGCTTATGATATTCGTGGTGTTGTAGGCCAAGGGCTTACTTCTGCAACCGTCATTAATATCGGCAAAGCTATTGGCAGCTATGCGCTCTCATTAAAACAACAAGCAATAACAGTCGGTTATGATGGTCGCTTATCCAGTCCAGAACTTTGTGAATATTTAATTCAAGGTTTAACCTCAACTGGCATTGATGTCATTAATATTGGACTTTCGACCTCACCCATCTTGTATTTTAGCGCCTACGAACTTAAAACAAATTCAGGCGTCATGATTACTGGAAGTCATAACCCCCCAGAATACAATGGTTTTAAAATTGTTATTGATCAAAAAGCGTTAAGCGCAGATGAAATACAGCACTTAAAAGAAATGATCCTGGAGAGTAAATTTTCAACAGGGCAAGGCAAAGTGAGCAAGCAAAATGTCATTGATGCTTATAAACGTAAGATATTGTCTAGCGTAAAACTAAAAAGAAAAATGAAAGTTGCAATTGATTGTGGCAATGGTGCAGCCGGCATTGTAGCTGAAAGCTTGTTTCGCTCACTAGGTACTCACATCTACCCCATTTTTTGTGAGGTTGATGGCACTTTCCCAAATCACCATCCTGACCCATCAAGACCAGAGAATTTAAAAGACTTAGCTAGGGTTTTAAAGGAAACAGATGCAGAAATTGGTATTGCATTTGATGGTGATGGCGATCGGCTCGGTGTTGTCACTAAAGATGGTGAAATTATCTATCCAGATAGGCAGCTCATGCTATTCGCAGAAAATGTTCTCAAAACTGATCCTGATAGCAATATTATTTTTGATGTTAAGTCTTCAAGACATCTGTTTGCTTGGATTAAGAAAAACAAAGGCAACCCAGTCATTTGGAAAACAGGGCATTCGTTTATCAAAAATAAAATGCGAGAAATGAATTCTCCCCTTGCTGGCGAAATGAGTGGGCATACTTTTTTTAAAGATAGATGGTTTGGTTTTGATGATGGGGTGTATGCTGGCGCAAGACTATTGGAAATACTCAGCTATGAAGAAAATGCAAACCAAAAGCTCAAATCTTTACCTAAAGATATATCCACTCCTGAAATTAATATTGCAGTAAATGAGGGGCAACAGCATCAAATTATTAGTGAGTTACAAAAGAATCATCATTTTCCTCAAGCTCAAGAAATTATTACCATTGATGGCTTGCGCGTTGAGTACCCTTTCGGATTTGGCTTAGTGCGGGCATCGAATACAACGCCGGTTCTTGTTTTAAGATTTGAAGCAACCTCTGCAGATAATTTAAAAATTATTCAAGAAGAATTTGTTGAAAATTTAACAGGAAAAATTGATGCCTCTAAAATAAATTTTGAATAACTCGGAATTAATTTGCGGCCGCCTCATTGCAAGCGATATGCAAATAACTGGCATCTATAGTATTTTCATTCACTTTTGACCAATCCAAAGGACTACTTTTATCAAAAACTGTGTCTCCTTTTGCCATTTGATCTTTATAAACTAAATAAGTCAGAATTCTCATTTTTTTAGCAGCACAATCGAATTCTACAAATGATTTAATTGAATTATATTTTAACTGAAATGATTTTTTTTTAATTACCTGGGGCGATCTAAAATCCTCCAAAGTTAACATACGAATATTTTGTTGCTTTTTTAAAATGCTATTGATATCCACGTAATAACGCGAATCCTTATCTTCATTTTCAAAGATTAGGGTCCATGCAGCATTTGCATAAGGCATTATAAAGCTGAGTAAAAGAAATAAAATAATCTTGCGCATAACTTCTATTCTAGCAATAAAAAAGCCCGATAAAAATCGGGCTTTATACGAAACAAATAAATTAATTATTTGTTCATTACGTACATGGTTACTTCGAAACCAAAACGCATTTCAGTAGCTGCTGGTTTTGTCCACATAATATTTCTCCTTAAAGAAAAGTTAATAAATTAAGACTTAGCCGCACATATCGGGCAAGTACATTGCCAAGTATGGAACGGCCAAAAAGTAATGTTTGTATCTTTGCTTCTAACTAATTTCATTAAAAATTATTTATTGCAAACATACATTGTTACTTCAAAACCAAAACGCATTTCAGTTGCTGTAGGTTGTGTCCACA
>CAYVOQ010000001.1:79774-118583 GCA_964453595.1 uncultured Methylobacillus sp. | reverse complement strand
ATTTTATGACAAAGAAAGTACACATAAAAACATTTGGCTGTGAAATGAATCAATACGATTCAAACAAAATTGCGGAATTATTAAAAGAAAAAAATTCTTTTATCAAAACAAATATAGAAGAAGAGGCAGATTTAATTGTCTTTAACACTTGTTCGATCCGTGAAAAAGCAGAAGATAAAGTTTACAGTGAGCTCGGTAAGCTTCAAAGATTAAAAAACAAAAATCCAGATCTTAAAATTGCAGTGGGTGGCTGTGTTGCTAGTCAGGAAGGTGAAAAAATAATCAAAAAAGCACCTTATGTTAATTTTGTTTTTGGTCCTCAAACGCTTCACCGACTCCCTGAATTGATTTCTAAAGAAAAGCTTTCTGGCAAATCCCAAGTCGACATCACCTTTCCAACCATTGAAAAGTTCGATAGCTTAAGTAAGCCATCAGCCTCAGGGATTTCTGCATCTGTATCAATTATGGAAGGATGTAGCAAGTACTGCTCTTTCTGTGTAGTCCCCTACACAAGAGGTGAGGAAATTTCTCGGTCACTTGATAGCATTTTACAGGAAGTAATCGAGCTGACTCAACAAGGCGTTATTGAGATAAATTTACTTGGGCAGAATGTGAATGCTTACCGATCATTAAATAATGATGGTATTGAAATTGATTTTGCTGACCTGATTGAATATATTTCTCAAGTTGATGAAGTCAAAAGGATTCGCTTTACAACAAGCCACCCAAATGAAATGAACGACAATTTAATTGAATGCTTCGCTAACAATAAAAAACTTGCTAAATTTATTCACTTACCAATACAGTCAGGTTCTGACAAAGTTTTAATGGGGATGAAAAGAAACTACACCTTCTTAGAATATAAATCGATTATTAAAAAGCTTCAAAAAGCATGCCCAGGTATATGCGTTTCTTCAGATTTCATTATTGGTTTTCCTGGAGAAACAGTTGCTGACCATAATAAAACCATAAAAGCGATCAAAGAGATTTTTTTTGATTACAGCTATAGTTTTATTTACAGTCCAAGGCCAGGGACGCCAGCGGCTTATTTAGACGATGACACATCCCAAGATGATAAAAAAGCTAGATTAGCTGAAATCCAGAAAATATTATTAGAACAAGGTTCTGCAAATACAAAAAAAATGATAGGATCAATCCAAAGAGTGCTGTTTGACCAATTAGATCAAGAGGATAATACTTTTAAAGGAAAATCCGACAATAACAGAATTATCAAAGTCAAAACCCAGCAAAATATCCTTAATCAAATGTTAAACGTACAGGTATCAAGCTTTGATGGCAAATACCTGCACGGAGAAATTGTCTAAATTGAAATCAAAACTAAAACTTGAGCCTCAAGATAACAAAAAATTAATTAATCTATGCGGACCACTTGATGAAAATTTGAAACAATTGGCAGAAAATTTAAATCTTAAAATCATTAGAGAGAATTTTGAAATAAATCTTGAGGGCGCCATAAAGCAAATAAAGCCAGCGAAAGATTTGATTCTGCATTTTTACAACAAGGCTACTCAGCCAATATCAATCGAAGATATACAGCTAAGCATTGTCGGGCTCGACTTTGATTATAATAAAAATAAGTTAAATAATGACAATATAGAATTAAAAACAAGAAAAAATGATTTAAAAGGCAGAACCCCTCGTCAGTCTGAGTATTTAAAATCTATACAGGAAAATGATATCAATTTTGGAATTGGGCCTGCGGGCACAGGTAAAACATATCTTGCTGTCGCATCAGCAATTGACGCGCTAAATAGAGAAAAGATAAAAAGAATAATTCTTGTAAGGCCGGCGGTTGAAGCAGGCGAAAGACTTGGGTTCTTACCTGGAGATTTGGCTCAAAAAGTTGACCCATATCTTAGACCGCTTTATGACGCACTCTATGACCTCGGAGGATATGATCAAGTAAACCGCATGTTTGAAAAACAGATGGTGGAGATTGCTCCCCTTGCCTACATGAGAGGTAGAACCTTAAATCAGAGTTTTATTATTTTAGACGAAGCTCAAAACACAACTCCTGAACAAATGAAAATGTTTTTAACCAGAATTGGCTTTGGCACAAAAGCTGTCATTACAGGAGATATCACTCAAATTGACCTTGAAAAAGGTAAAAAAAGTGGATTAATTGAAATTTCGAAAATTCTTAAAAATATCAAAGGAATTTCTTTTACACATTTTCAATCTAAAGACGTAGTGAGACATCCGTTAGTACAAAAAATAATTGATGCATATGACAAACATGGCGCCTAGTATAATTATTAACATCCAAGACACTATTCATAAAAGACCAATCATAACCAAGCCAAGTTGCTATCCATTAATCAAAAGTGTATTTAAAAAAGATGCTGAAATTACCATTCGTATCGTATCAATAAATGAATCGAAATTATTAAATAAAAAGTTTAGAAAGAAAAATAACCCTACGAATGTACTGTCATTTTTAATTGACGATAGTGAAAAACTTTTAGGCGACCTAGTTTTATGTCATGATGTTATTCGCAATGAAGCAAGATTACAAAAAAAACTTATCAAAAATCATTACTCACACTTAATCTTACATGGTTTTTTGCACTTGATTGGTTATGATCATATCAATGAAGCTGATCAAAAGATAATGGAAAAAAAAGAAATACAAGTGCTTAAAGAATTAAACATTGAAAATCCTTATATATTGAAATGAAAAAAAATAAATTTAAAGCGATAACAAAACTTATTCAAACACTTAAGAAACCTAGAAGTAAAGATGAATTAAGACAAACATTAAAGTCTTCTTATGATTCAAACCTGATTGATGCTGACTCTCTTATGATGATTGAAGGGGTCATAAACTTTTCAGACCTTCAATCTAAAGACGTCATGATACCCAGGTCACAAGTAACGCTAATCAATATTAATGACAGCATTCAAACAATAATCGATACAGCTATTCATACCTCTCACTCGCGTTTCCCAGTTTATGAAGATGATTTGAATAATATTATTGGAATATTATTAGCCAAAGATCTACTGAAAAATAATCCTGCAGAATCAATTTCTCTAAGAGACTTGCTTCGACCAGCCATTTTTATACCAGAATCAAAAAAACTTAATGTTCTTTTGAAAGAATTTCGCTCAAATAGAAACCATATGGCTATAGTGGTAGATGAATATGCCGGCTTTGCAGGTATATTAACTATTGAAGATGTATTAGAACAAATTGTTGGCGATATTGAAGATGAATATGATTATGATGAAAACGAAGACAATATCATTCAAGAAGAGCTAACACAGTTTAGAATAAAAGCTGCAACAGAAATTGAAGAGTTTAATGACTACTTTCAAACTAACTTTCCCTCAGATGAGTTCCAAACAGTAGGAGGTATGGTTATCAAAAAAATTGGCCACCTACCAAAAAGTAAAGAAGAAGTTCATTTTGATGGATTCGATATAAAAATTTTACGCGCTGACAGTCGTAGATTGTATTTACTGAGATTTAAAATAAATATCACCTCGGAGAAAAAAAATCTTCCAGAAAACAATTGAACTTTAGTTAACGGTTGCTTTCATAAACATATGAAGCAATTACTTTTGACAATATTATTTGTACTCATTTCTCCATACACGTTGGCAAATGATACTAATGCAATATCTGATGCCCCTTTAATCAAAAAACTTCCTGATGTTGAACATGAATTTGTCGACGCTATTGGCATTTTATTACCTGAAGAAATTTTCAAAATTTTGGGAGAGCCTCACAAAACTATAGATATCAAAATGGAATCAACCAATGAAGTTATTGCATCGTCTTGGTACTATGAAAATATAACCAAAGACAAAAATGGGAAATATTACCCCATTACAGAAATTGATATCGTAGATGGATATATCGAGTCTGTTGTGTTTTTAAACTCTGATCTAAATGAAATAGATAAAGTTGAAGGTCAAAAGTATCAAATCAAGAAACCTGAAAAGATTTTCTAAATAGTTTGTTAAAATGCCTTCATGGCATTACCTTATAAACAATACCTTTACTTCTTTTTGCTTGGCTCTGCCTTTATATTTTCCTTTGCCCCTTATCAAACTTTTTATTTACCTATCGTAATCTTCTTTTTTTATTTTTTACTCTTAGAGAATAGTAACAATAAAATATCATCAACTCTCTTTTTTGGCTTTGGATATTTTTTTGTTGGACTTTATTGGCTTATTCCATGTCTAGTTAATTTTGCTAATACGCCTATAGCAATTGCGATCTTGGGTCATGCACTTCTTGCATCGCTTTTTTCATTGTATTTTTTACCCCTTGCATATATTAAAAACTTATTTTCCGCTATTTTATTTTTTTCGAGCCTCGAAATTGTAAGAGCCTACGCTCTCACAGGTTTTCCTTGGTTGTCAGTGGGTTTTTCACAAATAAATAATCCATTTTTGAGCAATTATCTTTCTTGGATAGGGGTGCATGGAACAACTTTTATTACCCTTACCATTGCAGTACTTTTATTTAATTATTACAAAAATAGAAATTTAAAATATCTGCTTATTATTCTTTTTATATTTATTACAGGATACCTTATTGGTCAAATTAAGTTTATCCATAAAAACAGTACGTTTCAAAAATATAGCCTTATTCAAGGCAATATTAGTCAAAATATTAAATGGGATCTTGAGAGTTTAGAAAAACAAGTTAATACATATGTTTATCTTTTAAATAACACAAAAGGAGATGTATTAATTTTTCCTGAAACGACACTTCCTCTTATTTTTAAAAATTATCCAGAGCGTTTTCTTACAGAGCTAAATAAAAAAATAGTTCTAGATAATAATAAGATTATCTTGGGCTCTATAATTAATGAAGGTAACAATTACTATAATGCTGCAGCTATATTGAGTGAAAATGAAACAAAATTTTACAAAAAAGAGCATCTAGTGCCATTTGGCGAATACCTGCCTCTAGAGAAAAAGTTAAATAAATTTTATAAAAATATTTTAAATATCCCATTCTCAAGCTTATCAAAACCAAACCATGAATCAAAAAAATATTTAATTGGAAATCAATATGCGAACTTGAACATTTGTTATGAAGATATTTTTTCTCAAACTTATTATGCAGATAAATCAGAAATTTTTATCAATCTTACAAATGATGCTTGGTACGGAAATTCACCAGCAGCCGCACAACACCTTCAAATAGCTCAAACTCGAGCTGCAGAATTCGGAAGGCCAATATTACGCGCCACCAACACTGGGGAAACTGCCTATATCAATGAAAAAGGCAAGGTTCTAAATAAATTAGAACCATTTCAACAAAACGTTCTTGAGATTGAAGCTTATGGTACACGGGGCCATACGCCATTTTATTATCTTCGAGATAAAGGGGTGCTAGTTATTATCTTATCAATTCTTCTTTCACAAAACATTATCTGTTTGCTTTATAGAAAACTAAAAAGCAAGTAAAATCTGTTAGGGATAAAACAATGACTTTTCAAGAATTAATATTTACACTCCAATCATACTGGGCAAATCAAGGATGCATAATTATCCAGCCTTACGACATGGAAGTCGGTGCTGGAACTTCTCATACTGCGACATTTTTAAGAGCAATCGGACCTGAGCCCTGGTCTGCTGCATACGTGCAACCAAGCCGAAGACCTAAAGATGGCCGTTATGGAGAAAATCCGAATAGGCTTCAGCATTATTACCAGTTCCAGGTTGTATTGAAACCATCACCAGAAAATATTGTAGATCTATACTTAAATTCACTTAAAGAGCTTGGTTTTGATTTGAAAAAAAACGATGTTCGTTTTGTGGAAGATAACTGGGAAAACCCAACGCTTGGGGCCTGGGGACTTGGATGGGAGGTCTGGCTCAATGGCATGGAAATTACTCAGTTTACTTACTTCCAACAAGTCGGCGGTATAGGTTGCAAACCCATCTCAGGAGAGATTACCTACGGACTTGAAAGGCTTGCCATGTATATTCAAGGAGTCGACAGCGTTTTTGATCTAAGATGGAACGATAACACCCTTTATGGTGATGTTTTTATGCAGAACGAAAAAGAGCAAAGTGCTTATAACTTCGAACACAGTGATACAAATTTTTTATTGAACGCATTTAATAGCCATGAAAAACAAGCCGAATACTTAGTAGATAAAAAATTAGCACTCCCCGCTTATGAACAGGTTCTTAAAGCGGCACATTCTTTTAATCTTCTAGATGCTAGAGGGGTCATTAGCGTTACTCAGCGGGCAGACTACATTGCCAAAATAAGAAATATTTCAAAGATGGTTGCTAAAAGCTACCTAGACAGCAGAGCCGCTCTTAATTTCCCACTTGCAGATAAAAAAATTGCTGAAGAGACTTTAGAACAAATAAAAAAAAATGAAAAATAATACAAAAACACTTCTCATAGAAATACTCAGCGAAGAATTACCACCTGACTCGCAAAAAAATATGGCAATCGATCTGGCTCAAAAAACTATTAAAGCTTTACAAAATTTTAACTTTATCTCCACAGATGCAAAATTTAATGAATTCTCAACTCCAAGAAGACTGGCAGTTACTTTTCATAACGTCTCTGAAAAATCTCCTGACAGTGAAGAAAAAATAAAGCTAATGCCAAAAAAAATTGGCTTAGTTAATGGGACAATTTCTGACCCATTAAATAAAAAATTAGAAAGCCTAGGCATAAATCCAAGTATCGAAAATCTCATTATTGAGGATGAAATTATTTATACTCAATACACAAAAAAAGGGGTTTACCTAGAAGATTTTTTTAATAGTGAATTTGAGAAAATTTTAAACACACTACCAATAAAAAAATTGATGAGCTACCAGCTAAATGATGGTTGGACTACTGTTAACTTTGCAAGACCAATAAAAAACTTTATTGCAATTCATGGTGATAAAGTTATTAATTCCTCGCTATATGGAAAACAATCCACCAACATTACCACTGGACATCGCTTTGAATCCAGTCAAGAAAAAATACTAATTAATGATGCTGCAAATTACGAACAAAAACTTCTTGAAGATGGTGGGGTTATTGTTGACTTTGAAAAAAGAAAAAAAGATATTGTCGATCAACTTCAGGCAATAACAACATCCATGGGTAACGATTTTGAGTATATTGAAGACCTGCAACTACTTGATGAAGTAACCGCCCTAGTAGAAAAACCAAATGTATTAATAGGGCATTTCAACGAAATCTTTTTAAAAGTTCCTGCTGAGTGTTTAATTCTATCCATGCAAACTAATCAAAAATATTTTCCTATTTTGAAACAAGGTAAATTAACGAATAAGTTTTTGATTGTATCCAACATTTCCCCTAAAGACCCTAGCCTTATTATCACAGGTAATGAAAAAGTAATTTATCCAAGACTAGCTGATGCGCAATTCTTTTTTAATCAAGACAAAATAAAAAAAATAGATAATATGACATTATCGCTTAAAGATATTATTTACCATGAAAAATTGGGCTCTTTAGGATCCAGGTGCGATCGAGTTAAAAATATTTTTGACTATATACATGCAAACTCGAATTTAGAAACCAAAGAAGATTCATCGAAGTTATGCCTGCTTGCAAAAGCAGATTTAAATTCATTAATGGTAGGTGAATTTCCTGAACTACAAGGCACTATGGGGAAATACTATGCGCATGAAGAAAAATATAGCACTGAGTTTTCACAAGCTTTAGAAGATCAATATAAACCCAAAAATGCTAATGACAGTTTACCAACATCGCAAACTGGCATTATCTTATCTCTTGCAGAAAAATTTACAACTTTGATTGACCTTTTTTCAATTGGAGAAAAACCTAGCGGTGTGAAAGACCCTTTCGCCTTAAGAAGAAATGCTTTGTCGATCATTAAAATAATCATTGAAAAAAATGTTCACTTAAATCTAAATAACTTGATTGATAATTTCTTTGAGCAAAACAAACAAGAGGAGAAAAGTCTTTTAAAAGAATTTATCTTTGATCGTTTAGAAAACTATCTGAAGGATTTAAATCACGACATTTTAGAAATAAAAGCTTTAGTCGACTCACAACCTGGGTTAATCAACAATATTTTTGAAAAACTAGAAGCGGTTCATCTTTTTCGTCAATCGAAAGAATCTGATAGCCTTGCTCAAGCAAATAAGAGAGTAAAAAACATACTTAAAAAATATGATCAAAAAATTAACTTTGTGATTGATAATAAACTGTTTGAGAATGAAATTGAACATCAGCTTTATAGGCTAATCGAAAAAATTGAAAAAGAAAATCTTACCTTCCTTGAGGCAAATCAATACAAAGACATTTTTAAAAATCTAATATTACTCTCAGAACCAATAGATTATTTTTTTGAAAAAATCATGATTAATCATGATAATTTGAAAATTAAGCATAACAGGCATGAATTGTTAGCAAAACTTTCATCAAGCTTAAATATGGTTGCTGATATTTCTACCTTTACTCAATAAAAATATGAAGTTAATCGTTTTAGACCGAGATGGCGTTATCAATCAAGATAGTGCCAACTATATAAAAAGTCCAAACGAATGGATTCCCATACCAAAAAGTATTGAGGCAATTTCCGAGCTAACACATAATGGTTTTTCGGTTGTGATTGCAACCAATCAGTCTGGTATTGGGCGCGGTCTATACTCAATGGACGATGTGAATCAAATTCATAACAAAATGAATCAATTATTGAGTGAGTCAAGAGGAAGAGTTGATTCTGTTTTTATTTGTCCCCATGTAGATGAAGACAATTGCGAGTGCAGGAAGCCCAAGAAAGGTTTACTTGAGCAAATTGAGGATCGTTACCAAGTTGACTTAAAAAATCACTATGGTATTGGAGATTCCGCGAGAGACTTGATTGCATTTCACAGCGCGAAAATGAAACCGATTTTAGTAAAAACAGGGAACGGCATCGCAACATTTCAAGAAAAAAAGTATCCAAAAGGAACAAAGATTTTTAATGACTTATATGATGCCTCAATGTTTGTAATTAAAAACACATGATCATTTTACGTTCAATTATCTTTAACCTTGGCATGTGGTTTTTTACTATTCCATTCACCATATTAAGTCTATTCACATTTCCTCTTAATGCTCAGCAAAGATATCGATTCATCTCTAATTGGGCAAAATTCATGCTGAAATGGTTAAAAATTTGTTGTCATATAGATTTTGAGGTAATTGGCACTCAGAATATTCCAAAAACACCATGCGTAGTTTTTTGTAATCATCAGTCTGCATGGGAAACGCTAGCCTTACAACAAATACTACCTCCTCAAGTTTGGGTGCTCAAACGAGAATTGCTTTGGCTGCCATTTTTCGGCTGGGGACTAGCACTAACTTCTCCAATAGCAATTGATAGGGCTGCCGGAAAAAAAGCGCTCATTCAAATGTATAAACAAGGAACAGATAGGTTAAAAAAGGGATTTTTTATTATAATTTTTCCTGAAGGAACTAGAGTTAAAGTAAATGATAGTAAGAAATATCACATTGGTGGCGCTTGGCTAGCCAAGAATTTACAATCTCAAATTCTTCCCATATCTCATAATGCAGGTTTTTTTTGGGGAAGAAATAGTTTTTTAAAATACCCTGGCAAAATTACCATTAAGATTGGCAAGCCCTTGAATATTGAAAATATGGATATTGATGAAATTAATCAAACAATAAAAAAATGGATCGATGAAAATGTTAAAAAGATTTCTCAATAAATTAAATCAATCTCAAATAAAACCTTTACAAAAATCAACCAAAAGTCTCTTCATCAAAAATAAAGAAATCGAATACACGCTTCTAAGAAAAAATATAAAAAATCTAACAATGCGTATATCAGAAAAAGGTTTAATTGTTTCTGCACCTCTTCGAGCAACTGACTATTATATTGAAAATATCCTTGTTACCAAATCTAACTGGATAGAAAAGAAATTAGATCTTTTGCCTGCCCAAATAGCGGACGCAGAATTATCTAACATTAATCATATTTTTATTTTTAATGAAGCATATCAGGTATGCTTTGAAGGCAAAAGAAGCTATATAGATTTTGATAACAAGAAGATTTATATAAAGATAAAAGGAAATAAAAAAATTAATCTTATAAAAAAATTAAAAGAATTTGCGATGTATTATTTTGAGATTAGAGTTGATGAGCTTGCTAAAAGGGTAGAAAAGAATATTGTGTCCTTAAGCCTAACAAACGCTAAAAATAAATGGGGTTCTTGCTCTCCCGATGGCCATATAAGATTGAATTGGAGACTAATTCAAGCACCAAAGGATGTAACCGATTATGTTATATGCCACGAGCTTGCTCACTTAACGCATATGAATCATTCCAGAGATTTTTGGAGGCTAGTTCAATCAATATTTCCTGATTATAAGACTCAAGAAAAAACTCTAAAAAATATTAGCTTTAAACTGCATTCACTCGCCTAAAAGATTAAAAATGTCTTCAGTAATAGAACTAACATCTTGTCCATATGGCTCCCGGACTCTCATCATGCCCTTTTTATCTATCAAGTAAATTCCGGCAGAGTGATCTATTGTATATGAATCACCCTGCTCTACTTTTTCATAAAATACTTTAAATGAATCCGCTGCATTTTTTACTGCTATTTTACTACCAGTTAGACCAATTACATTTGAGCCAAACTGGGCAACATATTTTTTTAAAAATCTAAATGAATCCCTTTCTGGGTCAACTGAAATAAAAATTACTTGAAAATTTGAATCTTGCACTTCGCCGCTTACTTGCTTCAGCAAGCTCATTGTTGTTGGGCAGATATCAGGACAATTGGCAAACCCAAAAAAAACTGCAGAAATCTTTTGAGAGAACATTTCTTGAGTGAAAATTTTTTCATCCTGGTCTAGCAGCTCAAAATGAGGCTTCAACCCTGCTTGAGTTATGTCCGAACCATTAAAAGGCTGATTGTTACTTCCACAAGAAAGTAAAATAAGGAATAATAGCGATAGTAAATATTTATGCATTTATTTTTTAATAATACAAAATATCATTCTAACAATTTTTAGGAAAAAAAATGGCGGCAATTCAAGCAATATCAGATCGTGATGGTTTTATTTGGTTTGACAACCTAATGGTTCCATGGCGCGAAGCCAATACACATGTCTTAACTCATACGCTCCATTATGGTCTTGGGGTTTTTGAAGGTGTCAGGGCATATAAAACAGATAATGGAACCGCTATCTTTAGATTAGATGACCATACCGATCGTTTGTTTAATTCAGCACATATTGTTGGAATGCATATGCCATTCTCTAAAAAAGAAATTAATCAAGCGCATATTGATAGTGTGAAAAAAAATAATTTAGACTCAGCTTATATAAGACCTATGGCATTTTATGGTTCTGAAGCTATGGGTATCTCAGCCAAAACACTTAGTACCCATGTAATTGTTGCTGCATGGAGCTGGGGAGCATACATGGGTGATGATGCGATTCAAAATGGAATTAAAGTTAAAACCTCCTCATACTCTCGTCATCATGTAAATGTCACCATGTGTAAAGCAAAAGCTAATGGAAATTATATGAATTCAATTTTGGCTCACCAAGAAGCGATTAATGACGGCTATCAAGAGGCTTTATTATTGGATACCCAAGGGTTTGTTTCTGAAGGCTCTGGAGAAAATATATTCATTGTAAAGAAAGGTAAATTGCTTACACCTGCCCTTTCATCTGCTCTAGAGGGTATTACTAGAGACACTATCATTAAAATTGCACAAGATAATAATATTACAGTGATCGAAAAAAACATTACCCGTGATGAAATTTATGCAGCAGATGAAGCCTTTTTTACCGGAACGGCGGCCGAGGTAACACCAATTAAAGAGCTGGATAAAAGAACAATCGGATCTGGAAAAAAGGGTGAAGTTACTGATCTCTTACAGTCAACATATTTTAATATTGTGAATGGAAAAGACCAAAAATATAAACATTTCTTAACATTTGTTTAAACATGAAAGAAATAATAGAACTTAAAAAAAGTGAATTACCTGCATTTTGTCCGCCATTAAAAAAGTCATTGTGGAATCTTCATCCAAAGGTATATATAAAAATTCATGACAATAAAGGTAAGTGCCCTTATTGTGGGAACGAATTTCTAATTAAATAAATCAAAAGATGTAAACTTATTCTCTGGAAAAAAATATTGAATATTTTTTTCATAATAATCATTCTTACTGGTAAAGAAAAAATCAATACCTAAATCAACAGCTTGATCTTGAGGTTTAACCTGTTGAGCGAGTCTTGCAACAACAGCATCACTTGTTTCAATTAATTTAATACTTTCGCCAAAAATTTCTTTTATGTCGCTATAAATTAAAGGATAGTGAGTACAGCCAAGAACAAGCGTATCAATACCTTTATCTAAAAAATAAGCTCTATAATCCTGTAAAAGGCTCTTAATTTTATCCTTATTGCGCACATAATCTTCTATAAGCTCAACCAGGCCTTTCCCTGGGATTACAAAAAATTCAAAAGCTTTTGAAGAAAATTTATCTAACAATGCTGTAAATCTTGCACTTTGAATAGTTCCACTAGTAGCCAAAACTCCAATTTTATAATTTTCACTTGATTGTGTAGCAGGCTTAATAGCTGGCTCCATACCAATAATTGGAATTTGATAACTCTGCCTTAAGGAATCTATAGCATATGCTGTGGCTGTATTGCATGCAATTACAATAGCTTCAACCAAATAGTTCTCGCAAAGTCTTTTCAATAAAACATTAACTCTATTCTGTATTTCTTCTGAACTCTTTTCCCCATATGGATTAAAGAGATTGTCTGCAATATAAACGATATGAAAACCCAGAGGCTGTTTTAGCATTTTCTTTAAAATTGTAAGGCCCCCAAGGCCTGAATCAAATACAACTATTGTTTTAAATTTTTTCATGGATAAGTCTTAATCCCAGCGAGATCATGTAAAATTGCTTGAAATGAAAAATAGATTAACACAAATTTATACTAAAACTGGTGACGCTGGCAAAACTTCATTAGCGAATGGTAAAAAACTGTCAAAAACAGAGATGATATTTGATGCAATTGGAACGATTGATGAGTTAAATAGTACATTAGGCATAATTATTGCATTTAGCAAAGACAAGAAAATAAATAAAATCTTGCTAGAGGTGCAAAATAATCTTTTTAACATTGGGGGGGAATTAGCCTTGCAAGATAAAATGCTAATCCATCAAAGCCAAGTTAAAGATCTGGAAAAATTAATTGATTTCTTTAACAAAGATTTACCACCTTTAAAAGAGTTTATACTCCCAGGGGGTAGCAAGGAAGCTTCCTTTTGCCATTTAGCAAGAACAATCTGCAGAAGATCTGAGAGACATTTGTTTATGCTTCATAAAAAAAATTCCATAAATCCAGAAACACTTTCTTACATTAACCGTTTATCAGATTTTTTATTTGTGGTGGCAAGAATATTTAATAAAAAAAATGGCAAAGATGATATTTTTTGGCAAATTTAGAACGACTAAAGAAAATTAAGTTTGAAATCGATTAATATTAATACCAAGCTAATCTCTAAAGAAGCAATCGAAATTATCAAGCAGTTAAAGAAAAATGGGTATGAGGGCTTTTTAGTAGGCGGTTGCATTAGAGACATGCTTCTAGAAAGAACTCCCAAAGATTTCGATATTGCAACCAACGCTCTTCCAGACCAGGTGCATAAAATATTTAAATCAAGCAGAATTATAGGCAGGCGATTTATTATTGTTCATATTCGCCTAAACAATCAAATATACGAAGTCACTACCTTTAGAAAAAAGCCCAAAAGAGTTACTAAAATGCGTAATGGGGTGGTATTGGATAATGATTATGGAACGCTAGAGCAAGATGCCGAAAGAAGAGACTTTACTATGAATGCAATTTATTTTGACCCTATAAAAAATAAGATATTTGATTTTTATTCAGGGGTAGAAGATATTACAAATAAAGCAATCAATTTTATTGGTCCCTACAAAAGAAGAATAATTGAGGATCCTATCCGCATACTCAGAGCAATTAGATTTTCGGCAAAATTAAACTTTAAAATCTCAGCTCCAGAAAAACAACTCTTAAATCATTTATTTTTATTAAGAGAAGTTCCTGCTTCTAGAATTTTTGATGAACTGATGAAATTCTTTCTAACTGGCCACGGTTACCAAAGTCTTAAAATACTTCAAGACTTTAAGTTGCTAAATTTTTTCTTTCCATTTGCCGATGAGGTTGCGCTTAGCAATGATAAGGTTTTTATTACAGGATTAAGAAATACAGACGCAAGAGTTAAGAATAATAAAAATGTCCATCCTGGATTTTTTCTTGCCATTTTGCTATGGCAAGACTTTAGAACTAAATATTCATATAATAATAAAATTGAAAATCACAAACTGATAGATAATATCGAGAGTTTTTTCAAAAAAAATAATTTGCTATTCACGAACAACAGATTTGTTGAATACGTAACAGAGGTCTGGAAGCTACAACCACGCTTCTCGATATCTAAAGCTAGATCTATTTATCGATTATCCAATCACCCAAGGTTTAGAGCGGCTTATGACTTTCTTCTTTTGAGATGTGCAGCAGAGGAGGAGGATTCTAATATTGCAACTTGGTGGACCGCCTGGCAAGAAGTCGATGAGTCTTCAAGGAAAATAATGCTAGATAATGGAATTGGTAATGCATAAGGCAATCATTGCCTTGGGAAGTAATTTAGAGGACCCATGCCTCCAAATCCAAACAGCAATTATATCAATTGAAAGAATTAATGGAGTTGAAATTTTGAATAAATCTTCACTCTACGAAACAGATCCAGTTGGCTATCTTGATCAGCCAAATTTTATTAACGCAGTGATAAGCGTTAAATGTAAACAAAATGCTCATCAACTATTTGAACAACTGCAAGATATAGAGCGCAAGCAAAAAAGACAGAGAAGCATTAAGAATGGACCAAGAACAATTGATTTAGACTTGCTTCTCTTCGATGATAAGTTAATAAATGATGAATACTTAACAATCCCTCATCCAAGAATGCATGAAAGAGATTTTGTAATGCTTCCTTTAATTGAAATTGAACCAAATATAATTATTCCTTCGTTGGGCAATATTTCATTAATTTTAAGTAGAATGAAACATACAAATATAAAAAAATTATGATAAATATTTTTTCTAAATACCCTTATATAGTAATTGAAGGACCAATTGGTTCTGGAAAATCAACTTTAGCAAAAATTTTAAGTCAAAAATTTAATATTAATCTCATAAAAGAACAGGCTGACCAAAATCCTTTTTTACCAAAATTTTATACAGACATTAATAAGTATGCTCTGCCAACACAATTATTTTTTTTATTTCAAAGAGCTGAGCAGATCCAAAATATTAACCAACAAGATTTATTCAAAAAAGGATCCGTTGCAGATTTTTTTCTTTACAAAGATCCAATATTTGCAAGGCTAAATTTAAATGAAGAAGAATTAAAACTTTATGAATATATTTATAAGTTTCTTGAGATCAAAATCACTAAGCCTGACTTAGTAATTTATCTTCAGACACCAGTAGAACTTCTTAAAAGAAGAGTTGACTCTAGAAATATAAGCTATGAAAAAAGAATTGACTACAACTATCTGGAAAAAATTGCAGAGGCTTATAGTAATTTTTTTCATTTTAAATATGATGGCAATCTTTTAATAGTCAATAATGAAAACTTAGATATTCTTGAAGATCCAACATCATTAAATATGCTTATTGATAAAATTAATTCTCTTAACTCAACAAGGGAATTTTTTAACCCTAAATTGATATGAAAAAATTCAGTTTTTTAGCAAAAAAATATATCAATATTCTTTCCTGTTTTGATGCCACCCAAGCAAAAATAGCTAAATCACTAAACTACGATGCGATTTTAGTTGGGGATTCCTTGTCAATTTTTTCCTTAGGTCATCAAAATATAAATAAAATTGATGTCAATGACATTATTTATCATTTGCAATCAATACGAGAGGCGACTAATCTTCCTGTGATTGCTGACTTACCAAAATCATCTATGGCTAATAATAAACTTGCAATCAGTCATGCAAAAAAACTAATAAAAGCTGGGGCATCAATGATCAAAATTGAAGGTCATAGCAAAATCAAAACACTTATTTCTTCATTAGTAAAACTGAAAATTCCTGTTTGCTCACATATTGGTTTAACGCCTCAAAATGATATAAAAATTACTGACCGGGAAATTTTTGAATCAGCACTCCTCCATGAAAAGATTGGTTGCTCCTTGATCGTTCTGTCAAAAATAAATGACGGGTTATGTAAAAAAATTACTTCAGCAATTAACATTCCTTCAATTGGATATATTAATTATAAAAATTGTGATGGCCAGGTTGAGATATTTTACAAAATGCTTGGCTTAGTGAAAGGTGAAGAATTAAAAATAGAAATTAATCCAAAAATTAAAAGCTTTAAAAAATGATTATCATACGATCAAATCAAACCTTAAATAAAATAGATCGTCGCAAAAATTTAGCTTTCGTGCCCACTATGGGCAACCTTCACCAGGGCCACTTAGATTTAATAAAAAAAGCAAAAAAAATGGCATCTCAAGTAATTGTTTCTATTTACATTAACCCAATTCAATTTAATTCAAAATCCGATTTTGTTAAATATCCAAAAACTCTCAAAGAAGATATTCAAAAACTTTTAATTGAAGGAATTGATTATTTATATTTACCAAGTGACAATTCTTTGGATATCTTTAATCAATCCTACAGGATTCAAATTGGAAAGAAAAAACTAAGTTTATGCGATAAATATAGGCCGGGTCATTTTGAGGGGGTGTTAACCGTTGTATCTAAATTCTGTAATCTAATTAAGCCTCATTATTTAATCCTTGGAAAAAAAGACTATCAGCAACAGTTTTTAATAAGTGATTATCTAAAAAGTCAAAAATATCCAATCAAAGTGATTGCCGTAACTACTAGAAGAGAAAAAAATGGTTTAGCAATGAGCTCAAGAAACAATCTTCTGAACCGATCCCAAAAAGAGGATGCAACAATATTAATTCATACCTTAAAACAAGCAGTTTTAGAGTTAAAAAAAATTAATAATATCAATAAGATACAAAATAATTTAAAAAGGAAATTGGTTGCATCCGGTTGGAAAGTTGATTATTTTACAATTCGATCAAAAAAAACCCTACTTATGCCTGAAGCAGACGAAAAAAATCTTATTGTTTTAGTGGCAGCTTCGAAACATAATGTTCGCCTTATAGACAACTTAGAGTTTTGCATCAAATAATTTTGAGTTTATAATATTGAGCTGAATTAACAAACATTAGATTAATTTATTATGTTAAGAAAAATGCTTAAATCAAAACTTCATAGAGTAACAGTTACACATGCTGAACTCGAATATGAAGGTTCTTGCGCTATCGATATTCGTTTATTAAAAGAAGCAAATATTGAAGAATATGAGCAAATTTCTATCTACAACATTACTAATGGCGAGAGATTTGAGACTTATGCAATTTCAGCTGAAGAGGATTCAGGCATTATTTCAATTAATGGAGCTGCTGCGCATAAAGCTAATCCAGGAGATATGTTAATAATTGCAACATATAGCGATTACAACGAACTTGAATTAAAAAACTATGCACCCCAACTAGTATACGTTAATGATAAAAACGAGATTACCATTACAAAAAAATCTATTGCAATCCAAGCAGCTTAGATATTTTGACTAAAAAAATCGATCTAAAAAAAATTATTGTTTCTGCTTTAGAAGATATTAAAGCTTTTGATATCCTCACCATAGATGTTAGAAAAAAAACCTCAATTGCTGATTACATGATAATAGCTAGTGCAAATTCTTCCCGCCAAACGCGAGCTTTAGCTGGGCACGTTAAGGATAAATTAAAGTCTAATGGTATTGAAATTCAAGGGATAGAAGGTGAAAGCGATGGAGAGTGGGTTTTAGTCGATGCGCATGAAATATTAATTCATATTATGATTCCAACGACCAGAGCCTATTACAACTTAGAACAGCTCTGGCAATCTAAATAAATTGATTTTCAACATCGTTAGTGTAAGCAAAAAACCTAAAGATATTTTTCAAACTCTAATTTCAGAATACGAAAAAAGAATCGCCCATCCCAACATAATAAATTGGATTTTTATTAACCCCGCGAACATTAATCAAAAAATAGAAAATAAAAAACTCTTAGAAGCAGAAAACACTCTCAAGCACATTCCAAAAAATAGCTACGTTATTTCACTTGATGAGGGGGGCAAACAATTAAGCTCAGTTGACTTAAGCAAATCCATAGAAACTATTAATCAATCGTTTAATGAAATTACCTTTATTATTGGTGGTGCAGACGGCCTTCATGAAAATATAATTAAAACCTCTAACGCTGTTATAAGTTTATCCTCTCTCACATTACCTCATCAGTTAGTGAAAATTTTTTTAGTCGAACAAATATATCGGGCTATATTAATTAGCAAGAATCATCCATATCACCGAGAATAAATATGAAATCACTAGTTTGGTTAAGAAGAGATTTAAGATTACATGATCATGCAGCGCTATTTAACGCTATTCATAATTCTGATGAGTTATACATATGCTTTGTTTTTGACACAAAAATTCTGAACGAGCTTCCAAACAAAAATGATAGAAGAATTGAATTCATTTTTAATGTTCTTAAACACATTGACGCTGAATTAAAAAAACAAAATGGCCAGTTAATTTGTCTTTACGGCGACCCATGCATCGAAATTCCAAAGCTTTGTAATCAATTAAACATTGATAAGGTTTATGCAAATGAAGATTATGAGGACTATGCGACCCAGCGAGATGAACAAATCAAGATTAAATTACAATCTAAAAATATTAAATTAAGTCTTTTCAAAGATCAGGTCCTGTATCGATATGATGAAATTTTAAGCCAATCTGGAAACCCTTATTCAATTTTTACGCCTTATAAAAATAATCATCTTAAAAAACTTGTTTCGGAAGGTGTAAAAAATTATGAAATTGATTTAACTAAAGTCAAATTTGGACAAATTGTTGATATTAAACAACCTAATCAGATCGAGGATTTAGGATTTAAAAATACGAACCTGCAGCAACTAAAAATAAGCACATCGCATAAAGAAATCCAAGGCGATTTAAAAGAATTTAGCAAGAGAATAAATACATATGATTCGAACAGAAATTTTCCAGCGATCAAAGGGGTATCTTATCTGTCTATTCATAATCGGTTTGGAACATTGTCAATTAGGGAGTTAGCTAATCTATGTCTATTACACCCAAGCTCGGGCGCTGATATATGGTTGAGCGAACTAATTTGGAGAGATTTTTATTTTCAAATTATTGTGAATTTTCCGCATGTTCAAAAAAATCAGTCTTTTAAAAAAGAATATAACAATCTGAATTATGAAAACAATCAGCACTATTTCGAATTATGGTGTAAAGGCAAGACTGGTTTTCCAATTGTTGATGCTGCAATGAGGCAGCTTAACCAAACCGGATTTATGCATAACAGACTAAGAATGATAGTGGCATCATTTTTAACAAAGGATTTGTTGGTCGATTGGCGCTGGGGAGAGAAATATTTTGCTGACAATCTAAATGACTACGACTTTTCAGCAAACAACGGCGGCTGGCAGTGGGCAGCCTCAGTAGGTTGTGACGCGCAGCCGTGGTTTAGGATTTTTAACCCAACCCTACAATCTAAAAAGTTTGATCCAGAAGCTAAATTTATTAAAAAATATATTCCTGAAATATCAGAATTAGACCAAAAAGTAATTCATGATCCATACCTTGCAAAAAATTTAAAAGTTTCCTACCCCAACCCAATCGTAAATCATGCAGAACAGAGAGAAAAAGCACTATTGATGTTCAAAAATATTTAACTGTTGCATAAAAACAACACCATGCAAGACCGGTCTGTAAATATGTTGCTATTTTACAAAGTTTTTCTCGACCAAAACCAATAAAAAAGCGATAATGCCCATACTTATGTTAAAAAAATTTACCACATTAATTTTTGTTTTAATTACGCTTTCCTTCCTTAGCGGATGCGCGACCCAGGCCAACAAAGACCCCTTGGAAGGCATGAATAGAACAATATACAAATTCAACACCGGCTTCGATGATGTTGTTATGAAGCCAGTTTCAAAGGGGTATAAAGCAGTTGCCCCGACTTTTGTAGTTAAAGGTATTAATAACTTTTTCAATAATTTAAGAGACGTTATTACAGTAGTCAACGACCTTTTACAATTTAAATTTAAACATGCTGCCAACGATGGAACACGTGTATTGATGAATACGACTGTTGGTATCCTAGGTTTTGTTGATGTCCACAGTATGTCAGGCGGCGAAAGACGAAAAGAAGACTTTGGTCAAACACTTGGTTACTGGGGTTGGAATAACAGCGCCTACCTTGTAATCCCGTTTTTAGGTCCATCTACACTTCGTGATGGTGTTGGACTTCTAACCGATACGCTTTATTTTGACCCAATTAGTTACATCAATGACCCCAGAACAAGAAACCAAGTAAGATTAGCGCAATTTATTGATGCAAGAACAGAGCTTTTAAATGCAACTGATATACTTGACCAGGCTTCTCTTGATCCATATGCATTCCAAAGAGATGCATATCTTCAATACAGAGAAGGCTTGGTTAACGACAATGCTAATCAAAACTCTTTACATGAGGATGAAAATCTTTTGTCAGATTTCGTACCTTATGAAGAAGAAAAAGTCTCAGCGCTTCAAACTTCTAACTAGCACTCGCAACAGTCATATCATTTACCCAAACTGAACCAATCTGACGTGAACTATTGGTATTAATATCGTTAGATATAGCTTCAATGTTCATAAAAATATTTTTCATATTTCCTGCAACTGTAATTTCTTCTACTGGGAACTTTATTTGACCGTCTTTAATATAAAAACCATTTGCTCCTCTTGAAAAATCTCCGTTTACCATATTTAGCCCATGTCCGAGTAGATCAGTAATCAACACTCCTTCCTGCATACTGCTTATAAGATTATCAAGGGTTAGGTCATCATGCGCCATCAAAAGATTATGAGTACCTCCAGCATTTCCAGTTGAAGCCAAACCTAACTTTTTAGCAGAGTAATTAGACAGAAGGTAATGATTTAATACACCCTGTTCAACAATACTATTGGCTGTCACGGCAACTCCTTCATCATCAAAGTAAGTGCTTGCATGCCCTTTTGCTAGAAAAGGATCCTCAATTAAAGTAAATTTTTTAGATGCGATTTTTTTACCAACGGTATTTAAAAGAAAAGAATTTTGTTTATATAAGTTCATGCCGGAAATTGCAGAAACTAATGACGAGATTATGACTCCCGAAACGTCATGATGAAAAATAACAGGATATTTGTTTGTTTTTATTTTGCGAGGTTTTAGTTTTGCAATTGCTTTCTTTGCCGCTTTTTCACCAAGGTCTGTATTCCCTTTTAAATCATCAAAGCAGCGAACGTTAGAGTAATCAGAGTCTCTTTGCATGCCCTGCTCTTTACCAGCAATTAATGAGCAACTTAAAGAAAATCTAGTTCCACTATACCCTCCAAAAAAATTATTGGAATTTGCAAAAACAAAATTGCTTTGATAATCGGTAAAAGTCGATCCCTCAGAGTTTGTAATTTCCTTGCTAAAATTAATACCTGATGATTCCGTTGCTTTGAGCAATTCAATAATCTCTTGATCAGTTATGGAATGAGGAAAAAAAATATCTAAGTGTTTCTTTGAATGCGGATGCTGATCAGCCTCGGCAATGCCGAATGCTGGGTCACCTTCAGTATTGTTCATGATCGACTTGGCTTTATCAATTAATAGCTCAATTGTTTTAGACGAAAAATCAGAAGAAGACACAATGCCTCTTTTTTTCCCCTTAAATAAAGCTAAAGTTAAGTTTTTATCATTGTTTATTTCAGAGGTTTCCACATCTTGATGTCTAACTGTAATCGATCTTCCCGAGGAGACGCTAACATCAACCTCAATTGCATCAACTCCAGTTTTTTTTGCTTTTTTGATTATATCTTCAGCAAAATTATGTAAATCTGCACTTCCAAAGCCCAGAATCTTATTATTCATTTTGTTTTTAAAGCTTTATAATTTGTATATATGGAAGATAGCATAAAAAGTAAAACAGAATTAAAAAAAGAAGCTGAAGCTATACAAGATTTAGGTATCAAAATATCGGAGCTATCAGATTCTCTTATTGAAAATCTATCGCTACCAAAATCTGTTATTGATGCAATTTTTGATTATAAAAAAATAAAAAAAAATAGCGCCAAAAGAAGACAAGCACAATATATCGGAAAACTAATGAGAGATATCGATTTGGAAGCAGTGAGACATGAGGTGAGTCTTATCGAAAATCACTCTCGGATCAATGTTGAAATAGAGCATAAAGCAGAAAAACTCAGAGAGTTGCTACTAGTTTCTGATCAAGAAAAAACAAAATTTTTTGATTCCTATCAGGTAAAACCTGATTTTAATTTGACATTAATAAATGCCAGAAGAGAAGTCTCCCAAAACAAAAGAGGCAAAAATTACAGAAATCTGTTTCGCATGATAAAAGAAATTCTTAATTAAAGAGATACTTTAAGCTTTAATTCACTCATGCCACGCAAAACTACAATATCAAATGTTTGGCCTTTGAGATTGTAGATTTTCTTAATAAATTCATCTGGTGACTCAACCTCATCGCCATTTACGCTTAGAATTTTATCTTTACGAATTAAGCCCGATTTAAACGCCGCAGAATCTTTGATTACCGCAATAACACTAAGACCTTTGGTGTTTGCGCGTTCGTCACCTTCCTTGAATTCAATTAGATGTGCTCCAAAAAGTGGGGCGGGCAATTTTGCCCAAAATGTTGCATAAAAATCATACTTTGAATTTTGATCTGTTAAATCATTTTGATTAATGGTGATCTCTTTCAAGTTACCCTGTTCCTTAACCTGATCTGTCTTAGCTTTTTCACGGGCTCTCTTTACCGCAGTTGCGCGGTTCATTTCATTGATTTGGCGATCGTAAATTAATATTGCATCCGCCTTGATAGATTCAGCAAATATTTTAGCCTCGGAAGGTGGAGTATTTGGCCCTATAAATGATGAGAAACCCATTAAATCAAAACCATCCTCCAACATTCTAATGTTATCTTTTTCCTGATCCCAACCTCGATAAACTTTAGTATCAGGACTTGCTGATAAAGATTTCAATTTTCGTGAATTTTGTTCTTTGTAGTTTTCTTCAAATAAGTTTTGAGCATAAAGATTTGATAAAATTAAGATACTGAGACAGAAAATAGCAATTTGTTTCATAATGTTCCTTTTTTTAATATGACATAGGTATGGATAAAAAATTCATTAAAATTGGTTTAATTTCAACAAGCGATAGAGCGCATCAGGGAGTCTATGAAGATAGAGGCATCCCAGAACTTCAGTCTTGGCTAGAGGAAACCATAAAAGAAAATATAAACTTTATCTCTCAAGTTATTCCTGATGAATTTGAATTAATTAAAAATACTTTAATTCACTTTGTTGATATTGAGCAGTGTCATTTAATATTTACAACCGGAGGAACGGGGCCGGCAATCAGGGATGTTACACCAGACGCAACAGAATCCATCGCTGATAAACTCATGCCTGGTTTTGGAGAAATGATGAGACAAATAAGCTTACACTTTGTACCCACTGCTATTTTATCTAGACAAACTGCAGTTATTAGAAATAAAACTCTAATTGTTAATTTACCCGGGCAACCTAAAGCAATCAAACAGATACTAGAGGGATTAAAAGATGATCAAGGAAAAGTCTTAGTAGAAGGCCTCTTTGCATCTATTCCTTATTGCATAGAACTTTTGGACGGTCCGATAATTAATACTGATCCATCAATTATTCGTGCCTTTAGGCCAAAAAAATGAACGAATTTGAAATTATTAAACAATTTTTTTCATCTAAAAATAAAAAAGTTATTTTAGGAATTGGGGATGATGCCGCAATAATAGCCCCTAAAAAAAATAAACATATTTCGATATCAACCGATACGTTAAACGAAGGTGTTCATTTTTTAAAAAATACCAATCCCTATTTTTTAGGATGGAAATCTCTGGCAGTTAACATTTCTGATATTACTGCTATGGGGAGCATTCCTGAATACGCCCTTTTATCTTTATCATTACCTAGGAGTGATAAAAAATGGTTGTCTAAATTCTCCCAAGGTCTTAAAGCTTGTGCAAAAAAATATAATGTTGAACTTATAGGTGGTGACACAACAAAAGGGCCTCTCTCGATTAATATCACAATCGTTGGAAATGCCAATAAGGGTGCTATGTTAAAACGCTCAAGTGCTCAAATAGGCGATGATATATGGGTTACTGATGAAATTGGCTACGCTCATCTCGGTTTATTACAATCACAAAAAAAATCTCCCAAAGAAAAAATGTCAAATTGTTTCATAAAAAAATCATTGGAAAAGTTTAACAAGCCACTGCCTAAAAACTTAATGCTGAACTTTTTAAGTAAACATTTACATGCTGCGATTGATATATCAGATGGATTTATTGCTGACGTTAGTCATATATGCAAATCCTCAAAGGTTGGTGCTGAAATTTATATTGAAAAAATTCCTATGCATAAGTGGTTCCTTGAAAATAATAAAGAACTAATGGCTCTTACAGGTGGTGAAGACTATGAAATAATTTTTACCGCTCCTAAAAAAAATAGAAATGTAATACAAAAATATATTGATAAAAATAAATTGAATAGCAGAATTGTTGGTTTAATAACAAAAGATAAAAAAATAAACTTATATTTAAATCAAAAAAAAATAAAATTACCAAAAATAAAGGGTTTTGATCATTTTGGTAAATAAAAAATTTCTTTTACAGAACGTTTGGCATTTTATTGCCCTAGGCTTTGGTGCTGGCTTAGTAAAAAAAGGAGCCGGAACAATTGGCACACTAATCACTTTTATTTACTTGATTCCTATTCTTCTATTAGGTCTTAAAAGCAATTATTTTATTTTTATTGGTTTATTTTTTATGAGCTGGTTTGCAACACATCAAACCTTAAAAAACACATCTATAAAAGATCCTGGATTTATTGTGATAGATGAAATAATAGCCTATTTATTCATACTCATTACCATCCCACTTACAATCCAAAACATTATCTTCTCTTTTGTGATTTTCAGGTTTCTGGACATATTCAAACCATGGCCAATTAATAAATTTGAAAAAATTAAAGGAGCACTTGGTGTTATAGCGGATGACTTGGTTGCTGCGTTTATAACTATTGCGATCATATTAGGCGCTAATTGGATATGACAAACTTTTCAGAATTATTAATTCAGAAAAATATTAAAATTAGTACCGCAGAGTCTTGCACCGGTGGCTTGTTAGCCAAAACTTTCACAGATGTACCTGGTTCATCAAAATTCTTTGATAGCGGCTTTGTAACCTACAGCAACCAATCAAAAACAAAACTTCTTCAAGTTTCACCAGAGCTTATAAAAAAGCATGGGGCGGTCAGCAGTATTATTGCTGAAGAAATGGCAATTGGGGCACTTAATAATTCAGCAGCTAATTTCTCAATTGCTGTAACTGGAATTGCTGGGCCTTCTGGAGGCTCAAAAGAAAAGCCTGTGGGTACAGTTTATATCTGCATGCGAGATTCAAATAACAAATCATACACATTTAAATTACAGCTTAATGGTAATAGAGATTACATTCGCTCCGAAACGGTAAATTTTATTTTAAAGGAGCTAACCAAGCTTATTATGACTATATAATAGTGTAATAATATAGTTTATAAAAATTAGATAATTTAAGGTCAAAATAATGGATGAAAATAAGAAAAAAGCATTAGAAGCAGCTATGGCCCAAATTGAAAAACAGTTTGGTAAGGGATCAGTCATGAGAATGGATGGATCTGAAATTGATGAAAGTATCCAAGCAGTCTCGACAGGCTCTCTTGGATTAGATATAGCGCTTGGCATTGGTGGCCTTCCAAAGGGAAGAGTTGTCGAAATCTACGGTCCAGAATCATCTGGAAAAACATCATTAACTCTTTCGGTAATAGCACAGGTGCAAAAAACAGGAGGGACAGCAGCATTCATTGATGCAGAGCATGCTCTAGATACACAATACGCAGCAAAATTAGGGGTGAATCTAAGTGATTTATTGATCTCTCAACCTGATACCGGAGAACAGGCCTTAGAAATTACAGATATGTTAGTTAGAAGCGGCTCTGTAGATGTTGTTGTAGTTGATTCAGTTGCGGCCTTAACACCAAGGGCTGAAATTGAAGGTGATATGGGTGATTCTCACATGGGCTTACAAGCAAGACTAATGTCACAAGCATTAAGGAAATTAACGGGAAATATCAAAAAAACTAATACATTAGTTATATTTATTAACCAAATTCGCATGAAGATAGGGGTAATGTTTGGCAGCCCTGAAACAACTACAGGAGGCAATGCCCTTAAGTTTTATTCTTCTGTAAGGCTGGATATTAGAAGAATTGGGGCTATCAAAAAAGGTGATGAAGTAGTTGGCGCGGAGACTCGCGTTAAAGTAGTAAAAAATAAAGTTGCCCCTCCGTTCAGACAGGCAGAGTTTGATGTTATGTATGGAGAAGGTATCTCATTAGAAGGTGAAATTATTGAGCAAGGAGTAAGTCTTGGTTTAATTGAGAAAGCTGGTGCTTGGTATAGCTACAATGGAGATAAAATTGGACAAGGTAAGGATAATGTTAGAGATTACCTAAAGCAAAATCCAGAAATATCAAAAACGCTAGAAGACCAAATTCGTGCAAATGCTAACCTTGCAAATTCAAATATGATAGTAGAACAGCAAGAAAATGATGACGAGGGGGAAATTGTCGCAGATTGACAATCCAAGCAAGCGTCTTAGAAGTCGAGCGTTATATTATCTTGCAAAAAGAGAATATAGCGCCTACGAACTCAAAGAAAAACTTAAAACATTCACGATAGAGTTAGACTTAAGCCAAGAAGATTTGCGCAATCTGATTGCCGAGCTTCAAGAGCAAAATCTTCAATCTGATGATCGTTTTTGTGAGTCTTATATCAATTCAAAAAAAAGTAAATTTGGCGCTCTTAAGCTTCAGCATGAATTAACTCAAAAAGGCGTAAGTGAAGATATAATATCGAACTATATTAGCGATCTTCGTGATGACGAATATAATTTTGCTCTCAGTGTCTGGAAAAAAAAATTTGATAGTCCGGCAAAAAATCAAAATGAAAAAGCTAAACAAATTAGATTTATGCAAAGCAGAGGCTTTGGATTTGAAATTATTAAAAAAATTATTAATTAACAAAAATGAAAAAATTAACTAGTAACGAAGTCAGAAAAGCTTTCTTAGATTTTTTCCATAAAAAAGGTCATCACATATCAGCTTCAAGTAGTTTGGTGCCTCATAATGACCCAACACTCCTATTCGCTAATGCAGGCATGAACCAATTTAAAGATTATTTTCTTGGCAAAGATAAGGCAAAATTTACAACAGCAGCCTCAAGTCAAAAGTGCGTAAGGGCTGGCGGCAAACATAACGACCTTGAAAATGTTGGTTACACAGCGAGACATCATACTTTTTTTGAGATGTTAGGCAATTTCAGCTTTGGAGATTACTTTAAAGAAAATGCTATTCAATACGCTTGGGAACTTTTAACAGAACAATTTGGGATTCAAAAAGATAAGTTACTTGTTACCGTTTATCATGAAGACGATGAAGCTTACGATATATGGAAAAAAATAATCAAAATCCCGGAAAATAAAATCATAAGAATTGGTGATAAAGGCGAAAAATACCAATCAGATAATTTCTGGATGATGGGAGACACTGGTCCCTGCGGGCCATGTAGTGAAATATTTTATGACCATGGCGAAGAAATTCACGGCGGCCCACCTGGTTCAAAAGATGAAGATGGTGATCGCTTTATCGAGATTTGGAATTTAGTTTTTATGCAATTTAATAGAGATGAAGCAGGAGTTCTTCATCCTCTTCCCGCACCTTCTGTTGACACCGGAATGGGTTTAGAACGAATTAGCGCTGTCCTTCAGGGTGTGCATTCAAATTATGAAATTGACCTCTTTGAAAACATTATCAAAGATGCAGCAAAAATTTTAAAATGCGAAGATAAAAATCATGCTTCATTAAGAGTTATTGCTGATCATATTCGATCTATTGTCTTTCTCGTCAGCGACGGAGTACAGCCCGGCAATGAGGGCAGAAATTATGTTCTCAGAAGAATTACGCGAAGAGCCATCAGGCATGGGTACAAGCTAGGATGCAAAGAGCCATTTTTATTTAGAGTTGCTGAATCAGTGTTTAAAAATATGGGAGAAGCTTATCCGGAAATTATTGATAATCAAGTTAAAGTAAAAGACACCATATATGAAGAAGAATTAAGATTTTTTGAGACTATTGACAATGGTATGAAAATATTAAATGAAGCAATTCAAAATATCAGCACTCAAAATAAAAACCTCCTCAGCGGAGACATTGCTTTTAAACTTCATGACACCTTCGGATTTCCAATAGATCTTACAGCTGATATTTGTAGAGAAAGTTCAATTAGTATCAATCTTGCAGAATTTGATTCTGCAATGAACCAACAAAAAAAAATGGCAAAAGCTGCAAGTCAGTTTAAAACAATAACAAATATCCTGCATGAAGGCGACGCAACTGACTCTTACGCTTATGAAGGCGATGTTGTAGATGCAAAAGTTCAAGCAATATACGTCAACAACCAAATAGCTGAACAACTAAAGGAAAACGAGGAAGGTGTTTTGATTCTTGATAAAACTAGCTTCTATGCAGAATCTGGTGGGCAAGTTGGTGACCAGGGTGAAATTATTTCAAAAGATAGTAATTTTGAGGTTATAGATACACAAAAATTAAACAATGGTGTTATTGGACATTTTGGCAGACTAAAAAAAGGGGTATTAAAAGCCGAAGACAGTGTTCAGAGTTTAGTTAATTCTGAAATGCGGAATGCAATTAAAAGAAACCACTCAGCGACTCATTTAATGCATAAAGCATTAAGATTAGTTTTAGGTAGTCATGTTGAACAAAAAGGTTCTCTTGTTGATCATGAAAAAACTCGATTTGACTTTTCTCATCCAAAAGCAATTTCACATGAAGAAATCGTGAGAATAGAAAAATTGGTTAATGACGAAATTCTTAAAAATAACCAAACAAAAGCAGAAGTAATGAGCCTTGATGACGCAAGAGAAAGTGGGGCAATGATGCTTTTTGGAGAAAAATATAGCGATCAAGTTAGAGTGTTATCAATTGGGAATAGTAAAGAACTATGCGGCGGAACTCATGTTGAATTTACAGGTGATATTGGCCTTTTTAAAATAACATCAGAATCTGGGGTTTCGTCTGGAGTAAGAAGAATTGAAGCTTCAACAGGTTACAATATCCTTAGTCTACTTCAAAATAATGAAGAAATAATTGCAAATATTGCAAGTCAACTTAAGTCAAATAGAAATGAAGTGGCTCAAAAAGTTAAAACTTTAGTCTCACAATTAAAAGACAATGAAAAAACTATCAATGAATTAAAAAGCAATCTTGCCAAAACTACAAAAAATGAATTATTTGACAAAGTAGAAGAGGTAAATGGTATAAATTTTCTAGCAGCCGAATTGTCAGATATTGAAGCCCCGCAATTAAGAAATATGATTGACGAGTTAAAAAATAAGTTAAAATCTGCTGTTATTTTGCTTGCTTCGATAAATAATAAAAAAATTACATTAGCAATTGGAATTACTTCAAATCTTCTTGAAAAATTTAATGCTAATGAGTTTGCAAAAATAATTGGTCCTCTTGTTGGTGGAAATGGTGGCGGCAAAGCTGATATGGCGATGGTTGGAGGCTCTGACCCCAAGGCCCTTAAAATTGCTTTTGAATCTATAAGAAAACTTTTATAAATGAGTCTAATTGTACAAAAATTTGGTGGTACTTCAGTTGCAAATCCTGAAAGGATAAAGGCGGTTGCAAATCGTGTAGAAAAATATGTAAAACAAGGTCATCAAATTATCGTGGTTGTTTCAGCAATGTCTGGTGAGACAAATAAAATGATTCAACTAATAAACGAAATTTCTGACAACCCAGATCCACGAGAATATGATGTCGTGCTCTCAACTGGAGAACAAGTTACAATCGGATTAACCGCACTTGCTATTCAAGAAAAAGGGATAAAAGCTAAAAGCTATACAGGATCTCAGGTAAAAATTCTTACATCTAAAGATTATAGCAAGGCAAGAATTCTAGGAATAGACAATAAAAATATTCTCAAAGATCTAAAAAATAATTTTGTTGTTGTGGTTGCAGGATTTCAAGGAGCAGATGAGGACGGCAACATTACCACACTTGGACGAGGTGGTTCGGATACAACAGCGGTCGCTCTGGCTGCTGCTTTAAATGCAGATGAGTGTCAAATTTATACTGATGTTGATGGCATCTATACAACAGATCCAAGGGTAGTTCCGGAGGCAAGAAAGTTAAAATCAATTAATTTTGAAGAGATGCTGGAAATGGCTAGTTTAGGATCTAAAGTTTTACAATTAAGATCGGTTGAGTTTGCAGGAAAATATAAAGTAAAGCTTCGCGTTCTCTCAAGCTTTGAGGATGAAGGTGAAGGAACAATAATTACTTACGAGGAAGATGAATCAATGGAAGAGCCAATTATATCTGGAATAGCGTTTAATAGAGATGAAGCCAAAGTTACAGTTGAAGGCGTTCCTGACAAGCCCGGGATTGCCTATCAGATTTTAGGCCCTATTGCAGATAAAAACATTGACGTGGATATGATTATTCAAAATATTGGTCATGACGGATTAAATGATTTTACTTTTACCGTTAATAGAGCAGAATTAAAGAAAACATTAAAAGTACTTGATGATCTCCAAACAAATATTAAAGCTCAAAAAATTATTGGGGATGACAAAGTAGCTAAACTTTCATTGGTTGGCGTTGGAATGAGGTCTCATGTTGGCGTAGCTAGTAAAATGTTTAGGGTATTGTCTGAAGAAGGAATAAATATTAATGCGATTTCTACAAGTGAAATTAAGATCTCAATTTTAATTGAAGAGAATAAATTAGATCCCGCAGTTAAATCGCTTCATAAAGCATTTAACTTAGATCAAGAATTGGGTTCTATTTAATTTTAATTTACAATATCATTACTGGAGAGCTGGCCGAGTGGTCGAAGGCACTTCCCTGCTAAGGAAGCATACGGGTTTAAGCCTGTATCGAGGGTTCGAATCCCTCGCTCTCCGCCAATTTTAAAAATTATGAAACATAATAATCGCTATATACAATCATTAATGATGATTACAAAAATGCTTGATAATCTAATTAATATCATCGAAAAGTCTGAAAATTACCTTAATAAAAGGAAAATAGACACAAACTTAGTTGTTAACTCTAGACTCATTATTGATATGTATCCTTTTAGCAGCCAAATACAAATAGCAACTGATATGACAAGAAAAGGTTTTGCCAGACTTGCACAAATCAAATCTCCATCCTACAAGGATAACGAAAAAACTCTTGCTCAGCTCAAATCGAGGATTATAAAAACAAAAAATTTTTTAAATAAAATCGATAAGAATAAATTTAATGATGCTGAAAATCGATCAATAGAGTTCATCATAAGGAATAAAGAATTTAAATTTAACAATGGCGATGATTACCTCAATCAATGGATTCTTCCACATTTCTTTTTTCATGTTACCACTGCATATAATATTTTAAGAATGAATGGTGTTAACATAGGAAAAAATGACTATATCGGCAAATACTAAATTTTTTTTCATTTCTATTCTTTTAACTTCATTGCTTGGTTGCGCACAGTTTGGCCCAGACCTTATGAAGAAAGGGAGAAATGAGTACAATAAAGTACTAGCCCAAACTGAGGATGAGGAAATACTTTTAAATTTAGTTAGGCTCCGATATGCGGACAACCCAAGCTTCTTAAAAGTAAATAGCGTTTCAACAGCTTTTAACTGGAAGGAAGGTTATGGCTTTGATGCCTCTTTTTTTAAAGGCGTCCAAGATGGTAAAAATAATATCGGTATTCGTGGAAATACAGAATATATTGAAAAACCTACCATCACTTATTCGCCACTCTCAGGTTCGGAGTATGTAAAAAATTTTCTTACGCCAGTTAACTCAGATCTCATTTTGCTTCTTGCTCGATCAGGCTGGAGCCTTGATAGAGTCGTAAGATTAACCGTGAATCGAATAAACAAGATTGAAAATGCTCCAACTGCATCTGGCCCAACCCCTAAAAGCAGTCCAGTATTTAAAGAATTTATCAAGCTAAGTCGTAAACTCAATAGCTTAAATCAAAATTCAAAAATTTCATTCGGCTATCAAATGGAGGGTAATCCAAATAAAACTGCTTTGCTAATCAAGAAAAAATATCAATCTGACAAAGAAGTTTTAGACCTAAAAGAAATGCTTAAAATAAATACTTCCAACACAATCATTCCTATTGCTAACTACGTAGAGATGGCAGATGAAGCATACTCAAACGACATAAATTTAGAGTCGCGCTCTCTTGCCGGAATTTTATTTTTCCTGTCGCACGGGGTTCAAATACCCCTAGATGACTTAGAACAAGGTCGGGTAACCCAGACAAAAGATATAGATGGTAAAAACTTCAATTGGGCTGAGGTATTAAATGATTTATTTACTGTTTATACCTCAAAAGAGCCGCCAAAGGATGCAACAATTGCTGTTGAATATAGAAATAATTGGTTTTATATCAAAGATAACGACATGGATACAAAATATACACTTATGCTATTGAATCAAATTTCCTCTCTTCAATCTGGAAATATTGATAAGCCTGGTCCGCTTCTGACCTTGCCTGTTTCAGGAAATTAGTTTTTTCTATTATTTTCATTTAACGATATAATATCGCTTACGCGCCCGTAGCTCAGTTGGATAGAGTACTTGGCTACGAACCAAGGGGTCAGGAGTTCGAATCTTCTCGGGCGCGCCAATTTATCAAGCTTTTTTACCTGCGTCCGTAGCTCAGTTGGATAGAGCACTTGGCTTCGAACCAAGGGGTCAGGAGTTCGAATCTTCTCGGGCGCGCCAATTTTTATTTAATTTCTTCAAATAAATTATCTAAAGATCTTATCTTTTCGAGATAATAACGACTCTCAGCGTCATTGTTATTATTTTTATACAGTCTATATAATTCAATCAAAGGGTCTAAATTTAAATCATTCAGCTGTGCTGATTTCTTTAAAAATAATTTTGCATAATCTTCATTAAAATTCTCTTCTGCTAATCCTAAATAATACCAAGCCTCACTGCTATCTTCATCGGCCTGAGTCCATGATTTTGAAATTACTTTTAGATTCTCCCAATCTTTTTTGAAAGTTGGAATAATAACTTGCATAAAAAAAGGTTTTTTTTGGTCAGGTAATGCCCAAAATGGAGGTGTATCATTTTTTAAACTCGCTTCTGGCGGATTTTTTAGAGTTCGCTTAATTAACTCTGTTGGCAAACAATAAAAATAACCGTCTCGCTTACCAGGGCTTTTGAAGGTTGTAATGCCTACAAGATTATAATCATTATCAAATAATGCGCCGCCGCTTGAGCCTACAGTAAAGGATGCGCTTGTTCTAATAATCACTTCTTTATTAAAAGAATAAAGAGACTTTACATTTCCATTAGTTGGCAAAGGCATTGGGTTATCATTGGGAAAAGTTAGGCTAAAAACTTCTTCATTTAATTTTAAAGTTTTTGATGGTCTTACACTGACTGGGGTAATTGGTAAATTATCAAACTCCAATATACATAAATCATTTTCCCAATCTGCATAAAACTTTACTGGAGCAAATGTTTCATGATATTTAACAGCTGTGACTCCACTTGTATTTTGAATCACATGACAATTTGTAACCAAATGCTTAGAATCAATCGCAACGCCGCTTCCTGTGCCAGAAGAGCCATCAGGGTAGCTTACCCAAATTTGAGCCATAGATTTATTTAACTCAAAAAGTTCAAATTGCTTAGGGTATGAAAAGACATTCAGAGAAATTAAAAACAAAAATAGAAATCTCATTACCGAATAGTTTAATAAATAATCGAAGATGCTATTTTGTCTTTTATTTTCTATAAAAGTTTCAATTTTTAGGGGTTAGAGAATGAGGGGGCTTGATTAATTGAGAATGATGGTAGGGTGTGCGAGATTCGAACTCGCGACCAACGGATTAAAAGTCCGCTGCTCTACCAACTGAGCTAACACCCCATCAATCAAACCGTCGATTATGGCCTAAAACCTAACTTAGGTCAATAATGATAATGGGATTTTTATCTCATGCCAGGAAATTTACCTGCCAAACCACGCATCATTTTACCAATACCTCCTTTAGAAAACATTTTCATCATTTTTCTCATTTGCTCATACTGAGTTAACAGGCGATTAATATCCTGAACTTGCGTTCCCGAACCAGCAGCAATCCTAAGCTTCCTTTTTGCTTTAATAAGGTCAGGGAAACGTCTCTCTTCTAAGGTCATAGAATTAATTATAGCTTCAATCTGTATTAATGACTTATCACCATCTTCTGCATTAATTTTTGGCTGGGCTTGCCCAAACATTTGGGTAGGCAATTTATCCATCATCGCCCCTACACCGCCCATCTTTTTCATTTGGGTAATTTGGTTTTTAAAATCTTCTAAATCAAAATTTTTTCCTGAGCTTACTTTTTCAGCTAACTTTTGAGCTTCTTTTTGATCTATTTTTTGCTGTGCTTCCTCAACCAAGCCTACAATATCGCCCATACCAAGTATTCTTGATGCAAGGCGGTCAGGATGAAATGGCTCTAAGCCATTCACTTTTTCGCTTATCCCAACAAATTTAATAGGTTTGCCAGTAATATGTTTGACTGATAATGCAGCACCGCCTCTGGAATCTCCATCCAATTTAGTCAAGACCACACCCGTTAATGAAAGTGTCTCATTAAAAGCTTTTGCAGTATTAACGGCATCTTGACCTTGCATAGAATCAACAACAAATAATGTTTCAGCAGGATTTAAAAATTTATGTAAACTTTTAATTTCCTTCATCATCATTTCGTCAATAGCAAGTCTTCCTGCCGTATCAAAAATCACAACGTCAAAGAACTGTTTTTTTGCATAATCAATGACATTTTTAGCAATGTTAAGTGGCTTTTCTTTTTCAGAAGAATCATAGCAATCAATATCGATACTTTTTGCTAATGTCTTGAGTTGATCAATTGCAGCCGGTCGATATACATCCGCACTAACTAAAAGGACTTTTTTCTTTTCTTTTTCCTTTAAGAATTTTGCTAATTTTGCTGCAGTGGTTGTCTTACCAGAACCTTGAAGCCCAGCCATTAAAATGACAGCAGGTGGCTTGGTTGACAAATTTAATGGTTCATTTTCAGGACCCATCAGGTTCGTTAATTCATCTTGAACAACCTTAATAATGGCGTCACCTGGTGATACTGTTTTGAGCACCTCTGTGCCAATTACTTTTTCTTTAACTTGATCAATGAAGTGCTTTACAACTGGAATAGCAACATCAGCTTCAATGAGAGCAATTCTGACCTCCCTCATCGCATCGCTAATATTTTCCTCAGTAAATCTTGACTGGCCTGATATTTTTCTAACAACTGATTGTAATTTTTCGCTTAAATTTTCAAACATAATCTTTTTATCACTTATAATTAATTAATATTCTAATGCATTAATAATAATTATGGCTTATTGGGTTATCCTTTTCACCGCAATATTTTTCTATACTACAAGTTTTTTTGTAAATACAGAAAAAGATGGCTTTGCCTCGCCAAAAAATATTCTAGTTCTCTTTGGCTTAATTACCGAAGGTATATTGATTAAAGTTGATACGTTCGGAATTTATATTAATTTAGATTTTTCGAATTCACTTTTAATTGTAAATTTTTTTACAGTTTTGTTTTTTTTAATTCACGATATGAAAATAAAAAACAAAGGTCTAGATTATCTTGTTTTAGTTCCAAGCATTTTTCTTATTGCAATGCATCCTTTTATGAATCAAGAACATTTTTTAAGGGAAAGCAGTTCTGTTCTTTATGTTAGTCATATCCTTACAGCTATTATTGGATACGGCCTCTTAACATACGGAGCTATTTTTTCAGTATTTGTTTTATTGTTAGAAAAAAATTTACATAACAAAAAAATTGAATCAAATTTTAAAAGTGATGAACCCCTCTTGGGACTTGAGAGTTATTTATACAAAATAAATATACTTGTTTTTTTATTACTAACATTCATTATCACCACAGGTCTATTCTTTTCAAAAGAAATTTTTGACCAACCGCTTATATTTAACCACAAAACATTTTTTTCATTTCTTGCATGGCTTACCTATGCTTACTTTTTTTATGGAAGATACAATCATGGTTGGCGAGGAAAAAAAGCTATTAATATCTTATTGGTAGCGTTTGTTTTTTTAGTTTTATCCTACTTTGGATCAAAATTTGTATTAGAAATGATTTTACATCGTTAATCTGACAAGGTTATTTCAGGCCAATTTTTTTTAATTGCTATCTTTTTCAAAATTGCATCAGGATTAACTACTACGGGGTTAGTGACAACTTCCAAAAGTGGGATATCGTTCTGGGAATCAGAGTAAAAAAATGTTTTATCAAAGCTATCTAAGGTTTTATTATTCATTGCTAACCATTCTTTAATTCTAATAACCTTTCCTTCTTGAAAACTGGGAGTTCCCAAAACAGCGCCAGTAAATTCTCCCCCTTCCTCTTCTGGGTCGGTACCAATTAAATTTTCAATCCCTAGTTCACTAGCAATTGGTTTAGTAATATAAGAGTTTGTTGCTGTAATGATTAAGCATAAATCTTTATTTTCTTTATGCTGCCTAACCAATTCTCTTGCTTTGTTAGAAATTAATGGCTTAATGATTTTAACAAGATATTCTTCTCTTAAGTGATCCAACTTTTTTCTTTTATTATTCTTCAATGGTCTAAATTGGTATTCACAAAATTCGTAAATATCCAAAACTCCATCTTTATATTCTTGATAGAATTTTTCATTTTTTTCAGTGTGCTCTTTTTCATCTAAAAGGCCTTTTGAAATAAGAAATTTGGCCCAATTATAGTCTGAGTCCCCTCTTAATAAAGTGTTATCAAGATCAAATAAAGCTAAATTCATATGCTATCTATATCTGAGGATGGGCGCGACTTATATTTGAAAAGAGTTTATTAAGTGCATTAATATATGCTTTTGCTGATGCAATAACGATATCAGTATCAGCTCCTTGTCCATTGACTACACGCCCTCCCTTGGCAAGCCTCACGGTTACCTCACCTTGAGAGTCACTTCCCATAGTGATATTGTTAACTGAAAAAAGTAATAGTTCAGCATCTGAATTTACTATTTTTTCAATAGCTTTAAAAGTTGCATCAACAGCACCACCACCATTGCATGATGAACTGCATTCTTTACCTTCGATCATAATAGAAACTTCAGAATGAGGCTGTTTATTTATTTCAGAGGAAGTTTTTAAGCTAACTAATTTAAATGTATCAACGTTCTCAGAAATATACTCTTCGCTGATTAAGGCATGGATATCTTCATCAAAAATTTCAGATTTTTTATCAGCTAAATTTTTAAACCTTTCAAAAGCAGCATTCAATACTTCATCAGACTCAATATTTATGCCTAACTCATTTAACCTATTTTTAAATGCATTTCGACCAGACAGTTTTCCTAATGAAATTTTATTTGCGCCCCAGCCAACATCTTGTGCTCTCATTATTTCATAAGTTTCACGATGTTTAAGTACGCCATCCTGATGAATCCCAGACTCATGTGCAAAAGCATTGGCACCCACTATTGCTTTATTAGGCTGCACTGGGTAACCAGTAATTGTAGAAACTAATTTTGAGGTAGGTACTATAAATTCAGAATTAATTGAGGAATCAATATTAAATACATCCCTACGCGTTTTAATAGTCATAACAATCTCTTCTAGACTAGCATTGCCCGCTCGCTCACCTAATCCATTGATGGTGCACTCTACTTGTCTTGCGCCATTAATAACAGCGGAAAGTGAATTAGCCACTGCCATACCAAGGTCATTGTGACAATGTGTGGACCATATCACTTGATCTGAGTTAGGAACTGAATCAATTAAAGTTTTAATTCGTTCTCCCCACTGAAACGGTATAGAGTATCCAACGGTGTCAGGAACATTAATTGTTTTTGCCCCGGCCTGAATCACTGCATCAAAAACTTCAATTAAGAAAGGAATCTCAGATCGCACAGCATCTTCTGCTGAAAACTCCACATCATCGGTATAATTTAACGCCCATTTTACAGCTTCAACAGCTCTCTTAAGAACCTGATCTGGTTTCATGCGCAATTTATTTTCCATATGTATTGGGCTTGTCGCAATAAAGGTGTGTATTCTGCCACTATTAGCATAGCGAATTGCAGAACCAGCTCTTTCTATATCTTTTTCAACGGCTCTAGCGAGAGAGCATACGGTTGATTTTTTTATTTTTTGAGAAACTGCCTTTACTGATTCATAATCGCCTGGACTTGCTGCAGCAAAACCAGCCTCAATAACATCAACACCTAATTTTTCTAACTGAAGTGCAATGCGCACTTTTTCCTCTTGGGTCATAGAGGCACCAGGACTCTGCTCCCCATCTCTTAAAGTCGTATCAAAAATTATTAATCTATTTTTTTTGTCTGTCATTTTTTAATTTGAAA
>CAYVOQ010000001.1:1857-79674 GCA_964453595.1 uncultured Methylobacillus sp. | reverse complement strand
GTCGTATCAAAAATTATTAATCTATTTTTTTTGTCTGTCATTTTTTAATTTGAAAATTTTCTTTAAAGTAAGTTACATAGCCTGAAATTAAGTAACCAAAAAGCATTAGAAAAAATATCTCAGCTGGACTGTGCGAAACTAATGCAAAACCAAGAATAATAATCAAAATCCATAACGTTGAAACACTATTTCTTAAATTAATATCCTTACCACTGTAATAATGCAGGTCAGTTACCATAGACAAAGCCGCAAAAATTGTCATTAGCATTGCAAACCATTCCATCTGAAAGAAATTTAAAAATTTATCATTACCTGAAATACCATTATCAATACAGACCCATATAAATGAGGCGATTAATGCAGCAGCTGCAGGGGATGGTAACCCATAAAAGTATTTTTTTTCATTAAGATCTAATTTAGTATTAAATCTTGCTAATCTAAATGCCGCACAAGCACAATAGATGAACGCAGCAACCCAACCTAATCTTCCAAGAGGTTTGAGTGCCCATATATAGATGATCATTGCAGGCGCAACCCCAAATGAAACCATATCGGACAAGCTATCATACTCAGCTCCAAATTTACTTGAAGTATTTGTTAATCTCGCAACGCGGCCATCTAGACCATCCATACACAATGCTATAAAAATTGAAATTGCTGCCATTTCAAACTTGCCATTCATTGCATGCAAGATCGAAAAAAATCCAAAAAAAAGTGCGGCTGTTGTAATAAGATTTGGTAACAGATAAAAGCCTTGTTTTGTTACGTTGATTTTTATTTTTTGCTGATTATTTTTTTTGTCTGAATTCATAATAAATAAATTCTATCCTACTAATTATCTTTTTTCATCGATTATTAACTCTAAATCTAAATTATAATTCTGTTAAATAAAATAAATTACCATTCATGACATTTAAGTTAGACAATCAGGATAAAAAATCAAGGGCGGCGACTTTACAATTAAGTCATGGCATTTTACAAACCCCTGCTTTTATGCCAGTTGGCACCTACGGAGCAGTTAAATCAATCATGCCCAAGACCCTAAAGGAAATAAACTTTGAGATTATTTTAGGCAACACATACCACCTTTGGCTAAGGCCTGGACTTGAAGTAATAAGGAACCATGGCGGGTTGCACAAATTTATAAATTGGAATCGCCCGATTTTAACAGACTCTGGTGGATTCCAAGTTTGGAGTCTTGGAAAGTTAAGAAAAATTAGTGAAGAAGGTGTTAGTTTTAAATCACCTATTAATGGTGATCAGTGCTTCCTTAGCCCAGAAGTATCAATGGAAATTCAAGCTACACTCAATTCCGACATTGCAATGATATTTGATGAATGTACTAATTATCCTGCCACTTTTGAAGAAGCTAAAAAATCAATGGAGTTAAGTTTAAGATGGGCCCAAAGATCCAAGGATGCCTTCACTTCAGACAATAAATTATTTGGCATTATCCAAGGTGGCATGCATGAAGAATTAAGAGAGATTTCTTTAGATGGATTAAAAAAAATTGGTTTTGATGGATATGCTATCGGTGGTTTGTCTGTAGGTGAGCCAAAATCAGAAATGAGAAATATTATTCAGTTCCTATCTAATAAGCTTCCGAATGAATATCCTCGATACCTGATGGGGGTCGGTACGCCAGAAGATATTTTATTTTCAATTGAAAATGGTGTTGATATGTTTGATTGTGTTATGCCTACCCGCAATGCAAGAAACGGCTGGTTATTCACTAGATATGGAGACCTAAAAATTAAAAATAGTACTTACAAGAATGATTCTCAACCTATTGATAAGGAATGCCTCTGTTACACTTGTCAGAATTTTTCCCGATCATACTTACATCATCTTTTTAAAATCGGTGAAATGCTTGGTTCTGTTCTGAATACAACACACAATCTTTTCTTTTATAAAGAAATGATGAGTCATGCAAGAGAATCGATACTAAAAAATGATTTTGACACTTTTAAGACAAACTTTCTGGAAAAAAGAAAATCGAACAATCTCTAAGAATTAAATATATGTTAATATCATCTTCTTTGATAAATACTTAGAGGTTTTAATTGATTTCTCTTGCATTCGCTAACTCACAAGTTGCGCCATCCGAAGGATTGATGGGTCTAGTTCCTTTTGTGGTTATTTTTATTCTTTTTTACTTCATGCTTATTCGTCCTCAGATGAAGCAGGCCAAAGCTCACAAACAAATGCTAGAAAATCTTAAAATTAATGATGAAGTAATTATCAATGGCGGCATTCTGGGTACTATTAATAAAATAACTGATCAGTTTTTATTATTAAAAATTGCAGATAACGTTGAAATAAAAATACAAAAAAATGCTGTTCAATCCATATTAGACAAGGGAACTATTAAGTCTATAAAATGAACCAATATCCTCGCTGGAAAAATATAACTATTCTTGTAGTTGTCCTTTTATCTATTCTATATGCACTACCAAACTTATTTGGTGAGAAACCTGCTTTACAGATTATGTCCACCAAAAGCGGAGAGAAACTAGATAAAATTATTATTAACCAAGCGGAAGGTGCTCTAAAAAATAATGAAATCTTAGTTGATGGTATTATTATTGAAGAATTTAACGCATCCTTTAAACTTCAAAACAATGAAGATCAGCTTAAAGCAAAAACAATCTTAGAAGATACATTAGGGCCTAATTTTATAATCGCTCTAAAATTGATGCCAAATACGCCAAAGTGGCTTTCTATATTTGGCGCTGAACCAATGTATCTGGGTTTAGATCTCAGGGGTGGTGTACATTTTTTGATGCAGGTTGACCTTACAAACATTACTGCCAAACAATCTTCTTCTGTTATTAATGATTTCAGGACAACACTTCGCGAAAATAAGATTCGCTATCAAAATATTTCTCAAGATAATGGCATTATATCTATCCAGTTTAATTCTGAAAAAGATTTAACTATTGGAAAAAACTTACTGCTTAACTCAAATTCTGATTTGAAATTCCAGAAAAAAATAAATTTAGGTGCTGCAAGCAAATATGACGCAAAAACAATTATCGAAGACCAAGCTTTTATTCTAAAGATAAGAGATAGTGATCAGTCACAAGACGATACAACGCAATTTGCGATCAAACAAAATTTAGAAACCCTCAATAACCGTATTAATGAACTTGGAGTTGCAGAACCCGTAATCCAGCAACAGGGAAGCAATCGAATAATCGTTCAGCTCCCCGGAGTCCAGGACACTGCAAAAGCAAAAGAAATAATTGGTCGAACTGCATTGCTTGAAATGAGAATGGTTGACGAAGAAGCAAATTCAGAAGTCATTCAAAAAGCAACAGAAGGTGCTTTACCTCCAGGACGTGAACTCTATTACGACCGTCAAAATAATCCAATACTCGTCAAAAAAGAAGTTATTTTAACTGGGGAGAATATTAACAACGCCGGGCCATCAGTTGATCAACAAACTGGGCAGTCTATCGTTTCTTTAAATCTGGATAATCAAGGTGCCTCTATCTTTAAAAGAGTCACTAGAGACAATGTAGGCAAAAGAATTGCGATTCTATTAATCGAGAAAAATATAACTGAAGTAGTAACGGCACCAGTTATTAAAACTGAAATTGGCGGTGGGCGTGTCCAAATTACAGGAATGAAAAACATTCAAGAAGCGACAGACGTTTCTTTACTCCTCAGAGCGGGATCGCTTGCAGCACCAATGGAAATTGTTGAAGAGAGGACTGTTGGGCCAAGTATGGGTAAAGAAAATATTGAAAGAGGAGTTCTTTCTACACTCTGGGGCTTTATTGCAGTGATCGTTTTAATGATTATTTATTACATGACTTTTGGACTAATATCCTCATTCGCTCTTGGTATCAATCTTGTAATGCTGATTGCAATTTTATCGCTTATTCAAGCGACTATAACTTTACCTGGCCTGGCAGCAATGGCTCTTACTGTGGGTATGGCAATTGATGCTAACGTTTTAATTAACGAGAGAATTCGCGATGAAATTAGAAACGGGAACACTCCTCAAGCAAGTATCTTTATGGGTTATGAAAAGGCTTGGGGGACAATTTTAGACTCAAATATCACAACTTTAATTGCGGGTCTTGCTCTCTTTATGTTTGGCTCAGGCCCAATAAAAGGTTTTGCTGTAGTCCATGTTTTGGGTATCCTAACATCGATGTTCTCTGCCATTCTTGTTTCTCGTGCGCTTGTGAATCTACTTTATGGTTCTAAGCGTAAGATTGAAAAAATTAACATTGGCGAAATTTACAAAGTAGAAAATTAATTATGGAATTCTTTAGAGTTAAAAAAGATATTAACTTTATGAAATACAGCAAAATATCAGCTGTTATTTCAATCACAACATTTGTAATGGCTGTTTTTTTCTTAGTTACAAAGAATTTAAATTACGGAGTAGATTTCACAGGCGGCACCATTATTGAAGTTAATTATAAACAGCAGGCAAATTTAGATCAAATTAGAGAGCATTTAACAGCCTTAAATTTTACTGATTTTCAAGTTCAAAACTTTGGTTCTAATAAAGATGTTCTAATTAAACTACCTCTCGTTAAAGATAAAAGCATAAGCGAACTTTCTGAATTTGTTAACCATGAATTGTCTAATCTCGGAAATGAATTTACAATCAATCGCGTTGAGTCTGTTGGAGGTCAGGTTGGGGAAGAGCTTTTTGAAAATGGCGCTATGGCGATACTGTTTGTCTGTCTTGGCATAATCTTATATCTTTCACTGAGATTTGAGTGGCGCTTTGCTCTCTCTGCTGTAATTGCAAACATGCATGATGTCATTATTATTTTAGGTTTTTTTGCCTTTTTCCAATGGGAATTTAATTTAACTGTTCTTGCAGCAATCCTTGCAGTGCTTGGATATTCTGTAAATGAGTCTGTTGTGGTATTTGATCGCGTTAGAGAAAATTTTAAAAAAATGCGAAAGGCGTCAGTTTCAGAAGTAATTAATAATGCGATCACTCGAACAATGTCTAGAACAATTATGACTCATCTTTCGACACAAACTGTTGTAATTTCTATGCTCGTTTTTGGGGGAGAAACTTTACATAATTTTGCCCTTGCATTAACAATTGGGATCTTATTTGGAATTTATTCTTCAATAATGGTTGGCTGCCCAATGGCTGTATGGCTTGGAACAAATCGAACAAATTTAGTTACCGCGCAAGTAAACTCAGAAAAAATAGATATATAATTCATTATTGTGATTAATTTAGATTTATCTATTCAAATCTTTATTTTAATTTTCTTGTTGTTAACATCAGCCTTTTTTTCTATTGCTGAAACGAGTCTGATGTCGATAAATAGAATTCGTTTAAATACACTTAAAAATAATGGCCATAGATCAGCCCTTCTAACATACAAACTTCTTCAGCAAACTGACAAACTGCTGAGTGTTATTCTGATCTGCAATAATCTCTCAAATGCAGCAGCAGCCTCTCTTGTTACAGTTATTACTTTTCAATTATTTCAAAATAATGATTTTATATTATTACTATCTACACTTTCTGTAACATTTTTGATTGTTGTGTTTAGTGAAATTTCACCAAAAGTAATTGCCGCTGCAAATCCAGAAAAAATAGGGCTTTTTTGCAGTTATATACTCTATCCATTACTTAAACTAATGTACCCAATTGTTTTTATTATTAATTTATTTGTGCTTGCAGTTCTGAAATTATTTAATATTAAATTAAACTTTTCAAACAAAAATTTAATTACGATGGAAGACCTAAGAACTGTAATTTCTGAATCATCAAGCTATCTTCATCAGAAAAATCAATCGATATTTATGAACTTAATAAATATAGAGCAAGACACAGTTGATGATGCAATGACTCCTCACACTCAAACTGAATCTATTAATATTAATTCACCAGCAGACGAAATAGTAGAAAAAATTAAAAACTTTCATCATCAAAATGTTATTGTTCGAGATGAAAATAATTCAATTATTGGGATTCTGGAAATTAATAAGCTAATTCAATATCTCAATCTCAAGGAAGAAATAACAATAGAAAATATAAAAGGAATTATTACTGAACCTATTTTCATTGCCTCTGGAACTTCCATGCTTAAACAATTGCAGTCTTTTCAGGATAAAAAAAATAAAATATCACTTATCGTGAATGAACATGGAGAATTTATAGGTTTAATTACCTTAGAGGATATTTTAGAAGAAATTATTGGAGATTTTAAATTAACATTGCCTACTGAAGATTCCAAAATAATCGACGATGAAGACGGATGGATTGTAGAGGGGGGGATTAGTCTAAAAAAACTCAACAAGCAACTATCCATAACATTGGAAGCAAAAAACTCTAAAACATTGAACGGTTTAATTTTAGAATATTTTGAAACCATTCCTGAAACAGACACTAGCTTTAAACTTCAAGAAATAACAATGGAAATAATTAACTCTCAAGAAAAAAATATTAAAACTGTAAAAATATATAAATAAGAATGCCTACAGAAAAAATTAAAACCATTTCTAAGAGCTCTACAAATACTAAACTTCCTGATCTCTATAAGGTCCTAATATTAAATGATGATTATACGCCGATGGAGTTTGTTGTTTTAGTAATACAGTCTATCTTCAAGAAAAGTTCAGACGAAGCAACAAGAATAATGCTTAAAATCCATAATGAAGGAATGGGAGTTTGTGGAATTTATCCTCATGATATTGCTGAAATGAAAATGAACCAAGTACTTAAATTAGCAAAAGATTCGGAACACCCCTTGCAAAGTATTATAGAAAAGATATGATAAATACAATATGATTGCACAAGAGCTAGAAGTCACATTACATATGGCATTCATGAATGCCAGACAACAACGACATGAGTTAATTACTGTCGAACACCTTCTTTTAGCCCTCATCGACAATCCTTCAGCCTCGGAAGTTCTAAAAGCATGTGGATTGAATTTTCAAAAGCTAAAAAATGAATTGCTAACGCACATTGAAGAACATACACCAATCGTGAACGGAGACGGAGAAGTCGATACACAACCTACGCTTGGTTTTCAAAGGGTCATACAAAGAGCCATGCTTCATGTTCAATCATCTGGAAAAAAAGAAGTCACTGGAGCAAATGTCTTAGTCGCGATATACGGAGAAAAAGATTCCCACGCAGTTTATTTTCTTCATCAGCAAGGTGTGGCCAGATTAGATATTGTTAACTTTATTGCTCATGGAATATCAAAAGATAAAGTTTTGGAAAAAGAAGAAAAATCTTCATTAAGCGACGATGAAAATGCAAATAAAGATGAAATAAAAAATATAGAGGCATATGCAATTAATTTAAATAAACTAGCACTAAACAAAAAAATTGATCCGGTTATTGGTAGAGAAGATGAAATTGAAAGAGTTGTTCAGATACTATGCCGAAGAAGAAAAAATAATCCTTTGCTTGTTGGTGATGCAGGCGTTGGTAAGACAGCAATTGCAGAAGGAATAGCGAAAAAAATAGTAGACAGAAATATACCCAAAGTTTTAGAAAATAAAATTATTTACTCTTTAGATTTAGGTGCTTTAATTGCTGGAACAAAATATAGAGGAGACTTTGAACAAAGGTTGAAAAATGTTCTTAAGCAACTTGAAGAAAATGAAAATGCAATTATTTTTATCGATGAAATACATACAATTATTGGTGCCGGCTCTGCAAGCGGAGGCACTCTTGATGCATCTAATATTTTAAAACCCGCTTTAAACAAAGGTCAGTTAAAATGTATAGGAGCTACTACTTATCAAGAATATAGAACTATATTTGAAAAAGATCATGCGCTCTCCAGAAGATTTCAAAAAATAGATGTCATAGAACCTGACATACAAACCTCAATTGAAATTCTTAGAGGATTGAAAGAAAATTTCGAACAATTTCATAATTTGAAATTTTCAGATCAAGCTTTAGTAGCTGCAGTAGAGCTATCTGCAAAATATATTAATGATCGGCAACTACCAGACAAAGCTATTGATATAATTGATGAAGCGGGTGCACTCCAACGTATTAAGCCAGAAAAAAAACAAAAGAAAACCATTACGCCAAAAGAAATTGAAGAAGTTATTTCTAAGATCACTAAGATTCCAGCTAAAAATATCAACAAAGATGATAAGGATTTATTACGAAATCTTGAAAGAAATTTAAAAGCTATAATTTTTGGTCAAGATGAAGCAATCGAAAAGCTTTCAACTGCAATCAAAATGTCCCGCAGCGGATTGCTTGCTGACAATAAACCTATTGGCAGCTTCTTATTCAGCGGTCCAACAGGGGTTGGTAAAACAGAGGTTGCTAAACAACTAGCTTATACACTTGGAATAGAGCTTATTAGAATCGATATGAGCGAATACATGGAAAGGCACTCTGTATCAAAAATAATCGGTGCACCACCTGGATATGTTGGTTTTGATCAAGGCGGCATACTTACAGAATCAGTAAATAAAAATCCATACTCTATTCTATTGTTGGACGAAATTGAAAAAGCACACCCTGATATACATAACATACTTCTCCAAGTTATGGATAACGGTTTTCTAACCGACAGTAACGGTAGAAAAGTCGATTTCAGAAATGTAACACTTATTATGACAACAAATGTTGGAGCGGACTCGTTATCAAAATCGTCTTTTGGGTTTACTAACTCAAAAGAAAAAGGAGATGAGAAGATTGATATTCAAAAAGCATTTAGTCCAGAATTCAGAAATAGGATTGATGCAATCGTTTCATTTGCTCCTCTCGAGCATAAGGTTATTTTAAAAATTGTTGATAAATTTTTAATGCAGCTTGAGAATCAGTTACATGACAAAAAAGTTGAGGTTGAATTTACCCAAAAAATTAAGGACTATCTAGCAAAAAATGGTTTTGATCAGAATTTAGGCGCTAGACCAATGACAAGATTAATACAAGACACAATTCGGAAAGCACTTGCAGATGAATTATTATTTGGTGTTCTATCCAAAGGTGGCGAAGTTCAAATTGATATCGATGATACAAATAAAGTAATACTTAATATCAAGTCAAAGCTAAAACCTAAAACAGTTAGTTCGGTTTAATCATTATTTCTTTATAACATTCAGTTTCTGAAATGTTTTGATACCACCCTTGAATGTTATTTAAGTCCATTTCTAAAAAAACTTTTTGATCGACTAGTATAAATTGTCTAATAAATGGAAAAATTGCAATATCAGCAGCAGAAATATTATTTCCAAATATAAACTTATTTAAATTCAAGAGCCCTTCAATCTTATCCAAAAAATTTTTACAATTTAATAAATGAGTCGTTTTTTTTTCTACAATTGATTCATACTTATAACTATCAAGATTTTTTTTAAAAATCAGGTCATTTTCAATAATCAAGCTTGTGATTTCATTATTAAATTTTTCTGGATAATATTTTTTTGTAGTTTTTGTCTGATTAAAAACCCAATTCATAATTTCAAGACTTTCATCAATAACATAACCATCACTAAGGACCAAAACTGGAACGGTTCCTTTTGGGCTCAGCCTTAATAGATCTTCAGGCTTATCCTTAAGTGATATTTCCATTAGACTAAATTCAATTGATTCTAAAACAAGAGCGAATCTTGCTCTCATTGCATAAGGACATCGACGATATGAAAATAAAAAATTTTCATTAGCTTGAAATTTTTTTGTGTATCTCATCAATTAATATTGGGCCTAAGTATATAAACCCTGTATATATTTGTACAAGATCAGCACCTAACTTTATCCTCTTAGCAGCATCATCGGCGCTCATTACCCCCCCCACACTGATTAAAAATAATTTATTTCTAGCGAGTAACTTACATTTTTTTAAAAGGGCTTCGGATTTTTTTCTAAGGGGTTCTCCTGAGACACCTCCAGGTAGATTATGATACTTCCTATCAATTTCATTTTTATTTATAGTGGTGTTAGTTAATATTAAACCATCAATATTAAATTGGATTGATTCTTTTATTATATTGTTAAGTATGTCATCCGAAATATCAGGTGAAATTTTTAAAAAAATTGGGATAATTTTTTTCTTTATTTTTGAAAGTTTTGCTCGCTCCAAATTAATTTCTTTTAGAAATTTTACTAAATTTTTTGAATCATGCAGATCCCTTAAATTTTTTGTGTTTGGAGATGAAATATTGATTGTAAAATAATCAGCATATTTATATGTTTTTTTCATACACTTTAAATAATCATCAACAGCTTTTTCTATCGGTGTAAAAATATTTTTACCAATATTGATTCCTAGCGTTATATCCCTATTAGATTTTTTTATATTTTCAATGAACTTTTCTATACCGACATTATTAAAACCAAATGAATTTAATAATGCTTTATTTTTTATATCTCTAAATAATCTTGGCTTCTCATTGCCTGGTTGAGCTACAGGCGTCACTGTTCCTACTTCTAAAAATCCAAAACCTAACTTAGAAAAAACGTTAATATGCTCTGCATTTTTATCAAGGCCTGCAGCAAGTCCTATTTTATTTTTAAAAACTATAGAATGTAATTTTTTTTTATTTCTATCTTCGTAAGATTGCATCTTAATTAAACATAACCGATCAAGCATGTTTAAAACATTTAGCGCAAAAGAGTGACTGAATTCAGCAGGTAGTAAAAATAATATGTTTCTGATAAGTGGATATATTTTATTCATCTTTAATTATTATCTTTAATTGTTCTCCAAGAATATACTTGATCTTGCTCAATATAATCAAACTCAAAAAAATCTTTTATATTAAATTCTTCTAATGCATATTCTATTTTATTTTTAGAATTTGTATTTTTACTCATATGACAGAAAATTATTTTTGTATTTTTCGCATTCTTGAACTCACTTAAAAATTCACATGTTTGTTTATTGCTTAAATGACCGAAGTTTCCTAATATTCTATTTTTTAACACTTGTGGATACTCTGAATCTTTTAACAATCTTTCATCATGATTCGCCTCTATAACGAAAAAATCTAATCTTGTATATTTTTTCCTAATCTCATTTGATATTTTTCCTGTATCAGTAAGTATGCCTATTCTATGAACTTTGTCAGTGATAACAAATTGGCATGCCTCATTTGCATCATGCTGCGTAAATACTGGAGTAACAATCAGCTCGGAAATATCAAAATCATGTTTTGTTATTAAGTTTATAGTTTCATCACCCCTTAATTTTTTTGAGGTCCCATATGAGCAATAAATTGGAATATTATGGGTTCTTGATAACTTTGAAGCTGACCTGATATGGTCCTCATGCTCATGTGAAATTAAGATCGCACTTATTTCTTCTGGTTTGACTGATATTTTTTCTAACCGTGAATATGTTTCTTTTTGATTGAATCCTGAATCAATCATCAGAATTGTTTTGCCTTTCTTGATCAGAAATGAATTTCCTTCGCTTCCGCTTCCAAGCGAGGCAAATGAAATCATTTTAAATATTCGTAAATTATATTAATAACTGACTGTGCAGTTTTTGTTTTATTGATTGTCTCATCAGGATAGTCAATAAATACTTTCGAACCTTCTTCATTTTCTAACAATCTAATTCGATATCTTTTTTCATCCTTACCAACACCCTCTTCATCATCATCTCCCCAGTTGCTTAAGAATGGTAGTTTTTCTTCCCATGTCTTTTCAGACCATGATTTTTCTTTCTTCACTAGCTTATCAGACCCTTCTTCGTCCTCAAGTTCTTTCTTGTATTTTTCTTGGCCTTCAGCATCATCTGCATTCTTGTCTTCATCATCTTTCCAAAAAGCAAGCTTATCTATCAGGCCTTTTTTATTTTTTTGCTTATCTGATTTTTCATCAATCTCTAAATTACTATATTTAATATAGAAGATTCCTTTGGACCTGTTTTTGTCAACAACTTCAAAACCAACCATATCAATAGCTAAAGAAAGTTTTCTCCAAGACCTTTGGTATGGGTCAAGCAACTGAATATATTTAAATCCGCCTCCATCAATCAGCTCAGCTTTTTTTATTTCTTTAGCCTCGTTTAATTTGCCCTTTGCCGCCAAGTCAGATGTTCCCAGCTTAACCATCAATCTTCTTAATAATTCGTAATTTATTTCCAAATCATCTTCTTTAAAATTACTTATTTGATCTGTCTTTTTCTTGATGTCAGCGTCGTCTGGCTTGTATTCTTGAATTTCATAAACTGTATCCGGGTTTACAGTTCCTTCGTAATGTTTTTTCTTTCTTTCCTTGTGGTCTTCAAGCCCTTTAAGCAAAGAACGTTGTGATAAGTAAACCTCAACTGTACCTTCATCTGAGCCTTTTTCTATTCGTGTTCTAAATTTTCTTTTAGTTGATGTGTTTGCCAATGCATCTAACCATGCATCAAAACCTTCTAACCCCCCTTTATCTTTATTTATTTCAGCTTCAGACAACCATTCAGTTTCAAGAATTCCAGTTATTTTTGAGTCTTTTGCAATTCTAAAGCCCATATCTTCCCAGAAACTTTCAACTGAGGACCAAACAGCCTCATAATCACCATTGATAACTAGCCAGCGCATATTTCCTGATTTCACAACGCGAACTTGATTTTCATTCTTTATAAGCTTCTCCGTTCCGGCTTGCTGTTTTTCAAAATCTTTGAATGATGTTGGTCTGCCATCTATCTGATAAGTGTTATTGACCGCAACTTCACTTAGGTCAGGAGGAACTTCTAATTTTTTTGCTTTTTTAGAGCTAACATAATCTGGCTGAGTCACCTTATCAATAATTGGAATATCTTCAACGCTTGAGCATGCAGTTAGAAAAATAAATACAAGGAAAAAATAAATAACTCTAAAAATCATAAGCAGTCTTGGAATAGTGAATGATATTTTTTTGCTAGCTCAACCAAGGGAAGTCTGATGCCATTTTTGATCAAACCTTTCTTGTTAAGAACCCATTTAACAGGGATTGGATTAGCTTCAACAAATAAATTTTTATGTAAATATTGTACTTCTTTATCAATTTTATCTGCTTCTTCAAATTTTTTATTAGCAATCAGCATACACAGTTGATGCATTTTTAGCGGCTCTACATTCGCTGTAACAGAGATTATACCGTCACCCCCTAACTTTAAAAACTCGCATGACGTAAGGTCATCACCACTGTAAAAAAGGAAATCTTTATCAACTTTATCAATAATATTTTTTAATCGATTTATATCTCCAGTAGCATCTTTGATACCTACTATATTTTTTAAGCCTGAAAGCTTAACAATTGTTTCATCTGTCAAATCAACAACCGTTCTAGAAGGTACGTTGTACAGAATTTGTGGAATATCTACAGAATCATTAATCATTTTAAAATGCTGATAGAGTCCTTCTTGTGGAGGTTTATTGTAGTATGGCACAACAATAAGAGCCGCATCTGCGCCTACTCTTTTTGCTTCTTTGGTTAAGTAAACTGCTTCCGATGTTGAGTTTGCTCCAGTTCCCGCAATAACAGGTATTTTTTTATTGACATAATCAACTGTAAACTTTACAAGCTGGATATGTTCTTCAAATGATAAAGTGGGCGATTCACCAGATGTTCCAACAATTACGATCGCGTCGGTTTTATTAACAATATGAAAATCAATGAGATTTTTTAAAGAATCAAAATCTAGTGAACCATCTGAGTTCATTGGGCTCACAATTGCAACTGCACTGCCTTTAAACATTATATTATTTAGAATATTTTAAAGTTGCATTTTACAATGAATGCTTTTGTTTATGGTGAAAATTCTAATGTTAAATATAACTAAATTTTATTTAAAAATTATTTTTTATTCTTTTAGATTATATAAAAAAAGGGTATATTTTCCATCTTGAAGGTTAAGTCCAATATAATTTAATTGCATGAAAGAATATTTAGTTTTACTCATCGGTGTTGTTTTTGTTAACAATATTGTTTTAACCAAGATATTGGGTCTATGTCCATTTATGGGGGTTTCAAAGAAACTTGAAACGTCTGTAAGCATGTCTGCTGCCACTGCATTTGTTCTGACCTTGGGCTCCATCTCAAGCTGGCTTATTTATCACTATTTATTAGAACCGTTTCATCTTGAATATCTAAGAACTATCACATTCATAGTTGTTATAGCTGCCATTGTCCAATTCACAGAATTAGTTATGGAAAAGAATTTCCCTTTTCTTTATAGAGTGTTAGGAATTTTTCTTCCTCTAATTACAACTAACTGCGCTGTATTGGGCATTCCGTTGCTAAATGCTCAAATGAACCATAACCTTTTGGGCGCAGCCATATTTGGGCTTGGTGGCGCTTTTGGGTTTTCTTTAGTTCTAATATTATTTGCATCATTAAGAGAGAAGCTTGAAGGAGCTGATACTCCCCAAGCTTTTAAGGGTACTGCTATTGCATTAATTACAGCAGGCTTGATGAGCCTCAGCTTTATGGCATTTATCGGTTTAGATAATTTATGATTTTAACTGTAATAATTATTGTTGGGATTTGTGTGGTGATTGGTGTTTTTTTAGGCTTTGCATCAATCAAGTTTAAAACTCAATCTGATCCAATCGTTGAAAAGATAGATAAGATACTTCCTCAAACGCAATGTGGTCAATGTGGATATCCAGGTTGTAAGCCTTATGCGCAAGCAATTGCTGATGGCTCAGCGGATATCAATCAATGTCCACCAGGAGGCGATGATGGAATACATAAACTAGCTGATTTATTGGGAGTTGATTACAAACCACTCAATGACGAACATGGAGTTACCAAAGAAAAAGCTGTCGCTGTCATTGATGAAGAAACATGTATTGGATGTACATTGTGTATTCAAGCCTGTCCAGTAGACGCAATTTTGGGTGCTGCAAAACAAATGCATACTGTAATTGAAAAAGAATGTACTGGCTGTGAACTATGCCTTCCTCCATGCCCTGTCGATTGCATTATTATGGATCCAGTTAAAGAAACTACTGAATCTTGGAAATGGAAATATCCAATCACTTCAATTAAACAGGTAAGTTGATTGATGAATATATTAAATAAATTAAGTTTTCATGGTGGAATAAAACCTCAAGGTAATAAAAATATATCTACAAAAAGTCCCATCAAAAAGATTTCCATTCCAGACTTGTTAATTTTACCAATCAGACAGAGCGTTGGAAAAGCACCCAAACTTATAGTTAAGCCTGGGGACTATGTTCTTAAAGGTCAACAATTAGCCAAACCCTCAAATAATTTATCTGTAGGGATCCATGCACCAACTTCTGGTTATATTAAAAAAATAGCAATGTATTCAGTCCCTCATCCATCAATGCTTAAAGAGGAATGTATTTTTATAGAACCAGATCATAAAGATCTATGGACTGAAAGGAAAGCCATCGATCACAAAAGTTTAAAACTAGATGAGGCCCTAGAGCAACTTAGGCAAAACGGAGTTGTAGGAATGGGTGGGGCAACATTCCCAACCCATATAAAAGCAAGCTCCAAAATAGAAACTTTAATTATTAACGCTGCGGAATGTGAACCATTTATTACATGTGATGATATGTCTCTCAGAGAAAAAACAGAGGACTTTCTTGCGGGCGTAGATATAGCAATACATATTCTTGGGGCCACAAAAGCAGTCATAGGGATTGAAGATAATAAACAAAAAGCAATAAATGCTCTTCAAATAAAAAATAAAAATCCTAAAATTGAAATTAAAGTTATTCCAACAGTCTATCCAAGCGGAGATGAAAAAAGGCTTTTATTTTTAGTATCAGGTCTTAAGATTAAAAAAATGGATCGTCCCTCCAATCATGGTTTCCAAATTTTTAATGTTGGTACAATCATCTCAATAGCTAGATTATTTATTTATGGCGAACCAGTAATTAGCAGAATTGTAACCTTTACTGGTTACTTAAGGCAGCCTAGAAACTTTGATGCCTTAATTGGAACACCAATTAAGCACTTTCTAGCAGATTGCGAAATAGAAAAAAATTACGATCGAATTATTATGGGTGGCCCCATGATGGGCTATGAATTAGAAAACAGTGAAATACCCGTCACAAAAGCAATGAATTGTATCTTAATCACAAAAGATGAAGCTATAGAAAAAGGTAGTTCTATCATGCCTTGTATTCGATGCTCAAGATGTGTAGAAGTATGTCCTGCCGAACTTCAACCACAAGAACTTTTCTGGTTTTCTAAATCAAAACAATTTGAAAAAACTTTAGATTATAAATTGTTTGACTGTATTGAATGTGGCTGCTGCTCATATGTATGCCCCAGTAATATACCCTTGGTAAGTTATTATAGATTTGCTAAAAGCGAAATACGAATGGAAGAAATATCCGGGGAGCGCGCAGATATAGCAAGAGATAGAAATGAGTTCAGGCTTTATAGGCTGGAGAGAGAAAAAATAGAAAGGGCAGAAAGAAACGCTCAGCGCAGAGCGCAAATTCCAGATGCTGAGAAAAAAAAACTAATTGAAGAAAAGAAAGCTGCAATTGATATGGCTTTAAAAGGTAAAGAATAATAATGATTCCATCACCAATAATCAGAAAATCAGACTCAGTTACTTTTATCATGAGTCATGTTTTTTTTGCTTTAATCCCAAGCCTGTTAATTTATATTTATTTTTTTGGTTATGGAATCCTGGGTAACTTAATTTTTGGAATTTCACTTGGAATTTTATTTGAATATATTAGCCTCAAATTGAGAAATATCTCAGCAAAGCCTTTCTTATTAGACGGTTCAACCATTGTTACTTGTTGGCTTTTAATAATTTCTATTCCTTCATCATCGCCATGGTGGATAATTTTTATAGGTATATTTAGTGCCATTATTTTAGCTAAACATGTATACGGAGGATTGGGATCTAATATTTTTAATCCAGCCATGATTGGTTATGCTATTTTACTAATTTCTTTTCCTGCGATGATGACAGATTGGGAAGCTTCAAACAGTCTAGGTCTGAATAATTTTATTAATTTCAATGACCTATTAAGTCTTTTAAATACAAAATCAAATCTTAATATTGATGGTATTTCAAGTGCGACGCCGCTCGATACTATCAAGACATTCTTATTTTTAAATGCAGACAATTTAAATCAAAATAATTTTCCAAATTACGAAATATTTAATCCTAGAAGCATCATCAATATTTCTTATTTTTTAGGTGGCTTATATCTCCTTAATAAAAAAATTATTAGCTGGCACTTGCCCATTACATTAATAATTACTGTTATTTTATTTTCTGCATTAATGCATCTATTAGATCCAAATAAATTTATGGGGCCAACGCATCATCTGCTAAATGGAGCTCTAATATTAGGTGCATTTTTTATATTAACTGATCCTGTCACAAGCCCAACTACAAAAAAGGGTAAAGTTATATTTGCTATACTCATCGGAATCATTACCTTAACCATTAGAAATTTTGGCGCATATCCAGATGGTATTGCTTTTGCGGTAATTTTTATGAACATCTGGGTACCACTTATCGAAAAATTTACACAACCCAAAGTCTTTGGTTACTAACTCATGATTAAGGCTATCCTCAAAAATTCTTTCTTAATTACCCTTATTGGAATTTTTTTTGGCATTCTATTAAACCTTACTTATATTCTTACCACGCCCAGGATCGAAAAAAATATAAATGATGCAAAGATGAATTTATTAAAAGAGTCTGTTGGGAGCTTGAAATATGAAAACAATCTTCTTAATGACAAAATTACTTTGAATCCTAACAAGCTGCTTGGAAATGATACCAATACAGATGCATATATTGCTAGAGATATTGACGGGACTATGGTTGCTATTGTTATAGAAGCAACTGCCCATGACGGCTACGGTGGAAATATAAATCTAATTACCGGTATTAATAAAGATGGTGATATCTTAGCTGTCAGGATAATAAGTCACTCAGAAACCCCCGGCCTAGGAGATTACATTGAAAAAAAGAAATCTAACTGGATAGATAATTTTATTGGCTTAAACCTCAGCGGAAATCCATTGTTATGGAAAACAAAAAAAGATATGGGTCAGTTTGACTATCGCGCAGGAGCAACAATCACACCTCGTGCAGTCATTAATGCTGTTAAGAAGACGTTAGAATACTTTAAAGAAAATCAGGATAATTTTAGATGATAAAAAAACAACTGCTTGATGGCTTATGGACTCAAAATCCTGGTCTTATACAACTACTAGGGCTTTGTCCTACACTTGCAGTAACAACGAATATCACCAACGGAGCTGCTTTGGGGCTTGCAACTGTCTTTGTTATGGTTCTTGCAAATTCTTCAATTGCACCAATTCGAAAATTAGTTCCGGATGGCGTTAGAGTACCGATATTTGTATTAATAATAGCTGGGCTAGTTACAATAGTTGACTATACAATCCATGCAGTTTCATTTCCCTTATATCAAGCACTGGGAATATTTATTCCATTGATTGTTACCAATTGCATTGTTCTTGCTAGAGTTGAGTCGTTTGCCTCTAAAAATTCTTTGAAAAATTCTTTTTTTGATGCATTATTCATGGGTATAGGATTAACAATAGTTTTAATTTTAATTGGCTTAATTCGAGAAATTTTAAGTCAAGGAACAATTTTCCAAAATATTGAATTCTTATTAGGTAATAAATTTTCTTTTTTAACAATTAATATTTTTGAACCTCAACATCAATTTTTATTAGCTTCACTTCCACCAGGTGCATTTATTGCGTTAGCTTTTTTAGTTGCAGGTTCCAATCTAATTAATAAGAGAAAATGAATGCTTACAAAAGAGAGCTTATACTTGAAAAATTAAAGGCGAAAAATCCTGAACCCAAAACTGAATTAAAATTTAATTCACCTTATCAGCTTCTAATAGCAGTAATCTTGTCAGCACAAACCACTGATATTCAAGTCAATAAAGTTACTCAAAATCTTTTTAAAATTGCCCCTAATGCAACATTATTATCAAATCTTGATATTTTAGTGATTGAAAAGATTATAAATTCGATAGGTCTTTATAAAACGAAAGCTAAAAATATTTTACTGACCAGCATCATATTGAATAATGAATATAAAGGCACAATCCCAAGCACCAGAGAAGAACTAGTAAAATTACCTGGTGTTGGCAGAAAAACAGCAAATGTGTTTCTTAATACCATTCATAAAATGCCTGTTATTGCTGTTGATACCCATATATTTAGAGTAGCGAATCGTATAGGCTTGTCTAAAGGCAAGAGTGTTTTACAAGTTGAAAAAGATTTGACAAAACTACTTCCAAAAAATTACTTAATAGATGCACATCACCTGCTGATTTTGCATGGGCGCTATACATGTAAAGCAAGAAATCCAGAGTGCCAAGTATGTTGTATTAAAGATTTATGTGAATATAAATCTAAAAACCTTTAATCGTTCTTGTTTTTATTTCATTAAGCACTGCTTGCTTTTCAATGTCGCTTAGATCAAACCACTCGGATATCTCGTTAGCATTTCTAAGACAACCAACACATAGACCATCTTGATTATATGTACAAATACCAACGCAAGGAGAGGCGATTTCAGACATATTAATTTAATGCCCCATGACAATGCTTATATTTTTTACCGCTTCCGCAAGGACATATTTGATTTCTGCTGACTTTTTTAATTGATTGATTGTCATCATCTTCCGCTGTCCTAACTTTTACATTTTCTAATTCTTTTTGTTTTTGAGCCTCAATTTCACGAGCTGCTTTTTCATCTTTAACCTGAACCATCATGAATACTCTAGCAATTTCACTTTTAATAGTTTCCAGTAGTTTTTCAAACATACTAAATGCTTCTTTTTTAAATTCTTGTTTAGGATCTTTCTGACCATAAGCACGTAAAACAACCGACTGCCTTAAATGATCCAAAGCTGTTAGATGTTCACGCCAATGATGATCGATTATCTGAAGCATGACAGATTTTTCAAAATGCCTTAACGCCTCTTTTCCTGCAATTTTTTCTTTATCAAAATATTGTTGCTGTGCATCTTCAACAATTTTTTGGGTTAAGTTTAATATTTCTATATTTGGGTCTGCTTTTAAAATATTTTTTATATTCACAGTTAAATTAAAATCGGTCTTTAATCTAGCCTCTAACGACTCAATATTCCAATTTTCCTCAACGCTATCTTCAGGTATATATTCAAAAACAATATTTGTTATAGCCTCATGAATAATATTTTTGGCCATCTGGTCTGTTTCATTAGAAATCAAAACCTCGTTTCTTTGTTCATACAAAACTTTTCTTTGACTATTTGGCACCTCATCGAATTCCAACAGCTGTTTTCTAATATCAAAATTTCTACCTTCTACTTTTTTCTGAGCATTTTCAATTGATCTGGTAACCCAACGATGCTCAATTGGCTCATCTGCAGGCATATTTAATTTTTCCATAATCATAGAGATCTTCTCAGATGCAAATATTCTCATTAATGAATCTTCCAATGATAAATAGAATGTCGTTGATCCTGGGTCGCCTTGACGACCTGATCGCCCTCTTAACTGGTTATCAATTCTTCTTGACTCATGTCTCTCAGTTCCAACTATATGGAGCCCTCCAGATTGAACTACGAGTTTATGATCTTTATTCCATTGATCTTTTAGTTGCTTAATTTTTTCTTTTGATTTGTTGCTCTGCTCTAATTCAAGCCTCTCAATTTCAGGATCTATATTTCCACCAAGGACAATATCAGTTCCTCTGCCAGCCATATTTGTTGCAATGGTAATCATTCCTGGTTTTCCGGCTTGTTCGATTACATGAGCTTCTTTCTCGTGATGCTTCGCATTTAAGATTTGATGGGGAATTTTTTCTTTACTTAAAAGTTTAGATATAAATTCTGAATTTTCTATTGAAGTTGTTCCAATCAATACAGGTTGTTTATTCTTATATCTCTCCCTTACATCTTGAATTACAGACTTATATCGCTCCTCTGAAGTGCGATATATCTTATCCATATTGTCAATTCTGGTTACTGCTTGATGCGGAGGTAATGCAATCGTCTCAAGATTGTAAATAAATTTAAATTCTTCAGCCTCGGTCATTGCAGTTCCAGTCATTCCAGCTAACTTTTCATACATTCGAAAATAATTTTGGAATGTTATCCCAGCCATTGTTTTTGACTCTCTTTGAATTGTGACTTTTTCTTTTGCCTCAATTGCTTGATGTATTCCATCACCCCATCTTCTGCCAGGCATCATTCTTCCGGTGAGTTCATCAATAATTACTACCGTCCCATCTTTAACTACATAATCTTTTTCCTTAGTAAAGAAATAGTTTGCCTTTAGTGCTGATTGAACATAATGTAATAAATTAATATTTGTTGGATCATAAAGATTTGAATCTTTTTTTAATAACCCACTTTTAATTAAAACTTTTTCTATATTTTCATGGCCTATTTCCGACAAAACAACCTGACTTGTTTTTTCATCTACATAAAAATCACCTTCGGCCAGCTCATCTTTTTGTCTATTTAGCTTGCCTACAAGTTTATTTATTTCACCATACAGCTTAACGTCAACATCTGACTGTCCCGATATAACCAATGGGGTTCTGGCCTCATCAATTAAAACCGAGTCAACCTCATCAATCAAAGCAAAATTCTGACTTCTTTGAACTTTCTGATCTGCAGAATAAATCATATTATCTCTCAAATAGTCAAACCCAAACTCATTACTTGTTCCGTAAGTTATATCGGCTTGGTATGCTTTATTTTTTTCTTCTGTTGGAAGTTGAGACTGATTGACTCCGACAGAGAGTCCAAGAAAGTTATAAATCTTACCCATCCACTCAGCATCTCGTCTTGCCAAATAATCATTTACAGTAACGACATGAACGCCCTTGCCAGATAAAGCATTCAAATAAACAGGTAAAGTTGCAACTAAAGTTTTACCTTCACCTGTTTTCATTTCTGCAATTTTGCCTTGATGAAGGGCAATTCCACCAACAATCTGAATGTCATAGTGTCTAATACCCAATGTCCTAACTGCAGACTCTCTAACAAGAGCAAATGCCTCAACCAGGAGATCATCTAAACTTTCACCATTAGAAATTCTTTCTTTAAATTCTTTGGTTTTTTTGGGGAAATCAGTAGATTTTAACTTTTGATAACTAGGCTCTAGGTCATTAATTTTTGCAACAATTGATTGAGTTTGATTTAAAAACTTAACACTCTTATCACCAAAAAGTGACTTAAATAAATTATTTAACATATTTTAATTTTTCTTTAGATATTTTCTAGGGTCAAGGGATCGGCCATTTAGCCTTATTTCATAGTGAAGGTGAGGTCCGGTAGATCTACCAGTATTTCCTACTAGAGCAATTACTTCATCTTTCTGAATGATATCTCCAGTTTTAACAAACAATTTCGAAGCATGTGCATACCTTGTTTCTATACCATTTCCATGTTTAATTTTAACGAAATTTCCATAATCAGGAGCTTTTCCTGAATCAATAACAATACCGCTTGCCGTTGCCCTTATTTGTTCTCCTTGCGCAGCGGAAAAATCTAAGCCTTCGTGAAATGCACGAATACCCAATAAAGGATCTGTTCTCCATCCATAACTTGAAGAACTGTATGGAACGTTTACGGGATATAGAGTTGGAAGTGTGTCTTTCAAGACGCTTTGTTTTAACATTATTGCCTCAACCTCATTAAAAATATCTTCTCTTTTTTGAAGCATCTCCATAGAAGATTGTATTGCGATTTGCAAATCCTGCTCACTAACATTAGAGTTAATAAAAGGTCCTCCTTGATTTGCAGTCTTAGCATCTTTTTTTGGAAGATTTGGTAGTTTTTGATTCCCCACCAACTGTTTCTTTAAAATGCCATAAAGTCTCTCAGTCTGATTATCCAGCTCAAGAATTCGAGCGTTTAATTCGCCCAGCTGACTTACAAATAAATTGATATTATCCTGATATGAGTTTAAATTAGTTTCTAAATTTAAGGTTTTGATTTCATTTTCGGATTTTCTTGATTGCAAATAATGGAAAAAATAAAATGCTGCAGAAAACATCAAAAACAGCAACATTAGAAACACTTTTAAGTCAACAGATAAAGGCTTGCTGGTATTTTTTTTACTTATAAATATAATTTTCATAAATTAGGCAATATTATATATGGATTCAGTTAAAAATTTGATGAATTTACCAATTATTTTGGACTTAAACAAACAAAAAAAAATAGTTAGTTATTTAAAGCAACAAATAAAAAAAAATTCCAACATTGATACCCAAAGTATCATAATCAAAGAAACAGAGATTCTTATTATTTTGAGTAAAGGGTCAGAGCTAACAAAATTAAAACTCATTAAAAATAATATGCTTGCCGAAATTGCTTTTAAATATCCTGCTTTAAACATCAAATCAATCAATTTAAAAGTTAAGCCAAAAGAGTCAAAAAAAGAATTACCAAAATCCATTAAAAAAGGTATCAAAAAAGGTTTTTATGAAGACCTAATTCATAAACTCTCAGACTCTCCTTTAAAGCGGTACCTTAAAAACAAATAATCATGGAAACTATTATTTTAGTTTTAACAGGTCTATTTACAGGTTTCTTGGCTGGACTTTTTGGAATTGGTGGAGGGCTTATAATAGTGCCAATCATCACTTTTGTTTTATTTCACTTTCACGACATTGCTCCTAATATTGGCATCTGCTTCGGAATAGGATCAGCCCTAATTTCAGTAATCCTGACTGGATCACTTGCAACATTTTCTCATATAAAAAATCGGAATTTTGATTTTTCCATCATCCGCCCGTTAATAATACCAACAACCTTCGGTTCTTTTTTTGGGAGCATGTTAACTGTTTATATTGATTTCTTATTTTTAAAATATTTCTTTATTATTTATTGTTTTTTCACAGCCTTGAAATTAAAAAAATTAATTAAATTAGATAATTTTTATAGAAAATTATCTAACCAATCTGCAGCAGTTATTTTTAGTACAATTTCTGTCTTGGTAGGTATTGGTGGCGGAACTTTATTTGCTCCATTTCTCATTTCAAAAAACATTTCCACATACAAATCCATCTCATCCTCAAGTTTTTTAGGGGTAATTATTGGAGTTATAGCGAGCATAAGTTTTTTTATTCGCCAACCATTTCAAAGCTTAGGCTTTAACATAGATTACTTTGGGTTATTATATTTACCAGCATTTTTTTATTTGACCATTCCAAGCTTGCTTGCAGTATATATTTCCACCAAAATTCTTCTCGCCATCCCTGAAAAGAAAATAAAAGATATGTTTTCTATGCTCTTAATTTGTATCGGCATGATTCTTATATTTAAGCTTTAACAATTTGGGAAATTGTCTGAATCTGTGAGATAATTTATTTTTTTCGAAATTCATTTGGGAGGAAGTATGTCGGAAATTCAAATAGCCATAGGTGCAGCAATTGTTGCCGTTATATATGGTGCTTTAGTAACTAAATCTATTCTAAGCCTACCGGCTGGTAATAAAAAAATGCAAGATATTGCTGGCGCTATCCAAAAAGGCGCATCTGCTTATCTTGCTCGTCAGTATAAAACGATTGCTATAGTGGGAATAATACTAACCGCACTAATTGCTTATTTTATTGACACAAACACTGCTATTGGTTTTGTTGTTGGTGCTGTCTTATCAGGCGCATGTGGCTTTATTGGAATGAACGTATCAGTTCGCTCAAATGTAAGAACTGCTCAAGCAGCTACAAAAGGCATAGTTGAAGCTTTTGATGTTGCTTTCAAAGGGGGTGCTATTACAGGTATGCTTGTTGTAGGTCTTGGCCTTCTAGGTGTAGCTGGTTTCTATTATTACCTTGGCGGCACAAATACTGAAAATTTAAACCCACTTATTGGTTTAGCTTTTGGATCTTCTTTAATATCAATTTTTGCCCGTTTAGGTGGTGGAATTTTCACGAAAGGTGCTGACGTAGGCGCTGACCTTGTAGGTAAAGTTGAAGCTGGAATCCCAGAGGATGACCCAAGAAATCCTGCTGTAATTGCTGATAATGTTGGTGACAATGTTGGTGACTGTGCTGGTATGGCTGCAGACTTATTTGAAACATATGCAGTAACAATAATTGCAACTATGGTTTTAGGTAGCTTAATGATTACAGGTGATTCTATTAATGGCGTATTGTATCCATTACTTCTTGGTGCAGTTTCAATTATTGCTTCAATTATTGGTTGTTTTTTTGTTAAAGCAAATACAAAGATGTCGAACGTAATGCCTGCACTTTACAGAGGCCTTGCAATCGCAGGTGGTCTTTCCTTAATTGCATTTTATAAAGTTACAGAACATTTATTCCCAGAAGGGATTGTAATTGATGGGATCACATATCCTGCTATAGGTTTATTTGGCTCAGCTGCAATTGGATTAGCTCTTACAGCTGCTCTTGTATGGATCACAGAATACTACACAGGAACAGACTACAAACCAGTTCAGCACGTTGCTAAAGCATCGGAGACTGGACATGCGACTAATATTATTGCTGGAATTGGGGTGTCAATGAAATCGACTGCACTTCCTGTAATTTCAGTTTGTTTGGCAATTTTCTTTTCTTACTCATTCGCAAATCTTTATGGTGTAGCTATCGCTGCAACTGCTATGTTAAGTATGGCAGGTATTATTGTTGCACTTGATGCCTATGGTCCTATTACAGATAATGCTGGCGGTATTGCTGAAATGGCTGGATTGCCACAAAAAGTTCGCGACATAACTGACCCTCTAGATGCAGTTGGTAATACTACAAAAGCTGTTACAAAAGGTTACGCTATTGGATCTGCTGGTTTAGCTTCATTAGTTCTTTTTGCAGACTATACCCACAAATTAGATGTTTACAGCATTATTGCAACATTTGATTTAAGTGAACCTAATGTGATAATTGGGCTTATTATTGGCGGTCTTATTCCTTATTTATTCGCTGCGATGGCTATGGAAGCTGTTGGAAGAGCGGCTGGTTCAGTTGTTGAAGAAGTTAGAAGACAGTTTAAAACTATTAAAGGAATTATGACTGGAAAAGCTGAGCCAGATTACGCAAAAGCGGTTGATCTTTTAACCTCAGCAGCAATTAAAGAAATGGTTTTACCATCACTACTCCCTGTTGCTGTTCCAGTTATTGTTGGACTATCACCTCTAGGCGCTCAAGGTCTTGGCGGTCTTTTAATGGGAACAATTGTTACAGGTTTATTTGTAGCAATTTCAATGTGTACTGGTGGTGGTGCTTGGGATAATGCAAAGAAACATATTGAAGACGGCAATCATGGTGGCAAAGGTTCTGAGGCGCACAAAGCTTCAGTGACTGGAGACACTGTTGGTGATCCATACAAAGACACAGCAGGTCCAGCCATTAACCCATTAATTAAGATTATTAACATTGTGGCACTTTTAATTGTTCCATTGCTATAAGAGTTAATTAAGCCTTATTTAAAAAAACCCATCAATCGATGGGTTTTTTTTAACTATAAACGCTAAACATTAAATAGGTAACAAATGAAATCCAGATAGGTATTAATAAAATACCATAAAAAATACTACTTCTAACCTGAAAAAAATTACCGGCTACAAATGAAGAATAAATCATAGTAAATAAATTTCCTAATATAACTAAAGTTAAATCAGAAAAGCCTTTTGTATAAACTGGATATGTAATGCAGGCTAAAATCAAAAAAAGAAGCAATTTTCTATTTGAGTATTTTTTTGTTTTTTTAAAAATCCAAACTTGAACTATCATTAGAATTGTCCAAACAATTCCAATAATATAACCTTTAGGAAAAAAAGCGCCCCTCTTTACAGCTTCTAACTGCGTAACACCCTTAAAACCATGAAATAAGATAATGTAATTAATAAGACATAATATAATTAGTAAACCGAATATCAATTCCCACAATTTTCTTTTATATAAAAATTCAATCATCAGTGAGTAACTTTAATGCTAACTTATATTTTTCAATAGTTTTTGCTATAACCTCATCTGGTAATTTTGGAGGAGGTGCTTTTTTGTTCCAGTCAACACTTTCAAGCCAATCTCTTAAGTATTGTTTATCAAAACTAGCTGGTGATGTACCAACCTCATAAGTGTCTGCTGGCCAAAATCTCGAGGAATCAGGGGTTAAAATTTCATCCATAAGAATAAGTTCTTGATTTTTATCAAGCCCAAACTCAAATTTAGTATCTGCTATAATAATACCTCTTGCTCTGGCGTGGTCTGCTGCAAAGTTATAAATATTTTTTGTAGCAGTAACAATTTCTTGAGAGAGTTCGGTACCAATTAAATTTTTCATTTCTTCAAAACTTATATTAATATCATGATCTCCCACTTGAGCTTTTGTTGATGGAGTAAAAATGGGATCATCTAGCTTCTCGGCTAATTGTAAATTAGTTGGCAACTCGATACCGCAAACCCGACCATCTTTTTTGTAATCTTTCCAACCGCTACCAATAATATAACCTCTTATTATTGCCTCAACTGGTAATGGCTTTAGTCTTTTAACAACTACCGACCTATCAGCAACCAACTCTTCTTCATTTTGACTTACAACTGATCTTGGATCTATGCCAGTAAGATGATTTTTAATTATGTTTTTTGTTTTATTGAACCAGAAGTTTGATACTTGGCTTAAAACTTTTCCTTTGCCAGGGATATCTTCATTCATAATCACATCAAAAGCTGAAATACGATCTGACGTGACCATTAGGAAATGATCATCATCAACAATATACGTGTCTCTAACTTTACCTTGATGGAATAATTCCAGACTTTGAATTTTATTCATTTTTAGCTTTCCAACATTTCTATTGCTGGTAACTTTTTTCCTTCAGCAAACTCTAAAAATGCCCCACCTGCTGTAGAAATATAAGAAACTTTATTCTGAATTCCAAATTTTTCAATAGATGCAATAGTGTCTCCTCCTCCAGCTAACGAAAATCCAGTACTATTAGCTATCGACTCAGCCAATGCCTTAGTCCCATTTGAAAACTGTTCAATTTCAAATACACCTACGGGTCCATTCCATAATATTGTTTTAGCTTCATTTATTTTCTCTACAACATTGATAATCGACTGAGGCCCTATATCTAAAATCATATCGTCATCCTCAACCTCATCTAGAAGTTTCAGTTCGCTTTTAGCACTCCCACTAAATTCTTTGGCGCATACAACATCTATAATAACTGGTAACTTAGAGCCTCTTTCTTCTAGAAAGCTAATAATTTTTTTTGCCTCACTAATAAGATCTGGCTCATATAATGAAGCCCCTACATTATTTCCCATTGACGCTATGAATGTATTCAGAATTCCCCCGCCAAGAACAAGACCATCAACCTTATGGGCTAAATTTTTCAGAACTGACAATTTTGTAGATACTTTGCTTCCCCCTACAATAGCAAGCATTGGTTTTTCTGGATTATCAAAAGTTTTGCTTAGCGCCTTCACTTCATCGTAGAATAAAAATCCAGCGCACTTTTCTTTTATATATTTTCCAATACCGTAAGTGCTTGCCTCTTTTCGATGAGCAGTTCCAAAAGCATCCATAACAAAGACATCAGCTAAATCTGCGTAATATCTCGATAAAGTTTCATCACATTTTTTTTCGCCTTTGTTGAATCTTGTATTTTCAAGAACTAATAATTCATTTTGTTTTATTTCAAATCGACTATTAACCCAATCATCTATCAAGCGAACCGAAATATTTAACTTTGTTCTAAGATAATCTGCAATTGGCTTTAATGATAGATCCTCATCATAGATCCCCTCTTCAGGCCTTCCCAGATGTGAAGTTAACATTACTTGTGCACCCTCTTTTAGGAGGTATTCAATCGTTGGGATTGTTGCATCAATTCTTGCTGTTGAATTTATTTTCCTATTTTCTACTGGAACATTCAAATCTGCGCGAACAAACACTCTTTTGTGATTTACATTTATCTCACTGATACTTTTAATTGCCATACAGCGAGTTTAAGCTTTCATCATTGCAACAGCTGTATCAAGCATGCGGCAGCTAAATCCATACTCATTGTCATACCAGCCAAAGACTTTTATTAATTTTCCATCAGCGCTAACTTTAGTTAACAATGAATCAAAATATGAAGAGGCTGAAGTATGATTAAAGTCAACTGAAACTAATGGCTCATCAGAATATACGAGAATATTCTTTAAAGCCCCATCCGAAGCTTTCTTCATTGCCTCATTCACTTCTTCTTTTGTTGTGCTTTTTTTTGTAACAATAGTTAAATCAACCAAAGATACATTTTGAGTTGGTACTCGGATTGCAACGCCATCTAATTTTCCTTTAAGCTCGGGTATTACAAGACCTACAGCGGAAGCTGCGCCTGTTTTTGTTGGGACCATTGAAACTCCCGCACTTCTAGCTCGTCTAATATCTGAATGCATATTATCTAGCAGTGATTGATCGTTTGTATATGAATGAATTGTATTCATAAGCCCTGATTCCAAACCAAAAGATTCATGAAGCACTTTAACAATTGGCGCCAATCCATTAGTGGTGCAAGATGCATTAGAAACAATCTTATCCGAAGAATTTAAAATATTGTGATTGACGCCATAAACAATAGTTTTCTCAACATCTTTATCACCCGGAGCGGATATTAAAACTTTTTTTGCGCCTTGATCTAAATGTACTTGGCATTTTTCTTTGCTTCTCAAAGAACCAGTACATTCTAAAACTACATCTATTCCTAAATCTCCCCATGGAAGTTCTTTTGCATCTCGGGTAGCAAAATACTTAATTTTTTTTCCATTTATTGTAATCAAATCATCACTGACTTTAACCTCTGCGTTAAATCTCCCATGTGCAGAGTCATATTTTAAAAGGTGAATATTAGATATTATATCGCCCCTAGAACTACCATTAATAGCAACTACCTCTAAATCATCCCTGTTTTGTTCAAATATTGCTCTTAAAACTAAACGCCCTATTCGGCCAAATCCAGTAATTGCAACTTTAACCGCCATAAAAAATCTCCAAAAAAAAAGGCATTAACACTTTATTCAAGTTAATGCCTTTTATTTAATCATTAAATCTTACAAAACTGATTTTACAGTTTTCACAACGTTTTCTACTGTGAATCCAAAATGCTCAAACAATTTACCACCAGGAGCAGATTCACCATAAGAATCTATACCTACTGAAGCTCCGTCAAGACCAACGTATTTTTTCCAAAAATCCGTTACACCTGCTTCAATTGAAACTCTCTTCACACCAGGAGTTAAAATAGCTTCCTGATATTTTTTATCTTGTCGATCAAAAACATTTGTAGATGGCATTGAAACCACGCTGGCATTAATACCTTCAGCCTTAAGAGCTTCATGAGATTTAACAGCTAGATCTAATTCTGAACCAGTAGCAATTAAAATTACATCAGCTTTACCACCATCCGCTTCTATTAGGGTATATGCGCCTTTTTTAATTCCCTCAATCTGCTCAGGAGTTCTGTTGTTAAACCCTACATTCTGTCTTGATAAGACTAAGCTTGTTGGATTTTCTGTATTCTCAACCGCAGCAACCCATGCAACCGCAACTTCCGTAGAGTCGCCTGGTCTCCAAACATCCATTCTTGGAATATAACGAAGTCCTGAAGTTGTTTCAATTGGTTGATGAGTAGGTCCATCTTCACCCTGACCAATTGAATCATGTGTTAAAACGTAAACTACTCTTTGTTTCATTAAAGCGGACATACGCATACCATTTCTCATATAATCAGAGAACATATGGAAAGTACCACCAAATGGAAGCAAACCGCCATGAAGCGCCATGCCATTCATAATTGCTGCCATACCAAACTCTCGAACACCGTAAGAGATATAATTTCCAGGTTTTTTTCCGCTTACATGCTCAAAAGACCCACAGCTTGTAAGATTGGAGCCGGTTAAATCTGCGGAACCGCCAACAAACTCAGGAAGAAATTCTGCTAATTTTGCAATTGCATTTTGTGATGCTTTACGAGTTGCAACTTTTTCACCAGCTTCATTTGTAGCTTTGATCATTGCCTCAGCAGACTCTTTCCAGTTTTGAGGTAATTGTCCAGCCATACGACGTTTAAATTCTGCGGCTAATTCTGGAAATTCTTTTGCATAAGCCTCAAATTTCTGATTCCACTCTTCTTCTCTTTTTTGCCCTTTATCTTTTTGATTCCATCCCTCATAAACGTCTGCAGGTATAACAAAAGGATCATGATTCCAACCGATTTCTTTTCTCGTTAATGCAACTTCCTCATCTCCTAGAGCAGCACCATGACAATCATGTGAACCGGATTTATTTGGTGAGCCTTTACCAATAATAGTTTGACAGCAAATCAAAGTTGGCTTATCGGTTACTTTCTTTGCTTCCTGGATTGCTTTATCAACTGCATCAAAATCATGTCCATCAACCTTAGGAATTACATGCCAACCATAAGCCTCAAATCTTTTTGCGGTGTCATCAGTGTACCAACCTTCGATATGACCATCGATTGAAATGCCATTATCATCCCAGAATGCGATTAACTTGCCTAAACCCCAAGTTCCTGCAAGCGCACATGTCTCATGAGACACGCCTTCCATCATACAACCATCACCTAAAAATACATATGTATGATGATCCACAATATCGTGACCTGGTTTATTAAATTGATTTGCCATCAATTTTTCCGCCATAGCAAAACCAACAGCATTACTAATTCCTTGTCCTAAAGGGCCAGTTGTAGTCTCAACCCCAGGAGCATAACCATACTCAGGATGGCCAGCACACTTTGAATGTAGCTGTCTAAATGTTTGAATTTCACTCATTGGCAAATCGTAACCAGTCAAATGTAATAATGAATATATCAACATTGATCCGTGTCCATTTGACAAGATAAATCTATCTCTGTTTGCCCAATCGGGATTGTTAGGATTATGGCTCATGTGGTTATTCCATAAAACCTCACCTATCTCAGCCATACCCATTGGTGCGCCAGGGTGTCCTGAATTCGCTTTTTGCACTGCATCCATTGATAAAGCGCGGATTGCGTTTGCTAAATCTTGCCTAGTTGCCATTCTTTAAATCTCCCTAATAAACTTATTAATTAACAAATTCTTTATAATCCTCAATTATTCCTTAATAAGCTCTATTCTTCAAGCTGAAGTTGAACTTTCTTTCCATTTGATTGAACATCCAATGCTAGAAATTTGATTCTCGGGCCCTTTCTGGGTTTCAGCTATCATCGTCATTGCTTTAAATAAATCCCTTTCATTATTTTCAGACAACTCTCCTCTGCCAGTAGAATCGAAACGGCCTCTGTATTGAAGCTCAAAATTTCTATTAAATCCAAAAAAGTCTGGAGTGCAGATCGCATTAAAGGACTTGGCAATATCTTGTGACTCATCATAACAATAGGGAAAACTAAAATTATGCTTAACTGATAAATCTCTCATTAGCTCAAAAGAATCCTCAGGATAATTCTCAACATCATTTGCTGAAATCGCAATAGTATTGATTCCATAGGTTATTAATTCTTTAGTATCATTAACTAATCTTGGTAAAATAGATTTAACATAAGGACAGTGATTACAAATAAACATGACTAACAATCCATTTTTACCCATGCTTTTTTGTAGGTTCCATAAAGATCCATCAACGGACGGAAGCTCAAAATCTTTAGCTTTCCAGCCAAATTGGCATACTGGGGGGATTAGGCTCACCATAATACTTTCCTCTCATTTATTTTATGCATAGATTTTACCACCCCAAGAATATTACTGAAAACGAAGTAATTGCTCTTGATAGCTTTGCATCAAATCATTTACAAAAATCCCTAAGGCTAAAAGAAGGTGATTTTATTGAGCTTTTTAATGGGGATGGTTTCAATTATCACTGCCGTATTAAAAATGTTTCAAAAAAAGATACGCAGGTTTATTGCGAAAAAAGAAGCCTTAATGAAAGCGAAAGTTCAATAGAAATTATAATTGCGCAAGCAATGACATCAAATGAAAAGCTAGACTTTGTATTGCAAAAAAATACAGAATTAGGAGTAAAAAAATTCTACCTATTTGAAGCAACAAGAAGCACAAATAAAATAAATAATGAAAAAATTTTAAAGAAAATTGAACACTTTCAAAAAATAATTATTTCAGCATGCGAGCAATGCGGTCGATCATATATACCAAAAATTGAAGTTGTCAAAGACCTCAAGTCTCTCATAACAATACTTCAGAAAACTACTCTCAACAATATTATTTTGAATACCAATTCTAAAGATAGTCAAAATGTAAGGCAATTGTTCACCAAGTCGGTACAAGACAAATCTTTTTCCTTCTTAATAGGCCCTGAAGGTGGATTTACTCCTGAAGAACTAGCCATCGCTAGTAAAGCAAATATAAAGCATGTGAACCTTGGAAAAAGAATTTTGCGAACCGAAACAGCATCAATCGCAATTGTTTCTTCTATTCATTCACTAATTGGAGATTTTTGTATATAATACAAATATATTAATTTTAATTATTAAAAATTTGTAAAATATACAAAATGATTCTAAAATTAAAAAGACATGAATTAAAACTCACATTATCTCAAGTTGCTAAAAAAATCGGGGTGGACGTTGGTAATTTATCAAAAATTGAACAAGGCAAATTACTTCCAGCAACCAATGTTCTTATAAAATTAGCAGATTTCTATAACATCTCAACAGACTCTATTCTTAATAAGAAAGACAAAAATGAAAATTTTATTTCGCATTTCAGGTCTGCAGCGCCCTATATTCATACCTATAGTAATAAAATTTTTGTTATTGCATTTGATGGCCATTCTTTAACCGATAGTCAATTCAACTCGATCGCAACGGATATTAATTTACTTCATGGTCTAAATATAAAAATTGTTTTAGTTCATGGGATTAGGCCTTTTATAGATAAAAGACTATCAAAAAATAAATTTAAGTGCTCTTTTGTTAATAACCAAAGAGTTACGTCAAAAAAAATGATACCTGATGTTATTGAAACCAACGGTTTAGTGAGAACTAAAATTGAAGCCTTCTTGTCATCAAATATTTATCAAAATAATATTGCCAAATCTGAACTAAAGATTTCATCTGGGAATTTTATTATGGCTAGACCTGCTGGGGTCATAAATGGAATTGATATGGAAAATACAGGGATTATTAGGGAGGTAAATTCAAATGCCATTCAAGAAAAAATATCCCAAAACGAAATTGTCATCATTTCTCCAATAGGATATTCACCAGTTGGGGAAATTTTTAATCTGCCATATGAGGCTACAGCATCAGAAATTGCAAGATCAATAGGGGCGGATAAACTAATTTACTATATCGAGCAAAATGGCATCCAAAACAAAAGAGGGGAATATCTGCCAGAATTAACTCTAAAAAAATCGCAAAATTTATTAAGTCATTTAAAGACAAATAATGACAAAAAATTTATTACAGAAAACTTAATCAATATTCTTAATTCTGCAAATAAAGCTATTCAGAGTGGTATAAAAAAAGTACATCTAATCAATAGAAATCTTGAAGGGTCTATATTGCAAGAACTCTTTACCAATAAAGGAAGCGGATCAATCATTACTGAAGATAATTTAGAGGTATTTAGAAAAGCCAAAAAAGAAGATGCAAAATTTATAGAAAAAATAACAAAGCCTCTTGCTGAAAAAAATATACTTGTTGACAGGACATTATTGGATATAGAAAATGAAATTGATAATTTTTATGTTCTTGAATTTGATCAACGAATTATAGGCTGTCTAAATATTAAAAACTTTAAACATGAAGCTGAAATTGGTTGCTTCGCAATAAACAATAATTATCAAAATCAAGGATACGGGGCTAAATTATTAAATTATGCAGAAATAGAGTGTTTGAAATTGAATATAGAAAGATGTTTTATTTTAACAACACAATCAGAGCATTGGTTTATTGAGAACGGGTATAAAAATACTGATGTTGAAATGCTTCCAGAAGAAAAAAGAGAGCGATATCAATTAAGCAGAAATTCGAAGATACTATTTAAAAGTCTAAAAATATAAGGAAAATTATGACCGCAAACGAAAAAGCAAAAATTTTAAGTGAAGCTCTGCCCTATATAAAACAATTCTTTGATAAAACCATTGTGATTAAATTTGGTGGTAATGCAATGATTGATGAGGAGCTTCAAAACTCATTTGCAAAAGATGTAGTGCTTCTTAAATTAGTCGGTATGAATCCAGTAATTGTTCATGGCGGAGGGCCACAAATAAATGCTCACCTAGACAAAATTGGGAAAAAAGGGGAGTTTATTAACGGCATGAGAGTCACTGATGAAGAAACCATGGATGTCGTAGAAATGATATTGGGTGGACAAATCAATAAAGAAATCGTCCATCTTATCAATAGACATGGCGGCAAGGCTGTTGGGCTGACTGGCCAAGATGGAAATTTTATTCATGCTAAGAAATTAATTATCCAGGATAATGGAAAAGACATTGACCTTGGTCAGGTGGGTGAGATTCAGTCAATAAATCCAAGCATAATTAATTTTCTAGATAGCGGTGATTTTATTCCTGTTATTGCGCCGATAGGAATCGGTGCCGATGGTAAGACTTACAATATAAATGCTGATGTAGTAGCAGGCAAACTAGCAGAAGTTCTAATAGCTGAAAAGCTAGTCCTTATGACAAATACACCCGGAGTATTGGATAAAAATCAAAAATTAATTACTGGATTAACACCAAATCAAATTGATTTATTAGTTAATGAAGGAACACTTTCAGGTGGAATGTTACCCAAAATAAATTCTGCGCTTGATGCAGCAAGAAGCGGCGTAAATAGTGTTCATATAATTGATGGCAGAGTTGAGCATGCTTTGTTGCTAGAAATTTTAACTAGTCAGGGAGTTGGTACATTAATCAAAGCAAAAAACTAAAAACCCTTTGGGTGTTTGATCTAGATGATACCTTGCATGTCGCAACTCCTGAAATTTTTAATATCATTAACTATGACATGACAACCTTTATTTCAAATGAATTAAATTTAAACATCAAAGATTCTAATAAAATTCGTGAAACATATTGGAAGCAATACGGAGCCACACTAACTGGATTAATTCGAAATCATAAAATAAATCCAGATAAATTTCTCAAGGAAACCCACAAGCTAGATAAGATTAAGGAAAAGATTACTAAAAATAAAAATACATTACTAGTTTTAAAAAAAATAAAATCCAATAAAATTTTATTAACAAATGCACCAAGGCATTATGCAAAATTTATTCTTAAATCAATCAATATTAATTCTTTTTTCTGGAAAAAAATTTGTATCGAAGACAATAGATACAGACCAAAACCAGATATAAAAATTTTCCAAAAAATAAAAAAGTTAAATTTTAACAAATTTATTTTTATAGACGATAACCATGAAAATATTAAAGCTGCAAGAGTTAATGGTTTCTTTACTATTTGGATTAACAATAACTTGAAAAGAAGCAAATATGCTGATCACACCATTAAAGATTTATCAGGATTGCTAAAGTTAAGACTAAATTAATTTTTGAATTAACTTTACTCGATGGATTCTGATCTTTTCTTTTATTTCTTCTATATTTTTAATACCATCTACATTAGGTTTATTATTTTTTAATAAATTTTCAAGCTTTGAAGCAATTGAGTGAATTTTATCAACTTTTTCCGTATTGTTTGGATCGTCTAATTTAAATAATTTACAAAATAATTCAAGGTTATAAAAATCTTGATAGAAAGAAATTTTATTTAATAAATCATCAATTTTCTCTGGATGATCACATAAAGATAATACATTTAAATTTTTTATTTCAAAAAATTTTTCAATGTTAACGATATCTTTTTTTGAGAAATTAACTTTGTTTTTTAAAAAGCATCCAAACTTACGTTCAAAAAATAGCCAAAAGATATTAAAACTAATATTGTCTTGGTTGCTGTTTTCCAAAAAATTGCCTAGTAATTTAATATTAAATTTCTCATCAACATCAAAGACTTGATTTAGAGCATTTAAACTATCAAGAATTTCAAAAAATTTAATTATTTTTTTGTAACGAAATGTTTTCTTTATTTCTTTAAACATTCTATCAGCGGATATATTTAATAGCTCCCCTGATAATACGATACTCTCCAGTAGAATTTTTGTTTTACTATCAATTTTAAAATCAGGGAATTTTGCTGAAAACCTTGCTAACCGAATTAATCGAAGCGGATCTTCCAAAAACGCCTCTGAAACATGTCTAAAAGTTTTATTCTTTATATCAGCTATCCCATTAAATGGATCAAATAGATTCCCCTCATCATCTTGTGCGATTGCATTAATTGTCAAGTCTCTTCTTTGTAAATCTTCTTCTAACGTTACATCTTTACCTGTATAAAATACAAACCCTTTATATCCAACTCCTGATTTTCTTTCAGTTCTTGCTAATGCATATTCATTATTATCTTTTGGATTAATAAAGACTGGAAAATCTTTTCCCACCGGTATAAATCCCTCATTAACCATTTCGTCGGGTGAGGATCCTATTACGACATAGTCTTTTTCTTCATAATCTATATTTAATAGCTTGTCTCTTACCGCTCCACCTACTAAGTATATTTTTTTCATTTTCTCTTAATAAAATTTTCAAGCTTTTCTAGATTCGTTAAGAACTCATAAGAATCATTATTTTCCGCAGTATTTTCAATTTTCATAGATCTTAAATTATCCATTGTGACAATTTTTTTAGGAAATAATCCTAAAATTGATACTAACAATATTGATATAGGCCATGGAAATTTAATAATGATAGTTTTTAAACGTAACTCATTTTTTATAATCGATAATAATTCATAAAAGGAATATTTTTGCTTTCCTGCGATTTCAAAAGCTCTACTTTCATATCTATTTTTTAATATTAATTGAATTATTATTCTTACTACATCATTTATAGAAATCGGTTGAAAAACTGAATTTGATGATATTGCGCCCATTATTGGTATATATTTCATTATTGATGCAAACATACTTATAAAAGAATCTCCTACCCCAAATATTATTGATGGCTTTACTACATATATTTTGATTGATTTATTTTTTTGACTTAATAAATAATTTTCTGCTTTATGTTTTGAATCTAAATAAAGGCTTGCTTTTGATTCAGATCTTAAGGCTCCGATATGAATAAACTTTTTTATTTTATTTTTTATTGCAGATAGATATAATTTTTTTGCAAAATCAAAATGCACTCTTAAAAAGTCACCTTTTTTATTTTCATGAAGAATGCCTACAAGATTTATCAATATGTCATGATTTTTAATTAATAAATTTAATTCATTTTGATCTGCAATATTACTTAATTTCTTTATTACAACAGAAGGGATTACCTTAATATGATTTAAGTTTTTGTTTTTTGTGGTTACTAATGTAATTTTATATTCGCGAAGTTTGGCTATTGAATTTATCAACTTTGATCCAACAAAGCCACTACCCCCGAATATAATTACTTTTATTTTTTTCAAATATGAACAATTCTTAATAGGATATATAAAACAATAATTATTGAGGCAACTACAAAAATATTTTTTGTAGTTTTTATTAACATCTCATAATATTTTTTGTCTTTTGTAAATAAATAAAGAAATATCAAAACTAAAATAAAGATAGCTAAAAAAAAGGCTAGTGCTCTCATTATCATAATGACAAAACCCTTTCATGAAAATTATTCTCATGCTGTTTGAAGTATTTTGCAATATTTGGATAAATCGTATCATCTGTAATACTAACTGACTCAACTTCGTAAGCTTTTTTATCTTTAATTAACAGCCTTAATAATTGATTATTCATTTCATGCCCTGATTTAAAACCAGTAAATTTTCCAAGAATTGGTAGACCTTCAATATACAAATCACCAATTGCATCTAAAACTTTATGTCTAACAAACTCATCCTCATAACGCAATCCATCACGATTAAGAATATTATAATCATCCATAACAATTGCATTGTCCAGAGAGCCTCCTTTGGCTAAGCCAATTGAACGTAAGTATTCAACTTCTTGCATAAAGCCAAAAGTTCTTGCTCTTGAGATTTGTTCAAAATATGAATCTTTATAAAGATCTAATGTAATTTCATTATTTCTCTCTGCAAAAACAGGATGTGGAAATTGAATTGAAAAGTCAACAACAAAGCTATTAGCGGGTTCGAGCATTGCAAACTTACCATCATGCTCATATTTAATTGCTTTTTTTACTTTTATAAATTGCTTCTCGCTTGATAAATTTTGTATACCAGCAGATTTTATCAAATACAAATAAGGAATTGCACTGCCATCTAATATTGGCAACTCCGGGCCATATACATTAATTATTATATTTTCTATTCCGCAGGCATGAAGTGCTGACATTAGATGCTCTATTGTCATTATTCTGAGCTTTCCTTTTTCTAGGGTTGAGCAAAGTGTAGTATCTGTTATAAATTCAGCAGAAACTTTAGCTTTAGGGCTTGGGTTTAAATCTTTACGGCAAAAAATAATACCTGAATTATCTTCTCCAGGTTTTAAAACTAATTTAACTGATTCTCCAGTATGGAGGCCTAAACCTGTTATTGATATTTCTTTTTGAATTGTTCTTTGAAATATCAAGTTATTTTCGCCTCAGAAATGATGGTATATCAAATGCATCTTCTGTATCTTGGCTAATTAACTCCGGCCCACTATCTTGATCAGAAAAAACATTTGGCACATCACTTATATCAAATCGTAAATTTCGATCTATTTTGTCGATATGGGTATTTTCTGTTTTATTTTCAATTTCTTCTATATCTTTAAGAAACTCATTACTATTTTGTTTTAAATTTTGCTCATCCAGGCCGGTAGCTACAATCGTTACTTTTAACTTATCTCCGATGTTATCATCGATTACATTCCCAACAATCACAGTAGCATCGGGTGCAGCGATGCTTTTTATTTCATTCATAACCTCAATGTATTCTTTCATTTTAAAACTTGTATTCGCTGATATATTTACTAAAATACCTTTTGCATTTCTTAATTCAACATTCTCAAGCAAAGGGCTATTGATCGCCAGCTGCGCTGCTTTTATTGCTCTTCCGTCGCCCTCATATGCTCCACTACCAATTATTGCATTTCCCATTTCAGCCATAACAGTTTTTACATCAGAAAAATCAACATTAATTAGACCGGTATGATTTATTATGTCTGAAATACCTGACACCGAGTTGTAAAGCACATCATTTGCAGCAGCAAATGCATCTAAAAAAGAAACGTCAGCGCCCAAAACATTCATTAATTTTTCATTAGGAATGATAATTAATGAGTCAACAAATTGTTTTAATTCATCAATTCCCTGTTCTGCGATTTGGTTTCTTTTACCTTCAAAACTAAAAGGCTTGGTTACCACAGCAACTGTAAGAATTCCTAATTCTCTTGCTATTTCTGCAATAACAGGAGCGGCTCCAGTTCCTGTTCCACCGCCCATTCCAGCGGTAATAAAAATCATATCAGCGTCTTTAATTGCTTCTTTTATTTTATCGCGATCTTCTATTGCAGCTTGCTTTCCAGCATCTGGTCTTGCACCAGCACCTAAACCCCTAGTTAAATTCAATCCAATTTGTAATATATTATTTGCCTGTGATTTTTTTAAAGTCTGCAAATCTGTATTAATGGAAATGAAATCTACCCCAAAAATATTTTTCTCAATCATATGGTCTACAGCGTTATTACCACAACCTCCTATGCCAACTACCTTTATAATTGCTTCTCTATTTTTTTCCTCGACGATCTCAAACATATAACATTCCTATTTTAAAAGTTGCCCTGAAACCAAATTTTCATTCTATGAAGAATTTGCATGATTGAATTTCCATCAATTTTTTGTCTTTTATTGCTGTCAAAATCTATTTTACCCCTTTTTAATAGTCCCACAGCTGTTGCATATCTTGGATTTTCTATTATCTGGCTCAGCCCCGAAATATCTCTAGGATAGCCAGTTCTAACTGAGGCATTAAAGACTTTATTTGCTGCTTCATTAATATTTTTCATCATTGATGTTCCGCCGGTAATCACAACGCCAGAAGCAATATTATTTATCAACTTACTTCTAATTAATTCATTTCTTATTAATTCAAAGAGCTCTGTCATTCTTGGCTCTATTACTCTTACAAGTTCAGAGGTTGTGATTTTTTTTGGGTCTCTGCCGTCAACCAAGGGTACGTCGATCATTTCATCTCGATCGTTTGGATTTTGAAAAGCTGAGCCGTGTCTTATTTTAATTTCTTCAGCAGAATCGTTTGGTGTTCTAAAAGCTATTGAAATATCGTTTGTAATTTGATCACCTGCTATTGGAATGACTGCTGTATGCTTAACAGAACCATCTTTGTATACGATCAGATCGGTTGTTCCTCCTCCAATATCAACCAAACATACTCCAAGCTCTTTTTCATCTTTCGTGAGGACTGCTTCAGCAGAAGCCAAGGGCTGAAGAACCAATTCCATTGTGTCCAGGCCTGTTCTTTTAATGCACTTTATAATATTTTGTGCCGCAGCTATTGCTCCTGAAACTATATGAACCTTTACTTCAAGCCTCATCCCACTCATACCTCTGGGCTCCTTAATGCCTGTCTGATCATCGATAATATACTCCTGTTCTAATGTGTGAAGTAATCTTTGATCTGGGGGTAGTGTAATAGCCTGAGCAGTTTCAATTACTCTTTCCACATCAGCATCATTAACCTCTAGATCTTTAATTTTTACCATGCCAGTTGAATTTAAACTTCTAATATGACTGCCTGCAATGCCTGTGTAAACATCTTTTATCTTGCAGTCGGCCATCAGCTCAGCCTCTTCTACAGACCTCTGAATTGCTTGAGTTGTTAAATCAATATTAACAACAACTCCTTTTTTCAATCCCCTTGAGACATGCTGCCCTAAACCTAGTACCTCAATCTCGCCATCCTCTTTTAACTCTGAAACAACGGTAACTATTTTGGACGTACCAATATCAAGAGCAACAATTAATTGCTTTTCCTCTTTTTTTTGTTTAATCATAGATTGTTTATTTTTTTAATTTGTTCATCAACTGATACTGAAAATCCATCTCGATATCTTAAATCAACATATGTAATTCTTTTTTTCATATGAAAAAGTACCTTTTGATAATTTCTCATAAATGATGTTAATTTCTCTTCTGGATTATGTTCTCCAATATTAATTATGAGGCCATCAGTTGTTTCAATGCTCCATTCTGTCTGCCTTAATAAAGACAATCTTTTAATTTGCATGATATTGTCTCTTAATATTTTACTAAAAGAATTGTACTTATAAGCTATTTCTTGTAATTTTTCTTTTGGTCCCTCAAAAAAAGGGAGGTTCTGATTTGATGCGGCATGGAAATAAATCCCGTCTTGATTTACTAATCCAATTCCTCTTTTTCCATATCGAGCTATTGGAATGTGCTCTACGACTTTTACAGAAATTTTCCCCGGCCAACTTCTATTAATTTCAGCTTTTTCAACCCATGGTAGTTTTTCAAAACCATTTTTAAATTTCTTTATATTCAATGAAAAAAAATTTCCCTCTAAATACTTTTCAACCACCATAAAAACCTGCTCTCTTTCAACATGGTCGTAATTTCCATTAATATCAATTGCTTCAATTGGAAAGATTTTGTCAAAAGTAAAAGGTGAAACAAGTTTAACAACAAAATATACGATAGCGACTAATGTCAATCGATATAAAAAAAGGTATATTTTTTTTTCCAAAATTATCTATTTAATTAATTGATAAATCTTCATGACTGTATCTTTAAATGAATTACCTTTATTCATCGAGGCCATTGGCAATAGGCTATGTGAAGTCATCCCAGGAATAGTGTTTACCTCTATCATATAAATTTCTCCTGTAGTCTCCTTGATCATAAAATCAACACGTCCCCAATCTTCACAACCTAAAGCTTTGAATGCTTTCCTACATAATTCTTTAGATTGTCGTGAGACGGTTTCTTCAATATTAGCAGGGCATATAAAATGAGTATCATTCGATATATATTTTGCATGATAATCATAGAAACCGTTAACTGGTTTTATTTCAACTATTTCAAGCTCCTCATTCCCAATAATTGATAATGTAAACTCCCTACCTTTAACAAACTCTTCCGCAAAAGAAATGGGATCAATCTTTAAAGCATGATCCCTTGATTCTATAAAATCTTCCTCTTTATGAACAATTGAAATACCGATAGATGAGCCTGAATTTGAAGGTTTAACTACAAATGGAGCGCCAATTTCCTTTACAACATCTTTAAAACTTATATCTTTATTCAATAATATATAGTTTGGGTTATTTATTCCGTTTGTATCCCATTTTTTCTTGGTTAAAAATTTATCCATTGCTAATTTTGAGGCTTGCGATCTTGATCCATTAAATGCGATATTGTTATTTTCAAGGTATTCTTGAATTTTTCCATCTTCACCATCGCTGCCATGAAGACAAATAAAAGCTTTCGCAAAATTTTTCAAATAACTCAATTCATTCTTTGCTGGATCAAAAATTTCTGTTTCAAAACCAAGTTCAAGTAAGGCTCGATACACTGCATCGCCACTTTGCAATGATATTTCTCTTTCATTAGAGTTTCCTCCGCACAGAACAACTATTTTTTCCATCAAGAAATCTCTCCTAAAAACTTTACTTCAACCTCTAGATCTATATTTTTTATTTCTTTTACAGTTTTTTTCATATATTGAATTAACATCTCGATATCTTTTGCCGTTGCATGTCCAATATTTTCAATAAAATTTGCATGTTTTTCCGATACTCTAGCGCCTCCAATTATATGACCCTTCAGATGACAATCTTCAATAAGTTTTGCTGCAAAATAATTTTCAGGATTTTTAAAAGTTGAACCTGCAGTTGGCCAATTTAGTGGTTGTGATAGTTTTCTTGCATTTAATAATTTTTTAATTTCCATAGACTCATCAGCTGATTCTTTTGAATCTGGAAATTCAAAATAAGCCCCAATAAAAAATTCATTTTTGCTACTTCTAGCAGTTCTGTAACTTACAGCATAATTATCCTTTTTAGATTCGTATATATTTCCTTCGAAATCTATAACTTTTACTTTCGTCACGAAGTCCCATGTTTCATTTCCATAACAACCAGCGTTCATCGCAAGAGCACCCCCTATGCTGCCTGGTATCCCTGCCATAAAAGCACAATTAGACTTATTATTCCTTGCTGCATATCTTGCCAAGCTTGAACAGCTAACCCCTGCTTCGGCATAAATGTGATTTTTATTTTTTTCTAATTTTTTTAAGTTTTTTGAAATATTAATGACTGTACCACTTACCCCAGAATCACTAATTAAAAGATTCGATCCCATTCCAATTATGGATAATGGAAACTCTAATTCTTTATTTTTTAATTTTTTAGCTAAAAAATCTATATTAGCTATTTCTATATATTGATCTGCAGGGCCTCCAACTTTCCATGTATTCAAATTTTTTAATGGGAAGTTTTTGTATATTTTATCTGCCTCAATCTTCATTTTATGCATTAAATTCTTTTTTAAACCAACTACCAATGCTACCTGCACCCATTACAAGAAGAATGGAATTGTTCTCTACATTATCTTCAATGACCTTTCGTGCTGATTCAAAGTTATTTAAAAAATATTTTTTATTAGATAAATTTTTCATTATTTTTTTAGCTGATACTGCGTGGACGTTTTTTTCGCCTGCAGGATATATTTCAAATAGAAATACCCGATCTGCAAGACTTAAAACTTTTACAAAATCATGAAATAGTTCATGAGTACGCGAATATCGATGTGGTTGAAATACTAAATTTATCTTTTTTTTCGGATAACCTTTCTTGATTGAGTCTAACACTGCTTTAATTTCAGTTGGATGATGTCCATAATCATCAATTAAATCTACTACTTTTTTTTCTGTTAATTTAAATTTTTCATACAAATCAAACCTTCTTGAAACCCCATTAAATTCGCTTAAAGCTATTTGAATATTCTTTACAGAAACATCATGCTTAAGAGCTATTGCTATTGCTCCAACGCAATTGCTTACATAATGCTTACCTGGCATTTTCATCTTCACCTTAAATCTTTTCTTTTTGTCTAATTTACTATTAAAATTAAATTCTGAAACATTTCCTTTAAATTTGATTTCACTTGCATAATAGTCAGCTTTATTAGTTATTCCGAATGTAACTATAGGTCTTGATATTTTTTTTAAAATTGATTTGTTTACTTTATCATCCAAACATATAAATACCTCATTGTAGAATGGGATCTGATGAATAAAATTAAGAAATGTTTCTTTTAAATTTTCCATGCTCCCCCCATAATTTTCCATATGGTCTTTATCTATATTTGTTATAAGAACTTGCGCTGGATTGAGATGCAAAAAAGAGGCGTCCGACTCATCAGCCTCAACTATCATTATTTTACTTTTTCCTAATTTTGCATTTTGTTTTAGTGAATTAATTCTTCCGCCAATTACATATGTTGGATCCATTCCTCCTTTGTTCATAATTTCTGCCAGCATGCTAGTTGTAGAGGTTTTTCCATGTGTTCCAGCAATTGCTATACCATATTTATAACGCATCAATTCAGCTAACATCTCAGCTCTCGGGATGATTGGGATTTTATTTTTAGCTGCATAAATTACTTCTTGGTTTTTTTTTGAGATAGCAGATGATGTTACTACCACATCAACATTTTTAACATTTACTTCTTTATGGTCATTAAATATTTTAATTCCTCTTGACCTTAAATGATCTAATGTTTCCGAGCTACCGGTATCAGAACCGCTTATTTGATAATTCATATTGAACATAATTTCTGCTATTCCAGACATTCCGGAACCACCAATTCCTATAAAATGAATTTTTTTTATTTTTTTATACATCTTTTTTTATTTCAGTAAATATTTTTAAACTTGCATTTTTGTGTATTTCTGAATAACACTTATTTGCCATACTTATACACTCTGTTCTTGTTATTTTTTTTAGCATATTTAATAATTTTTTTTCTATTTCCTGTTCACGGCAAATTAAAGCGCCTTTTCGCTTTTCTATGGATAATGCATTTATATACTGATGATCATCAATAGCGAATGGATATGGTATAAAAATTGAACCAAGGCCTACATATTCCAATTCAGATACGGTCATTGCACCGGCCCTTGAAATAACAATATCTGCCCATTGATAGTATTTCTTTATATCTTTTATAAAGTCCAAAACCTCTACCTTAAATTTATAAATTGCATCAACACCTTTACTTTTATTTTTCCCGCTTTGATGAATTACACTAATCTTTCTAAATTTAGAGAATTCGTTTAATACCAAGGGGATTTTTTCATTAAATGATTTTGCTCCTAAGCTACCTCCCAAAATAAATATCCTCAAGGGTCCCTGTCTATTTCTAAATCTGATAGTTGGTTTCTTTATAGCACTTAACTCTTCTCGAATTGGATTGCCTATAATATTTTTAAAAAAATTATTTTTAATACTAAATGCCGAAAAAGCTTTTTTAGCAAAGGGTGCAAGAATTTTATTACTTGTACCTGGAATACAATTCTGTTCATGTAAATATAATTTACCGCCACATAGCAGAGTTGCAAGTCCTAAAGGTAATGATATATATCCACCAAAAACAAGTGAATTTTGTATATTGTATTTCTTTATTAATCTTACAAGCTTGAATACCGATATTAAAAATTTAAGGGGATAGGTAATTAATGTAATAAATTTTTTACCCCTAAATCCTCCAATATTGATAGGTATATACCTGATAATATTTTTGTTAACCAAATCATTTTCCATCCCCTGAGGCGTACCAACCCAAAATACTTTCCAATTATTATCAAGAAATATTTTGGATACGGAAAGAGCAGGCATAATATGGCCGCCTGTTCCTGCAGCTGCAATAAAAATTGAACTCTTAATTTCTTCTTGATTTAGTTTTATTTTCATAGTCAATTTTTAAAACAACGGATAATGCTATTATATTCATAAGAAGAGCACTTCCTCCATAAGATATTAAAGGCAATGTGAGGCCTTTAGTTGGAAATAATCCTAAATTAACGCCTATATTAAAAATTGCTTGTATTCCAATCCAAATACCAACCCCTTGAGCAACTAAACTCGAAAAATGGCTTCTTAACTTTGTTGATTCTTTTGCTATACCAAAAATTCTGACGATCATAGCAATAAAAATTAAAATTATTATTGCTACTCCGAACAGGCCAAGTTCCTCTGCCAGAATCGCTAAGATAAAATCTGTGTGGGCATCAGGCAGGTACTGAAGTTTTTGTATACTCTCCCCTAATCCAACTCCAAACAAATCACCCCTCCCAAATGCAATCATTGAATTTCCTAACTGCCAGCCATCCCCAGTAAAATCGTCAAATGGATTTAACCATGATTTAAGCCTATCCATCCTATATTGCTCAACTGAAATTAATCCGTAGAGTGCAAATGGAGAAGTAATTAAAATTGAAAAAATTATCTTTAATGAAACTCCGCCTAAAAATAAAATTCCAAATGAAATTGCTGTGAAAACTACAAGTGCTCCAAGGTCTTTTTCACTTAATATAATAAATCCCACTGTCACCACAACAAAGAAAATTGGCAAAAATCCTCTTTTAATTTCTCCAATTTCTCTTGATTTCCTTAACACATAATCAGATGTGTAAATAATGATGGCGAACTTCATTAGCTCAGTAGGTTGAAAATTCATAAAACCTAAGGATATCCATCTTGTTGCCCCCTTTGCCTCACTTCCAACACCAGGTATTAGAACAATTGAAACAAGGAATAGACTAAAAAGGAAAAGTAACTTAGAATTTTTTTGCCAAAAACCTATTGGTATTAAGAAAACTATGAAACCGATAATTGAGGCTAATGCTAAATTTAATGCTTGCCTTAGAAGAAAATAATGACTTTGAAAATTTAATGCTTTTTTCAATGCTGCGACATCGACCGAGGCAGAATAAACCATTATTAATCCAGTACCCGCAAGAAGGAGCATTGTCCATAACAAAACTGGATCATATTTTTTTTGCTCAATGTCTTTTTTAAAATTCATTCTTATATTTTTGAACCAAAGCTTTAAAGTGAGCTCCTCTTTCTTGATAATTTTTATACAAATCCATGCTTGCGCAACCTGGGCTCAACAAGACGATGTCGTCACTTTCTATATCTTTAAATAACTTTTTCATTAAATCATCTAAATTTTCAAAAATTTCTAAAAATGGCCTTATCTCTTTATTTTCAAAATAATCTTTAAAAATTTTGCCATCTCTCCCAAATAAGTATATTTTTTTTACATTTTTTGGAATACTAAAGTCATTCAAACTTTGTCCTTTTAATAATCCGCCAAGAATTAACAGTAAAGGCTCATTAAAAACTTTTAAAGCTACATTTGTTGATGCGAGATTTGTTGCCTTTGAGTCATCATAAAAAGTAGCTCCATTACATTTACCTACTAACTCAATTCTATGTGGTACATTTTTATAGGTAAGAAAAAATTCTTTTATTTTTTTGTTGTAAATATCTATTCCAATTTTTTTTAATATTAATAAAACGTTATAAATATTTTCACCATTATGTTCTCCAATCAAACTAGGTGAATCTATCTCAAGACTCGCTTCTTTAAAAAAAAACTTATGATTAGTTTTATTTGATTTAAATTTTTCTGCTGAGATGAATACATCTTCACTTTCTATGTGTTTTTCATTAAGAATATTTTTTTTGACAATCGAATAATCACTATGCTCTATTAGCTTTAATTTAGTGTTTTTATAATCCTCAAAATCATCGTATCTGTCCATATGGTCTTGTTCTATATTTAATATTGAAGCAATATTAAATCTCGCTTCGGGACTTAAAGTTTCTAACTGAAAGCTAGATATCTCAACGATCAAAAATTTTATTTTTTCATCATTTTTTAGAGACAAGATTGGATAGCCAATATTGCCTACTGCTTTTGCAGGATATGATAAGTAATTTAATAATTGTTCAAGTATTGAGCATACTGTTGTTTTTCCATTGGTACCTGTTATAGCGATCTTAATAACATCTTGGTTTACAACTTCATTAATTAGCGAAATATCATTAGATATAATTTTTTTATCAATACTATTAAATACTTCTTTTCTGAGGTCAAAGCCTGGACTAACAAAACATTTAGAATAATTTTCTTTTATAGATGGATCGGCTTGATTGTTTATTAACTTTATTTTGTTATCAATTAGAAATTGATTATCTTGAGGACTTAGCTCGTGCTCTTCGTAAAGGCTAATATATTGTTTTTTTTTTAAGAAAAAATTAACTAATGATTTCCCGGTTTTTCCGAAACCCATAATAATAATTTTTTCATGTGACGACATCTATCTTATCTTCAAGCTTGCTATACCAACAAGAATAAGAATCATTGTTACGATCCAAAATCTCACTACAACTTGTGTCTCTTTCCAGCCTTTTTTCTCATAATGATGATGTAATGGTGCCATTAAAAATATTCTTTTACCTATACCGTCTCTTTTTTTTGTTAATCTAAAATAGGATACTTGGATTGCCACCGATATAGTTTCAGCTACAAATAATCCAGCCATAATAAATAAAACTATTTCTTGTCTAACAATAACTGCTATTGTTCCCATTACGGCACCAAGCGCCAAAGAACCTATATCACCCATAAATACCTCAGCTGGATAGGCATTAAACCATAGGAAGCCAAGGCCAGAACCTGCAATGGCTGCACAAAAAATTGCAACTTCACCAGCTCCAGCAATGTAAGGCAAGTTTAAATAATTAGCATATATTTGATTGCCTGAAACATAAGCAAATATTGCTAATGCAGAAGTAATCATAACAGTAGGCATGATTGCTAATCCATCTAACCCATCAGTTAAATTTACTGCATTACTAGAACCAGTAATTACTAAATATGACAATATAAAGAAACCAATAACACCGATCTGCAAATAAGTTGATTTTAGGTATGGAATTAATAAAGAAAAGGAGTTACCCTGATCACGAAGGGTTATAAAAATCATAGCTGTTGTCGCAATAGATGCAATTGACTGAAGTATATATTTCCACTTTGCAGATAACCCGTCAGAATTTTTAAACCTAATTTTTTTTAGATCATCAATAAAACCAATTAAACCAAAAGCGACTAATACAAATATAAGAGTTAAGATAAATCTATTGCTTAAATCTCCCCATAGCAAAACCGAAAATAAGATTGAAATGATAATTAAAGTACCTCCCATAGTCGGGGTCCCTTTTTTTTCAAGATGGGCTTCAGGGCCGTCCAATCTGATATATTGAGATAAACTGAGATCTCCTAATTTCTTAATAAACCATGGGCCCAATAAAAATGAAATTAATAATGAGGTTCCTGCGGCCAGAACTGATCGAAACGAAATATAGTTTAAGACGTTTAAAAAATTTATTTTTACATCAAGTAATTTTATTAATTCCAAAATCATGACGAAACTCTCAATCGGTCTATTAACAAGTCCATTTTTGCGCTTCTTGAACCTTTTACCAATATCATTGTATCCTCAACAACAGACTTTTCTATAAATTTATACAATTCTTCTTTTTCCTCAAAATGCCTAGTCTTCACTTCTTTTATTTCATTAAGCACTAATTTTGTTAATCGACCAACTCCTAGAATTAAATCGATTTTTCTTTCATTTATTTTTTTCCCCAGCTCTTGATGAATAATTTCTTCATCAACACCCATTTCAGCTATATCCCCAATAACTAATATTTTATTTCCGTTATGCTGTTCTAAAAAATCTATAGCAGCAAGTAATGATGTTGGATTGGAGTTATAAGTATCGTCAATAACAATCGAGCCATGGATTCCTTTTATTTTCTCCATTCTTCCTTTTGGGCTTTTCATTGCACTCAAACTCTCCTGAATCTTTTCGATTTTTTTACCTAATAATAGTACTACTCCTAGTGCAAATATAAGATTAGAATTGTTATGTTTACCGATTAATGGATTTGTAAATTTTATCCAATCACCTTGATAATTGAAACTTACATTTGTACCTTCAGCATTCCAATAAATATCTGCTCTTGGCTGACTCGATGAAATTACAAATTTTTTACAATTTCTTTCTTGAATATCAACCGTATATTTATTGTCAGCACTCAATAGAACAGTATCTTCTGAAGTTAGATACTTAAATAGGTCTTTTTTTTCAACCGCAATGTTTTCTGTTGAACCAAAATTGCCTATATGAGCATCCCCAATATTTGTTATGAGCGCTATATTTGGCCTTAGGATTTTAGCTAATCCTGCTATTTCTCCAGGATGGTTTGTACCTACTTCAAAAACTGCATACCTAGTAGCATCAGTAATTTGAAACATTGATAGTGGCAAGCCTATTTCATTGTTAAAATTTCCGATTGTCCCAACAACTTCATCATTATTATTAAACGGTCTTAATAACTGAATTATTAGCTCCTTTGTTGTGGTTTTGCCGTTACTTCCTGTTATCCCAACAAAAGTTGCTTTCGATTTGCTTCTTATATTATTTGCAATTTCTTTCAAGAGCTCTCTTGTTGAATAAACAACAATTTGAGGCAATTTTGTATTAATTTTTTTTTCGGTAAAAATTAAATCGGGCTCGTTTTTTTCAATTTGTTTCACAAATTCATGAGCATCATATGTTTTTCCTGACAAAGCAATAAAAACTCCATTCTTTATTGGATTCCTTGTGTCTATGTAAATGTCTTTGGAATCAAACCAGAATTCATATTCGATATTAATTTTTTCTAAAGTGTTTGGTATTTCTTCTAAATTAATTTTCATAATTTCTTTTAAAATTATTCACTATGCTTTTATCTGATAATTTAAATCTAGTTCCTTTTATAATTTGATAGTTTTCATGACCTTTTCCAGCAATCAGAAAAATGTCATTTTTGCTTTCTTTAAGAGCTTGTTGAATTGCCAACTTTCTATCAATAATTTTAAACTTTCTGACACTTATATATTTTGCAATTTCATTAATTATTTTTTTAGGGTCCTCGTCTCTTGGGTTATCAGATGTAATATAAACCTCTGATGCAATTTTTTGTGCAGCTGCCGCCATATACTTCCTTTTCCCAACATCCCTATTTCCACCGCATCCAAATATGAGCGTTATTTTTTTTTTATAATGATCTTTTAAAACTTTTAACACATTCTTAAGGGCGTCTGGAGTGTGTGCGTAGTCTATATACACTCTTTTATTTTTAATTATTATTTCTTCTAATCTTCCTGGTGGAGTTTTTAGTTTGCTTACTAGACTTGAGATTTTATCCATCGAATAACCTTTTAAATTTAAAGCAGCTATTACCGCAGTTAAATTTAAGATATTGAAGTCTCCTAAAACTTTAGTCTTAAAATTAAATGTTTGATTTTTATTAACAATAGTAAACTCTGTATAATTTTTATTTTCTAAATCTTGATTTTTTTTAACAATTCGAAATTCTGCTTTTTGACTTTTTCCATAGCTTATGGGATTTTTATTTTTATCTTTTAACTCTTTAAATAAAAGCCTGCCATATCGGTCATCGATATTAATGATAGAAATGTTAACATTTTCTATAAAAAAACTTTTCTTGGCTTTAAAGTAATTAGCCATAGTTTTGTGATAATCAAGATGGTCTCTGGTTAAGTTTGTAAAGATACCAAATTTAAAATTTAATCCAAATATTCTTTTCTGATCTACTGCATGAGATGAAACTTCCATGTTTATATTTTTTATTTTATTTTTTTTAAACATTGCTAATAGAAAATTTAATTTAAAATTATCCGGTGTGGTTAAATTCGATTGAAATTTTCTATAATCTTTATTAAAGAATGGTAGTGTTCCAATCATTTCAGACTTTTCTTCCAGTTTGTTCATTAGGTATGTAAGCCAATAAGCACATGAACTTTTTCCGTTTGTTCCCGTTACACCAATTAAATTTAGATTTTCTACTTTTGGCTTATAGCAATAGTTAACTATTTCTGGAATTTGTATTTTAAGATTTTTTATTGGAAATAATTTTTTGTTTTTTTTCTGAATAGGGATTTTTTTTTGACCGCTAGATTCATATATGATTATTTTTGCCCCCCTAATTAAAGCATCTTCTATAAATAATCTTCCATCTGTCTTTTCTCCTGGGTATGCAAAGAAAAAATCACCAGAATTTACCTGATTACTGTTATTACAAATCTTATTAGAATTTCCAAGCTTTTGTAGAATTTGTTTAAATACTTTGTTCACTTGAAGTCACAGCCTGTTCTTCTTCTTTCACCCCGAACATGGTTAAATTCTCATCATTAGGTATGTCGTACAATTTCAATGCATCTTTTATAACTGTTTTAAAAACAGGGCCAGCAACAGCGCCTCCGTAATGGCTTATTGCTTTTGGGTTATCAATTACTACAGCCATAATAAATTTTGGATCTTTTGCAGGAGCCAAGCCTACAAAGGAAGAGTAGTAGCCTCGATCATAACTACCATTTACATATTTATGGGCTGTCCCGGTTTTACCAGCAATTACATATCCAGGTATTTTAATAACGTTACCCGTTCCCCCTTTTTCGTGCACAACTGATACAAGATCTCCAAGAATTAAATTTGCTGTTTTATCTGAAAAGACTTTTTCGGACTTGGTAGCGGTGTTGTTATCTATTATCAATTTTGGCTTAATAATACTGCCACTATTTGCAAATACTGTATAAGCTTGAGCAAGCTGGAGAACATTTACATTTATTGAATATCCATAATTTATCCTATAGTGATCAGATTCCATCCACCTGTTGTATGCCCTGAGGAAGCCAGATGTTTCACCGGGAAGATTTACGTTTACTTTTTTTCCGAACCCTAATTTGTCATAAAATGACCATAACTTTTCTGGTTCTACCCTATACCCAATTTTAGATGCACCAACATTTGAAGAATACTTTATTACTTCTCTAACTGAATATGAATCATGCGGATGATCATCTCTTATTTTTTTACCACTCACCTCAATAAATCCGCCGGGGGTTGGAATTATTTCATTATGATCAAGTTTTTTTAATTCAAGAGCAGCACTAATAGCAAAAGGTTTCATTGTGGATCCAGGCTCAAAAACATCTACTAACACTCTATTTTTCATGAATTCAAAATTTTTAACGCTTGCATTTGGGTTATATGATGGGTAATTTGACATAGCTAATATTTCCCCACTTTTAGCATCAATCAAAACTGCGGAGCCGGAATCGGCATCATGCTTCTCTACTTGGCTCATAAGAGCTTGATATGTCTGATGCTGAAGCCTTCTATCAATTGTTATTTTTATATCACTTCCATCTTTAGCAAGCTTGATATCTTTTAAATCATCAACAATTCTTTTTTTACCATCGACTAAAACTTTTTTGTAACCTTGCTCCCCAGATAACAAATTATCAAATTGCTTTTCGAGCCCTTCGCTTCCCTTGCCGTCAATATTCATTCTCCCAATAATATGAGCAGCACTTTCCCTTCCAGGATAAAATCTTTTATAATTTTTCTCCAAAACAATACCGGTTATTTTTAAATTACTTATTTCCTTTGCCTGCTCAGCGGAGATTGTTCTCTTTAAGTAAAAAAACTTATTTTGATTGTTATTTTCTATTCTGCTGATCTCTTTTTTGGGAATATTCAAAATTCTTGCTAACTGTTCATATTTTTCAGACTCCTTATTGATATCCCTATATTTATTAATACCAAGATCGAATGAAAGAATGCTGACTGCAAGAAGCTCATTATTTCTATCGTAAATTTTTCCACGATATGATTGCAAAACCTCATTGCGAACGCTTAAATTATTTCCTCTTTTTTGAAGATTTTCTTTTTCAGCGTGAAGCAAATAAACTGCCTTAAAGAATAATCCTATAAAGGTTAATACAAAAACCGACAATAATATTCTTCTTCTTATAGCAGAAAGTTCAAAAATATCGCTTTGATGATTAAATTGTTTCATTCGTTATTAATTAATTTTATTTTTTTCGATTCTGGTTCGATCATATTTAATTTATTTTTAGCAAAGTCTTCTATTCGAGTCTCTCCTGACTGATCGGACAGTTCAAGATCTAATTTGTTTTTTTCTTCCCTAAGCTCCACTTCTGCTTTTTTTTCATCATCTAATTTATTAAAACTTTTTCTATAGTTATATTCTGAATTTACTTTTAATAAAGAAAAAATAATAAGGATCAGAAAGAGTAAAAAATTAAGTTTCATTTATTTTTTCAACCACCCTCAGCCTAGCGCTTCTTGATCTTGAATTTTTTTCTATTTCATCGACTTTTGCTGACTCAGATAAAATATTTTTTGCATAAATATTTTTTTTTATTTCATTTTCTTTTATTGGAATATTTTTTGGAATCTTTGCGCCAGAAGATGTGCATACTTTTTTAAAAAAATTTTTTACTATTCGATCCTCTAAAGAGTGAAAAGTCAAAACACTTAACCTCCCGCCGACTTCTAATGAATCAAATAATAATGGTAAAGATTCTTCAAGCTGTTTAAGCTCATTATTCACTTCAATTCGAATAGCTTGAAAAATTTTTGTTGCTGGATTTTTTTTATGAAACTTAGCAGGAATTGCTTGTTTTGCAATATCAGCTAATTCTCTCGTGGTTTCAATTTCTTTAAATTCTTTATGTTTAAAAATTAACTTTACTATTTTTTTTGCAAATCTTTCTTCCCCGTATTCTTTAAAAATTTTTACCAAATTTTCCTCAGAATAGTTGTTTATTATGAATTTTGCGTCCAAGTCTTGCATTTGATTCATTCTCATATCCAAAGGCCCATCCTTTTGGAAGCTAAACCCCCTCTCTGCATCATCTAGCTGAGGAGAGGAGACTCCAAGGTCCATAAATATTCCTGAAAAAAAGTTTTTTTTTTAAAGTTTTTAATAAATTCAAAATAAGAATTATGATTCAAATGCAATCTCTTATCTTTTAGGCTCTTGGCATGATCTATAGCACTCAAATCCTGATCAACTATAAAAACTTTAGCTTCCTTGCTAACGTTCTTTAATAAAATATCAACATGACCCCCTCTACCATATGTGCAATCTAAATAATTTCCATCACTTCTTGGAATGCAATATTTTTTGAATTCTTCCGGCATTACTGGCAAATGAAAAAATTTGTTCATAAATTAAATCCTTCTAGCTCGGGATCATTCAAATCTAAATTTTGTTTTAAACCTCCCAGAATAAATTTATCCCATGAGTCTTTATCCCAAATCTCGTAATGGCTACCTTGACCAACAAATATGCATTCATGTTTTATTTGTGAAAAATGTTTTAATGTTTGCGAAATTAAAACCCTTCCAGCGTTATCCATTTGAACCTCATCAGCATATCCAACCAATAGCCTTTGCAATACATTGCTTTTTTTGTTAAAGCTGGAAAGAGTCATGATTCTTTTTTCAACAGGAAACCAATCTTTTGTTTTGTACAACAAAAGACATTTGTCAGGGTGGGCGGTTAAGATTAATGATGTTTTTGGAGAAAGCTTATCTCTTATTTTTTTTGGCACAGAAAGCCTATTTTTTTCATCTAAATTTGCTAAATGTGTACCTCTGTATGTCATATTTTTTTTAGTGGCTACAAGTTTTTTCCCACTTGTTACCACTTTTCCCCTTTTTATGACACTATAGGCAAAAAAAAAGTGCTATGCAAGCACTTTTTTTAATTAACTCAATAAGTTAGCCTATAAGCCGGGTTCTGTTATAGACAATTATTCATCTGGTTTTGCAATTACTTGCAAAATCATGCGGCTTACCCGGTAATAGTACGAGCAGCACTGTTATTACCCTATTTAGCCTTGCTCCAGGTGGAGGTTACCGCGTTTCACCGTAACTTAATACGCTCGTCTCTGTGGCCCTATTCCTCATTTCACAATGGATGGCTGTTAGCCATCACCCTGCTCTGCGGAGCCCGGACTTTCCTCTATAATATATATAGCAATTGTCCAGCTAACTTATTGATAATTATAAGGATTTATTTTTTATTTGCCAATCTATTTTTTCACCAGACAAGAAAGGAATTAACGTTTGCCCCCCCACTTCAAATGAGCCTGGAATTAAATATTCCTTTTTTTCTAGAACTAATGTACTTTTTGGCTTTTCCAAATTATAAAATTTGCAGCTATTTAGTGAAGTAAATTTTTCCAAGTTTTCTAATTTGCCAAGTTCTTCGAACTTGGCTACGTATAGTTCTAATGCTGCGTGTGCAGAAAAAACTCCTGCGCAACCGCAGCTGCTCTCTTTATCTTTCTTAAAATGGGGCGCGCTATCAGTGCCTAGAAAAAATTTTTCACTTCCGGATACAGCAGCTTCACATATAGCCGCACGATGCTCCTCTCTCTTCAGAATCGGCAAACAATAATTATGAGGCTTGATGCCACCTGATAAAAGATCATTACGATTTAGTATCATGTGTTGAGGCGTGATGGTTGCTGCAATTTTATTAGAACTTTCTTTTACAAATGAAACTGCTTCTTTTGTAGAAATATGTTCAAACACAATTCTTAAGTTAGGAAATTTTCTTACAACCGCCTCTAGATCGTCGATAAAGTATTTTTCTCTATCAAATATATCAAGATTTTTTTTTGTAGACTCTCCATGAACTAGAAGAGGTAAATCAAATTTTTCGAGCATCTCCAAGACTTGATAGACTTCTTGTAACCCGTTAATATTTGATCTTGAATTCGTTGTAACCCCATTTGGATAAAGCTTTACACCTGCAATTCTTGGGTCTTTTGATGACTCCTCAATATCTTCTTTTGTTAGATTTAAACTTAAGAAAATAGTTACCAAAGGAGAAAAATCTGAAAATTTATTTACTGAAACTATCCTCTCATAGTAACTAATAGCTTCTTTAAACGATAAAATAGGGGGTGATAGATTGGGCATTGCAATGACGTAATTAAAGTTTTTACTACTTTCATTAACAGTAAAAGATAACTGATCTCCATCCCTGAAGTGAACATGCATATCACTAGGTCTAAGAATTTCGATTTCTTTAATCATTTTTTAAGCTTAATCCCATTTTATATAATTCATCCTTATTGCAATTAAAAAACTTAGCTACGATTTTAACTGCTTTACCGAGCGGAAGGTGCAATATCAGCTCCTCAAGAAGCTTATTAGCTTCAGGTGAAACCTCATGATTAACGTTAGTAACTCGTTCTATTATAACAACGAACTCACCCTTCAGCTCTCCATGATATTCTTGAAAATATTTAATATGATTTTGAATATCCTTAAAATATAAAGTCTCGTATATTTTTGTTAACTCTCTAGCAATAAAAACCTGATGATCTTGCCCAAATACATCGCCTATTGCATAAAGCAAATCTAAAACTCTTTTTGGTGATTCAAAAATCACCGCCATAATATTTTTATTTTTTATTTCAGTTAATTTTGTATGCAACTGTTTTTTCTTAGGCGGCAAAAAAGAAAAAAAAGCAAAAGAACTTTCATTAAACCCTGAAACTGATAACGATGAAGTTACAGCTGAAGCTCCTGGAATTGGAATAACCTGAATTTTATTTTTATAACAGAGTGAAACAAGGACAGATCCGGGGTCACTGATGCCTGGAGTTCCGGCATCACTTAGATAAGCAACATTGCTTCCATTTTTTATAAACTCTATAATTTTATTCGACTTCACAGACTCATTGTGTTGGTGGATCGATTCTGTTTGTTTTTCTATTTGGAAGTGACGCAATAATTTTTTTGTATGACGGGTGTCTTCACAAGCTATTAAATCCACTAATTTTAAAGTTTCAACTGCTCTGAAAGTTATATCCTTTAAATTTCCAATTGGCGTACTTACTATGTATAAAATTCCAACCATGATATTTTTTATCACCCAAAACTTAAAGATCAAATGTATACTATAACTTATGAACTTGAGATTAATTTCTATTTTTTTAACGATATTTTTTATTGCTGGCTGTGCCCCAACGGGTGTAATTGGCATTCCGACTTCAATTGCTGACAGAAGAACTGCAGGCGTTCAATTAGAAGATGAAAGTATAGAGCTTAAGGCGCTTTATGAAGTTAATCAGTTGGAAGGGGAGAAGCACACTAATATCCTAAGCTACAACAGACACGTCTATATTTTGGGTGAGGCTGCAACTGAAGAACTGAAAGCTAAAATAGAAGAAAAAATTTCAACAATTAAAGAAATAAAAAGCATTACTAATGAATTATTGGTTGGGAAAAATAGCACAATCAAATCAAGAGCTAAAGATGTAGCAATAACTACAAACGTAAAAGCGCTTTTAGTTAAAGATGAAAAAAAATCAAATTTATCGGCATTACATGTAAAAGTTATTACGGAAAGGCAAACTGTATACTTATTTGGGCTTCTGAATTCAAACGAAGCAGCTGAGGCTGAAAAAATATCAAAAAGAGCAAAAGGAATTATTGCTGTTAAATCATTCTTTGAAATTGATGACTCTCTAAAAAATAATTGATTTTATTTATAGTTTCACTATAATTGTCCTTATATTCCTGAATTAAATCTTTTATCTAACAAAATTAACTTCTTTTTTATATCTACAAAATACACATATGAGCAATATTATTAATATATCTGACGAAACATTCGAAAACGAAGTTTTAAACTCTCCATTGCCAGTTTTACTTGATTATTGGGCAGAATGGTGTGGCCCATGCAAAATGATCGCGCCTATCTTAGAGGAGATATCAACTGACTATGCTGGAAAGCTAACGATTGCAAAAATAAACATAGACGATAACCCTGCCACCCCTGCTAAATTTGGCGTTAGAGGAATTCCAACATTGATGATCTTTATTAATGGAAATATAGAAGCCACAAAAGTTGGAGCTTTATCAAAATCACAATTATCAGCCTTTATTGATTCGACAATTTAAAAATGCATATATCAGAACTTAAACACCTCCCTGTAACTGAATTAGTTAATCTTGCCGCAGAAAGTAATGTTGAAAATGCGGGAAGAATGAGAAAACAAGACCTTATCTTTGCAATTTTAAAAAACAAAGCAAAAAATGGAGACACGCTCACTGGTGATGGTACTTTGGAGGTTTTACCTGATGGCTTTGGATTTCTTAGATCACCTGACACTTCTTATTTGGCAGGTCCTGACGATATTTATGTTTCACCATCACAAATTCGACGCTTTAATTTACATACTGGTGATTCTGTCTCTGGCGAAATCAGAACACCAAAAGATAGTGAAAGATATTTTGCTTTAGTTAAAGTTGAAAAAGTAAATAATGAGGCTCCTGAAAATACAAAAAATAAAATATTATTTGAAAACTTAACCCCGCTATTTCCAACAAAACCTTTAAATCTTGAAAGAGATATTGCGTCTGAAGAAAATATCACTGGTCGTGTTATAGATATGATTTCTCCGATTGGGAAAGGCCAGAGGGGATTGATAGTTGCAAGTCCAAAAAGCGGTAAAACTGTAATGATGCAAAATATTGCACATGCGATAACAGCAAATCATCCTGATGTTGAATTGATAGTTCTTCTAATCGACGAACGACCAGAAGAAGTTACAGAAATGGCACGGTCAGTTAAAGGTGAAGTGGTAGCTTCAACCTTTGATGAACCAGCTTCAAGACATGTGCAAGTTGCAGAAATGGTAATCGAAAAAGCAAAAAGAATGGTAGAGCATAAAAAAGATGTAGTTATCCTGCTCGATTCAATTACCAGACTCGCAAGGGCTTACAATACTGTAATTCCTTCATCTGGCAAGGTGCTAACTGGCGGTGTTGATGCAAATGCATTACAAAAGCCTAAAAGGTTCTTTGGAGCCGCTCGAAATACAGAAGAAAGTGGTTCTTTAACAATTCTTGCAACTGCACTAATAGATACTGGATCAAAAATGGATGATGTAATTTACGAAGAATTTAAAGGCACAGGTAATATGGAAATACATCTAGATCGCCGAATGACTGAAAAAAGACTTTATCCTGCAATCAATGTTAATAAGTCTGGTACCAGAAGAGAAGAACTGCTCATACCTCAAGAAGTGCTTCAAAAAATTTGGGTTCTTAGAAAACTTCTCTATCCTATGGATGATATCGAAGCAATGGAATTTTTGTTAGACAAACTAAAATCAACTAAAAATAATGAAAACTTTTTTGATAGCATGAGACGAGGCTAATTTATTATTTGCTTTTTAGCAAGAAATTTTAGATAATTATGGATTATTTTTTTAAAAAACTTTAGATTATGAAAAAAGATACGCACCCAAATTACCCAGAAATTAATGTTACTTGCAGCTGTGGTAACAAATTTACAACAAACTCAGTAGTTGCTAAAGATTTAAGCATCGAAGTTTGCTCTCAATGCCATCCTTTTTATACAGGCAAACAAAAAATAGTAGACACTGCTGGTAGGGTTGAAAAATTCAAACAAAAATATGGCATGTAATTTATACATTTAATTAAAAAAGGCAGCGACGCTGCCTTTTTTTTTGTTTATTATCTAGTTATGAAATTTTTTATTGATCATGATTGGCAAGAAAATATGCAAACCCCAAATAAAAATCTTGGGGAAAGAACAAAAGTTAGATCTTTATTTTTTTTATCAATTATCTATTTAATCATTGGTCTAATTAACCATTCGCCCTGGAGACCAATAGAGACTCATTCTTTTAGCATTTTAATTGATATTATTTTTAACAAACAAATACTAACGCCAATAGCCGCTACAGATGTCTTATACTCACATCCTCCTCTATATGAAATGTTTGGTGGTGCTTTTACACTTTTATTTAATTTTTTAGATACTCACAATGCAGCACGAATAGGAAATATTTTTTGGGTTGGTTTAACTATGCTCTCAATTGGCTTATCAAATAGAGAGCTTTGGGGTCATGGGTATGGCCGGCAATCAAATTTAATATTTATCTCATCTATTGGACTGGTTTTAAATATTCATAGCTTTCATAATGAAATTGCAGTAATGGCAACTATGTCTCTTTTATTTTATGCGTTTAACTTACATGTAAGAAGGCCATTTAGATCATCAGTCATACTAGCACTTGCATTAACAGCGCTATTCTTAACGATTGGTTTTTCAAGTTTATTTATTTTTTTTGTTATTTGCTTATTACTTTTAACCTGTAAAAATTGGAGAAATTATAGATTTTTTATATTTTTACTAATTGGAATTTTAGCCGCAGGAGTACCAATTGCTATTTGGAGTTTATTAATTCACAACCAAGATCCCAATAAATTTTTTGAAGCTTTAGAGACATTAAATAATTTTGATATTAGCAAACTCCAATATTATTTAATAAACCTTACCTGGTTTGCATGGCCAGCATTACCATTAGCAATTTTTGTTCTTATAAAAAATTATAAGAATATATTGAGCTTCAGGCGCTTACAATTACCTCTAGTTTTTTTAATAAGCTATTTATTTTTTTTATCATTTAATGGATCTAACAATCAAATTCATTTGATAACATTTCTTCCATTTCTATCAATCATTGCCAGCGGCTCAATTGATCGTATGAATAGAGGCTTATCAAATTCGATTAATTGGTTTGGTATATTAATTTTTGGATCAATGATATTTCTTCTTCTACTCGGTTGGTTTGTAATGATCTGGAAGATTCCTTACAGCTTATACGAGAGAGTTTTTTATCTATCAGGCAATTACAATCTGGAATTAAGCTTTTTTAGCATCTTAATTTCTTTTATGGTCTTATTTTTCTGGATCATTAATATATTTACTTCAAAAATAACTAACCGATCCTCCCTTACACACTGGTCAATTAGTATATTAACAGTATGGACACTTATTTCTTTTCTTTGGTTTCCAATGATCGAGAATAGAAAAAATTATGGACAAGTTTTTAATCAAATAAATGACATAGCAGAAATTAAGTCATCTTGTATTAATCAAACAGAATTATCTAATGGGCATATTGAGTTAATTGATTTCTATACAAAAATAAGACTAAAAAATAATAATGACTGTAAATATTTAATAACTTATGTAAACCTTCAGTCAGAAAAAAGCTTGAGTGGTTATTTAGATTACAAAATGCTGTGGAACGCAAAAATGCCATATGACAAAAAAAGCTTTGTCCTTTATAGCAAAAATTAACCTTCTAACATCTTAAAAACTTCAACAACATCGTCATCTAGGCCAATCAAATTATCATTTGATAATAAAGATTTAAGCTCTCTAATCATTTTTGGTGCCCAAAATTTTTTAAAATGAGTCAACATTTCACTTCTTGCTAAATCTCTGTCCGGATAACTTTTAAAAAATCCTGAAATTTGATTAGCCATTTTTACAAGTTGATTTGATTCCATAATTTTTAAACCAGTCTCTCTTTTCCACAATAAACAACAAATCTTTGATTCGTTGCAAAGCCAATTAAAGTTAAATTATTCTTTTCTGCTAACTCTATAGCAAGGTTAGTTGGAGCAGACATAGCTATTATAATAGGTATTCTAGTAACTAGTACTTTTTGAATCATCTCATAACTCGCCCTGCTTGAAACAACAACAAATCCATTTTGGTCTAAATTAATTGCTCCAATCAATTTATCAAGCGCATTATGTCGTCCAACATCTTCTCTAATTTGTTCTAATTTTGCGTCTTGATCAAAAAAAGCTGCCGCATGAGTTGAGCCAGTTTTAATTTGATTTACTTGATTTATTTTAAACTCCGTCAATACCTTGCTAATTAATTTTTCTGTAATTGTTAATTCATTTCGAACAGGATAATCTTTATTTAGAAAACTACTAAAATAATTAAGGCTTTCTACTCCGCATATTCCACATCCTGTTTTTCCTGCTAAATTTCTCTTCACTTCTTTTAACTTTACAAAAGACTCAGATGAAATCTCTATATTGACCTCAATACCTAACTGAGTTTTACTTTTTTCAATACTATATATTTCTCTGGAGCTTGTTACGATTCCCTCTGTTAAAGAAAAACCGATAGCCATATCTTCAATATCCCCAGGACTTGCCATCATTACAACATGAGAAATACCGTTATATGCAATTGAGATAGGGATTTCTTGTATCAAAAAATCTTGCTTGGGTTTGAACTGATCTTGAGAATCGAAAACGGTACGTTCTTCATATATAGCTTGATTTAATTTACGCAAGTTTTTTAAACTTTTTCGCTTTGTTGAGTTACAAATGAGATTTGCTCTTCACTAAACTTCTTATATTTATTTTGCCAAGAAGAAACAGAATTTACTTTTGTTAATTGCACTGCTGTAACTTTAAATTCTGGACAATTGGTAGCCCAATCTGAATTATCTGTTGTGATTACATTTGCACCAGAAAATGGATGATGGAATGTTGTATAAACAACTCCTGGCTGAACTCGATCCGTAATCTTAGCTCGTAATACCGTATCTCCGGCTCGGCTTGAAATACCAACCCAGTCATTTTCCACGATTCCTCTTTCTTCGGCATCGTGCGGATGAACCTCTATTAAATCCTCATTGTGCCACTCAGAATTATGAGTTCTCCTGGTCTGCGCTCCGACATTATATTGAGATAATATTCTGCCTGTAGTTAAAATCAATGGGTACTTTTTATTAACTTTTTCTGTTGTAGGAATGTATTCAGTTATAAAAAATTTACCTTTACCTCTAACAAATTCATCTACATGCATTGTTGGACTTCCGTCAGGATGCTCATCATTGCATGGCCATTGAATACTACCCATCTCGTTAATTTTTTCTAATGAAACATTTGTAAATGTTGGGGTTAGCTGTGCAATTTCATCTAAAATTTCCCAGGCATTTTTAAAGTTTGATTTATACCCTAACTCATTCATTAATAATTGTGTAATTTCCCAATCTTCATATCCATTTTTAGGAGACATTACCTTCCGAACAGGAGAAATTCTTCTTTCTGCATTCGTAAATGTTCCATTTTTTTCTAAGAAAGAAGAGCCGGGGAAAAAAACATGCGCATACATTGCGGTTTCATTTAAGAATAAATCTTGAACAATTACACATTCCATTGATTCAAGCGCATGTGTGACATGTTGCGTATTAGGATCTGATTGAGCAATATCCTCTCCCTGACAATACAATGCTTTGAATGAGCCATCAATAGCAGAATCAAGCATATTAGGAATCCTAAGTCCTGGATTACAATCCAAGCTTACTCCCCAAGATTTTTCAAATAATTCTCTAGTTTCTATATCTGATACATGTCTATAGCCTGGAAATTCATGAGGAAATGATCCCATGTCGCAAGAACCTTGAACATTATTTTGACCCCTTAGAGGATTAACACCAACACCCTCTCTACCAATATTTCCAGTGGCCATAGCTAAATTAGCAATTCCCATAACCATGGTTGATCCTTGGCTGTGCTCTGTAACGCCTAGGCCGTAATAAATAGCCCCATTTTTTTCTGTGGCATATAATCTTGCTGCCTCTCTTATCAGGCTTGCTGGAACTCCGATCTCGAGCTCTAACGACTCAGGTGAATTTTTCTCAAGGGCTACAAAATTTTTCCATGAATCAAATGAATCTAACTCACATCTTTGTTTAATAAATTGTTCATCAGTTAAATTTTCAGTAACTACAACATGGGATAGCGCATTAATCATTGCAACATTTGTCCCCGGCCTTAGTTTTAAATGATAGTTTGTTTTAACATGAGGCGTATTTTTAACTAAATCAATTTCTCTTGGATCAATAATAATTAATTTTGCTCCCTCTCTTAATCTTCTTTTTAGCTGAGAACCAAATACAGGATGACCATCTGTTGGATTTGCTCCAATAATAACCACAACATCAGCTTTCATTACGGAGTCAAAATTTTGTGTTCCTGCTGACTCCCCGAGCGTTTGTTTTAAACCATACCCTGTTGGTGAATGACAAACTCGAGCACAGGTATCAATATTGTTATTACCAAAACTCGCTCTGACTAATTTTTGCATCAAATAAGTCTCTTCATTTGTGCATCTTGATGAATTAATAGCACCTACAGAATCTTTGCCGTATTTTTTTTGTATTCTTTTTAATTCTTTTGCCGCATATTGAACAGCCTCTTCCCATGAAACTTGCTGCCAAGGGTCATTAATGCTTTTTCTAATCATCGGCGATGTTATTCTATCTTTATGTGTTGCATATCCCCATGCAAAACGCCCTTTAATGCAAGAATGGCCATGATTTGCACCGCCATTTTTATCTGGTGTCATTCTAACCAGCTCTTCACCTTTCATTTCGGCATTAAAAGAACAGCCCACTCCACAATATGCGCAAGTAGTTGTAACTTTGCGATCAGGAACACCATGGTCAATTACTGATTTCTCGATCAAAGTTGCAGTAGGGCAAGCTTGAACGCATGCCCCACAGGAGACACATTCAGAATCAAAAAAAGTAGTGTCTCCAGGAGATACTTTAGATTCAAAACCTCTGTTTGCGATGGTTAATGCAAAGGTCCCCTGGACTTCCTCGCAGGCTCGAACACATCTTGAACAAACAATGCATTTTGACGGATCGAAAGTAAAATAGGGGTTACTCTCGTCTTTGGTTGCACTTAAGTGATTCTCGCCATCATACCCATAGCGCACATCCCTTAATCCAACCGCACCCGCCATATCTTGGAGTTCACAATCGCCATTTGTTGCACATGTGAGGCAGTCAAGTGGGTGATCTGATATATATAACTCCATTACACCTTTTCTAATCTCTGCAAGTTTTGAAGTCTGTGTGGAAACTTTAATGCCCTCTGCAACAGGAGTGGTGCATGATGCTGGATAACCTCTTCTTCCTTCAATTTCAACAAGACATAATCGACAAGACCCAAAAGGATCTAAAGAGTCAGTTGCGCAAAGTTTTGGGATGTTTGTATTTATTTGTGCAGCAGCACGCATAATAGAAGTGCCTTCAGGCACTGAAACTTGTTGACCATCTATCAATAAAGTAACATTCTTCTCAGAGTGTTTTTGTGGTGTACCGAAATCTTTTTCTTTGCTCATAATATACTCATAATATTAAGTTAAATTTTAAATCTCTGAGTTCTCTGTTTCAACCCCAAAATCATTAGGGAAATATTTTAATGCACTTATGACAGGGAAAGGAGTCATGCCGCCCATCGCACATAAAGAGCCATTAACCATTGTGTCACATAAGCTTTTTAACAATATTGTATTTTTTTCAACATCTTTCTTAGCTTTAATTTTATCTATTACTTCCACACCTCTTGTTGAGCCAATCCTGCATGGAGTGCATTTACCACATGACTCAATGGTACAAAATTCAAAAGAGTATCTAGCCATATCAGCCATATTAATGTCTTCATCAAATGCAACAACGCCACCATGACCAACAACCGCATTTAATTCTGCATATTTTTCATAATCTAATGGAACGTCAAATTGGCTTTCGGGAATAAATGCCCCCAATGGACCTCCAACCTGAGCTGCTTTTATTCTTTTTCCGCTTGCAGAGCCGCCTCCAAAATCATAAAGAAGTTCTTTTAAAGTAATTCCGAATGCTTTTTCAACTAGTCCCGTGTTTTTTAAATTTCCTGCTAACTGTATTGGCAACGTCCCTTTCGACCTACCAACACCAAAGTCAGCGTAGTATTTTGAACCTTTTGAAAAAATAATTGGAATAGTCGCCAATGAAATCACATTATTAACAACCGTTGGTTTACCAAATAAACCTTCAATAGCGGGTAATGGTGGTTTGTATCTGACTAAGCCTCTTTTTCCCTCTAGACTTTCTAAAAGAGAAGTTTCTTCGCCGCAAATATAAGCGCCGGCAGCTCTTCTAACTTCTAAATAAAATGACTTTTCAGATCCTAATATATTCTCCCCAAGAAAATTTTTATCTTCAAGAACACGAATCGCTTCATTTAAAATTTTTAAAGCATGAGGATATTCTGACCTAAGATAGATATAACCACGATTAGCGCCCACGCCTAATCCCGCAATAATCATCCCTTCAATCAACACAAACGGGTCATTTTCCATAATCATACGATCAGAAAAAGTTCCCGAATCTCCTTCGTCAGCATTACAAACGATATATTTCTGATCCGCATTTGTATCTAGAACAGTTTGCCATTTAATTCCAGTCGGGAATGCTGCTCCACCTCGTCCCCTTAATCCAGATTCTGTAACTACATTCACAATTTCCTGGGGTTTTAAAGCTATGGCTTTCCTTAATCCTGAAAAACCTTCATATTTTTCATAATCATCTACTGACAAGGGCTCTGTAATTCCAACCCGTTTAAATGTTAGTCTCTCTTGATTTTTTAACCATGCAATTTCTTCAGTGATGCCTAAACTTTTCTTATGGGTTTTACCTAAGTAAAATTCCGCATCAAATAATCCTTCTACGTCTTCAGAAGCAACAGGGCCGTATGCTATTCGCTTATCATTAACCTCAACCTCTACCATCGGTTCAAGCCAAAAAAGACCTCTGGAACCATTACGCTTCAAATTGATTTCAACTTTTCTTTTTTTTGCTTCAGTTAAAATATTTTCAGCAACTTGGTCAGCACCAAGCGACAAAGCGGTTGAGTCTTGAGGAACATAAATAGTGATCATTTATTTCAACCCCTTGATAATTTGGTTAAATTTTTCATTATCAACTCGACCATAGACTTCATCATCAATCATGATTGCAGGCGAACAGGCGCAGTTACCCAGACAGTAAACTGGCTCCAGAGAATACATCTTATCCTTTGAGGTTTCATGAAAATCAATTTCAAGTGTAGTTTTGATATGATCGATTAATTTATTAACACCCATGGCTTGACAGGACTCAGCCTTGCAAACTTGGATGATATGTTTACCAGACGGGTTTGTTCTAAAGTGATGGTAGAAGGATACAAAGCCATGTACCTCAGCAATTGAAAGATGAAATGACTTTCCTATGAGGCCATAATAATCTTTTGGTATATATCCAAGATCATCTTGAATAGCATGCATTAAGGGGAGCAAACCCCCTGGTTTTTCCTTAAACAAATCAATATGTTTTTGTATTTTCTCTTCCATAAACCTTTTACTTAAATATAAATCATAAAATGCAATATTAAACGTTCTATAATAACTAAAAACCCTTTAATTTTCGAGTATTTTAAATAGATTATGCTTAAAGATAATTTTAATAGACATGTTAATTACCTGAGAGTTTCAGTGACTGACAGATGTGATTTTAGATGCCAATATTGCATGCACGAAGATATTACCTTTTTTCCAAAATCTGAAATGCTTTCATTAGAGGAATTATCAAGACTAGCAAATATCTTTATAGAACTTGGTATTAAGAAAATTCGCCTCACTGGTGGAGAACCTCTTATTAGAAAAAACATAGATTCCTTAATAACGGAATTGGGAAGCAATAAAAATCTCGATGAATTAACTATCACTACCAATGGGTCACAGCTTCATAAAAAAATCCCCGTTCTCAAGGCTGCGGGCGTTAAAAGAATAAATGTTAGCCTAGATAGTCTCAGTGCAGATACTTTTGAAAAAATTACAAGGGGTGGATCTCTAAAACAAATCATTTCGAATATCGCGCTAGCGAAAGAGAGCGGAATAAAGCTCAAAATTAATACAGTTATTATGAAGGGAGTTAATGATCATGAAGTTTTTGACCTTGTTCAATACTCCATTGATAATAATTTTGATATCTCCTTTATTGAGCAAATGCCCCTTGGTGAAATTGGATTTGATCGACAATCTTCTTATTTATCAAATAATGAATTAATAAAAACTATCAAGAAAAGTTTTTCAATTGTTGAGTCAACATACAAGACAGGGGGGCCGGCTAATTACTACTCCTTGGTTAACTACAAAACAAGGATAGGCTTTATATCACCTCATAGTCATAACTTTTGCGACACTTGTAATCGAGTCCGTTTGAGCGCAAAAGGCGAATTATTTCTTTGTCTTGGGCATGAAGATAAAATAGACCTCCTAACACCAATACGTCGATCAGAATCTGATGAAAATATTAAAAAAATAATTTTAGATTCTATGCAAAAAAAACCTAAATCTCATCTTTTTGATCTCAAGAAAAAAGAAAATGTTGTTAGATTTATGTCTCATACCGGAGGTTAAAAATGCAGGTAAGCGGAGTCATTTTGGCAGGGGGGAGCTCCTCAAGAATGGGCACTTCAAAACCATTTGTACATTTTAAGAATCAACCCCTTATCAACCATGCTATAAAGAGACTGCAGCCACAAGTTGACGAATTGCTCATCAATATAAATGAAACGTTTAACACCAGCTATTCTGTTTTTAAAGATGAAATGCTTGATTACCCAGGACCACTGGCTGGCGTTAGTGCCGCATTCAAACAAGCACAATATGACTGGATACAATTTTGCCCGTGTGACTCCCCTTACATTAATAAAGATTTAGTCTCGCAGCTACTCCAAAATATTGATAAAGGTTTAATTGTTACCCCCGCTTGTAACAATAAAATACATCCTACTTTTTCTCTAATTCACAAAAGCATGGAAAAGCATCTCAGCAACTTTTTAGCTTCTGGTCAAAGAAAATTTACCAACTGGCTTCAAGATGCAAATTATGTTGAAGTGCAATTTAATAATGAGCTAGATTTTGTAAACATTAACACTCCTGAAGACATCAAAAGATATGAAGAAAATTAATTTAAAAAAATTAAAAACTGACTATGGGTGCTTGTCAGAATACGACCCGAATTCATTAAGCTTTAATAGTGCTCAAAAAATTTTGCAACAGCTTCTGCAGCAAAAAAAATTAAAAACAAAAATAGTAAATATTTCAGACGCTCTTCATTGTTTTATTGCGGACAATATTCGCTCACCAATTAATGTCCCTAACTACAATAATTCAGCGATGGATGGATACGTTTTAAATCATAAAAGTATCAACAAAAAAACAAAATTATTAATTACTGGTGAGATTTTAGCTGGTCACCCAATTAAAAAAAAATTAGGTCCATCTGAATGTTTCAAGATTATGACGGGTGGCATGATTCCAAAAGATGCAAATGTGGTCATCCCCAAAGAGCTGGTGATTGAAAATTCTGACAATTCTATCAGTTTTGATTTTTTGCCAAAGAAATTGTCCAATATCAGGCTTGTTGGTGAAGACCTTAAAAAGGGTGAAGTCGCAATATCTAAAAATACAAAATTAAATCCTACTCATATTGGATTACTTGCATCACTCGGAATAAAAAAGATAAAAGTTTATACCTCTTTAAATATTGGTTTTTTTACTACTGGGGACGAGGTAATTTCGATTGAAAAGAAAATAAAACCTGGCCAGGTTTACGACAGTAACCGATACCTGATTGCTAGCATGATCAAGAATATGGGAATTAATTTAACCGATTATGGCAACCTTCCTGATAAAGCTGAGCTCTTGGAGAAAAAATTAAAACAGATTGCTAAGAAATGTGACCTCGTTATAACGACAGGGGGGGTGTCTGTAGGAGAAGCAGATTACATGAAAATGATTTTAGACAAGATAGGAGAAATACTATTCTGGAAGATGGCTATTAAGCCAGGTCGTCCTATGGCTTTTGGTAAAATTGACTCCTGTTTTTATTTTGGTCTTCCTGGCAACCCCGTCTCTGCCGCAGTAACTTTTTTGCAGTTTGTACAACCGAGCATTAACTATTTAATAAGTGGTCAATTTACAACAGCGCCAATTTTAAATGCGAAACTTAATGCTGACTTTAAGAGGAAAGCAGGGCGAACTGAATTTATCCGGGGCAAGCTAATACAAACACTGGAAGGCGTTTTTGTCACCCCATTAACGCAGCAAGGTTCTGGAATGCTCAAATCAATGAGTGATGCAAATTGTTTTATCTTACTTGATGCTGATTGTGAATTAATCAAGAAAGGTGAGTATGTTCAAGTGCAATCTTTTATAGGGATTTTTTAGTCGAAACTGTCTTATTTTTTGACTATAATGTTGAGTCCTAATTATGAAAGATACTAACAAATATTTTAACGTCAGCTTTATGGAGATGATAATCCTATCTCTCCTGCTGCATGTTAGTCTCTTGATTATCGTACCAAGAATTGACATGAATGCTTTAATGATTCCAGAAGTTCTTGATATCGAGATTACCATGGAAGAGCCTCAGGTTAAATTACCTGACCCCCCCAAGCCAGTTGAAAAAAAAGAAGTTATTAAAAAAGAATTAAAAAAAATAGAGCCAAAAAAAGTACAGGAAGATCTTCCATCAATTAAAGAAAAAGAAGTTCCTGTGGAGGCTCATGAAGAGCCTATCCAGGAGCCACAAAAAATACAAGAAGAACAAGTTCTGTCGCCCAAAATTAACCCTGAGGCTATTCAAAAAATAACTGACACCTATACAAACGTCTTAACTAGGGCAATTGCTGCGGAAAAGAAATACCCAAAACTTGCGCAGATGAGACAATGGCAGGGCGAAGTCCTTCTTAAAATTGAAATCAATCCAGATGGTGAACTTGTTGGTGCAAAAATTCAAAAAGAATCTCGGTATAAAATCTTAAATGAGGAGGCAATAGCCATGGTTAACAGAGCATCACCATTTCCAAAACCACCCGAGGATCTTCAGAAATCAATTTTTACAGTTATTGTGCCTATCTCTTTTAAACTTGAATAACTCTAAATAGTCATACTTTTGACTTAATATTCAGTTAAAATAATTATCATGATTTTGAAAGATTTTACCCTTGAAGGCACCAACAATACTGAGTTTCAACTCAGTAAATGTAATTCGAAATTTCTGGTTATTTATTTTTATCCAAAAGACTCAACACCTGGATGCACCAATGAAAGCATTGCCTTCAATGATCATTATTCTCAATTTAAAAAGCTTGATTGTGAGATCTTTGGCATTTCTCGAGATAGCATTGCTTCTCATGAAAAATTTAAAGCAAAGTATGATTTTAAGTTTGAGCTTTTGTCAGACAATGAAGAGAAAGCCTGCTCACTATTCAATGTAATAAAAATGAAAAATATGTATGGCAAACAAGTTAGAGGTATAGAGAGAAGTACTTTTGTTTTAAATAAAAAACAGGAAGTTATTAAGGAGTGGCGTGGCGTAAAGGTAGATGGCCATGTTGAAGAAGTTCTTCAGTTCGTAAAATCATTATAAATAGCTTATGGCAAAACTAAATACTAAATTATTCGTACTGGACACTAATGTGCTTCTTCATGATCCATCCTGCCTTTACCGTTTTGAAGAGCATGATATTTACCTTCCAATGGTTACCCTTGAGGAGCTAGATAACATCAAGAAAGGAACTTCAGAGGTAGCAAGAAATGCAAGGCAAACAAGTCGCTTTATTGAAGAAATTATTGCAGACACCGAAACATCTTTGGAAAAAGGTTGCGCACTCGATAAATTTTCAAAAAATTCAGGCCGACTTTTCTTGCAAACAAAACCAATTGAGTATGACCTTCCTATGCTCGCTGGAAGTAAAGCAGACAACCAGATCTTAGGAGTTGTTCATTACCTTAAGGCTGAAAATTTCAAAAGAGAAGTTATTCTTGTTTCTAAAGATATTAACATTCGTATCAAAGCAAGAGCTTTATCAATTCCAGCTGAAGATTATTTTAATGATAAAGTTTTAGAAGACGCAGAGCTGCTCCATTCAGGCGTAAGAGAATTACCTGAGAACTTTTGGGAAAGTCATAGTAAAAATATGGAGTCCTGGCAAGAAGAAGGTAAAATGTTTTATAAGCTTTCAGGCCCGATGTGCAAAGATTTTATCGTGAATGAATTTCTTTGTTATGACTTTGATAAACCTTTCCACGCAATTGTAAAAAAAGTTATTAAAAATGAGGCGACACTTGAAATAGTTCAGGACTTTTCAAATTCAAAGCTAAATGTATGGGGCATTACGGCGAGAAACAAAGAACAGAATTTTGCTCTAAATTTACTTATGGACCCGAATATAGACTTTGTAACCCTGCTGGGTCAGGCCGGAACAGGTAAAACTTTGTTAACCCTCGCCGCAGGCCTACAACAAACATTAGATCAAAAAATTTATGCTGAAATAATCATGACCCGAGTGACTGTTTCCGTGGGCGAGGATATAGGTTTCTTACCTGGAACAGAGGAAGAGAAAATGACACCGTGGATGGGTGCACTTGAGGATAATCTTGATGTGTTAAATAAGTCCGATGATGAAGCGGGTGACTGGGGGCGGGCAGCAACTCAAGATCTCATTCGCTCCAGAATCAAAGTTAAATCCCTTAACTTTATGAGGGGTAGAACATTTTTGAAAAAATTCTTAATTATCGATGAAGCTCAGAATTTAACACCCAAGCAAATGAAAACCCTAATTACTCGTGCTGGCCCAGGAACCAAGGTTGTTTGTCTTGGAAATATTGCTCAGATTGATACGCCATATTTAACAGAGGGAAGCTCAGGTTTAACTTATGTGGTTGATCGTTTTAAAGGTTGGTCGCATAGTGGGCATGTCACATTACAACGCGGAGAGAGATCTAGATTGGCAGATTATGCAGCAGATACGCTCTAGTAGTATCCATAATAAGGGGTTTTACTTTTTTTTAAGTGCACAATTTCTTTCTGCTCTCGCTGATAATGCTCTTTTGTTTGCTGCGATTGCATTATTGGCTAACTTAAACTCACCCACTTGGCATCAACCACTGCTACTCCAATTTTTTGTTATTTCATACATTCTGCTTGCCCCTGTTGTTGGTGCTTTTGCAGACGCACTCCCCAAGGGAAAAGTGATGTTCATTTCTAATGGTATAAAATTTTTTGGAAGTCTTGCCATGCTTTTTGGTATGCAGCCACTTTATGCCTATGCTATTGTTGGCGTTGGAGCGGCGGCATATTCTCCTGCTAAGTACGGCATATTAACTGAACTCCTAGCGCCAAAATACCTGGTCGCTGCAAACGGCTGGGTTGAAGGTCTTACAGTTGCTGCGATTATACTTGGTGCAATCCTGGGCGGATTTTTTGCAGAATATTCAACTACTATTGCGATTATTATTATCACCGGACTCTATCTAATTGCCGCAATTTTTAATCGCTATATTCCAATATTACCTATTGACCATAAACCCTCTAAGAAAAATCCTCTGTTTCTATTTAGAGATTTCTTTAAGGCATTTTTAAAACTAGCTAAAGATCCATTAGGACAATTATCACTATCAATTACAACCTTGTTTTGGGGTGCTGGGGCCACCTTAAGACTTGTTGTAATTGCATGGGCTGCATTTGCCCTGGCTTTTGGTTTAGATAAAGCGACTCAATTAACGGCAATGGTAGCTCTAGGTGTGGCTATCGGCTCTATTATTGCCGCTCGTTATATTAAGATGCAAGATGCCATAAAGATTTTACCGATCGGCATTTTTATGGGAGTTCTTGTGTGTGCAATGATTTTTATTACAACCTGGGAAGGAGCTGCCCTGATTTTATTGCTTATAGGAATCTTTAGTGGAATTTTAATTGTACCGATGAATGCCTTACTTCAGTATCAGGGCCATCATCTGATTGGTGCTGGGCACTCTATTGCCGTACAAAACTTTAGTGAAAATCTAGGCATACTTCTTCTTAGTGGAGCTTATACTTATATGGTGAAGCAAAACCTGCCTATCAACGGCATTGTTTTTATCTTTGGTCTATTTGTGGTTTTAACAATGGTCACTGCAGCAATTTATTACGCTAACGAAGAAACAGATTTCTAATGTAATTTAACGCGCGCTTCTGTTCGCCCCACAATCAACTTCCCTAACAATCTAAAAAATACACTGACCGGACCATGAAGAGCCATCAAATGCATTTGGTATAAAGATAAATACATAAATCGCGCAACAAGACCTTCGATAAACATATTCCCACCCATCAATGCACCCATCAAATTTCCAACTGTTGAATAACGCCCTAAGTTAACTAAGGAGCCGTAATCCTTGTAAGTATATTCAGGATATGGTTTTTTAGGTTTTACAATTCTTTGTTTTATTAATTTATATAACATTGATGCCTGTTGGTGTGCGGCCTGAGCTCTCGGTGGTACTGTAGCTTCACTACCCGGCTTAATAGGGCAAGCTGCGCAATCTCCAAAAGCAAAAATATGCTCATTAGAGATACTTTGCAAACTTGAATTTACAACAATCTGGTTGATATTATTAGTTTGTATATCTTTAATTTGCTTTAAAAATTCTGGAGCCTTAATTCCAGCTGCCCAGACAACCAATGATGAGAGAATTTTTTCTTTATTGGCAGTTTCAACTCCGTCTGGTGTTACCTTGGTTACACGATCGCCGAGATAAAGTTTTACGTTAAGCCGTCTTAATTCAAGCTCAACTGAATCACTAATCTTGGGTGGTAATGCGGGCAATAGTCTTGGGCTAGCTTCGATCAATGAAATATGAATATCACGATCTGGATTGATTCTGTCTAGACCATAAGCTGTCATTTCACGTGTCGCTTTATGTAACTCAGCTGCAAGCTCAACACCTGTAGCACCACCTCCCACAATTGCAACTTCCAATTGCCCTGGTTTAATTTTTCCAACTTGAGTTTGTGCTTTTAAGATTGAATTATGTAGCTTTTGATGAAATCGCTCTGCCTGCTCTTGGGTATCTAAAGCAATTGAATTGGTTTTAGCTCCATGAATCCCAAAATCATTGATTGTGCTACCAACCGCAATTACCAATGTGTCATAAGCAATCTCTCTTCTTGGGATAATCTCAGAGCCATCGGTATCTATTGTTGGAGCAATTGATACCGTCTTTTTTTTTGCATTTACATTATCAACTCGACCAAATCTGAATTTGAAATGATGCCAATGGGCTTGTGCAATATACTCGAGCTCATCCTTGTCTGGGTTTAAACTTCCTGCTGCAATTTCATGAAGTAACGGTTTCCACACATGCGTCTTTTTTGCATCAATCAGGACGATCTCAGCTTTTTTCTTCTTACCTAATGTATTGCCTAATTTTGTAGCGAGCTCTAAACCACCTGCACCACCACCTACAATTACCACCTGATGAAGCTTTGTCATACCTTATTCGTTCCCTGTAATATTTGGATTATTACTTCTAATAAATGCTTGAATCTTTAATAATTCATCCACTGTAATGCCGTCATCCGGTGCCATTTGACCCCATCCTTTTGCACCCATACCACCGTTGGTTCCATTCCAGATTGTTTCAAACATACCTTTGTTTGTTGCATTTTTTGCGTAGTTATATTTAGGGCCAGTTAAGCCAGGGCCTACTTGACCTTTTGCTGTTGGGCCATGGCATTGTGTACATGACCAAAGATTATATCTTTTCTTACCAACTGTAACTGCCTCAGCATCACCTACATAAATATTTTTACCGGTTGTCATAAAAGTTTTTTCTGCTTCTGTGCCTGCAAATGCTTTTTCTGGAAATTTAATTTCTGAATTGTCAGTTGTTTTTGTAAACTTCAAAGGCGCATTCTGTTTTTTATTTTCTACGCTATCAAGGCTTGATTCTGGTTCGCTTGCGACCGGGGTTTTTTCAACTTCAGTTAATTTGTTATCACTTGCAGACTCTTTATCATTGCAAGCAAAAACAAAAAGGCATAACAAAAAAATACTATAAATTTTCATAGAAGATAAAACTTTAAAAATACCAAAAAAAACGGCTGAGTAAAACTCAGCCGTCATTATAAAGCAACTTCAGCAATAAAGCTTATTCGTTACCTGTTAGGCTTGGATTTTGGCTTCTGATAAACGCTTGGATTTTTAGTAATTCATCCACTGTAATGCCATCTTCTGGTGCCATTAAGCCCCAGCCTTTAGCGCCCATACCACCATTAGTACCTGCCCAGATTGTTTCAAACATACCTTTGTTTGTCGCGTCCTTAGCATAGTTGTATTTAGGGCCAGTTAAACCAGGACCTACTTGACCTTTTGCTGTTGGACCATGGC
>CAYVOQ010000001.1:0-1757 GCA_964453595.1 uncultured Methylobacillus sp. | reverse complement strand
TATTTAGGGCCAGTTAAACCAGGACCTACTTGACCTTTTGCTGTTGGACCATGGCATTGTGTACATGAATACATGTTATAAACTTTCTTACCTTTAGCAATCGCTTCAGCATCGCCTACGTATGGGTTTTTACCGGTTTCCATGAAGCTTTTCTCAGCGTCAGTACCCTTAAATGCTTTTTCTGGAAATTTAATTTCTGAATTGTCAGTTGTTTTGACAAACTTTTGTGCCGCTACTGATACGCCTGAAAATGCAACTAAGGCAGCAAGTAATGTTGACACTAATACTTTCTTTGCAACCATGAATCTCTCCTAATTTGTTAACTTAAGAATCCACATAAGTATAAATTTTTTAACTCACACATATATAGATTCAACTATTGTTCAATAGTTTAATTTTTCGTACTATTTTGATGATTTATTTCAATATAGATTAAAAACTAAACACTTATATTACTATAAAAAAAGGGGTGAAGTACACCCCTTTTTTAATCAAAATTACTTATATTTTTTATTGTTTATGACGCTTGTAACCGTCTAAACGATCCTCAAAAGATGGCTCAAGATAAGGTATACCAAACTCAGTCATAATCGCTTTAATTTTATCTTTATTTCTAAATAAAGCTTTTTCAAGCTCATCACGTCTTTCATTCTCTTTTTTACGAACACCACCTGAGATATTCCAATAAGTCTTACCAGATAGTTTGGTTCCAGAGTATTCAGGGATTGGAACAACCACCATCTCTACATCTGATTTTTTTGCATAGTAACCACCGATTGGACCCCATGCAATTGCAACATCAATTTTTTTAGCTGCTAAGTCATCAATCATTTCACCAGGAGAATTATTTAAATCTCTTTGGATACGGTAAGGTCTTGCATTTCCCATTAGATCTTTATCATTTAAGGCTACTGCCACTGGACTTTTATCATTGATACCGATAATACCTTTTTTTAAATCTTCTGAATCCCAGTCTTTGATGTTATACCCAGAATCTTTTCTATAAACCCAAACATAACCCGCTCTATAATAAGGCTTTGTTGTATTAACGGCATCATAGGTTGTATTAGTGCCGATCAAATAGTCGCATCGATAAGCATTCAGTGTATTTCTTAAGAAACCAAAGCGGTCATACCAGTATTGGTAAGACAACTCCTTACCAAGATCTTTCGCGAGCACTTCGGCTATTTTATTTTCAAAGCCTTCGCCTTTATCGTTAGAGTAAGGAAGGTTATTCTGATCAGCGCAAACTTTAAATTCATTATCTTTTGGCACACGCTGAACTTGTCCTGGTTTTCCAACATCTGCATCAACATCAGCAAAAACTGGAGTTGCTATTAATGCTACCAATGCAGCGCTCAATAATTTTTTTAATTTCATCCTTTGTCCTAACTTTAATTTTTGAATTCGTATTATAACCTTAAAAAAAAACACCCTACCGAAGTAGGGTGTTTATATGACTAACTAACGTGTAATTAGTTCTTATAAATCAATAAAGAATTATAAGCTAAATACTGTTAATGCACCGCCACCAGGAGCTGCGTTGTATTTGGTTAATTCTTTATAACCACCAGCAGCACCTAAAGCGTCTGTGTCATTTGTTAAGCCAAGGTTCATAGCAACACCAGCCCAACCGCCGATACCAGATAAAACACCTACGTGTTGTTTACCTTTATGGCCGTATGAGAATGCGTTACCAATCACGCCTGAACCAACTTGGAATTTCCAAAGTTCTTTACCGCTTTTCGCGTCAAGAG